>JBKEBY010000049.1:0-11699 GCA_047973445.1 Pseudomonas sp.
GCCGATTTCCAGTTGGAGAAACTCGATGCCGCGCATATCGGAGAGCGACTGCGTCCGCTGATCGATGCCGATGCGATTCTGTGCTCGGACAGCGCTGCTGTTTATGCCCATTTCGCCAAGGCAGAAGGCATCACTCACCGACCAATCAATCCTAGCCAGAAGCGCAGGGTCGATGGACCTTTCCACATCCAGAACGTGAACGCCTACGACAGCCGGTTGAAGAGTTGGATGATTCCCTTTCATGGTGTGGCTACCAAGTATCTGACGCATTACTTGGGATGGCGTCGCCTGCTCGAACGTCATAAGACCCAGCTCAATCCATTGATTTGCTTGAGGGAAGCGCTGGGGCGAGTGGCTATGCAACAGCTAACTCAGACATAGCCTAAAAAAATCCAGTCACCGCTAAGTGGCTGGATTTTCTAGGGTTTTTTTGGTCGGGACGGAGTGATTCGAACACTCGACCCCTTGCACCCCATGCAAGTGCGCTACCAGGCTGCGCTACGCCCCGACTATTGCTTTCAGCACTGCTGAAAGCGGATCGCACTATACATTAACTGACTGAAATGTGAAACATTTTTGCTGATATTGAAGTTATTTTCGAAGGACCTGTAGCACCTCTTCGAGTTCGGTGATGGTCTGGCGGATGAGCTGCTTGTATTGAGTGGTATCGTCGCGGGCTTCGTCGCCGGAAAGACGCTGGCGTGCGCCGCCGATGGTAAAGCCTTGTTCATACAGCAAAGCTCGAATCTGCCGGATCATCAGGACGTCCTGGCGCTGATAATAGCGGCGATTACCGCGGCGTTTGATCGGGCTAAGCTGGGGAAACTCTTGTTCCCAATAGCGCAACACATGGGGCTTGACGGCACAGAGCTCGCTGACTTCGCCAATGGTGAAGTAGCGCTTGCCCGGGATCGTCGGTAGCTCGTCGTTATGGCTTGGTTCCAGCATAGGCTTCGACTCTGGCTTTGAGCTTCTGACCAGGACGGAACGTCACGACGCGCCGTGCCGTAATCGGGATTTCTTCGCCGGTTTTCGGGTTGCGCCCGGGGCGCTGACGCTTGTCGCGCAGGTCGAAATTTCCGAAACCGGATAACTTGACTTGCTCGTTATGCTCTAGCGCTTGCCGGATCTCCTCGAAAAACAGCTCGACCAGCTCCTTGGCCTCACGCTTATTCAAGCCTAGCTCTTCATGAAGACGTTCGGCCATTTCAGCTTTCGTCAGAGCCCCCATACGCTATTTCCTTAACGTGGCGTTGAACCTTTCTTCCAGAATACTGAGGATCTGCTGCAGCGCACCGTTCACCTCATCGTCGTTCAGGGTGCGCGAAGGGTGCTGCCAGGTCAAGCCTACTGCCATACTTTTGCTAAGCGGATCAATACCTTTGCCCTGATAAACATCAAACAGCTTGAGCTCGGTCAGAAACTCGCCAGCCGCTTCGCGGATACATTGCATTATCGCTTCGGCGGGAACATTGCGATCGACCAGTATGGCCAGATCCCGACGCACTTCAGGGAAGCGCGACAACTCGTGGAAGGCAGGCATCCGCCCTTCCGCCAACTCCTCGAGCAGCAACTCGAAGAGGAACACCGGCTGATCGACATC
Source organism: Pseudomonas sp. (assembly GCA_047973445.1). Lineage (GTDB taxonomy): Bacteria > Pseudomonadota > Gammaproteobacteria > Pseudomonadales > Pseudomonadaceae > Stutzerimonas. Next base: position 1,604 of record JBKEBY010000049.1, read on the forward strand.
CAGCGTCTTCGCCAGTTCCGGATGCAGCCCGCCGACGAAACCGACCGGTCGACCGCCTTTTTCGATACGCGCAGTCTGCCCCGGATGCAGCGCCGGATGTTCGCCAGGCACGAAGGCGTAAGCCGATGCGCCACCCGCCGAAGCCAGAAGCGCTTCCACGTCCGCCTTCACATCATAGAAATCCACCGACTCGCGCCCGTTGCTCCAGCCCTCGGGCAAGCGGCCACCGCAAACGAGGCCCGCCAGCATGCTCTCCTGCTTCAGAACATTGAGCTGACCCACGAAACGCAGCCCGCTTTCGAACAGACGCACACGTGTTTGCTGGCGGTTGAGGTTGTATTGCAGCGCCTTGACGAGCCCCGGCCACAATGACGTACGCATCGCCGCCATATCGGCCGAGATGGGATTCGCCAGCAGCAATGGCGCCTGCCCGGGCGAGAACAGCTCGAACAGCTTCGGATCGATAAAGCTGTAGGTGATCGCTTCCTGATAGCCACGAGCGACCAGCAACCTACGCAGCGCTGGCAGTTCCGCACGCGCCTCGGGGCGGGCTTCGGGCGCCAGGCGGGCCTGAGGGTAGCGAACTGGCAGACGGTCGTATCCGTATAACCGCCCCAACTCCTCAATAAGATCCACTTCCAGGCTGATATCGAATCGATGACTGGGAACTTGCACCAGCCAACGGCCTTGCGCCTCATCACTCACGCTAAAGCCCAGCGCGGAAAGCATCTGCATCACATCGGTCGCCGGCAATTGCAGGCCAAGCATTTGTTCGATGCGTTCAGCACGCAGCCTGATCGGCTCCACTTTCGGCAGCGAAGCTTCGTCAATCACTTCGATGATGGGGCCGACTTCGCCACCAACGATCTCTAACAACAGGGCGGTCGCTCGCTCCATTGCCTTTCGCGCCAGCTGCGAATCCACTCCTCGCTCGTAACGATGTGAGGCGTCGGTATGCAAACCGTAGGAGCGGGCCTTGCCGGCCAAGGTAATGGTGTCGAAGAAAGCGCTTTCCAGGAACAGGTCACGCGTTCCACTGTTGACGCCACTATGCTCACCACCCATCACGCCAGCGATGGCCAAGGCACGCTGGTGATCGGCAATAACCAGCGTATCGGCACGCAAATTGATCTCTTGGCCATCCAGCAGGACCAGCTTCTCGCCCTCTTCAGCCATGCGCACACGAATGCCGCCATTGATTTCGGTGAGATCGAAGGCATGCAACGGCTGCCCCAGTTCGAGCATGACGTAGTTGGTGATATCGACGGCGGCATCGATACTGCGGATGTCCGAACGACGCAGGCGTTCGATCATCCACAGCGGCGTCGGGCGCGACAGATCGACGTTGCGAATCACCCGACCGAGATAACGCGGACAGGCCTTGGGCGCCAACACTTCAACCGGGCGTTTCTCATCGTGGGCAGGGGCAACCGCATGGACTTCCACCTGGGAAACTTCAGCGCCATAGATGGCACCGACTTCACGTGCCAGCCCCGCCAGCGACAGGCAGTCGCCGCGGTTGGGCGTCAGGCCGATCTCGATGGTCGCGTCATCCAATCCCAGATAATCGCGAAAATCCCGACCGACAGGCGCATCTGTCGCCAGCTCCATCAGACCACTGTCGTCGTCGCCCACCTGCAGCTCGGTTTGCGAGCACAGCATGCCGTTGGATTCGACGCCGCGCAGCTTAGCCTTCTTGATCTTGAAGTCACCTGGCAGCTTGGCACCGATCATGGCGAATGGAATCTTCAGGCCAGGACGCACATTGGGCGCCCCGCAAACCACCTGGAAGATTTCCGCACCGTCACTGACCTGGCAAACGCGCAACTTGTCAGCATCGGGGTGCTGCTCGGTACTCAGCACCTCCCCCACCACCACGCCACTGAACTCGCCAGCAACCGACGTCACCGCGTCCACTTCGAGGCCGACCATGGACAGACGCGCGACCAGTTCGTCGCGCGAAACATCTGGGTTCACCCAAGTGCGCAGCCATTGTTCACTGAATTTCATCCTGCTCTCCTAAAAGAATTCTCGTTGACCGTTTCGAGTGCCTAGCGAAATTGCGCGAGGAACCTGAGGTCGTTATCGAAGAACAGGCGTAAGTCGTTGACGCCGTAACGCAGCATGGCCAGGCGTTCAGCCCCCATGCCGAAGGCGAATCCGGAATACTTCTCGGGATCGATGCCAGACATTCGCAGCACGTTCGGATGCACCATGCCGCAGCCCATTACCTCCAGCCAGCCGGTCTGCTTGCACACGCGACAACCTTTGCCGCTGCACATCACGCACTGCATGTCCACTTCCGCGGACGGCTCGGTGAAAGGGAAGAACGAAGGCCGGAAGCGCACACCCAGCGGCTTTTCAAAGAACACTCGTAGGAACTCCTCGATAGTGCCCTTGAGATCGGCGAAGCTGATGTCCTCATCGACGAGCAATCCCTCCACCTGATGAAACATAGGCGAATGGGTGATATCCGAGTCGCAACGATAGACCCGGCCCGGGCAGACGATGCGGATCGGCGGTTGCTTCGACTCCATGGTGCGCACCTGCACCGGCGAGGTATGGGTACGCAGCAACATATTGGCGTTGAAATAGAAAGTATCGTGCATCGCACGAGCCGGATGATGCCCGGGAATATTGAGCGCTTCGAAGTTGTGGTAATCGTCTTCGACTTCAGGCCCCTCGGCGACGCTGTAGCCTATATGGGTGAAGAACTGCTCGATGCGCTCCAGCGTACGGGTCACCGGATGCAGCCCGCCGGAAGCCTCACCACGCCCTGGAAGGGTGACGTCGATGCGCTCGGCTGCCAGCTTGGCGCTCAGCGCGGCCTGCTCCAGTTCGACCTTGCGCGTATTCAGCACGTCTTGCACACGATTCTTCGCGGCGTTGATCACCGCCCCCGCCTTGGGACGCTCCTCGGCCGACAATTTGCCCAGGGTCTGCATCAACTGGGTCAACTCGCCTTTCTTGCCGAGGTACTGAACCCGGATCTGCTCCAGGGCCGCGGTATCTTCACTTCGCTGCACCGCCTCAAGGGCTTGCGAGACCAGTGCATCCAGGTTTTCCATGTACAACCTCCAGAGGTTCTTGCAGAACCGCGCTGATTCTGGCGGGCAACCACCTCTCATGCGCACTTTTGCAAAAGCCCCTCTTCAGATACGAAATAGGGGAAGAGCACAAGGCTCTTCCCCTATCGGTGACGCAGCTACGAATCCGAGGATTCGTGATTGTCGAGGGGCTTAAGCCAGAGAAGCCTTAGCTTGTTCGACAATCGCAGCAAACGCCGCTTTTTCGTTCACTGCCAGATCGGCCAGAACCTTGCGATCGATCTCGATGGACGACTTTTTCAGGCCGGCAATCAGACGGCTGTAGGACAGACCGTTCTGACGAGCACCAGCGTTGATACGGGCGATCCACAGAGCGCGGAACTGACGCTTGCGCTGACGGCGGTCACGGTAGGCGTACTGGCCAGCCTTGATTACCGCCTGCTTGGCAACACGGAACACACGCGAACGAGCGCCGTAATAGCCTTTGGCGAGTTTCAGAATTTTCTTGTGACGGCGACGAGCTACGACGCCACGCTTAACACGAGCCATGAGTTATTCCTCTATTCTTGACCGATTAACGTACGCGCAGCATGCGCTCTACTTTTGCGTTGTCAGACGGGTGCATCAGGGATGTACCGCGCAGTTGACGCTTACGCTTGGTAGACATTTTGGTCAGGATGTGGCTCTTGAAAGCGTGCTTGTGCTTGAAACCGTTAGCAGTCTTCTTGAAGCGCTTCGCAGCACCACTTTTAGTCTTCATCTTTGGCATGTTCGGTACTCCACATTGTGGGTGATTACAAATAACCGCAAGGCCTGCCAGTGCCCTGGTGGTTACTTTTTCTTCTTGGGAGCGATGACCATGATCAGCTGGCGTCCTTCCATCTTCGGATGCTGTTCGACCGAACCATATTCGGCGAGGTCGGCTTCGACCCGCTTCAACAGTTCCATCCCCAGCTCCTGATGCGCCATCTCACGACCGCGGAATCTCAAGGAAACCTTGGCCCTGTCCCCTTCACTCAGGAAACGTACCAGGTTGCGTAGCTTGACCTGGTAGTCCCCTTCTTCCGTCCCTGGACGAAACTTGACTTCTTTTACCTGAATCTGCTTCTGGTTCTTCTTCGCTGCTGCGACCTGCTTCTTCTTTTCGAACAGGTGCTTGCCGTAATCCATGATCCGACATACAGGCGGATTAGCGTCGGCGGAAATCTCCACCAGATCCAGCTTGGCTTCTTCGGCCACACGCAGCGCTTCATCAATAGAGACGATGCCAATCTGCTCGCCTTCTGCCCCAATTAATCGAACCTCGCGTGCCGAGATATTCTCGTTGATCGGGGCCTTGGGTGCAGTTCGTTTATCCTGTCTCATTTCACGCTTAATAGTGATTACTCCAATTCTTGGCGACCACGCCGGGAAACCGCCAGCGCCAACTGCTGCGCGAACTGATCGAGGGGCATGGAGCCCATATCGACGCCTTCGCGGGTGCGCACTGCAACGGATCGTGTCTCGACCTCCCGATCTCCGATAACCAGAAGATAGGGAACCTTGAGCAAGGTATGCTCGCGGATTTTAAAGCCGATCTTCTCGTTTCTCAAGTCGCACTTGGCACGGAAGCCGCTTTGATTTAGCGTTTTCTCCACTTCGGCAGCGAATTCGGCCTGTTTGTCGGTGATATTCATAATCACCGCCTGGGTCGGTGCCAGCCATGCAGGGAAGGCGCCTTCGTAGTGCTCGATCAGAATACCGATGAAGCGCTCGAAGGAGCCGAGAATCGCCCGATGCAGCATGACCGGATGCTGGCGATCATTGTTTTCACTGACGTATTCGGCACCAAGACGGATCGGCAGGTTGAAATCGAGCTGCAGCGTACCGCATTGCCAGACGCGCCCCAGACAATCCCTCAGCGAAAACTCGATCTTCGGACCGTAGAATGCACCCTCGCCAGGCTGCAGATCGTATGGCAGACCAGCGCTGTCGAGCGCCGCCGCCAGCGCCGCTTCGGCGCGATCCCAGAGCTCATCAGAGCCGACGCGTTTTTCCGGCCGAGTGGAAAGCTTCAGCTCGATATCCTGGAAACCGAAATCGGCATAGACCGCCTGGGTCAGCCTGATGAACGCAGCGGATTCGGACTGCATCTGCTCTTCTGTGCAGAAAATGTGCGCGTCGTCCTGGGTGAAGCCACGCACACGCATGATGCCGTGCAGGGCACCGGAAGGCTCATTGCGATGACAGGCTCCAAACTCGGCCAGACGCAGCGGCAACTCGCGGTAGCTCTTCAGCCCCTGGTTATACACTTGAACGTGGCACGGACAGTTCATCGGCTTGATCGCGTAGTCGCGGCTTTCCGATTCGGTGGTAAACATGTTCTCGGCGTAGTTGGCCCAGTGACCGGACTTCTCCCAGAGCACACGATCAACCACCTGTGGCGTGCGAATCTCCAGATAGCCGTTCTCGCGCTGCACTTGGCGCATGTACTGCTCGAGCACCTGATAGAGCGTCCAGCCATTCGGATGCCAGAAGACCATGCCCGGCGCTTCTTCCTGGGTATGGAACAGATCCAGGCGCTTGCCGATCTTGCGATGATCTCGCTTCTCGGCCTCTTCGATGCGCTGAATGTAAGCAGCCAACTGCTTCTTGTCGGCCCAGGCCGTGCCGTAGACACGCTGCAACTGTTCGTTCTTGGCATCGCCACGCCAGTAGGCGCCGGACAGCTTGGTCAGCTTGAAGGATTTGAGAAAGCGCGTATTGGGCACGTGCGGCCCGCGACACATATCGACGTACTCTTCGTGGTAGTACAGTCCCATGGCCTGCTCGTCGGGCATGTCTTCGACCAGCCGCAGCTTGTACTCCTCGCCACGGGACTGGAACACCTCGATCACTTCGGCGCGCGGCGTCACTTTCTTGATGACGTCGTAGTCCCGGTCGATCAGCTCTTTCATCCGCTGTTCGATGGCAGCCATGTCTTCCGGCGTGAAAGGACGCTCGTAGGCGATGTCGTAATAAAAGCCTTCGGCAATAACCGGCCCAATGACCATCTTGGCGGTCGGATAGAGCTGCTTGACCGCATGCCCCACCAAATGCGCACAAGAGTGGCGAATGATTTCCAGCCCCTCCTCGTCCCTCGGCGTGATGATCTGCAACGACGCATCTTGCTCGATCAGGTCGCTGGCATCGACGAGCCTGCCGTCGACCTTTCCGGCCAGGGTCGCCTTGGCTAGCCCGGCACCAATGGATTGCGCCACTTCAGCAACGGAAACGGGGTGATCGAACGAACGCTGACTGCCGTCAGGAAGAGTAATGATGGGCATGGCGCCTCCTCTCCTCGTGGTGACCCCTACCAAAGGCCACGTGGGTTGGGATGAGCCAGGAAAGCGATCCGCAGGGTCTGCTCTGCCGCACGATGGCAGTAGCCCGAAGGCCGACCGACACGAACCGAAGTCACTGGAGAATGAACGAAACCGACTATTTAACTGCCCGCCCCTCAACAAGTCGAGCAATAAAAAAGGGTCGCTAGCGCGACCCTTTTCGGAATTGGTAGGCACAATTGGATTCGAACCAACGACCCCCACCATGTCAAGGTGGTGCTCTAACCAACTGAGCTATGTGCCTCCGATGGACGCGCATTCTAAAGATGCACGAAAAGGAGTCAAGCTTTTTTTCGCTAACTCACTGATATTCGTAATTTTTGAAAAAGCTGCGTCGTGTGCGCCTGGCGAGCCCATGCACGGACGGGTAGCATCGACGTCAAATATTAACAACGGTGCTCTCAAAATGCCGAACACACACTATCCTTCTTCCTATTACGCAGCCACGGCAAACCCCACCCCCGCGCGCCCGGTGCTCGAAGAGTCGAAGCAGGCGGATGTCTGCGTAATCGGCGCCGGCTACACCGGTCTGTCCACGGCCCTGTTCCTGCTGGAGCACGGCTTCAGTGTTGTAGTACTGGAAGCAGCCGGAGTAGGTTTCGGCGCCTCAGGGCGTAACGGCGGTCAGATCGTCAACAGCTACAGTCGAGATCTGGACGCCATCGAGCGCAGCGTCGACACCGAGCAGGCCCGCCTCATCGGCGCCATGGCGTTCGAAGGCGGCCGAATCATTCGCGAGCGTGTCACCCGCTACGGCATCGATTGTGACCTGAAGGACGGCGGCGTCTTCGCTGCCTTCAACGCTAAACAGATGCAGCACCTAGAGTCGCAAAAAGCACTGTGGGCACGCTACGGCCACCATGAGCTGGAATTGCTCGACGAACGAGGCATACGCCAAGTGGTAGCGTGCGATCGCTACGTCGGCGGCATGCTCGACCGGACTGGCGGCCATATCCATCCGCTCAACCTCGCCCTCGGTGAAGCCGCGGCGGTGGAGTCATTGGGCGGCGTGATCCACGAGCAGAGCCCCGCAACCCGCATCGAGCGCAGTGCGAATCCGGTCGTCCACACCGCCAGCGGCAGCGTGACTGCCAAGTATGTCGTGGTCGCAGGCAACGCCTATCTCGGCAATCTGGTTCCCGAGCTCGCCGCCAAATCGATGCCATGCGGCACCCAGGTGATCACCACCGAGCCGCTCGGAGAGGAACTGGCCAGTCAGTTGCTGCCGCAAGATTACTGTGTGGAAGATTGCAACTACCTGCTCGACTACTATCGGCTCTCGGCGGACAAACGCCTCATTTATGGCGGTGGCGTCGTCTATGGCGCACGTGATCCGGCCGATATCGAAGCCATCATCCGGCCAAAGATGCTCAAGACCTTTCCACAACTGAAGGGTGTGAAAATCGACTACGCCTGGACCGGCAATTTCCTGATGACGCTGTCACGCTTACCGCAAGTCGGGCGCATTGGTGACAACATCTACTATTCCCAAGGCTGCAGCGGCCATGGCGTGACCTATACCCATGTGGCGGGAAAGGTGCTCGCTGAAGCACTGCGTGGACAGGCCGAGCGCTTCGATGCTTTTGCCAGCCTGCCGCACTATCCGTTCCCCGGCGGCCAGACTCTGCGCGTTCCGCTTAGCGCGCTGGGTGCGATGTACTACTCGTTGCGAGACAGGCTGGGATTCTGATTCGAGTTCACTGCGCCGGGCAGCGCGGTGGCGCCTGGCAACTTCCCTCGATCTCGCTCGTCTCAGGAATTGCTGCCGCGAACCGCCCATCGCTCGGTGCCAGCCGGGCAGCACAGGCACGCGCATCCGCAGCGGCTGCCGCGCACCCCCGCTCCGCCAGCACCTGGGAAAGATTGAACCAACCCGGTGCAAAGCGCGCATCCCTTTCCAGACTGACGCGCAATGCCTGCTCCGCTGCGAGCCGCTCATTGGCGTTGTAGCGATTGTTGGCGAGGGCGAACCAGGGTAATCCGCTTTGCCAGTAATCACCCGCCGCCTGGTATGCGCGTTGTGCGGCATCCACCTTGCCGGTCTGCTCCAGGTCGCTCGCCGCTGCTAGCCAGACGGTTTCCTGAGCGGAAGCCGGAAGATGGTCGGGCTCAAGAGTCAGTACAGCCCAGCGATTACCTTTCACCCAGCTACGCTCGAACTGACGAAAGCTCCCCATCCAGCGCTTGGCAGTGCCGGAACGGAGAATGATCTGCTGCTCGGCGAGGTCGTAACCGACCACCACTGCAAAATGCCATTGCGGCCAGCGATCGAAAGCCAGGTTCTGCAGCACCAGCACCGGATTGCCCGCCGCCACTTCCATCAGCAGCGCCTCCAGTTTCGGCTGCAGTGGATAAACGAGTAAACCATGCGCGCGGGCGGCAGCCACCATTTCCACCTGCAGACTGCCTTTACGCTCGGGAAGATAGACACGCTTGACCAGTTGCTCGGGGACGGTATCGATGCCGCGCTGGCTCAGCATGGTCGCCAATGCAGCCGGGCCACACTGGTAATCCTGCTGTGGAAAAAAAGGAACCTCGGTAAGTTCCACCCGCTCGGGCAACTGCGCGCCGTTGTTCATCGGCATGACCGACGTACGTGCACAGGCCCCGAGCAGGCCGAACAACAGCAATATCAGGATCCGCGGGTTCAACGGTTGATGCAGTTGATGAAGTTGAAGATGTTGGTCGCGCAGAGCATGTCCGTGATGATGAAGATCACCAGGAACAATACGATTATGCCGACCACACCTGCACCGGCAGGCGCTTGGTCCAGTTGCTGGTTGAACTGCGCGAGCTCAGCCGGCGTCAGACTATTGATACGCTGCTCGACCTGATCACGATCCACGCCCATGGATACAAGCTTGTCCTGCACTTTCTGGTCATCCAGCATCGTCAGTAGCTGCTGACGATCGACCTGCTGTTGTTGCTCTGCAATCACCTCGGGCGTACCGATCATCGCCGCCTGGGCCAGAGGGATCTGCGCGAACAACAGGAAATGCATGACAACCAGGATGCTGGCTACTCGATTCATCAAGGGTGAATTGAACATGACGACTCCACTTTTATTGTCGGCCTTGGCGCAATGCGAAGGGCTACCGCCTAAGACGATATCGACATCAAACTGGTTCCCTTCCGCCGCTCCAGCATGCACCCTGTAAGCCTCATCAACCAGAGCGCAGCTCGCCATACAGGAGAATTTCATGCACGTCGTATCTGTCACCGCCACCCTGCTGCTTGCCAGCCTTGCACTTCTGGGATGCCAACAATCGCAGACGCAAACACAGGCGCCTTCGACCCGGCCGGGCAGTTGCAACGCAGAAGCCGTCCAGAATCTTGTCGGCAAGACAGCCAGCCCGGCGCTGCTGGAACAGGCCCGAGAACAATCAGGTGCACAAACGGCCCGGGTGCTCCGACCCCAGGATGCCGTGACACTGGAGTACAACGCCCAGCGACTGAACCTTTCCACCGATGGGGAACTGGTCATCCAACGCATCAATTGCGGCTAAAGACACCTGGTTGGGACTCCCTGATTCCGGCAAATGACTCGCCATAGCTGAACGCCAAGCCCTCAGGTGTCCGCATTTTTCGGCAAGCGAAACGGAATCATGTTCTGGCTAGCGCCTGAGGGCGCTGGCCACGACTTCAGTATTTTCCATCGTAGTAAGTGCCCTACCCGACCGTCGTACA
>JBKEBY010000016.1:0-8758 GCA_047973445.1 Pseudomonas sp.
CCCATCTGCGCACTGGAAGGGTCGAGAATCCGCATCACGATCTTTTCGCCCCACAGCGTCGGCAGGGTGTTCACGCGAAAATCGATGGCCTTGCTCTTGGAAAGCTTCATCTTGATTCGGCCATCCTGCGGCTTGCGCCGCTCGGAAATATCCAGCCCGGCCATTACCTTCAACCGCGCAGAGATGCGCGGGGCCAGCTGTATCGGTGGTCGTGCCACCTCATGCAGCACACCATCCGTACGCAGGCGCACACGGTAAGCCCTTTCATAGGGCTCGAAGTGCAAGTCCGACGAGCCACCGCGTATGGCATCGAGCAGCATCTTGTTGACGAAGCGCACTACTGGAGCGTCGTCCGCGGCCTCACCCTCCTCTCCGCCTTTGGCATCATCATTGACAGACCCGACGTCGATACCGTCCAGATCAACTTCGCCCAACTCCTCCAGACCACTCGTACCGCTGTCATAGAGCTTGTCGATGGCAGCACCCAGCTTGTCGTCCTCCACCAGAATCGATTCGATGGTCAGCCCGGTGCTGAACTGAATATCGGTGATCGACTGATGATTGGCCGGATCGGAAATGGCCACATAAAGCTTGGTACCACGCTTGACCAGAGGCAGCACCCGATGCTGGCGCGCCAGCTTCTCGCTGACCAACTCCTTGGGCAGCGAATCCTTGTCCAGCGCTGACAGGTCCAGCAATGCGACGCCGAACTGATCGGACGCAAGCTCGGCAACCGCCCGCCCCTTCGCCAGTTTGTTTTGCACTACATAGGTGACAAGGGACAGCTTGTTGCGCTGCGCCTGCAACTGGGCCTGCTGGGCAGTTTTCTCGTCCAGCACCCCAGCCTGCACCATTTGCCGGGCCAGGCCGGAAAGGGAAATATTTTCGCTCATGAGCTTCTCGCGGAAAATCGAATGCCCGCCTTATAGCGCAGTTATCCATAAGTGCAAATACCGGCAAAGCAATGTGCCACTTTTCGTCACATATCGCCGACATGGGAAATGAGCAGCATCTAAATGATGCATCGTTGACATATCAAAAAGCCGTCATCAGGAATGCCAAATCCTCCACCCCCCCTCAAGACAAGACATGCATCACAACATTTAACTCTAAGGACAACTCAAAGCAGAAGCTGGCACGCCAAGTGCTTTATACCCAGCAGGCTCAATGCCTTAACACTCAAGGAGATTCAAATGAAAGCTCAGATGCAGAAAGGTTTTACCCTGATTGAATTGATGATCGTTGTAGCGATCATCGGCATTCTGGCCGCTATCGCAATTCCACAATACCAAAATTACATTGCACGCTCTCAATTCTCGGAAGCGCATACTTTGCTAGGCGGTGCTCGTACTGCCGTTCAAGAAAAAATTGATCAAGGTCAGGCATTCGGCGCCTCAACAGGCGAACCGAACGCGGCAACCAATATTTTGGGAATCCAGCTTACTGGTCAATATGGTGGAGTAACCGCCCCCGCAGCTGCGGCAAATGCCACCACCTACGATCTTACCTTTACTTTCTCTGGCGCTAACACCAATCTAAACACCAAAACGGTTAAATACACTTATGATGCAGGCAAAGGCTCTTGGAGCTGCGTCACAACTGTAAGCGACCAGTACGCAAGCAACTGCACCAGCTCTTAATTCTTACTCAAGAGCCTGTCTGGGTAGGTAGGTGGAACTGCCATGATTACTCCCACCTAACCGGCCACACAAAACCCTGCCCTTATCGGCAGGGTTTTGTTTTTTGCTGGAACACAAACGAATCGGAAACAATAAATCTCAGTGAAATTCTCTTGAGGAACAGTTGTTGCTACCGATGAAAACTCTCAGCCCGACCGCAGGAGCTTACATACTGCTGGCAGTGTTGCTCGCTGCTTTTTGCTTGTCAGCGATAGGAATTTGGCACCATAGGTATACTTGGCATGACCAGCAACGCATCTATCAATTGCTTCTGCTATGCACCTGCGCTCCCCTGGCTGCGCTGTTACCCCAAGCGGCTTTGTCACGGCTCACCCTGCTACTTTTGGCTGGTCTACTTCTCTTAGGCTTATGCTCATCCGCACTGGCTCCCTGGCCACAATGGGCTTTAAAGGAATGGACCCACTATGCCGGCCTGCTTCTGCTGGCGCTGCTTGTAGGTAGTTTGAAAACACGACCAGTCTGGCAAAATTCCATACTCTGGGCCATGGCCGCTGTCGGCTCTATCCATGCGTTCCAGTTTCTCGTTACCTACCTGACGGCCTTTATCTCCGGCATGCAGATGTTCGATGCCGATATTCTGTTCAGCGGCTTTTCCAATCCACGCTTTTTTGGCCAGTTCCAGGTCATGCTTATGCCTGTAATGGCTCTGTTAATAGAGCGCTGCCGCGAGCAACAGCGCGTTGAAATCGCCGTCTTGCTCGCACTGGCACTAGCCAGCCAATGGTGCATTGCCTTTACTCTTGGCGGACGAGGCTTGTGGTTGGGCCTACTGGCCAGCCATCTTGCGCTGCTGCTGATCAACAGAAATCTTTGGCGCATCCTCGCTGTACAGGCCGCTGCCGCATTGTTGGGCTTTTTGTTATTTTTCCTGCTGTTCAAACTGATTCCGCTCTGGCTGGGGCTCGACCCAGCGTTGCGGGACAACTTGCGTACCAGCCTCTCAGGACGCGAACGCATCTGGCAATGGGCATGGGAAATGGCCCTGGCCAACCCCTGGCTGGGCGCCGGCCCCATGCACTACTCGGCAACCTATAACCCGATCGCCGCTCACCCCCATCAGGTTGTTCTTCAATGGCTAGCCGAGTGGGGCTTTGCCGCGACACTTATTGCTCTCGTTCTGGGCGCCTGGGGGCTGCTAAACGGCGCCCGCTATCTACGCCAAGCTTCCGCCACCGAGCTGGATGCAGGGCTTTGGGTTGCAATCGTCGGGGCGCTGGTGCTGGCGCAGGTCGATGGCGTATTCGTCATGCCCTATACGGAAACCTGGCTGGCAATACTGATTGGCCTGGCTATGGCCCGCTGGTCCAAAACGGCAACACCCTCCCGCACTCAGCGCTTCGCCTGCGTCCTTATCGCAATTCCAGTGCTATTGGTGCTGGGAAAAGTGTTGATTAGCGAAGTACCCAAACTCCCCGAAACCTCAGACGCCTATATGAACCAGCATCACACCGGCTGGACTCCTCGCTTTTGGTTGCAAGGCTGGATCCCCATGTAATCGTATCGCTGCATACGTGCCAATGCTGGCCTCGGCATGAAGGCGAACCGCATTCGGCGGGTTGCAACCCGCCCTACATCGAATCGAACCATGTGCAACCTCGTAGGGCGGGTGAAACCCGCGCGGTTACATATCGCCTGAACGATCACACAAAATCCTGCCCTTACCGACGGGGTTTGGTTTTTACGGGCATGCCAATGCTGGCCTCGGCATGGATGCGGGCCGCGTTCGGCGGGTTGTAACCCGCCCTACATCGGATCGAGCCACGTGCAACCTCGTAGGGCGGGTGAAACCCGCGCGGTTACATATCGCCTGAACGACCATACAAAGCCCTGCCTTTGCCGGCGGGGGTTTGGTTTTTACGGCATGCCAATGTTGGCCTCGGCATGGATGCAATCCGCGTTCGGCGGGTTGCAACCCGCCCTACATCGGATCGAGCCACGTGTGGGGGACACTCGCGCGGTTCACATCGCCTGAACGGTCACACAAAACCCTGCCTTTGCCGGCGGGGGTTGGTTTTACGGGCATGCCAATGCGGGCCTCGGCATGGATGCGGACTGCGTTCGGCGGGTTGCAACCCGCCCTACATCGGATCGGGCCACGTGCAACCTCGTAGGGCGGGTGAACCCGCGCGGTTACATATCACCTGAACGGCCACACAAAACCCTGTCTTTGCCGACGGGGTTTGGTTTGTACGGGCATGCCAATGCTGGCCTCGGCATGGATACGGACCGCGTTCGGCGGGTTGTAACCCGCCCTACATCGGATCGGGCCACGTGCAACCTCGTAGGGCGGGTGAAACCCGCGCGGTTACTCGATATCGTGGATGGCATCTTCCGATGCACCACCAGCCCAATCGGCGGGATATATTCCTTGGCTTACGCAACGATGGAAAGATGACCAGGGCCAATCAGTCAGGCGGGTTACCAGCCCATGTTTCAGCGGATTGGCGTGCAGGTAATCCATATGGTGGCGGAAATCTTGCTCGTCTCGAATGAGGTGCTCCCAGAACCGGTGCTGCCATAAGGTCCCGCACCGCTTGGCCGAGCGTCGCGCCGTGAGAAAGCCAGACTGGAAATAAGCCGGCCCACACGTACGGGTCACATGGCGTTTAATCAGGCGCCACCGATTGGAAAAATCTGCATCGCCTACGGGTAACGTCCAGATTGCATGGAGGTGATCAGGGAGCAGCACCCAGCCGTCAATCCGGAACGGTAGCACCTGCCGAACCTGCGTTATGGCCTCGCGCAAAGCCAGACGCACGTCATCGTTAGTCAGAATGGGTTGACGACGCTCCGCAACCACCGTGAAGAAGTAACACCCTCCGGGCACTCTCACACGACGAAAACTCGACATACAAACATCCTTGTTTGAGGAACATTGATCGTGAAGGGGCCTGGCACCACGCAGCAACATAGCGTGGAGCAGCCGCCAGCCATTACAGATTATTTATCAGGGAGGATAGACCCGCGCGGTTACATATCACCTGAACGGTCACACAAAACCCTACCTTGCCGGCGGGGTTTAGTTTTTACGGGCGTGCCAATGCGGGCCTCGGCATGGATGCGGACCGCGTTCGGCGGGTTGTAACCCGCCCTACATCGGATCGGGCCATGTGCAACCTCGTAGGCCGGGTGAAACCCGCGCGGTTACATATCGCCTGAACGGCCACACAAAACCTTGTCTTTGCCGGCGGGGGTTTGGTTTTTACGGGCGTGCCAATGCGGGCCTCGGCATGGATGCGGACTGCGTTCGGCGGGTTGCAACCCGCCCTACATCGGATCGGGCCATGTGCAACCTCGTAGGGCGGGTGAAACCCGCGCGATTATTGGCTACGGCATGAAGGCGAACCGCATTCGGCGGGTTTTACCCGCCCTACGTCTGGCCCATACCTATGCCGCCGGGCTAGCATCCCCCTTCTTTGCCAAAGAGGCAGCGCATACACCCAAACATCAGGAGGATTCATGAGCTTTACCGTTTACCTGTCCGGCGAGATCCATACCGACTGGCGCGACGAGATCAAGCGTGGCGCTGAGGCCGCCGGGCTGGACGTGGTTTTCACTTCTGCCGTTACGGACCATGACGCCAGCGACGCCGCCGGTGATTGCCTCGGTACGGAGTCGAATGCCTTCTGGCGCGACCACAAGTCGTCCAAGGTCAACGCGATTCGTACCAAGACGCTGATTCAACAGGCCGATCTGGTGGTGGTGCGCTTTGGCGACAAGTACAAGCAATGGAACGCGGCATTCGATGCCGGCTATTGCGCCGCACTGGACAAGCCCTACATCACCCTGCACGGCGAAGACATCGTGCACCCACTGAAGGAAGTCGATGCAGCCGCCATGGCGTGGGCAACCACTACCGAGCAGGTGGTGGAGATTCTCAAGTACGTGCTGCGCGGCTGATCTTAAGATGTAGGAGCCAGGAGGGACGTCTAGTTACTGTTGGCGATGCGTGCAGTATCGAAGTCTGATCGCCAGCAAGCTGGCTCCTACGAAAATCCCGGCCGCTCGGGGAGCAAAGCCCGAACGCCACAGCTACAAAACAAAACGCCCTGCATCTGCAGGGCGTTTCTTTTTCACCTCAGCGTCAGATAGCCCCACGCTGACGCAGCAGATCGATCACTTGCTTGACGCCTTCGGCCACGCTGACGGATTCGGTATCGATCACCAGATCCGCATTGCCCGGCACGTCGTAGGGGAAGGACTCACCGGGAATGTTGTCGCCACCGGCGGCGTACAGACCCTGCGGATCACGTTGCTGGCAGGTCAGCGGCGACGCCTGGACGTACACCGTGATCAGGCGTTCGGCGCCTACCAGTGCTCTGGCCTGCTCACGGCCTTCGGCGTCCGGCGCGACGAAGGCCGCCAGGGTAATCAGGCCGGCCTCGTTGAACTGCTTGGCCACCTGCGCGGCGCGGCGCCAGTTCTCGGTGCGGCCGGCGCGGTCCTGCGGCAGCCCCTTGTTCAGGTCGTGGCGCAGGTTCTGGCCATCCAGCACGTAGACCGCACGCCCCATGTCGAACAGCTTGCGCTCGACTCCGTAGGCCAGCGTGCTCTTGCCCGCGCCCGACAGGCCGGTGAACAGCACGGTGGCCGGCTGCTGGCCGAAGCGTGCCGCGCGCTCTTCGGTAGCCACGTGAGCCAACGCGCCGTGATGGCTGCCGGAACCCTGGACGACCGGATCGGCGATGATCATGCCCGCACCGACGGTACCGTTGGTGAGCCGGTCGATGACGATGAAGGCACCGGTGGTGCGGTTCTGCGCATAACCGTCCAGCGCGATGGACGCATCCAGGCTGACCCGGACCTTGCCGATCTCGTTGAGCTGGAGGCTGCTCGCCGGGCCTTGCTCCAAGGTATTCACGTCCACCGTGTGGGCGATGCTGGCGATGGAGCCCGGCACGTAGCTGGTGGCGCGCTTGATGTCGTATTTCTTGCCCGGCAGCATCGGCTCTTCGCCCATCCACACCAGCATGGCGTCGAAGCTGTCGGCGATGCGCGGCAGGTTGTCGGCATGCACCAGCATGTCGCCGCGGGATACGTCGATCTCATCCTCCAGCGTCAGAGTGATCGCCTCGCCCGGCGTGGCCTGCTCCAGCTCGCCGTCGTAGGTGACGACGGACTTGATCCGGCTGGTCTTGCCCGACGGCAATACCGTGACTTCATCGCCCTTGCGCACAATGCCGCTGGCCAGGGTACCGGCGAAGCCACGGAAATTCAGGTTCGGGCGGTTGACGTACTGCACCGGGAAGCGCAGGTCGTCGAAGTTGCGGTCGCCGGCAATCTCGACGCTTTCGAGGATTTCCATCAGCGACTGGCCTTCGTACCAGTCCGCCCGCTCGCTCTTGTTGACGACGTTGTCGCCCTTGAGTGCGGACATGGGCACGAAATGCAGCGAAGTCGGCTTGAGGCCGATGCGCTCGGCAAAGGACAGGTAGTCGGCCTTGATGCGTTCGAACACACTCTGATCGAAGTCCATCAGATCCATCTTGTTGATGGCCACGACGATGTGCTTGATGCCCAGCAAGGAGGCGATAAAGCTGTGGCGGCGGGTCTGGGTCTGCACGCCATAGCGGGCATCGACGAGGATGATCGCCAGATCGCAGGTCGAGGCGCCGGTCGCCATGTTCCGGGTGTACTGCTCATGGCCGGGGGTGTCGGCGATGATGAACTTGCGCTTGGCGGTGCTGAAGTAGCGGTAGGCCACGTCAATGGTGATGCCCTGCTCGCGTTCGGCCTGCAGGCCATCGACCAGCAGCGCCAGATCCACGTCATCGCCGGTGGTGCCGACCTTCTTCGAATCGCGGGTGATGGCTTCCAGATGATCCTCGTAGATCATCTTGGAATCGTGCAGCAAGCGACCGATCAGGGTGCTCTTGCCGTCGTCGACGTTGCCGCAGGTGAGAAAGCGCAGCAGCTCCTTGCGCTCGTGCTGGGCCAGGTACGCGAGGATGTCGGCGGAAATCAAATCGGATTGGTGGCTCATTACATTCTCCGAGCTGGAAGCTGGAAGCTGGAAGCTGGAAGTTACAGCCCCTCGCATCGGCAGCCTTGCGCTCTGCTAGCAGTCTTTACGAATGGTTTGAATCAAGCTGGACAGCATGGCGGCGATCTCTCGGGTCTCCTGGATGCTTGGCTTCGCAAATTCTTCTGTTACGAAGCCCGCCTCACGGCCTATGTATAGCTGCGTTCGCAGTTCGGCACATGATCCTTTGGCAATCAGCAGAAACCTCACTTTTTCCCTTGCTCCTTCCCTGCTCATGCCTTCGGCAATATTGCTGGGAATCGACAAGCCCGAACGAGTGATCTGATCCTTGAAACCCAGCTCACGAGATTTACCAAGCTGCCGATATAGGTCTACCGATAGCCTTGCCGATCGCTTCCAGACATCCAGTTTTTCGAAATCCATACAGCACTCCTTGCTGCGTTTGCTTCAAGCTTCCGGCTTCAAGCTTCCAGCTTTCGCTGGCTTTAAAAATAGCCCTGACGCTTCTTTTCCTCCATGGACCCGGCGCCATCATGGTCGATGACACGGCCCTGACGTTCGGAGGTGCGGGTCAGGAGCATTTCCTGGATGATTTCCGGCAGCGTCGCGGCGGTGGATTCCACGGCACCGGTCAGCGGGTAGCAGCCGAGGGTGCGGAAGCGGACCATGCGCTTTTCGATACGTGCCTTTTCCTCGTCGGTGAGGTGCTCGAGGATGCGCTCGTCGTCGATCATGATCAGCGTGCCGTTCTTCTCGATCACTTCACGCTCGGCGGCGAAGTACAGCGGCACGATCGGGATCTGCTCCAGGTAGATGTACTGCCAGATGTCCAGCTCGGTCCAGTTGGACAGCGGGAACACACGGATCGACTCGCCCTTCTTGACCTTGCCGTTATAGACATTCCACAACTCGGGACGCTGATTCTTCGGGTCCCAGCGATGCTTGGCGTCACGGAAGGAGTAGACGCGCTCCTTGGCCCGCGACTTCTCTTCGTCGCGGCGTGCACCACCGAAGGCGGCATCGAAGCCGTGCTTGTCCAGCGCCTGCTTGAGCCCTTCGGTCTTCATGATGTCAG
>JBKEBY010000108.1:0-15596 GCA_047973445.1 Pseudomonas sp.
CCGACCGATCAATCCTAGCCAGAAGCGCAGGGTCGATGGACCTTTCCACATCCAGAACGTGAACGCCTACGACAGCCGGTTGAAGGGCTGGATGATTCCCTTTCATGGTGTGGCCACCAAGTACCTGACGCATTACTTGGGATGGCGTCGCCTGCTCGAACGTCATAAGACCCAGCTCAATCCATTGATTTGCTTGAGGGAAGCGCTGGGACGAGCGGCTATGCAACAGCTAACTCAGACATAGCCTTTTATTTACCCCACCGCTCCTCGGCGTGCATTCCAACTGCTCGTTTACGCGATGTGTAGCGTCGGCGGATGGGTGCGGAGTGGCGTAGGGTGGACAACGCTGCGCTTGTCCACCGATGCGAATCGACGGGCAGGGCATGTGGTTGGCGAAACGCTTGCGGGTTCAGGGCGTCCAACCGAGATGCCGTGCCCGAGCGGTCGTATTCGAGAATGACGCCCGCCCACCTCGCCACAAAGCAGACTTCCCCATGCTGTTCCGCCGTTTCGAAAACCTGATCGATGTCTTCAAGCCCAGCCCGGACGTTGCGCCGCCGGCCGGGATGCTGCGCTTCTATGCCCATTACCTGAAGCAGGTCTGGCCGTTGATGACCGCCGTGCTAGTGGTCGGCTTTTTCGCGGCGGTGATCGAGGTGGCGTTGTTCAGCTTTCTCGGGCAGTTGATCGATATGGCTCAGGCGACCGATGACGCACGGACGTTTTTCGCCGAGTACCGCAACGAGCTGCTGTGGATGGCGGCGGTGGCGCTGATTATCCGGCCTCTGGTGTTCGGCCTGCACAACCTGCTCACCCATCAGGCGATCAATCCGGGGCTGACCAACCTGATCCGCTGGCAGAACCACCGCTACGTGCTCAAGCAGAGCCTGAACTTCTTCCAGAACGACTTTGCCGGGCGCATCGCCCAGCGCGTGATGCAGACCGGTCCGTCGCTGCGCGATTCGGCCATGCAGGTGATCGATGCGCTGTGGCATGTGGTGGTCTATGCCGGCAGCGCGCTGTACCTGTTCGCCGCCGCCGATCTGCGTTTGATCGTGCCGTTGCTGCTGTGGATCGTCGGTTACAGCACCGCGCTCTGGTACTTCGTGCCGCGTATCCGCGCGCGCTCGGCGGCGGCTTCCGCTGCGCGTTCGAAGGTGATGGGGCGGGTGGTGGACGGTTACAGCAACGTCGCCACGCTCAAGCTGTTCGCCCATTCGAAGGAAGAAGAAAGCTACGCCCGTGAGGCCATGCAGGAGCTGCTCGGCAAGTTCCGCCTGCAGTCGCGGGTGATCACCAGCCTGGATTTCCTGATCACCTGTATGAACGGCCTGCTGATCGTCGGCACCGGCGCGCTGGCGCTGTGGCTGTGGAGTGAGGCGCTGATCAGCACCGGCGCCATCGCCCTGGCGCTGGGCCTGGTGATTCGCATCAACAATATGGCCGAGTGGATCATGTGGGTGGTCAACGGCATCTTCGAGAACGTCGGCACCGTGCAGGACGGCATGAAGAGCATCGTCCGGCCGCGAGACGTGCTCGACCCCGAGGATGCCAGGCCGCTCAAGGTGGAGCAGGGCGGCGTGCGCTTCGACGACGTGCATTTCCACTACGGCAAGCAGGGCGGGGTGATCAGCGGACTGAGCATCAATATTCGCCCGTGCGAGAAGATCGGCCTGGTCGGGCCATCGGGTGCGGGCAAGTCGACGCTGGTCAACCTGCTGCTGCGCCTCTATGACTTGGAAAGCGGGCGCATCCTCATCGACGGCCAGAATGTCGCCGAGGTCAGCCAGGAGAGCCTGCGCGCCAATATCGGCGTGGTCACGCAGGACACATCGCTGCTGCACCGTTCGATCCGCGACAACCTGCGCTATGGCAAGCCCGACGCCGGCGAGGAAGAACTCTGGGCTGCCGCGCGTAAGGCCCGCGCCGCCGCGTTCATCAAGACCCTGGACGACAGCCAGGGCGGCCTAGGCTTCGAGGCCATGGTCGGCGAGCGCGGCGTGAAGCTCTCCGGCGGGCAGCGTTAGCGCATCGCCATCGCCCGGGTGCTGCTCAAGGACGCGCCGATTCTGGTGCTCGACGAAGCCACCTCGGCGCTGGATTCGGAGGTCGAGGCAGCGATTCAGGAGAGCCTGGATACCCTGATGGAAGGCAAGACGGTGATCGCCATCGCGCACCGGCTGTCGACCATTGCGCGCATGGATCGGCTGGTGGTGATCGACAAGGGCCAGGTGATCGAGGCCGGCACCCACGCCGAGCTGATCGCCCGCGGTGGCCTCTATGCGCGTCTGTGGCAGCACCAGACGGGTGGCTTTGTCGGGGTGGATTGAGGGCTGGCGCGAGGTAGAGCCCGCCTGCGCGCCGAACGCGCTGAACCCTTGGCTGTCGTGCCCACTCGTACCTCTAGCCGCAGCCATTTACCTGAGAGGGAGTCCGCCATGACCGATAGACAAGCCACCGTCCGCCAGGACGCCGCGCAGCAGCGCTATGAGTTGCGGGTCGAAGGCAAGCCTCTCGGCTTCGCCGCGTACAGCGAGCTGGGCGAGCAGATAGTCTTCATCCATACCGAGGTCGACCCAAGCCTGTCGGGGAAGTGTGCTCGCCAAGGGTGCGCTGGAGGATGCGCGGCGGCGCGGCAAGCGCGTGGTGCCGCAGTGCGAGTTCATCGCCAAGTACATCGAGCGGCACGAGGAATGGCAGGATCTGGTCGATCCGGCCTGACGCACCTTTATCGCCGGGAACCACGGACACCGGAGGGCTTCAGCCCACCAACCCGCTACCTGGCGTGCCGGCGTAGGAATCAGGTTGCGGTAGCCCCGGCGGTCAGAACGACGTTCTTATCGAGTGATCGCGGCTGCGGCCTGGCTCATCAGAGGGCAATCGAGAAGATGGTCGAGAGTTTGTCTGGGCGCATTTCAAGCTCAATGCCGAGCAGCGTCTGCGTGGCTTCTCGCCGGGTATGCAGAGAGCTGCGTTTATCCGCACGACGACGCGCCATCGGTGGATGACAGGCAGCCAAAAGCTACGCTCATGAAACTTGGGTTTGCGGCTATTGCCAGAGTTCAGCAAGGGAGGATCGGCGGTCGCGGCGATGAGTGCGAGGTGCCTGACACGCAGTGTCTGTCGAGCGGATGGGAGATGTGATGAAGGGTGGAAGGCGTTGCCGTTTCCACCCTGCGAAGCTTGTTGCGCCGACGCTCAGTCGAGGTCAGAGGCCTGGTGGCGTTCGGGCGCCTGCTCCGATTCCTCGCCCCAGCTGCGGTTGACCTTGCGACCGCGAATCACCGCGGGGCGGGCGGCGATCTCGGCTGCCCAGCGTTGCACGTGCCGGTAATCCTGCACGGAGAGGAATTCCGCTGCCTCGTACAGATCGCCGAGGACGAGAGCGCCGTACCAGGGCCAGATGGCCATGTCGGCGATGCTGTAGTCGTCACTGGCGATGAAACGGTGCTCGGCCAACTGGCGATCGAGCACGTCGAGCTGGCGCTTGGCTTCCATGGCATAGCGGTTGATCGGATATTCGTACTTCTCCGGCGCATAGGCGTAGAAATGTCCGAAGCCGCCGCCAAGGAAGGGCGCCGAGCCCATCTGCCAGAACAGCCAGTTCAGGGTTTCGGTGCGCGCGCGGGTTTCGCTGGGCAGGAAGGCGCCGAATTTTTCCGCGAGGTAGACCAGGATCGAGCCGGACTCGAATACCCGCAGCGGCTCGCCGTCGACGCTATAGTCGGCCAATGCCGGAATCTTGGAGTTGGGGTTGATCCCGACGAAGCCGCTGCCGAACTGGTCGCCGTCACCGATGCTGATCAGCCAGGCGTCGTACTCGGCGCCGGCGTGGCCGAGGGCGAGTAGTTCCTCGAGCATGATGCTGACCTTCACGCCGTTGGGGGTGGCCAGCGAGTAGAGCTGCAGCGGGTGCTTGCCCACCGGCAGCGCCTTTTCCTCACGCGCGCCGGCGGTGGGGGCGTTGATGCTGGCGAACTTGCCGCCCGAGGGTGCGTCATGTGTCCAGACCTTCGGTGGAACGTAGGGGGTGGTGTCGCTCATGGCATTTCCTCGATGGGTTGAAGCGGCGGAGCGCTGGCGATCTGCCGCGCGCGATGCCGATGCGGGTCCCGTGTGGATCAGGCATTGATCCGCAAGCCTGCCATTTTCTTCGGCGTGAAGTCGATGGCGGCGGCCGTTTTGTCAGGTTGGAACGGGGGAGCACACGAGGCAGGCGGATCGGTAAAGCGGAAGGGTGCGGTCCGTGCACCGTTGTCGGACTGCGCTAGCTGGCCAATGCGGTGGGCGCTTTCTTTTCCGGGGTCGGTTCGGCGTAGCCGCGGGGGTTGTTGCTCTGCCAGCGCCAGGCATCGGCGAGCATGCTGATCAGATCGCGTTCGGCGCGCCAGCCGAGCTCCTCCCAGGCCTTGCCCGGATCGGACCAGCACTGGGCGATGTCGCCCGCGCGGCGTGGCTTGATCACGTGCGGCAGAGGCCGGCCGGTAACCTCCTCGAAGGCAGTGATCATTTCGCGCACCGAGTGGCCTTTGCCGGTGCCGAGGTTCCACACCGAGACGCCGCGCACCGACTCGAGCCGCTCCAGGGCTTTCAGATGGCCCTTCACCAGATCCACCACATGGATGTAGTCGCGAATGCCGGTGCCGTCGGGTGTCGGGTAGTCGGCGCCGTAGACGCTCAGTTGCTGGCGCCGCCCGACAGCCACCTGAAGCATGTACGGCAGCAGGTTGTTGGGTACGCCATTGGGGTCTTCGCCGATCAGCCCCGACTCGTGGGCGCCGATCGGGTTGAAGTAGCGCAGCAGGCCGATGGACCAGCGCGGGTCGGATTTGGCCAGGCCCTTGAGCACGCTCTCGGCCATCAGCTTGGACTGGCCGTAGGGATTGGTCGGCACACCGGTGGGACGGTCTTCAGTGATGGGCATCATCGGCGACCCGCCGTAGACCGTGGCCGAAGAACTGAACACCAGCCGGAACACGCCCGCCTCGGCCATCGCCTGGCACAGCGCGATGCTGCCGCTGATATTGGTTTCGTAATAGCGCAGCGGTTCGCGCACGCTCTCGCCCACGGCCTTGAGTCCGGCGAAGTGCATCACTGCGCGGATGGGATAGGAAGCGAACAGCGCGGCCAGCAGCGAGCGATTGCGCACGTCGCCCTTGATGAACTGCAGTGGTCGCCCCGCCAGTTGCTCGACGCGCTCGAGCGCGACCCTGGAACTATTGCAAAGATTGTCCAGAACCAGCACTTCCTCGTCTGCCAGAAGAAGCTCCAGTACTGCGTGGGAGCCGATGTATCCTGCTCCGCCGGTCACCAGAATCATTAATTCGTACCTCCGCAATGCTGTTTTTTTGGACGCGCGAGGAACATGTCGCAGCTGGCCGTCGATGCGGCGCCACAAAGCGTCTCCGAAGAGGGAACGGCCCGCCGGCCCGCGCGGAAAACAGCGGCGCGCAGCGCTCAGGGGCCGAGTCGAAACAGGCGTCCTGAAGTAGGGACGGGCAAGGTACGGCCAAGTTCAACCCAGCCGATGACGGGCGTTTTGCACGTGGACTCGGGGGGAACCGCGGGCTGCATCGAACCGTCCATAGCCGGCGAGCGGTGCTTGAAAACGAACTAATGGCCGCGCCGTACGCCTTATATGTTGCGCAGGGCAGCGCCGAATTCACGCGCGATGCAGCGGATGGGACGCTGGCCGCACCGCCACCCGTACCGAGGTTCTCATGAGCTGGGCAGGCCCCTTCCAGTACGAGATTGGCAAATCCCCCGACAAGTCGACCGCACCGGCCGAAGTGGTCTTCGACGAGCAGATCCCGACACTGCTGTGTCTGTCTCACCTGCGCTGGAGCTTCGTCTATCAGCGACCACAGCACCTGATGTCGCGCTTCGCCCGGGACTTCAACGTGCTGTTCTGCGAAGAGCCGATCCCCACCGAAGACGCCCAGCCCTGGCTGGAGGTGCGCCCCGAGGAGAGCGGTGTGCAGGTGCTTATCCCGCGCCTGCCGGCCGGCTGCGAAGGCGAGGCGGCCGAGCGGGTGCAGCGCAACCTGCTCGACGGCTACCTGGCCAAGCTCGGGGTCAACGAGCTGCTGCTCTGGTACTACACGCCGATGAGCCTGGCCTTTTCAGATCACCTCGAGCCGAAGCTGACAGTCTACGACTGCATGGACGAGTTGTCCGCCTTCCACGGCGCGCCTCCCAGGCTGATCGAGCGTGAGCTGGAGCTGATGCGCCGCGCCAACCTGGTGTTCACCGGCGGTCACAGCCTCTACGAGGCCAAGCGCACGCATCACGACAACGCCCACCCGTTCCCCAGCAGCGTCGATGTCGAGCATTTTGCCGCAGCGCGGCGGCCCCAGGCCGATCCACCGGATCAGGCCGAAATTCCCCGGCCACGCCTGGGCTTCTACGGCGTGATCGACGAGCGTCTGGATCTGGCGCTGATCGCCAAGGTCGCCGCGCAACGGTCGGACTGGCAGATCGTGCTGATCGGCCCGGTGGTGAAGATCGACCCGGCCCTGTTGCCGCGACGCGACAACATTCATTACCTGGGCGCCAGGACCTATGACGAACTGCCGCGTTACCTGGCGGGCTGGGACGTGGCCATCATGCCCTTCGCGCTGAACGAATCGACCCGCTTCATCAGCCCGACCAAGACGCCCGAATATCTGGCCGGCGGTCGCCCGGTGGTGTCCACGCCAATCACCGACGTGGTGCGCACCTACGGCGATACGGGGATCGTGCGTATCGCCGATAGTCCCGAGGCCTTCGTCGCCGCCACCGAAGCCGCTCTGGCCGATGCCGAGGACCGTGATGGCCTGCTGGCCAGGGCCGACGAGATCCTCGGCGACATGTCCTGGGATCACACCTGGAGCCTGATGAAGGAGAAGATGCAATGCGCGACATGAGCCTGCGAGACAGCACCACGGAATTTGCAGGCGGTGGCGCCGGCGATCGTCCAGCCGACGCAAGGCGTGGCTTCGACTACCTGATCGTCGGCGCCGGGTTCGCCGGCAGCGTGCTGGCCGAGCGCCTGGCCGCCGGGCTGAACAAGCGCGTGCTGGTCGTCGACCGACGGTCGCACATCGGCGGAAACGCCTACGACTATCACGATGAATCAGGCGTATTGATCCATCGCTACGGGCCGCACATCTTCCACACCAATGCCCAGCGCATCGTCGACTACCTGTCGCGCTTCACTGACTGGCGGCCCTACGAGCACCGTGTGCTGGCGCAGGTGGATGGCCAGCAAGTGCCGATCCCGATCAACCGCACCACGCTGAACAGCCTCTACGGGCTGAATCTGCAGACCGACGAGGAGGCCACCGAATACCTAGCCAGCCGTGCCGAGCGGGTGGCGCACATCCAGACCAGCGAAGACGTGGTGATCAACGGCATCGGCCGCGAGCTGTACCAGAAGTTCTTCCGCGGCTACACCCGCAAGCAGTGGGGGCTGGACCCATCGCAGCTGGACAGATCGGTGACCTCGCGCATCCCCACGCGCACCAACACCGATGACCGCTACTTCACCGACAGCTTCCAGCAGATGCCCAGGCACGGCTACACGAAGATGTTCGAGAAGATGCTCGCGCACCCCAACATCAAGGTGATGCTCGGCACCGACTACCGCGAGATTCGCGACGAGGTGCAGCACGACCAGCTGATCTTCTGCGGCCCCATCGACGAGTACTTCGACTACCGCTTCGGCAAGCTGCCCTATCGGTCGCTGAAGTTCGAGCACAAGCAGCTCGATCAGGAACAGTTCCAGGCGGTCTGCACGGTCAACTATCCGAGCGAGGACGTGCCCTACACCCGCATCAGCGAGTACAAGCACCTGACCGGACAGGTTCACCCCAAGACCAGCATCACCTACGAATATCCCTCGGCCGAGGGCGACCCCTACTACCCCATTCCGCGGGCGGAGAACGCCGAGCTCTACAAGCGCTACCAGCAACTGGCGGACGAGACGCCGGGCGTGACCTTCGTCGGCCGGCTCGGCACCTACAAGTACTACAACATGGACTAGGTCGTGGGCCAGGCGCTGGCGCTGTACAAGCGTATCGAGGAAGCCGAGCACGGTGCTGGCGAGCAGACGCCTTCCCTGGCCGAACAGGCCGGCTGAGCCGCGGCCATGATCGACAAGAGGTAAGTGATGCACCAACCCAGCCTGTTCAACAGTTTCTTTCAAGGCGGCTTCGAGTGCTCGACCCATCGACGTGGCGACGGTCGCCGGCTCGATCTGCTGGCCGGTACCGGGCATGACCGCTGGGCCGCCGAGGATTACGCCGCGTTGCAGCACCAGGGCATCGGCACGGTGCGCGACGGCCTGCGCTGGCACCTGATCGAGCGCAGGGCCGGCGAGTACGACTGGTCCAGCTTCCTGCCGCAGCTCCGGGCGGCGGACGCTTGCGGTACCCAGGTCATCTGGGACCTCTGCCATTACGGCTGGCCGGACGACCTGGACATCTGGCGACCGGGCTTCGTCGAGCGTTTCGCCCGCTTCGCCGCTGCCGCCGCGCAACTGGTTCGTGATGAAAGCGATGCGCTGCCCTTCTACTCGCCGATCAACGAAATTTCCTACTGGGCCTGGGCCGGCGGCGATCACGGCTACTTCAACCCGCTGGGCCGGGGCCGGGGCGCCGAGCTCAAGCACCAGCTGGTACGGGCCAGCATCGCCGCCATCGAGGCGATCCGAGGAGTCGAGCCGCGGGCGCGCTTCGTTCAGGTCGATCCGGCCATCCATATCCGCGCCAGCAACCACCGCCCCGGCCCGCAGCGCGAGGCGGAAAATGCCCGCCAGGCGCAGTTCGAGGCCTGGGACATGCTTTGCGGCAAGGCCTGGCCGGGCCTTGGCGGCCAACCGGAGTACCTCGATATCGTTGGCATCAACTACTACTCGGACAACCAGTGGTACCTGAGCGGCCCGACCATCGAGCGCAGCCACCCTGACTACCGGGCGTTTCAGGGCATTCTTGCCGAAATCCATCAGCGCTACGGGCGGCCCCTGCTGGTTGCCGAAACCGGCGCCGAGGGTGATCTGCGCGGCGACTGGCTGCGTTACGTCAGCGAACAGGTGGGTATCGCCCTGCAGCGCGGCGTGCCCGTGGAGGGAATCTGCCTGTACCCGGTGCTGGACTATCCCGGTTGGGACGACGAGCGTCACTGCCCCACCGGCCTGTTCGGTTTCGCCGATGCTGAGGGCCGGCGCGAGCTGCATGCGGGGCTGGCTGATGAGCTGCGTTTGCAGCGGACCCGCTTCGCCGCCCTCGAGCCAAGGCAGCATGTGGCGCCGGCATGAACGCTCCGGCCGCCCCGCGCACCGACGCCAGGGTACTGCCCAGCAGGCCGCTGGCATTTCTCTGGCATTACGTGCGCGCGCGACCCTGGCATTTCGGCGGGCTGCTGGCGCTGGTGGTCAGCGCTTCGGTCTGTGCGGTGGCGGTACAGTACGGCATGAAGCTGCTGGTCGACGCCATGGCGCACAGCAGCGGCAACCGCGGCGCGGCCAACGTCTGGTTGCCCCTGTGGCTGTTCCTTGGCCTGATCGTGGTGGAGAACCTGTTCTGGCGCCTCGGTGGCTGGCTCGGCTGCCGCACGGTGGTGGCCAGCTGCGTGGACATCCGCGTCGACCTGTTCAAGTACCTCACCGGTCACCCGATGCGTTATTTCAACGAGCACTTCGCCGGCTCGCTGGGCAATCGAATTTCCGCCGTCGGCCAGGCTGCCGGCACCATCTATGGTGGCCTGGCCTGGAAGATCGTGCCGCCGATTGTCGATTTCATCGGCGCGGTGGTGGTGTTGTTGACCGTCGACTGGCGCATGGCGGTGGCGCTGATTCTATTCGTGATGCTGGTGGCGCTGCTGATCACCGGCTTCGGCATTCGCGGGCGCAGCAAGCACCAGCGTTTCGCTGCCCAGGCCGCGCGCGTCGGCGGCGAGCTGGTGGACGCCGTGTCCAACGTCTGGACCATCAAGGCCTTCTCCGCTCGCGACCGCGAGGCCGAGCGCCTGGCTCTCGAGATCGGCTACGAGGCGCGCGCCCAGCGGCACAGCTGGATGTACCTGGAGAAGGCGCGGGTGCTGCACGATATCTGTCTGTCGCTGATGGCCGGTGGCATGCTGGTCTGGGCGATTCGCAGCTGGATCGGCGGCGAGGTGACGGCCGGCGACGTGGTGCTGGTCAGCGCGCTGACCTTCCGCATCCTGCATGGCTCGCGTGATCTGGCGCTGGCGCTGGTGGACACCACGCAGCAGGTCGGTGCCATCGCCGATACCCTGCGCATCATCAACCAGCCTCATGGCCTGGAAGACCCCGAGCCTTCGCTGAAGCTGGAAGAAGGCGACATCGACTTCGAGCACATCCGTTTTGGCTATCCCGAACGGGCACCGGTGTTCGAGGGTTTCAGCCTGCATATTCCGGCGGGGCAATCGGTGGGCCTCGTCGGCGCGTCCGGTGCAGGCAAGTCGACCCTGCTGGCATTGCTGCAGCGGCTGGATGACGTGCACGGCGGTCAGGTGCTGATCGACGGCCAGGATATTCGCCAGGTCAGCCAGGACAGCCTCCGCGAGAAGATCGCCGTAGTGCCCCAGGAAACCGCGCTGTTCAACCGCAGCATCCTGGAAAACATCCGCTACGGCCGCCCCGAGGCCAGCGACGAGGACGTCTTCGAGGCTGCGCGGCATGCCTTCTGCGACGGCTTCATCCGCGCCCTGCCGGAGGGCTATCGCACCCTGGTGGGCGAGCGTGGGGTGATGCTTTCCGGTGGCCAGCGTCAGCGCCTGGGCATTGCCCGTGCCTTTCTCAAGGACGCGCCGATCCTGATCCTCGACGAGGCCACTTCGGCGCTGGATAGCCAATCCGAAGCGGAGATTCAGGACGCCCTGAACCAGCTGATCCAGGGCCGCACCGTGGTGGCCGTGGCACACCGGCTGTCGACCCTGGCCAACTTCGATCGCATCGTGGTGCTGCGTGAAGGCCGTATCGTCGAGGACGGCCCGCCTCATGAGCTCCGTCGGCACGGCGGCGAGTTCAATACCCTCTGGCGTATGCAGGTCGAAGGCTTCGGCGTCCGCTCCGAGCGCCCATGAAGCGCGCAGCGGTGGATAAGCTTCGCGTTATTCACCCTGTGCCTGAACTTCGCCTTGTGCCGCTGGCCTCAATTCAGGCAGGACGCATTCATCCGAGCGGAGTCTCGCGGACCAGAAGGAGGCATTCATGTCGGATCATCACACCTACAAGAAGATCGAGATCGTCGGTTCATCGCGCAACAGCGTCGACGAGGCCATTCGCAATGCCATCGCCGAGGCGAGCAAGACGCTGGAAAATATCGAGTGGTTCGAGGTGGGCGAGATTCGCGGCCATGTCCAGAATGGCCAGGTGGCGCATTTTCAGGTCACGGTGAAGATCGGCTTCCGCCTGAAGAACAGCTGATGCGCTGCCAGCGATGCGCGCGCATCGCTGGCCGACCGGGCGTATTCACCTCAGCCCGGCAAGGATCTCGAACGCGCGGTGGCGGTCGGCGGTTTCGTAGAGATCGCAGGTGAAGATCAGCTCGTCGGCCTCGGTCTGCTCCAGCAACACTTCCAGCCGTGCACGAACCTTCTCCGGCCCGCCGATCAACGCCAACCCGAGGAAGTCGCCCACCGCCTGCTGCTCATGTGGCAGCCACAGGCCTTGCATGCTCTGAACCGGCGGGCGCAGTACCAGGCTCTGACCGCGGATCAGCGAGAGGATGCGCTGGTAGACGCTGGTGGCCAGATACTCGGCCTGTTCGTCGCTGTCGGCGGCGATCAGCGGCACGCCGAGCATCACATAGGGCCTGTCGAGCACTTCGGACGGCTGGAAGTGGTCGCGGTAGAGCTTGATCGCCTGGTGCATGAAGCGCGGCGCGAAATGCGAGGCGAAGGCATAGGGCAGCCCCTTGGCCGCCGCCAATTGCGCGCTGAACAGGCTGGAGCCCAGCAGCCAGATAGGCACCTTGCTGTCGACGCCGGGCATGGCGATCACCCGCTGGTTGCGCTGGCGTGGGCCAAGCAGCGTTTCCAGCTCCTCGACATCGGCGGGAAAGTCGTCGGCGCTGCCCATGCGGTCGCGGCGCAAGGCGTGGGCGGTGAACTGGTCGGCACCGGGCGCACGGCCCAGGCCCAGGTCGATCCGGCCGGGGTAGAGCGCCTCCAAGGTGCCGAACTGCTCGGCGATCACCAGCGGCGCATGGTTGGGCAGCATCACCCCGCCGGCGCCCAGGCGGATACGCTCCGTGTTGGCGGCCAGGTAGCCGATCAGCACCGAGGTCGCCGCGCTGGCGATGCCGTCCATGTTGTGGTGCTCGGCGACCCAGAAACGCTCGAAGCCGAGCCCTTCCACGTGCCGGGCCAGCGCCAGGGCGTTGTGCAGCGCCTGGGCCGGCGTACCGTCATCGCGAATGGGCGCCAGGTCGAGGGCGGAAAAGCGGACCTTGGAAATGCGGGACATCGTCTACCTCGAAAGTCAGTAACAGTGCTCGGCTTCGGCCTCGACAAGCACGTTGCGCTGCTCGTCGCGCAACCAGCCCTGCGGGGT
Source organism: Pseudomonas sp. (assembly GCA_047973445.1). Classification (GTDB taxonomy): domain Bacteria; phylum Pseudomonadota; class Gammaproteobacteria; order Pseudomonadales; family Pseudomonadaceae; genus Stutzerimonas. The sequence continues at coordinate 12,557 of JBKEBY010000108.1, forward strand.
GAAGCCCAGCGAACGGGCCTGGAACAGGTAACGCTTGCCGGCCTCGAAGTTGTCGTACTGCACCACCAGGGTGCAGCGCATGGTCTGGGTCTCGCCGAACAGGCCGAAGCCGCCGCTGCTGACTTCGAATTCGTAGTGCGCTTCGAGTTCATGCGCGCCCGGCGGCACCAGGAAATAGCGGCCATCATAGGTGCGTTTGCCGTCCAGGCGGTCGGACATGAAGATATCGGTGGTCTGGGCACTCATGTCCACCCAGGCCATGCCCGGATCATGCGGCGGCAGCGGGCTGGCGCAGCCGCCAAGGGCAAGGGCGAGCAGGAAGGCGAGCGGCAGGCGCATGGCGATGGCTCCGAAGTTCATGGAATCGTCGCCCGAGCCTGCGCCAACTACCACTCGTTTTCAACGCCGCCAGGCTGGACGCCATCAAAGCCGTGGAGCGAGCTTGCTCGCGATCTCGCTGTCCCGCAGGCTTCATCGCTCCGCAAGATTGCCGCAACCCTGTTCCGAGGCCCGAGCCAGCAGCAAATGTTGCTGGTCGTAGAGTTTGGCCCAGGGGCGGAAGCCATGGCCGCCGGCCACCAGGCGATAGCGCGCGCCGGCGGTGAAGCGGTCGTATTCCAGGGTCAGCTTGCAGTCACGCGGCAGCGGACCGCTGTCGGGGCCGATGTCGGCTCCGTCGACCTGGAAGCGGTAGCGCATGTCCAGCGTGCGGCTGCCGGGCTGGACCTGGAAATAGCGGTCGTCATCCAGGCGGCGACCATCCACCGCCAGCGCCTGCAGGTCGGTTTCCTGATGCGGAGCGAGCTCGATCCAGGCCTGCGTCGGGTCGGGCTTGGGCATCCACAGCGAACAGCCGGCGAGACTCGAAACGAACAGGGCAAGAACGAAACCGCGCATGGAAGAGCTCCGGCTGGAGAATTCGGAAAGGAAGTGGCGCGCCCGGGATTGCAACCCACCGCGCCGCCTCGGTAGGGTGCGCCATGCGCACCAGGCGCCTGTCCCGTCCCGCAAACGGTTTCCCGATGCCGAAGCTCAACGCCGCCTTGATCGACCGCCTGCGCCTGCGCTGGGTTCCCCTGCTGCTTGCCGTCGGTCTGAATGGCTGCAGTACCTACTACGGCCAATTGGCGCAGGGGCAACTGGAATTGCTGCGCCAGCGTGAACCGGTCGAAGCGCTCATCGCCGACCCCTCGCAGGACGACGCCCTGCGCCAGCGTCTTGCCCAGGCGCTGCAGGCGCGTGAATTCGCCAGCCAGGCCCTGGGCCTGCCGGACAACGACAGTTATCGGCTCTACGCCGATGTTCAGCGGCCCTACGTGGTGTGGAACCTGTTCGCCACCGAGGAGTTTTCCGTCGAGCCACTGCAGCATTGTTTTCCCATCGCCGGCTGCGTGGCCTATCGCAGCTATTACCGCCAGGGCGCCGCGCGTGGTGCTGCTGCGCGGCTGCACCTGGAAGGTCTGGATACCCATGTCGCCGGAGTGGAGGCCTATTCGACGCTGGGCTGGTTCGACGACCCGCTGCTCAACACCATGCTGCGCCGCAACGACGAGCAGCTGGCCGCGCTGATCTTTCACGAGCTGGCGCACCAGCAGCTGTACCTGCCAGGCGACACAGCGTTCAACGAATCCTATGCCAGCTTCGTCGAGCGCGAGGGGCTGCGCCAGTGGCGGGCCAGCCGGGGGCTGGTAGAGGATGATCAACAGGGCAGGATTCGTTATCGGCAACTGGTGGAGCTTCTGTTGCAGACGCGGGAGCGCCTGGCCACGCTTTATGTCTCCGAACGACCGCCAGCAGAGCTGCGGCGTCTGAAGCAGGCGGAATTCATGCGCTTGCGGCAGGATTACCGGGCGCTGCGTGACGGTGCCTGGGAAGGCGATCGGCGCTTCGAGCGCTGGTTCGCCCAGCCGCTGAATAACGCCACCTTGCTGCCGTTCGGCCTTTACGACCGCTGGGTGCCGGCATTTTCGGCGATGTTCGAGCAGTGCGCAGGCAACTGGCGCTGCTTTCACCAGCGCGTCGCCGAACTGGCCCGACTTTCGTCTGATGAGCGGGCAGCGCGCCTGTCCGAGGCGCAGGCAGAACGGCCTTGATGGGCCTCTCTGTGGCTCAGGCGAAGGCGCGGCGCAGCTCTTCGAGCGTGGCGTAGTAGTAGGCGGGCGATTCGGCCATCAGTTCTGCATGGCTGCCGAAGCCGTAACCGACGGCGGCGGCCTGCAGGCCGTTTTCCCGGGCGCCGATCAGGTCGTGCTTGCGGTCGCCGATCATCAGCGTCTGGGCAGCTTCCAGCTTTTCCTCGGCGAGCAGGTGGGCGATCAATTCGACCTTGTTGGTGCGGGTGCCATCCAGCTCGCTGCCGTAGATCACCTTGAAGTGATGATCGAAGGCGAAATGCCGGGCGATCTCGCGGGCGAACACCGAGGGCTTGGAGGTGGCGACATAGAGCGTGCGGCCCTGGCCACGCAGGTACTCGAGCATCTCCAGCACGCCGTCGAACAGGAGGTTCTCGTAGAGACCGGTGACCTGGAAGCGTTCACGGTAATGCCCCACCGCCTCCCACGCGCGCGCCTCGTCGAAGCCATAGAACTGCATGAATGCCTGCAACAGCGGCGGGCCGATGAAAGGCTCCAGCTTGACGAGGTCCGGCTCGTCGATGCCAAGCTTGGCCAGTGCATGCTGAATCGACCGGGTAATACCTTCGCGCGGATCGGTGAGGGTGCCGTCGAGATCGAAGAGGATGGTGGCGTGGTGCATGAGAACTCGTCGTTGGGATTCGATGGATGGAATTATAAGGCTATGTCTGAGCTAACTGTTGCAACAGGCTAAGCTGATCATGACGTCTCCACATACGGGAGGTGAATCATGAGAGCGAGTCATTTCAACAGCTGGATTGCCCGGCTCTCCCAGCTCAGCCCGGGGCAGCGTGAGCAATTGGCGAGATGCCTTTCGGTATCAGGACCTCTTGCGCAGGATATGATCCCCACGCCCAATAGCTGCCCGCATTGCCAGTTCAGCGAGTTGCGTCCGTGGGGTGCCAGCG
>JBKEBY010000013.1:0-2670 GCA_047973445.1 Pseudomonas sp.
AAGGCGCCACCGTGCCGGGTTCGCGCAGCAAGAAGCGTCGCGGGGAGGCCAAGGCCGCGGAAGAGGCAGCGCGTTACGAAAGTGAACTGCGTTCGCCCAGTGAAATCACCAAACGGATTCGCCAGTTGGAAGAGCGCATGCTGCTGCAGGCGCGCGACCTGGAGTTTGAGGCGGCCGCACAGACCCGCGACGAGATCCACAAGCTGCGCGAGCGCTTGCTGCAGGTGTAAGCAGAGTGAGTTTCTTGGCGGTCGAGGCTCAGCCTGTGGGCGTCGACCCTTATCGATGCTTTCAAGGTTCCAGGTGACGGAGCAGGGCAGGGAAGAGATCAGAAAAGCGATCGAGGACCAGGCGGCAAGCCGGCGTGGTCGCGAGCGAAACGTCAATAGACCCAGGTAGCGTTCAAACCGTTACGGTCACGAAGGCTTCGTTGCATTCAGGAAGCCTCGGGGCACGTTTTTCTTGGTCAGGCCGCAGCTGCAGCCAGTCTTGGACGCCCGCCGGTAGAGCCGGAAGAGGTCCGCCTGCTAACATCGCGCCTTTCCGCGTGCCGACCTGCCAGCTGGCGGTCGCCGTGTTCTTCCGTGGCCTGGATCGAGACCAACATGACCACCGTCCGCACCCGTATCGCGCCGTCCCCGACCGGCGACCCCCATGTCGGTACCGCCTACATCGCGCTGTTCAACCTCTGCTTCGCCCGCCAGCACGGCGGCCAGTTCATCCTGCGCATCGAGGACACCGACCAGCTGCGCTCGACCCGCGAATCCGAACAGCAGATCTACGACGCACTGCGCTGGCTGGGTATCGAGTGGGACGAAGGCCCCGACGTCGGTGGCCCGCACGGTCCGTACCGGCAGAGCGAGCGCGGTGATATCTACAAGAAGTATTCGGACGAGCTGGTCGCCAAGGGCCATGCCTTCCCGTGCTTCTGCAGCGCCGAGCGTCTGGATCAGGTGCGTGCCGAGCAGATGGCCAACAAGGAAACTCCGCGTTACGACGGCCACTGCATGCAAATCGCGCCGGCCGAGGCGCAGCAGCGCATTGCCAATGGCGAATCCCATGTGGTCCGCATGAAGGTGCCCAGCGAAGGCGTCTGCCAGGTGCAGGACATGCTGCGCGGCACCGTCGAGATCGGTTGGGACCGCATGGACATGCAGGTGCTGATGAAGGCCGATGGTCTGCCGACTTACTTCCTCGCCAACGTCGTCGACGATCACCTGATGGGCATCACCCACGTGCTGCGCGGCGAGGAGTGGCTGCCGTCAGCGCCCAAGCTGATCAAGCTCTACGAATACTTCGGCTGGGAACAGCCGCAGCTGTGTTACATGCCGCTGCTGCGCAATCCGGACAAGAGCAAGCTGTCCAAGCGCAAGAACCCGACCTCGGTGACCTTCTACGAGCGCATGGGCTTCATGCCCGAGGCGATGCTCAACTACCTGGGCCGCATGGGCTGGTCGATGCCCGACGAGCGCGAGAAATTCACCCTGGCGGAGATGATCGAGCACTTCGACATCAATCGTGTATCGCTGGGTGGGCCGATCTTCGATATCGAGAAGTTGTCCTGGCTCAACGGCCAGTGGATTCGTGAATTGAGCGTTGAAGCCTTCGCCAGTCAGGTCCAGCAATGGGCACTGAATCCCGAATACCTGATGAAGATCGCACCGCACGTGCAGGGCAGGGTGGAAACCTTCAGCCAGATCGAGCCGCTGGTCGGTTTCTTCTTTTCCGGTGCGTTGAATCTCGACCCAGTCTTGTTCGAGCACAAGAAACTCGACGCCACCCAGGTGCGCCAGGTGCTGCAACTGACCCTGTGGAAGCTTGAAGCGCTGCGCCAGTGGGACAAGGAGCGCATCACCGATGTCATCCAGGCGGTGGCTGCACATCTGGAGCTGAAGCTGCGCGACGTGATGCCGCTGATGTTCGCCTCGATCACCGGCCAGGCCAGTTCGGTCTCGGTGCTCGATGCGATGGAAATCCTCGGGCCGGACCTCACGCGGTTCCGCCTGCGCCAGGCGCTCGAACTGCTTGGTGGTGCATCGAAGAAGGAAGTGAAAGAGTGGGAGAAGCTGCTGGCGACAATGGCTTAGTCGCAGCTCGAATGCGCGAGTGTTTACCCTCTCCCTCGGCCGCTCACCCGTCGACGGAGAGGGGAGATGTGGCGCGTTAGTCAGCTCGAAGGGATTTCAGCGCTCGACGCGAGCTGCTCCGATGGTCGGCTCGGCGGTAAGTAATTGTTCTTCTGTCGAAATTTCTTCACCGGCCAGTAAAAATTTCGTTGACAGTGCGCAGGGCCGCCCCTAATATGCGCCCCGTCCTCGAGATGGGGCTATAGCTCAGCTGGGAGAGCGCTTGCATGGCATGCAAGAGGTCGACGGTTCGATCCCGTCTAGCTCCACCAATCTCGGACAACGATTGCCACCGACCCGCCTGAAGGCGGGTCGCGTCAGAAGGTTTTGTCCCCTTCGTCTAGTGGCCTAGGACACCGCCCTTTCACGGCGGTAACAGGGGTTCGAGTCCCCTAGGGGACGCCATATTCCAGCAGCGATGCGCAAGCGTCGCGAGTCGGGAGACGTTAAAACCGGGGCTATAGCTCAGCTGGGAGAGCGCTTGCATGGCATGCAAGAGGTCGACGGTTCGATCCCGTCTAGCTCCACCAATTCCACGCGCTTC
>JBKEBY010000067.1:0-37359 GCA_047973445.1 Pseudomonas sp.
CCGACCGATCAATCCTAGCCAGAAGCGCAGGGTCGATGGACCTTTCCACATCCAGAACGTGAACGCCTACGACAGCCGGTTGAAGGGCTGGATGATTCCCTTTCATGGTGTGGCCACCAAGTACCTGACGCATTACTTGGGATGGCGTCGCCTGCTCGAACGTCATAAGACCCAGCTCAATCCATTGATTTGCTTGAGGGAAGCGCTGGGACGAGCGGCTATGCAACAGCTAACTCAGACATAGCCAAAAGAAAACAGGGGTGCAGCAAATATCGCCCGACGGAAGTTATTCACAAAGTCTGACAGTGGTACTTCGGCGTTACTTTCTCGATGCCAGCCGACGCGGCCACCACAGGCGGTATCTGAGAGACTTCCCGGTCAGCGACAGGCTACTTCCCTGCCGGCTTGGTGCCACGCGGCAGACGCCACCAGACCCAGCCAATCAGCAGCAGTGGAATGCCCAGACTCAGCCAGGACACCAGGTCGTATACGCCGTCTTCCAGCAGCGCCGAGATCAGCCCGAGGCTGCTGAGCAGGGCCAGCAGCAGCGGCCAGCGAAAGATCATCCACAGCCCGTGCCTCATGCCTTGCCCTCCGCCAGCAACCCGCCGCTATCCAGCTCAGCCAGACGTTTATCCAACGGCACCTTGCGCCGGCCCAGCCAGAGGTACAGGCCACTGGCGAGAATGACGATGGAAACGATGTCGAGCAGGGTCCAGATGATCTTCAGCGGCAAGCCGCCATAATCACCGAAGTGCAGCGGCTGCGACACCAGCAGTGTTTTCACGTACATCGGCATTTCCCGCATGTCGGTCAGCTCGCCAGTCTTGGCATCGATTAGCGCCGGCTTGATCAGACGTGCGGTCAGCGGTGTGGTGCCGCGCATGAACACTGCGTAGTGGTGCTGGCTGCTGAAATCAGTGCCGGGGAAAGCGACGAAGGCCACTTCCATCTCCGGCGCCGCCGCACGAGCGGTGTCCAGCGCCTTGTGCAGCGAGCCCAACTCGGTGAGCGGCGGCTGATCCTTGTAGGGCGCAGTCATCTCGGCCAACTGGCCGTTCTGCCACAGGCCGAGAATCGGAATGGCCAGGGTGTTGATCACCCCGGTAGCGCCAACCACCAGCACCCAGGCCAGGGTAACGATGCCCAGCACGTTATGCAGGTCCAGCCATCTCAGGCGGCGGCTGCGCCCGCTGCGCACGGTGGCGAAGTCCAGCTTACGCATGAACGGCGTGTAGACCACCACACCGGAGACCAGCGAGATCACCAGCAACAGCCCCATGAAACCGAGGAACAGGTAACCCGACAGGCCGAGGAACATGTCGGTATGCAGGCGCAGCATCAGGTTCATGAAGCCGTCGTCCGGCGGAATCGGCGGAAACAGCTTGCCGGTGTAGGTATCGAACGGCTGACCGTGAGCCTCCAGCGGTGGCGGTTTAAGGGTCGGTGCGGTGAATACTGCACCGAGGCGGGCATCTTCCGGGTCGAAGCCGACGAACCGCACCACCTCGCCCGCCCGCGCCGCCAGCGCGCTGGCGATGACCTGGTCGTAGTCGATGCGCGGCGACTCGGCGGTGATCCGCTCCATCTCCGGATGCGGCTCGAAGAAGTGCTCGATCTCCTCATGGAAGATCAGTGGCAACCCGGTCAGGCACAGCATGAGCAGGAAGACGGTGGAGATCAGGCTGGTCCACTTGTGGACCAGATACCAGTTACGCAAGGCTCGGGCAGTCATCGTCTATCCCCTGATCAGAGGTCCACACTGGCAGAAAGCTGCAGTGTACGGCCCGCCCCCAGATACAAGTAGCCGGCGGTCGAAGTGGCCCAATAGTCCTCGTCAAGCAGGTTGTCGAGGGTGGCGCGCAACACTACCGGCTTGCCCATCGTTTCGAAACGATAACGCGCGCCAACATCTACACGCACCCAGTCGGGAATCTTCAGTGTGTTGGCCTGGTTGACGTACTGCTCGCCGCTGTACAAGGTACGCGCGGTTAACGTCAGCCCCGGCAGCGCGCCGATATCCCACTCGCCGCCCAGGTTGAACTGCTGGCGCGGCACACCGATGGCGTCGTTATCATCGTAGGCGCCACCCTGGGTCTTGGTCAGCTTGGCCTGGGTGTAGGCCGCGCCGCCGAGCACACGCACACCACGCAGGGGCTCACCAAACAGACTCAGTTCCAGACCACGGTTGCGCTGCTCACCAGCGTCGGTGAACACGCCGTTCTCGGTCACGCTGCTTGGCCGCTCGATCTCGAAGGCCGCCAGGCTGGCGCCGAAACCGTCCCACTCTCCCTTCACTCCGACTTCCTTCTGCTTGGAGACGTAGGGCGCAAGCATTTCGCCGGCGTTGCTGGCAGTCAGCGGCGCAGTATCGCCCTTGCTCAAGCCCTCGATATAGTTGGCGTAGATAGAGATGTTCTGCCACGGCTTGAGCACCAGACCAACCGACGGCGTCACCTCGCTCTCGTCGTAGCCCTCGCCACTCGGCGTACCGGCGTTGATCACGTAGTTCTGCGCTTCGACCCGCTGATGACGGGCGCCCAAGGTCAGCTCGACCTGGCCATCGAGAAACACCAGGGTATCAGCCAGGGCATAACTGGTCAGCGTGCTGTTGGTGTACTTGTTGGCATGCTTGGCAATGCCAGCGGTACTCGGCGTGTTGCTGTAGGTCGGGTTATACAAGTTCGACTGGCGCGGCCCAAAGGAAGTGAAGTCGAAGAAGATATCCGAGTTCTGAATCACCCGCGTCGCACCCATACTCAAGTGGTGCTCCACAGCACCCGTATTGAATACGCTGCGCAGCCCCGCTTCGGACGAGTGCGAATGCACATCGTAGACCTGCCAGGCCGGACTGGCAGTAAAATCGCCGGCATTGTTAAGCAGTATCGGGTTACCCGCCAGCGCGTCCATTTCGCCGAGACGGTCGCCGTAGCCGGCGTAGACGGTAAGCCAGTCGCTGATATCGTATTCGCCACGTACCTGCAGGGTGCGGTCGCGCATCTCTGACCGACCGAAACCTGGATAGCTCAGATCGTTGTTCGGTGCATCAGGGACGTCGGTGACACCGGAACCTAGATTGAACTGGCGTACTACGCCATCGATGTCTTCGCGCTGGTAGATGTAGTCGGCGCTCAGGCGCAGGCGTTCGCCGGCGTAGTCGAGGCCCAGCGAGCCAACATTGTTCTCCAACGACTGCTCATCGATGGTAGTGGCGCCGTCGCGGTAGGCGCCGTTGAAACGCACGCCAAACTCGCCGTTGTCGCCAAAGCGCCGCCCCAAATCGACCTGAGTGCCGTACACCGAGTCGGACAGATAGCTGACGCCAACCCGTGTCAGCGGCTCGGCTTCGGCGCGCTTAGTCACCAGGTTGACCGCGCCGCCGATGTTGCCGCTTGGCGCCATGCCGTTGAGCAGGCCGGTCGGGCCCTTGATCACCTCGATGCGCTCGGCCATTTCCACCGGCACGCGGAAGAATGGCGCCAGGCCGTACATGCCGTTGAGCGCGACATCCTGGCTGGCCATGGCGAAGCCTCGCAGGGAGAAATCCTCGCCGATATTGGTCCGCGCGCTACCGAGCTGCGCGGCCGGTTCGTTGACCAGCACATCGCCGATGCTGCGTGCTTGCTGGTCACGAAGAGTCTGCGCGGTATAGCTGGTGATGCTGTAGGGCGCATCCATCAGGTCGCTATTGCCGAGCAGGCCGAGCTTACCACCCCGGGCAACCTGGCCGCCGGCGAATTCCTGTGGCAGGTCGCTGGCAGTAGCGTGACCGATGACCAGCGAGCTGGGCATCTCTACCACACTGCTTTCGTCGGTCAATTGCACCAGAGTGTAGCTACCGTCAGCGCGACGCTGCAGTTGCAGGCGATTGCCGCCTAGTAGGCGATTCATGCCTTCGACCGAAAAGTAACGACCCTGCAGGCCGGGGCTCTGCAGCCCCTCAACCAGAGCTGGATCAAAAGACAGCGAGATGCCGGCCTCGCTGGCAAAAGTAGACAGCGCACGCCCCAGCGGGCCGGCGGGAATCTCGTAGCTCCGCGTCACCTCGGCGGCCAATGTCGGCTGTGTCACACCTGCCAAGGCCAGGGTTAGCACGGCATAACGGACGGCAAGGTGTAGGGAGCGCGGAGCAAGACAGGGAAGAAAAAACGTATGTGAAGCAAACATGCAGAGTTCCTTGGGCCTGGGGGGCCATGACGATGGGCGAATTCATCGTCCTTGCCAGCCGAGAGGAAAAAAGGTCTCAGCAGATGCGAAAAAATTTACGCGCCTTTCGGCTCCAGGCTGACCCAGTAATCTGTCAGTCGACGCACACGCAGCGGATAGGTGGCTTCCAGCATAGCTAGCGAGCGCTCGCGATCACGCAGCGGGAAGGAGCCGGAAACCGGTAGGCTGGCCAGTTGCGGCGCCACCCGCAGCACCCCACGACGATAACGCCCCAGTTCGGCAGCAAACTCACCCAGCGGCATGCGGTCGACCATCAGCATGCCGTGACTCCAGGACACAGCAGCGCTGTCGACCACATGCAGTGGGCCTGCCCCGAGCCGGTCGAAGCTACCCTGCTGCCTCGCGCCAACCTGCACCCGCTGGCCCTCACGCGGCACCAGTTGCACCGCACCCTCCAGCACTACCAGGCGCGCCACGACACCAACATCACGCAGACTGAAGCGCGCGCCCTCAGTAAGCAGGGTGCCGTGCACCAGCTCAACACGAAACGGCCGCGCTTCGCGGCGCACGTCGAGCAACAGCTCACCTTGCAGCAGCCGTAGGTGCCGCCGTTCGGCGTTGAAACGCAGGTCGACGGCAGTGTCGGTATTGAGGGTCAATAGACTGCCATCCGGTAGACGGCTCTCGTTCAACTCACCGACGCCGGTGCGCCGATCAGCCAGCAAAACCGGCGTCTCACGCCAGGCCGACCAAGCCAACGGTGCGGCGCCAAGCAGCAGCGCCAGATGCTTGAGCGCACGCCGGCGACCTTGCCCACGGTCGCGCCCCAGTACCGGCATAGCCAACTCGACCGGCACAACATCCAAACGCGCGAGCAAGCGTTCGGCACGTTCCCAGGCCAGCGCATGCTCGTGGCTGCGCAAGCGCCACTGGGTGCAGGCCTCGCGATCAGCCGCGCTGTACTCACCGCATTGCAGCTGTACCAGCCAGGCTGCGGCCTCATCGAGAATCGACGGCGGGATCGACACCTCGCTTTTCATACCATCAGCTCCAGACATTGGCGGAAAGCTTGCTGCATGTAGCGCTTGACCGAACCGAGCGACACGCCCAGTTCGGCGGCGATGGATTCGTACTTCAGCCCTTCGATCTGCGACAGCAGGAAAGCCCGCCGCACCAGCTCGGGCAGGCTGTCGAGCATGGCGTCAATCTCGTGCAGGGTTTCCAGCACCAGTAGGCGGTGTTCCGGTGCGGGCGCCAACTCCTCGGGCAACGTTGTCAGCGCGTCCAGATAGGCACGCTCCAGCGACTGACGCTGGTACCAGTTGATCAGCAACCCCTTGGCCACGGTAACCAGATAGGCACGCGGCTCACGTGCTTCGCGCGCCTCGAGTACACGACGCGAAGCAAGCAGGCGAGTGAAGGTATCCTGCGCCAGATCGGCTGCATTGTCGGCGCAGCCCAGGCGTCCGCGCAGCCAACCATAAAGCCAGCCGTGGTGATCGCGGTACAGGTGCTGCGCGGCATCCTGGAGGGAGGAATCGACTACAGACATGGGCGCTCGCCTTGCCGGTAGCGCCCGGCACTATTTGAGAATGCTTCTCATGATAGCGATTTATCACAAATTGCTACAAGTTGCGCCGGTGAAAAATTCTCCTGCAGCTCAGGTAGTGCTCGAGGGCTGAGGCAGCTGAAGCAAAGCCTTCCGATCATCCCGAAAGCGCCAGGGACGAGACGCTTCCGATCATAAAGAAGCCGCCCGAAGGCGGCTTCTTTGAAGAGGCTACAGCCTCAGAGCTGTGGACCAGCAGCCTGGATGGCCTCGGAAACATCGAACTTCTTGAAGTTTTCGATGAACTTGCCAGCCAACTGCCGGGCTGCCTCGTCATAGGCGCTCGAATCAGCCCAGGTATTGCGCGGGTTGAGCAGCTGAGTATCGACGCCAGGCACCGCGGTCGGCACGTCCAGGTTGATGATCGGCAGATGCTCGGTTTGGGCACCGACCAGCGCACCATTCTGGATCGCTGCGATCACCGCACGGGTGGTCGGGATGCTGAAACGCTTGCCGACGCCGTAGCCGCCGCCGGTCCAGCCGGTGTTGACCAGATAGACCTTGGAGCCGAACGCCTGGATACGCTTGATCAGCAGTTCGGCGTAGACACCGGCCGGACGCGGGAAGAAGGGTGCGCCGAAGCAGGTGGAGAAGGTCGACTTGATGCCGCTGCCCGAGCCCATCTCGGTGGAACCGACCAGCGCGGTGTAGCCCGACAGGAAGTGGTAGGCCGCCTGTTCGTTGTTGAGGATCGAGACCGGAGGCAGTACGCCGGTCAGGTCACAGGTGAGGAAGATCACCGCGTTCGGCTCGCCGCCGAGGTTCTTCTCGGAACGCTTCTCGACGTGGTCCAGCGGATAGGCCGCACGGCTGTTCTGGGTCAGGCTGGCGTCGGCGTAGTCCGGCACCTGGTTCTCGTCGAGCACGACGTTCTCCAGCACGCTGCCGAACTTGATGGCCTTCCAGATAACCGGCTCGTTCTTCTCCGACAGGTCGATGCACTTGGCGTAGCAGCCGCCTTCGATGTTGAACACCACGCCGGTGCCCCAGCCATGCTCGTCATCGCCGATCAGGTAGCGTGATTCATCAGCCGAAAGGGTGGTCTTGCCGGTGCCGGACAGGCCGAAGAACAGTGTCACGTCGCCTTCTTCGCCGATGTTGGCGGCGCAGTGCATCGGCAACACGTCGGCTTCGGGCAACAGGTAATTCTGTACCGAGAACATCGCCTTCTTCATTTCACCGGCGTAGCGCATGCCGGCGATCAGGACTTTCTTCTGAGCAAAGTTGATGATCACGCAGCCATCGGAGTTGGTGCCGTCGCGCTCAGGGGAGCACTCGAAATTGGCGACGTTGAGCACTTGCCACTCGTCACGGCCGGCCGGGTTGTACTGCTCGGGATTGATGAACAGCTGGCGGCCGAAGAGGTTCTGCCAGGCCGTGGCGGTGGTCATCTTCACCGGCAGGTAGTGAGCTTCGGAGGAGCCTACATGAACGTGGGAAACGAAGTGGTCCTGGGCCTGATTGAAGGTTTCGACGCGGTCCCAGAGGGCATCGAACTTGTCGGCAGGGAACGGACGGTTGATCGGGCCCCAGGCGATGTTGCCCTGGCTGCCCGGCTCTTCGACGATGAAGCGATCGACGGGAGAACGGCCGGTACGATGCCCAGTCCTGACGACGAACGCGCCGTTGGCGGCCAGTTCGCCTTCGCCGCGTTTGATGGCTTGTTCAACCAGCTGGGCAGCGCTGATGTCGGTGTACACGGCGTTAGTGGCTTGCGTCATGAATTCCCCGTCGGCTCTGGGCCGATTCCTCCTGCTGTTGTAGCGCGCCTGCTGGCGAGCTACATCTGAAAAATTGCGCGCGATTATGCCAGAAAAGGCGCCGCGCTGGGTATGAGCCCGTGATGGCGAAAAGGTTCACATGGGGCATTCTCGGTCGATGACAGGGGGCTGTCGGCCATCGCGCGCCGATCAGTGACGCGTGCCGGAAGGCCCCCCGATACCGGCGCCGGCGAACAACTGGGTGACGTCGGAGGCGTCAAACCGGTACTCCTGGTTGCAGAACTGGCAGTCGATGGTGACGCTGCCGCCCTGCTCGCTGAGCAGTTGTTCGGCATCGTGCCGACCCAGGCTGATCAACGCCTTGGCCGAACGTTCGCGCGAGCAACTGCAATGGAAGCGAATCGACCGGGGGTCGAACAGCCGGACCTGCTCCTCGTGATAGAGGCGATGCAGCAGGATTTCGGTATTCAGGCCGAGCAATTCTTCGGCGGTCAGCGTATCTGCCAGGGTGCGCAGATGCTGCCAGCTGGCCTCGCGCGCTTCGCCGTCACGGATGCGGTCGGCCGGAAGTTGCTGCAGCAACAGGCCACAGGCGCGACGGCTGTCGGCGTTCAACCAGAAGCGCGTCGGCAGTTGCTCGGACGAAGCGAAGTAGTTGGACAGGCTGTCCGCTAGGTCGATGCCATCCAGCGCCACAATGCCCTGGTAGCGCTGGCCATTGGCAGGATCGATGGTCATCGCCAGCACGCCCTCGGGCATTAGCTCGGCCAGCGTGGCGCCCGGCGTCAGCTGTTCCTCGTGATAACGGGCGATGCCGCGCACTTCGCGATCGCTGGAGCATTCGACCATCAGCAACGGCACCGCGCCCGCAGAACGCGCCTGCAGCACCAGCAAGCCGTCGAATTTCAGGGTACCGACCAGCAATGCCGCGGCGGCCAGCAGTTCGCCGAGCAGCTGCGCGACCGGCTCGGGATAGGGATGCTTGGCCAGCACCTCGACATAGCTGCGCTCGAGACCGACCCACTCGCCACGCACATCGGTGTCATCGAAAAGGAAACGCTGGGTGTAATCGGAATCGAGCATGGGTATGACCAGAAGGCAGAGTATGGGTCAGGGCCGACGCCGCGGATGCCGAGCAACCTCCGGCGAGATCGCGGCTCCAGTGCAGGGCACCTGCAAGAAGGGACCGCATTCTAGGTTGAAAGTGGCGACCGTCCAACCAGCGCGACTCATTGTGCGTCCGAGCGGAAGCGCTGCAGATCGCGTCGCTGCTTCTTGCTCGGCCGGCCATCGGTCTCCACGCCCAGAGCGCCGGCTTTGCGCATGGCGGCGGCCTTTTCACGGCGCGCCTGGCTCTCAACGGTTTCCTCGTACAGCAGCTGGGCCTCGGGGGCTCCTCGGCGCACGGCCGACAGCGCGCGAATCACCACCGTACGCTCATCGAAACCGGCACGAATCACCAGCTCCTCGCCGACCTTGGGTTCCTTGCCCGGTTTGCAACGCTCACCTTTGCAATGCACCTTGCCGCCCTCGATGGCGGCCTTGGCCAGCGCCCGCGTCTTGAAGAAACGCGCCGCCCACAACCACTTGTCCAGACGGACCTTGCCATCGTCTTTTTCGCTCATCGTTCAACTCTGCCTGGCTGTATCTGTCTATCTCTTTGCCATAGCGTCTTACAGGTGGATGCGCTTGTCATGCGCGACATCTAGAATGCGCCGAAATCGATTGGATACGACCCCTTGAAGCGTCTCGACCCCCATACCGTCATCGGTTTGCGCGAATGGATCGCCCTGCCCGAGCTTGGCGTGGTCGGCCTGCGCGCGAAAATCGATACCGGTGCCAGCACCTCAGCGCTGCATGCCACCGAGATCAGCGAATTCGAGCGTGACGGCGAGCGCTGGGTGCGTTTCACCGCCCATCTGGGCACGCTGGTGCAGCGTCGTCATCGATGTGAAGCGCCTCTGGTGACCCGCAAGCTGATCAAGAGCTCCAATGGCCATACCCAGACCCGCTACGTGGTACGCACGCTACTGGCTCTGGGCGATCACCTGTGGCCGGTGGAATTCACCCTGACCTGCCGCAAGACCATGCGCTACCGCCTGCTGCTGGGCTCCAAGGCCCTGATGGACGGCCACTGGCTGATCGACCCTTCGCAAACCTACGTGCAGCACAAACCCCAGACCCTCACTTCTTCCGGTGCCCAATGAAAATCGCCGTGCTGTCACGCAACCCACGCCTGTATTCGACCCGCCGCCTGGTGGAGGCCGGCCAGCAGCGGGGCCATGAAATGGTGGTGATCGACACCCTGCGCGCCTACATGAACATCGCCAGCCACAAACCGCAGATTCATTATCGCGGCCGTCCGCTGGAAGGCTTCGACGCGGTGATCCCGCGCATCGGCGCCTCCGTCACCTTCTATGGCTGCGCGGTGCTGCGCCAGTTCGAGATGATGGGAGTGTTCCCGCTCAACGAGTCGGTGGCCATCGCCCGCTCGCGGGACAAGCTACGCTCGCTGCAACTGCTGTCGCGGCGTGGCATCGGCCTGCCGGTGACCGGTTTCGCCCACTCCCCCGACGACATCGCCGACCTGATCCAGATGGTCGGTGGCGCGCCGCTGGTGATCAAGGTACTGGAGGGCACCCAGGGCATCGGCGTGGTGCTGTGCGAAACCGAAAAGGCCGCCGAATCGGTGATCGAGGCCTTCATGAGCCTCAAGCAGGACATCATGGTGCAGGAATACATCAAGGAGGCCGGCGGTGCCGACATCCGCTGCTTCGTCGTCGGCGACAAGGTGATCGCGGCAATGAAGCGCCAGGCCAAGCCCGGCGAGTTCCGCTCCAATCTGCACCGCGGCGGCAGCGCGAGCCTAATCAAGATCACCCCCGAAGAGCGCATGACCGCCATCCGCGCGGCCAAGGTCATGGGCCTTTCCGTGGCTGGCGTGGACATCCTGCGCTCCAACCACGGTCCGCTGGTGATGGAGGTGAACTCCTCGCCGGGCCTGGCCGGCATCGAGGAAACCACCGGCAAGGACGTCGCCGGACTGATCATCCAGTACCTGGAAAAGAACGCCGGGCCACATCTGACGCGAACCAAGGGCAAGGGCTGAAGGCCGGAAGCCGGAAGCCGGAAGCCGGAAGCTTCAAGCTTCAAGCTTCAAGCTTCAAGCTTCAAGCTCTGAGCTAGCTTTACGTCTTTATCGCATCCCTCGGCAACAGCAGCCCCAGCGGCAGGCTGACCCGCGCCTCCAGGCCGCCGCCTTCGCGATTTCGCAGCTCGACGATGCCGCCATGCTGCGAGGCGACGCGCTTGACGATGGCCAGACCGAGGCCCGTGCCCTGGCCGCCACGCGCGCGGTCGCCGCGAATGAAGGGGTTGAAGATCTCGCTGAGCTCGTCCGGATCGATGCCTGCGCCGCGGTCGAGCACGCTGAGCACCACGTAAGGCGCGTTGTGGTCGCCAGACATGTGCGCCACCACCTCGACGCCATCGCCGCCGTAGCGCTGCGCATTCTCGATCAGGTTGACCAGCAGACGCTTGATCGAGACCCGCCGCAGCGCCAGCACCGGCATCGGTTCGACGCGCAAGCGCACGGTGTCCTCGTACTGGTTGTAGGGTGCCACCACCTCGCGCACCAGCTCGCCAAGATCGATCTTCTCGACCGGTTCGTCGCTGCCGTCGCGAACGAAGGCGAGGAACTGATCGAGAATGGAATCCATGTCTTCGACATCGCGGATCATGTCGTCGGTCAGCTCGTCGTCGCTGGCCATCAGCTCCAGCGACAAGCGCAGCCGCGTCAGCGGGGTGCGCAGGTCATGGGAAACACCGGCGAGCATCAGCTCGCGCTCGCGCCCGGCCTGCTCGACATCCTCGGCCATCTGGTTGAAGGCCCGGTAGACCTCAGTCATCTCGCTCGGCGTATCGCTGATCGGCAGGCGCACGCGCCGGCCCTTGCCGAGCTGGCGCGCGGCGTAGACCAGGCGCTTGAGCGGCAGATTCAACTGGCCGACGAAGATCCACGCCGCAGCGGTGGAAAGCAGGCCGATACCGAGGAACCAGCCGAGCACACTCCAGATCCGCTGCCCCCGCAGCGGGTAGGCGTAGAGCGGCACCCGCAGCCAGTCCGGGCCCAGGTTCGGCGCGCGCACCCAGAGCGCGGTATCCGGCTGGATGCGCACCCGCACCTCGGTGTCCGGACCGAGTTCGGCCTGCATCTGCCGCTGGAAGATTTCCGTGTAGGGCCAGTGATATTCGCTCGGCGGAACCTGCGCGTCAGCCACCCGCTGAATATCCGCCGCCGCACCGATGCGTTCGCGATTGGCCTCGTCGGCGGCCCAGTAGGCCCGCAGCGTCAAGGCCGCACCGTGGCTGTACTGGCGATCGACCATGACGTCCTCGTTCATCATCAGGTACAGCAGCATCAGCACCTTGGAGAACAGCACGACGATCAGCACCATCCACAGGGTGCGAGCGAAGAAGCTTTGCGGGAACCAGAGCGGGGTTTTCACGAGCGGCAAGCCTCAAGCTCCAAGCCGCAAAAAAAAGCACCCCGCCCCCCCCACCACTTGCAGCTTGCAGCTTGCCGCTTCATTTGTTTCCGTCTGGCACGAACACGTAGCCCACGCCCCAGACCGTCTGGATATAACGCGGCTTGGACGGGTCGGGCTCGATCAGGCGCCGCAGGCGCGATATCTGCACATCGATGGAACGCTCCAGCGCATCCCATTCGCGGCCACGGGCCAGGTTCATCAGCTTGTCGCGGGTCAGGGGTTCGCGGGCATGCTGCACCAGTGCCTTGAGCACGGCGAACTCGCCGGTGGTGAGCATGTGTATCTGCTCGCCTTTCTTGAGCTCGCGCGTGGCCAGGAACAGCTCGTAGTCGCCGAAGGTCACCGTTTCGTCTTCGCTGCCTGGCGCGCCCGGCACCTGTGGCGCCTGCCGGCGTAGCACTGCGCGAATCCGCGCCAGTAACTCGCGCGGGTTGAAAGGCTTGGCCAGGTAGTCGTCAGCCCCTTGCTCCAGCCCCTGGATACGGCTGGACTCGTCGCCCTTGGCGGTGAGCATGATGATCGGGATCTGGTTGCCGCCGGCACGCAGGCGCGCGCAGGCCGACAGGCCATCCTCACCCGGCATCATCAGGTCGAGCACCACCAGATGGAATAGCTCGCGGCTGAGCAGGCGATTCATCTGCTCGGTATTTTCCACGGTACGCACGCGATAGCCCTGCTCGTCGAGAAAACGCTCCAGCAGACGCCGCAGACGCGCATCGTCATCGACGATCAGAATCTTTTCACCTTCGCTGGCTGGCGCTGGGTTGCTCATGGAAACTCCCGAATTATCGAACGGCGCATTATGCGCTGATGCATGACAACGCAACTGACAGCCATTGTTAGCAGATTTTGCGAGAGAAGCGGCCATAATCTGGAAGCTGGTAGCGATAAGCCTCCCTCTGGAAAACCGCAGAGAGTTTTTTCACCAACGGCGTTGCGCTGACAAATAAGGAAGCAGCGTCCGCAGGGGCCAGTCCGCTTTTTCTTCCAGCTTCCAGCCTCAAGCTTCCAGCTGCCTTTATAATCCCGCCCTTTCGCGCAGGCATGGCCTGCATGGTTTGACTGACCCAGGTAGGTTCATGGACAGCATCAATTCCCGCATCGCCAACGAGCTGGGCGTGCGCCCGCAACAGGTAGCCGCCGCCGTGGCGCTACTCGACGAAGGTTCCACCGTGCCCTTCATCGCCCGTTACCGCAAGGAAGTCACCGGCAGCCTCGACGATACCCAGCTGCGCAATCTGGAAGAGCGCCTGCGCTACCTGCGCGAGCTGGACGAACGTCGCGCCTCGATCCTTGCCAGCATCGAGGAACAGGGCAAGCTCACCCCCGAGCTGGCTCGCGAGATCAACCTGGCCGACACCAAGACCCGCCTCGAAGATCTCTACCTGCCCTACAAGCAGAAGCGCCGTACCAAGGGCCAGATCGCCCTGGAAGCCGGCCTCGGCGAGCTGGCCGACGCGCTGTTCGCCGACCCGAGCCTGACGCCCGAAACCGAAGCCGAGCGCTTCATCGATGCCGAGAAGGGCTTCGCCGACACTAAGGCCGTACTCGAAGGCGCCAAGTACAGTCTCATGGAGCGCTTCGCCGAAGACGCCGACCTGCTGGCGAAACTGCGCGATTTCCTCAAGCACAACGCCACTCTCAGCGCCCGCGTCGTACCCGGCAAGGAAAGCGAAGGCGCCAAGTTCAGCGATTATTTCGAACACGACGAAATCCTCAAGAACACTCCGTCGCACCGTGCCCTGGCGATCTTCCGCGGCCGCAACGAGGGCATCCTGAGCATCGCGCTCAAGGTCGGTGATGAGGCGCCAGGCAGCATGCACCCGGGCGAGGGAATGATCGGCGAGCGCTTCAGCATCGCCAACCAAGGCCGCGCCGCCGACAAGTGGCTGGGCGAAGTGGTGCGCTGGACCTGGAAGGTCAAGCTCTACACCCACCTGGAAACCGACCTGCTCGGCGAGTTGCGCGACAAGGCCGAGGACGAGGCCATCTCGGTGTTCGCCCGCAACCTACACGACCTGCTGCTGGCCGCCCCGGCCGGCCCGCGTGCGACCCTGGCGCTGGACCCCGGCCTGCGTACCGGCTGCAAGGTGGCGGTGGTCGACGCCACCGGCAAGCTGCTGGACACCGCCACCGTCTACCCCCATGCGCCGCGCAACGACTGGGACGGAACCCTGGCCATCCTCGCCAAGCTCTGCGCCAAGCACGGCGTGGACCTGATCGCCATCGGCAATGGCACCGCCAGCCGCGAGACCGACAAGCTGGCCGGCGAGCTGATCAAGAAAGTACCGGGCCTGAAACTCACCAAGATCATGGTCAGCGAGGCCGGCGCCTCGGTGTATTCGGCCTCGGAACTGGCCGCAAAGGAATTCCCCGATCTGGACGTGTCGCTGCGCGGCGCGGTGTCCATCGCCCGCCGCCTGCAGGATCCGCTGGCCGAGCTGGTGAAGATCGAGCCCAAGGCCATCGGCGTCGGCCAGTACCAGCACGATGTCTCCCAGCTCAAGCTGGCACGCTCGCTGGATGCTGTGGTCGAGGACTGCGTGAACGCCGTCGGCGTCGACGTCAACACCGCCTCCGCCGCACTACTGGCACGCATCTCCGGGCTCAACGCGACGCTGGCCAACAACATCGTGCAATACCGCGACGCCAACGGCGCATTCGCCTCCCGCGCACAGCTGAAGAAGGTCCCGCGCCTGGGTGAGAAGACCTTCGAGCAGGCCGCCGGCTTCCTCCGCGTGATGAACGGCGACAACCCTCTGGACGCCTCCGCCGTGCACCCGGAAACCTATCCGCTGGTCACCCGTATCGCCGCCGATACCGGCCGCGACATCCGTTCGCTGATCGGTGACTCGGCCTTCCTCAAACGCCTCGACCCGCAGAAATTCACTGACGAGTCCTTTGGTCTGCCCACCGTCACCGACATCCTCGGTGAGCTGGACAAGCCCGGTCGCGACCCGCGCCCCGAATTCAAGACCGCCGAGTTCCAGGAAGGCGTCGAAAAGCTCAGCGACCTCGAACCTGGCATGGTGCTAGAAGGCGTGGTGACCAACGTGACCAACTTCGGCGCCTTCGTCGACATCGGCGTGCATCAGGATGGCCTGGTCCACATCAGCGCGCTGTCGGAAAAGTTCGTCAAGGACCCTTACGAAGTGGTCAAGGCCGGTGACATCGTCAAGGTCAAGGTCATGGAGGTGGACATCCCGCGTAATCGCGTCGGACTGTCCATGCGCATGAGCGACACCCCCGGCGAGAAGACCGACGGCCCCCGTGGCGGCAAGCCGCGCGGCAACGCGCCGCGCAGCGAGCGCCATGCACCGCAGGACAAGCCGGCACCGGCCAACAACGCCATGGCGGCGCTGTTCGCCAATGCCAAGCAGTTGAGGAAATAAGATGAGCATTCAAGCCGAAGCGGTGGGCAGCTCCAGCGCCTTCGGCCGCCTGCTCGGCCTGGATATCCACAAGGTCGGGAACGGCGAGGCCGTACTTGGGCTGAGCATGCACGACGGTCTGCGCAACCTGCACGGCAAGCTGCACGGTGGCGCGCTGTTCTCGCTGATCGACACCGCCATGGGCCAGGCCAGCCACAGCCTCAACAACGGCGTGCCGAACAGCGTGACGCTGGAATGCAAGCTCAACTACATCCGCCCGGTAACCGAAGGTGAGCTGACCTGCCGTGCCTGGGTGGTACATGCCGGCCGCCGCACTCAGGTCCTCGAAGCCGAGGTTCGTCAAGGCGAGAAGCTGATCGCCAAGGCACAATCGACCTTCGCCTGTCTTTAAGTGGCGGCGGAAGGCCTGAGAGAAAAGCACCGGCGCTTTTCACCCTCGTCTCTACCCCTCTCTCGCCAAGAGAGAGGGGAACGGCAGGAACCCGACGCCCGGAAAGCCGCTTTTGTAGCTTGAAGCTTGCCGCTCGCCACCCCATATTGGCCCCACTTTCGCGTGAAGGAACCCACAAGTTGAGCGACCTCCTCTCCCATCGCCTGGCATTGCTGGCCGAGCCCCCGAACCTTCCGCTGCTCTCGCAATGCCTGCATGGGATCGAGCGCGAATGTCTGCGCATCGACGATCGCGGCGAGCTGGCGATGACGCCGCACCCTCGCACGCTGGGCTCGGCGCTGACGCACGCGAAGATCACCACCGACTATTCCGAGGCGCTGCTGGAGTTCATCACCGGCACCGCGGTCGATCCGCAGCAGACCCTGGCCGAGCTGGACGCCATCCACCGCTACACCTACGGCAAGCTCGCCGACGAATGGCTGTGGAGCCCGTCGATGCCGGGCCATTTGCCGGAGGAGGCGCAGATTCCTATCGCCGAGTACGGCATCTCCAACATCGGCCGACTCAAGCACGTCTACCGCCAGGGTCTGGCGCTGCGTTATGGCAAGACCATGCAGTGCATCGCCGGTATCCACTACAACTTCTCGCTGCCCGAGGCGCTGTGGTCGCTGCTGCAGGCCGAGGACGGTGATCCGCGCAGCCGCCAGGACTACCAGTCCTCACGCTACATCGCCCTGATTCGCAACTTCCGCCGCTACAGCTGGTTGCTGATGTACCTGTTCGGCGCCTCGCCGGCACTGGATGCCAGCTTCATGCGCGGTCGCCCGCACCAGCTCGAGCGACTCGACGAAAACACCCTCTATCTGCCCTGGGCCACCAGCCTGCGCATGTGCGACCTGGGCTACCAGAGCAACGCCCAGGCCGATCTGACGCCCTGCTACGACGATCTGTCCAGTTACACCGACAGCCTGCACAAGGCAGTCTCCACCCCCTACCCGGCCTACGCCGCGATGGGCACCAAGGACGCCGCGGGAAACTGGCTGCAGCTCAACACCAACGTCTTGCAGATCGAGAACGAGTACTACTCGAACATTCGTCCCAAGCGCGTCACCGAAAGCGGCGAGCGACCGCTGCAGGCACTGCGCGCGCGCGGCATCCAGTACATCGAAGTGCGCTGCCTGGACATCAACCCCTTCCTGCCGTTGGGCATCGACCTCGACGAATCGCGCTTCCTCGATGCCTTCCTGCTGTTCTGTGCGCTGGAAGACAGCCCCTGTCTGGCACGGGACGAATGCGGCGCCAGCAGCGACAACTTCCTCAAGGTCGTCACAGAAGGGCGCAAGCCGGGCCTCGAACTGCACCGTGGCGGCGAGCAGGTCAGCCTGCAGGCCTGGGCGCAGGAGTTGCTGCACGAAATCGGTCAGGTCGCGACATTGTTGGACCAGAGCCAGGGCGGCGACCAGCACGCACGTGCACTCGCTACGCAACGGGCGAAGGTCGCCGACAGCAGCCTGACGCCATCGGCGCGGGTGCTCGACACGCTGAAACGCAGCGGTGAAAGTTTCAGCCAGTTCGCCCAGCGCCAGACGCAGGCCCATGCCGCGCACTTCCGTAGTCAGCCCCTGGACGCTGCCGAGCAGGCTGCATTCGAAACCGCCGCGCAACGTTCCCACGACGAACAGGCCGCGCTGGAAGCCCAGCAGGAATCGGATTTCGACCAGTTCGTCGCGACCTATCAGGCAAGCCTGCTGTCCATCGGCATCTGAGCGCAGCAGGCGCGTATGGCCGAACTTGTTCGGCCATGGCCCACATCGGCCGAATAAATTCGGCCCTGCGGCCTCCACCGCTTGGGATCGCAGCTACGCCGCTATCACACTTCTCGCTTTTACTTTCAGCTTCAGGCTTCCAGCTGCTTTTTACAGCTTCTTCTCGAACACCTTCGACTGGCGCTGGAAGTTGTACAGCGACGCTCGTGCCGCCGGCAGGCGCTCGACGCCGCTGGGCTGGAAGCCGCGCTCGCGGAACCAGTGGGCGGTGCGGGTGGTAAGTACGAAGAGGGTTTTCAGGCCCATCCGACGGGCGCGCGCCTCGATGCGTTCGAGCAACTCGTCGCCACGACCGCCATGACGATATTCGGGGTTGACCGCCAGGCAGGCCAGTTCGCCCCAGTCCGAATCGGGGATGGGATAGAGCGCAGCGCAGGCGATGATCAGCCCGTCGCGCTCGACGATGCTGAATTGCTCCACCTCACGCTCCAGCACCTCACGCGAGCGACGCACCAGAATGCCCTGCTCTTCCAGCGGGGTGATCAGATCGATCAGGCCGCCGACGTCCTCGATGGTCGCCTCGCGCAATTGCTCGAACTGTTCCTGCGCCACCAGGGTGCCGCCGCCATCACGGGTAAACAATTCATTGAGCAGCGCGCCGTCATCGGCATAGCTGACCAGGTGGCTGCGCCGCACACCGCCACGGCAGGCCTGAGCAGCGGCGTCCAGCAGCTCAGCCTGGTAATCGCTGCCCAGGCGCTCGACATGGGCGGGAATCTGCGGCGGGCGCAGCTCGCGCACCAGGTTGCCGGCATCGTCCAGCAGACCTCGTTCGGTACCGTAGAGCACCAGCTTGTCGGCCTGCAGATCGATGGCCGCACGGGTGGCGACGTCTTCGCAGGCCAGGTTGAAGATTTCCCCGGTGGGCGAATAACCCAGTGGCGAAAGCAGCACTATGGTGCGCTCGTCCAACAACCGACCAATGCCCTTGCGATCGACCCGGCGCACTTCACCTGTGTGGTGGTAATCGACGCCGTCAACCACGCCGATCGGTCGCGCGGTGACGAAGTTGCCGCTGGCCACGCGCAGCCGCGCGCCCTGCATGGGCGAAGCGGCCATATCCATCGACAGCCGCGCCTCGAGCGCGATGCGCATGTGCCCGACAGCATCGATCACACACTCCAGCGCAGCGGAGTCGGTGATGCGCAGGCCACGGTGAACGCGCGGCTCGATGCCACGCACCGCCAGCCGCGCCTCGATCTGCGGGCGCGAGCCGAACACCAGCACCAGGCGCACGCCGAGACTGTGCAACAACACCAGGTCGTGGACGATGTTGCCGAAATTGGGATGTTCCAGACCATCACCCGGCAGCATGACCACGAAGGTGCGTTCACGGTGCGAGTTGATGTAGGGCGAGGAGTCGCGAAGCCAGGTGACATAGTCGTGCATGTTGCAGAAGCCTTCAGGTGACAGCATGAGGTCCGGTAGCCGGGTGGGGAATGCGGGCGCGGGAGCAGATTCGATGGCCGAAACTGCTCCTATCCTCGGCTGGCCGGCTGCAGGCAGTAGTGGTCGATCATGGTGCGCAGCAGCCTCACGGTAGGTTCGATTCTGTCGAGATCCAGATATTCGTCCGGCTGGTGGGCGCAGGCGATGTCGCCAGGGCCGAGCACCAGCGTCTCGCAGCCAAGCTGCTGAAGATAAGGCGCTTCGGTGGCGAACGCCACTGCCTCGGCGGTGTGGCCGGTCAGCCGTTCGGCGAGCCTGACCAGCTCGCCACCCGCCGGTTGCTCGAAGGGCGGCACGCTGGGGAACAGCGGCGCCAGCTCGATCGTAACCTGGTGCCGTTCGGCCAGCGGTTGCAGGCGCTGGCGAATGACGGCACGCAGTTGCTCGGAGTCCATCCCCGGCAATGGCCTCAGGTCGAACTCCAACGCGCACTGGCCGCAGATGCGGTTGGGGTTGTCGCCGCCGTGGATGCAGCCGAGGTTGAGCGTCGGGTGCGGCACGTCGAACAGCGGATTGTCGTACTCGCGCTGCCATTGCCGACGCAGCGCCAACAGCTCGCCCATCACGTCGTGCATGGCCTCCAGCGCGCTATGGCCGTAGGCCGGGTTGGAGGAGTGCCCGCTCTGCCCGCGAATCTCGATGCCTTCCATCATGATGCCCTTGTGCAGCCGTACGGGCCGCAGCCCGGTGGGCTCACCGATCACCGCGGCACGTCCTAGCGGCCGACCGGCATCGGCCAACGCACGGGCGCCGGACATGGAGCTTTCCTCGTCGCATGTGGCGAGGATCAGCAGCGGCTGCCTGAACGGCTGCTCGAGCAGCGGCAGCACCGCCTCGATGATCAACGCGAAGAAGCCCTTCATGTCGCAACTGCCGAGGCCATACCAGCGGTCGTCAGCCTCGCGCAGGCGCAACGGGTCGGACCGCCACAACTCGGCATCGAAGGGCACGGTGTCGCTGTGTCCGGCCAGCACCAATCCGCCGGGGCCGCTGCCACGACTGGCCAGCAGGTTGAACTTGCCGGGCGTAACTTCCTGAGTTTCGCAGACAAAGCCAAGCTCGCCGAGCCAGGCGGCAAGCCGTTCGATCACCGGGCGGTTGCTCTGGTCCCAGTGCGCCTGAGTGCAACTGACCGAGGGCGCGGCAATGAGTTCGGCGAAACGCTGCTTGAGCGGGGGAAGGGCCACCGGCTACCTCCGTAGATTTTCAGCGGAACAGTGCCGGCAGTGAAACACGAATCGGCCCGCAGCGGAGCCCCATAAGCAAAACGCCCCGTCGACTGGACGGGGCGCTGTGGTACGGACCTGGCCGGCTATCAGGTGAAGATAGCCTGGAAAATCAGGAAGAAGACTATCGACAGGCCCGCGCCAACCGGCAGCGTGACCAGCCAGGAAGTGAAGATCTTGCCGATCACGCCCAGATTCAGTGCCCCGATGCCGCGCGCGACACCGATACCCAGTACTGCGCCAACCAGCGTATGGGTGGTTGAAACCGGCAAGCCAAGCGCAGATGCGGTCACGACCGTGGAAGCCGTGGCCAACTCGGCGGCGAAGCCGCGGCTCGGGGTCAGCTCGGTGATTTCGCGGCCAATGGTGGCGATCACCTTGTAGCCATAGGTGGCCAGGCCGATCACGATACCAACCGCACCCAGCAACAGCACCCAGCCCGGCACGGCGGACTTGGCGCCGATGGTCATGTCGCCACCGGCCTGGATCGCGCCCACCACCGCGGCCAGCGGACCGACGGCATTGGCCACGTCGTTGGCACCATGGGCAAAGGCCATGGAGCAGGCAGTGAAGATCATCAGTACGGCGAAAACCTTTTCCACACTGGCGAAGTGGAATGCCCGATCGGCCTCCTCATCCACCTTGATCCGACTCAGCAGGGTCACACCAAGCAGCGCCACCAGCACGCCCATGGCCACCGAGAGCAGCAGGCTCTGCGAGGTAGCCAGGTCGATGCCGACATGCTTGAGACCCTTGGTGAAGGTCATGAGCGAAACCATGAAGCCGGTCAGGAACATGTATGCCGGCACGAAACGCTTGGCGTTCTGGAACGGATTATCGGTATTGATGATCAGTGCCTGGACGCTCATGAACAGGCCGAAGGCGATCACGCCGGACATGAAGGGGGTCACCACCCAACTGGCGACGATCGGTCCGATGGCACTCCAATGCACCACATCGGGTGAAATGCCCACGGCCGCGAAGCCAATCACCGCTCCTACGATGGAGTGAGTGGTAGAGACTGGCCAGCCCCGCAGCGAAGCGAGCATCAACCAGGTGCCGGCCGCCAGCAGCGAGGACATCATGCCCAGAATGAAGAGGTCCGGCGGTATCAGCTCGGCATCGACGATACCGTTCTTGATGGTCTCGGTGACTTGCCCTCCGGCCAGGTAGGCGCCGCAGAATTCGAAGACCATCGCGATCAGAATGGCTTGCTTGATGGTCAGCGCACGCGAGCCCACCGAAGTACCCATGGCATTGGCCACATCGTTGGCGCCCACGCCCCAGGCCATGAAAAAACCGAACGCGCAGGCGAGCACCAGGAGTACGAAGCCGTATTCCGTAACAAGAGACATAAAAATTACCTGTTGAACCCAGAAAGGACGCTGGCGCTCAACGCGCCAGCAATTGTTCCAGACGGTTACCGACGCGCTCGGCGCGGTCGGCTACGTCACCGATCCATTCGATGATCTTGTAGAGGAACATGACGTCTACAGGTGGCAATTCCTTTTCCAGCTTGAATAGCGCACGGCGAACCGTGATCTGCATGCGGTCGGTTTCGCGCTCGATCTCTTCGAGCTCCTCGACCATGCTCTCCACCAGCGTGGCCTCGCGGCCGCTGAATCCGGTTTCAAGCAGCGAATCCAGTTCCTTGAGCGCCTTGAGCGCCTGGCTACTGGCATCGACACTGCGCTGGACGAAGGCCAGCATCTGCGGCTGCAGCGGCGCGGGTACCGCCATGCAGCGCCCCAGCATCAGGCCGGCGATGTCCTTGGCGCGGTTGGCGATCTTGTCCTGTACACTCAGCAGCTCCAGCAGATCGGAGCGCGGTACCGGCAGGAACAGGCTCTTGGGCAGGTGCTGGCGAACGCTCTTCTTGAGCTTGTCAGCCTCGCTTTCCAGGCGCGCCATCTCCTGCTGAATCTGCTCGACCCGTTCCCAGTCTTCTGCCGTGATCGCCTGAAACAGGGGTACCAGGTTAGCGGCACATTCGTGGGACTTGGCCATGTGCTGTTGCATCGGGCCGATGGGCGAGCGGCCGAACAGGCTGACGAATGGATTGATTGGCATAGGGAATACCCCGGCTTCAGAAGGCGGCAAGTATACGGATGACCTTAAACGGCCGCCACCGCGTGATATCAGTCACACTCAAACATAGGCGTCATCTGGGCACCATGCAGAAAGAAACCGAGATCAAACTGCGCGCCAGTCGCGAAACACTCGCGGCCTTGCGCGACCACCCGTTGCTGAAGAAACGCAACAAGAGCGGCTGGCAGCGCCACGAATTGTTCAATCAGTACTACGACACGCCCGGGCGCGAATTGGCTCAGGCGAAAGTCGCGCTGCGCCTGCGTCGCGACGGCGATCAGTTCATCCAGACACTGAAGAGCCGTGGCCAGAGCGTGGCCGGCCTGTCCGAGCGCAACGAATGGGACTGGTATCTGGACAAGGCCAAGCTGGACCCGAAGAGGCTCACCAACGACTGCTGGCCGGCGGTACTCGCCCAACTGGACAAGAAAACCCTCAAGCCGATCTTCACCACCGACTTCGTTCGCGAAAAGGCCGAAATCGCCTGGGGTCGCGGCAAGGCCAAGGTCGTGATCGAAGCGGCACTGGACCTGGGCCAGGTGCTGGTCGGCAAGCACGCTGAGGAGATCTGCGAGCTGGAACTGGAACTGCGTCAGGGCGAGCCCGAAGCGCTGCTGGAGCTGGCCAGCGAACTGGCCGCCGACCTGCCTCTGATGCCCTGTGACATCAGCAAGGCCGAACGCGGTTATCGCCTGCACGACGCCGACAGCTATGCGCTGAACCTGCCTGTACCGACCCTCGAAGCGAGCATGGCGCTGGACGACGCCTTCGCCGCGCTGGCCTGGCACCTGCTGGGCAACAGCCAGCGCCTGGCCGAGCAGTACCGCTTCAATGGCCACTGGAAACTGCTCGGCCAGTGGCTGCAGCAATTGATCGACCTGCGTGCCCTGCTCAGCAGCCTCGGTCAGGCCGCACCACGCGCCAGCAGTCGAGAACTGCGCGAGCTGCTCGACGCGCTGATCCAGGACTGGCGCCCACGTCTCGAGACCGGCCAGGACGACGAAGCGATCCGCCAGAACGCACCCGGCGAATTCGCTGCCGAGCTCAACCAGCCACGCTGGGGTCTGTTCTCGCTGAAGGCTTCGCTGTGGCTGCTGCAACGTGGCTGGATCGCCGAACGCAACAACCGTGGCAATCGCCAAGGTGCTGCCGAGCTGGGCAACTGGTTGCAACGCCTGCTGGGCGAGGAAGCCGAGGCACTGCAGCTGTTGCGCTATCAGCAGCAACCCGAAGACCTCGCAGAACAACGCCCGCGCATGGAGCGGCTGCTGGCCTGGCTACGCCTGGCCCGCACGACGCTGGAGGTGCCCGAAACCGACCGCCTCTACGGCGAACTGACCAAGCTCTACGAACTGGCGCAGCACCCCCTGAGCGACGAAACGCTCGATGCCCGCATAGAACAGGCACGTACTGTGTGGACGCTCAAGGCCTGGAAGGTACTGACGAAGTAAGCTTTCAAAGCTGGACTGTAGGGCCGAACTCATTCGGCCCTACAGTGCCCGTCTCAAGCGCTTATCGATTTTCCCAGGAGCTTTCATGTCTGCCTTCGCCCCGTCCGTTGCCGACCGCTTCCTCGATCTCAACGACCTGTTGCGCGACCTGGTGGCCCAAGGCCGACTCCTGCAGGAAACCGCCGAGCAGTGTCTGACCCTGCGCCGCGGCACGACAGCCAGCCAGCAGCACCCACTGGAATTCCTCGCTGCGCAGCAGCTCGACGACCTGGCGCGACCCGGCAAGCAACTGGATCTGGAAACCCTCTCGCTCTGGCTCGCCGAGCAGGCCGGGCAGCCCTACCTGCGTATCGACCCGCTGAAGATCAACGTCGCGGCCATCACCCCGCTGATGTCCTACGCCTTCGCCCAGCGCCACAAGATCCTCGCCGTGGCGGTGGACAACTCGGCGGTGACCATCGCCAGCGCCCAACCCTTCGTGAAGAGCTGGGAAGCCAACCTGACCCACGTGCTCAAGCGGCCAATCAAGCGCGTGGTAGCCAATCCAGTGGAGCTGCAGCGTTTCACCGTGGAGTTCTACCGGCTGGCCAAGTCCGTCAGCGGCGCCACCGCCACGGACCAGAAAGTCAGTGGCACCGGCAACTTCGAGCAGTTGCTCAACCTCGGCGCCAGCGACCAGGAGCCGGACGCCAACGATTCACACATCGTCAACATCGTCGACTGGCTGTTCCAGTACGCCTTCGACCAGCGTGCCAGCGACATCCACATCGAGCCGCGCCGTGAACAGGGCACGGTGCGTTTTCGCATCGACGGCGTGCTGCACAACGTCTACCAATTCCCGCCGCAGGTGACCATGGCGGTGGTCAGTCGCTTGAAATCGCTGGGGCGAATGAACGTTGCGGAAAAGCGCAAACCGCAGGACGGCCGAGTCAAGACCAAGACGCCGGATGGCGGCGAGGTGGAGTTGCGCCTCTCGACCCTGCCCACCGCCTTCGGCGAGAAGATGGTGATGCGTATCTTCGACCCAGAAGTGCTGCTCAAGGGCTTCGACCAGCTGGGTTTTTCCGCCGATGACCTGCGCCGCTGGCAGAGCATGACCAGCCAGCCCAACGGTATCATTCTGGTCACCGGTCCGACCGGCTCGGGCAAGACCACCACGCTCTACACCACGCTCAAGCAGTTGGCGACCCCCGAGGTGAACGTCTGCACCATCGAGGACCCGATCGAGATGATCGAGGGCGCCTTCAATCAGATGCAGGTGCAGCACAACATCGACCTGACCTTCGCCAGCGGCGTGCGCGCGCTGATGCGCCAGGACCCGGATATCATCATGGTCGGTGAGATTCGCGATCTGGAGACCGCCGAAATGGCGATCCAGGCGGCGCTGACCGGGCATCTGGTGCTCTCCACCCTGCACACCAACGACGCACCCAGCGCCATCACCCGCCTGCTCGAACTGGGCGTGCCGCACTACCTGCTCAAGGCGACGCTGCTCGGCGTCATGGCCCAGCGCCTGGTGCGCACGCTCTGTCCACACTGCAAGACGCCGGTACAACTGGATGCCGACGACTGGCAGACGCTGACCAAGCCGTGGAATGCGCCGCTCCCGACCCACGCGCACCAGGCGGTGGGTTGCATCGAATGCCGCGACACCGGTTATCGCGGGCGCGCCGGGGTCTACGAGATTATGCTGCTCAACGACGGCATCAAGCCGCTGATCACCGCCGATACCGATCTCATCGCCCTGCGCCGCCAGGCATTCAAGGACGGCACGCACAGCCTGCGCCTGTCCGGCGCGCAGAAGATCGCAGCGGGGCTGACCACGCTGGAGGAAGTGCTGCGGGTGACGCCGCAGAGTGAGCAGAAATAAAGCAGCTGGAAGCTAAATCAGTGTGCGTGCTGATGCCGGAATGCCTTCAAGCTCTTGCTGTTTTTACTTCAAGCTTCCAGCTTCAGGCTCCAAGCTGCTTCTCAGCCCTGCCGCGCCGCCAGTATCCCCGCCACGCGTGCAGGCTCGCAATTGAGGTAGGCCGAGGACTGCAGCCAGTCCTGATCGGGATACCAGGAGAACATGAACTGTCCGCCCTTGAGACTATCGACCACCATGCGCGCCACTTCCGGCCGCACTGCCGGGCAGCCCTGACTGCGACCGATACGACCCTGGGTGACGATCCAGTCGGGATTCACGTAGTCGGCCGGATGAATGACAATCGCGCGCTCGCGAGCACGGTCATTCACCCCGGGTTCGAGCCCGTCCATGCGCAGTGAGTAGCCGTGCTTGCCACTGTAGCTCTCGGCCGTACGAAACAGGCCGATGCTCGACTGGTGGCTGCCCACCACGTTGGAAAAGCGCGTGGCCTGGTTGTCGCCGGATTTCTGCCCGTGGGCAACAAAATCCTCGAGCAACAATCGCCCGCGTTGCAGGTCGAATATCCAGAGTCGCCGTTCTGAGGAAGGCAGGGAGAAATCGATCACAGCCAGCCGCTGTGCCGCAACGGCGCCGTTGTTCACCGCACAGTGCATGGCGGCTACGGCATGGGTCAGTACCTGACGATCGAGCTTTGGCGCCTTGCGGGCCAGGTCATCGACCAGCGGCTGGTAGGAAGGAGTTGCTGCCAGCACCGCATGCGGCAGCGTGAGAAGGCCGGCGACGAGCAGGAGACGTCGGATTGACATGCGCATTGGTTGAGAAACCCCTTGGCGCCGCGATCCAGGAATACGGATCCGCAGGCAGCCACTCGCTATTCCAGGTAGCGAACAAGCCAGGCAATCGCCTGGCGAAACATGTTTTATGGCTTGAGTGAAACTGGTTTACCCCAGTAGCCGCAGCCGGTATCAGCGGCGCAGTCTAGCAGTCATAGGGACGAACCGGAGTGGAGTCGTGTTCAAAAAACGTGCATTTCGTCTGTTGTTCGGCTTGTTGTTCATACCGCTGACGAGCCTTGCCGAACCGCTGGAAAACCCGCCCGAAGCCATTCGAGGCGTACTCGAACACCCCGAGAGCTGTCCGGCGCTACCCCGCACGCTCGACCTGGCAGCGCATAATCGCCTGTCCGAGCTTTATCGTCGTCATCGCTTCGAACCGCTCTGGACCTCCTATGCGCAGATCCGAAGCCTCGTCGCTCAGCTCGAGGCCCTGGCCGACGACGGCCTGGACCCTGCGCTCTACCAGCCGCAGTGGGTTGGCCGCCAGTTGCAGACAGCGACCGCCGATCCATTGCACCGCCCGTGCAGCGATGTTCTGGCCAGCCACGCCTATCTCCTGGCGTTGCAGCATCTGAGCCAGGGGCGTCTGCGCCAGGAACAGCTGGAGCCGGTCTGGCACAGTTCATCGGCAAGCGAAACCGTCTCACCGCAACGGGTACTGCAGTTGGCCGAACAGGGGCTGGCCAACCCCGAGCAGGCATTCGAGCAGGCTCGCCCGGCGATCGAACAGTACCGAAACCTGCGCAAAGCCTACGTCCGCTTGCGCGACACGCCAGCGTCCTTCTGGCCGAACATCCCCGCCGGCCAGACTCTCCGTCCGGGGATGAGCGACCCGCGCGTGCCTTTGCTGCGCGAGCGCCTGGCTAGCGAAGGTTATCTCGAACCAGTGCTGCCGCTCGACGGCGCGGACGACCGCCACGGCCCCACGCTGGTGGACGCACTCAAGCGTTTCCAGGCGCAGCATGCCTTGCAGGCCGATGGGGTTCTGGGTGCCGGCACTCTCGCTGCGCTGAACGCCACGCCAACGGACCGGCTCGACCAGCTCAGGGCCAACCTGGAGCGCTTCCGCTGGCTGGCCGGCGACATCGAGGCCGATTCGCTGCTGGTGGATATCGCCGGAGGCCGGGTGATCTATTTCCAAGACCACCAAGCCCGCTGGGAAGCGCGTACACAGGTCGGTCGCGCGGCACGGCAGACCCCGGCAATCAAGTCCAGGGTCACCCGCCTGACTCTCAACCCGACCTGGACGGTACCGCCGACAATCATGCGCGAAGACAAGTTGCCGAAGATCCGCCAAGACCTCGCCTATCTCGAACAGCAGCAGTTGCAGGTGCTCGATCCCCTGGGCAGGCAGCTTGATCCCGCATCGGTGAACTGGGCTGCTCCCGGCGCCATCATGCTGCGCCAGGCGGCTGGCCCGAGCAACCCGCTGGGCCGGGTCGCCATTCGCTTTGCCAATCCTTTTTCCATCTATCTGCACGACACGCCCAGTCAACAGCTGTTCGCCAGGGCGCCCCGGGCCTTCAGTTCCGGTTGCGTGCGGGTCGAATCGGTGATGCAACTGGTCGAGCTGCTGCTGACCGACGCCGAGCGCGAACGGGTGACCCAACTGCTGGAAAGCGGCAAGACCGTAGAGTTCCGCCTGTCGCAGCCGACTCCGATCCTGCTGGCCTACTGGACCGCCGGGGCCGACGCATCCGGCCAGCCTTTCTATCGACCCGATATCTACCAGCGGGACACTGCATTGATCCGGGCGCTGAACAAGGTGCAGCCGGTTCCTGAGCGCCCGTGACAACATCGGTGGAGGAACCAAGCCGTCCTTCGGGAAGTCTCTTGCTCAGTCCGTCGGCATGGCGCCAAGCAACCGGTCAAGTGCGAAGCGACTTCGCGACATTCCTTGAGGGAGCAAGCGTTACGCCGATGCGACTTAGGCCTAATTTGACTTGCTTGCAACCATAATCAGGACAATCATTCGGCCGACGGACGTGAATTATGGAGCTGCACACGGTTGTTCTCCGACAGATACCGTATGCACGACAGCTCCAGTACTCGGAGTGGCGCCATGGATAGCCGAGCAGAACTCTTGAACGCAGAACCGAGCGCCAACCCATCATGGAACGAAGATGACCGATTAGCAGCGCTGATCGGCTATTGCATTCTGGATACCCCGGCCGAGACATCCTTCGATGATCTGGTCGAGCTGGCAGTCGATCTCTGTGCCGTATCCAGCGCCGCCATCCATTTCGTGGCCGATACTCGCCTGTGGTGCAAAGCCGCCGCGGGCGGGCCGCGTGGTACCAGCCAGCCACGGCACGGCTCGCTCTGCGCCCGCGCCATTCTGCAGGCCGATCCGCTGGTGATCGAAGACCTCTCGCTGGAGCCGGAGGCCGCCGCCAGCGGAAGGTCCGGTTTCTATGCCGCCGCCGTACTGCGCACACCCGAAGGCTTGCCGCTGGGAACCTTCTGCCTGTTTGATGACCAGCCTCGCCAGTTGACGGCGCGCCAGCTCGGGCACTTGCAAGCCCTGGCGCGCCAGGCAACAGCGGCGCTGGAGCTGCGCCAGACGCGGCACATCGACGAGCGCAACCGTCAGATCATCGACAGCGCCGTGGACTACGCCATTCTCACCTGCAGCCCACAAGGCGATATCACCAGCTGGAACGAAGGGGCGCAGCGTATCCTCGGCTGGCAGGCGACAGAGATCATCGGTCGCGCCGCACGCTGCATCTTCACGCCCGAAGACCGCGCCCAGGGCGTTCTGGAAGCGGAAATGCGCACGGCCCAGGAACGCGGCTCGGCCATAGACGAGCGTTGGCACCAGCGCCAGGACGGCACGCAGTTCTGGGCCAGCGGCGTGATAATGCCGATGAAGGACGAGCGCGGCGCCCTCCGTGGCTTCGTCAAGATCCTGCGCGATCTGACCGCCACTCGTATCCAGCAGGCTGCTACCTGGAAGGCCGAGCAGCGCTACCGCGCACTTGTCGACCTCAGCCCGCAAGTAATCTGGCAATGCGAGCCGGACGGCGCGCTGAGTTTCTGCAACGACTACTGGTCCACCTTCACCGATCTGTCGGCGGAGGACTCGCGTGGTGACGGCTGGCTCGCCGCCGTCAGCGAGGACAAGCGCGAGCAGA
The DNA here is from genome assembly GCA_047973445.1 of Pseudomonas sp. GTDB lineage: Bacteria > Pseudomonadota > Gammaproteobacteria > Pseudomonadales > Pseudomonadaceae > Stutzerimonas. The sequence goes on from JBKEBY010000067.1 coordinate 29,711, forward strand.
TTCTCGCGCAGTGGCAGCACATTCTACGCTCCAAGCTCCCCGGCACGCTCGATCTCCCCCTGCTGGATACCGATGGTGTCCAGCGCTGGTTCCAGGCACGCGGCGCTCCCGTCTATGACGAGAACGGCGAACTGCTGCACTGGATCTTCGCCGCCCAGGACATTGACGATCGTCGCCAGGCCGACAGCGATCGCCTGGAGAGCGAGGCCTTCACTCGGCTGCTGCTGGATTCGGTCAGCGAGGGGTTCTACTCCATCGACACCGATGGCCAGGTCACCATGTGCAACCGGGCATTCGTCAGGTTGCTCGGCTTCGACAGCAAGGAAGTGGTCCTGGGGCGTCAGTTGTGCGAAGTCGTCCGTCACGGCCGTCCAGATGGCTCTATCTACGAGCCGGAGCATTGTCCGATCCGGCACACCGCACTTACCGGCGAACAGACCCACGCCGAGCATGAGCTGCTCTACCGCCAGGATGGCAGCAGTCTGTCGGTGGAATATCGCGTGGCCCCGCTGTATCGCGAAGGCGTGCTGCAGGGTGCAATCTGCACTTTCACCGACATCAGCGAACGGGTACGTGGTGAGGCGCTGCAGGCTTTCCTGCTGGAGCTCAGCGACCAATTGCAGGAAGCTGTCGAACGCGTCGACTTCAGCGCGATTCTCGGCGGCAGGCTCGGCCGGCTGTTCGGCGTCGAGCGCATTGCCTACGGTCGTCTCGACAAGAACGGCGACCTGCTGATCGTAGAGGAATGGCACAACGGCGGCAGCACCGACCGAGTCGGCCGGTGTCCCCTGGGAGAGCTGAGCCAATCGCTACGCCATTACGTGGAACAGGGCACCATCGTCCCGCTCGATGACCTGCTTGCCGACGGTCAGCATTCGCCCCTGCATGAACACCTCGCCAGCCAGAGCCTGCTGCTCGCCCCTCTGCTCGAAGAAACCGCTCCGCCAACCTTCCTGTTGTTCGCCTGCAATCAGCCGCGCAGTTGGAGCCAGGCCGACCTCGGCCTGGTTCGTGAAATAGTCGAGCGTATCCGCAGCGCCAATGAACGCGCATGCGCCCGGAGGGCCCTGCTCGACGCCGAGCAGCGAATCAGTCTGGCCAACGAGATCGCCTCGATCGGCGTATGGGAATACGACGTCAGCCGCCGGGAGCTGATCTGGGACACGCAGCTCAAGGCGATGGCAGGCCTGGCAGCCGATCAGCCTGGCTTCCGAGCATCAGATTTCTTTGCGCGCGTGCATGCCGACGATCGCGGGATGTTGATCGACGCCATCAGTGAAGCACTGGAAGGCAAGGGCGACGGCGAGCTAAGCCTGGAGTACCGAATCTACGACAGCCGCACCAACCAGTTTCGCTGGTTCGCCAATCGCGGCCGGTGTCTGGTCGATGCCCGCGGCAACATTCGCCTGCTGGGTACCGCGCGAGACATAACCGCCGAGCGCAATGCCGCGCAGAAGCTGTTGCGCATCAACGCGCTGCTCGAAGAACAAATCGAGGAACGGCGTCTGGCCGAGCAACGGCAGGCCGCTCTGATGGGACTCAGCGACCTGTTGCGCGAGCAACCCGATAGCCTGACCATCGCCAACGCCGCAGTGCGCGCCCTGGGCACCACGCTGAATGTCAGCCGCGCCGCCTTTGCCAGCATCGATCCGGGCGACCAGTACGCCACCATCGAGCGTTACTGGAGCAATGGCTCGCTCAACGTCTATCAGGAGCGCATGTGCTTCGCCGATTACGGTGATTTTCTCTACGATCTGCAGAACGACGAACTGGTAGTGATCGACGACGTGCTGCACGACGTGCGCACCGCTTCCCAGGCTGCGAGCCTGCGCGCCCGACGCATCCAGAGCCTGGTGTGCGTACCGCTGCAGGAGCAGGGCCGACTCAGCGCGACGCTGGTACTTCTGCAGGATCAGCCGCGCGCCTGGCTCGAGGACGACATTTCCTTCATCCGCGAAGTGGCCGACCGGGCCTGGACCGCCGATGAGCGCATGCGCGCGGAACGGGCCCTGCGCGCCAGCGAGGAGCAGTTCCGCACCCTGGCCGACAACATGAGTCAGTTCGCCTGGATGGCCGATCCCGCGGGCCGCATCTACTGGTACAACAAGCGCTGGTACGACTACACCGGCACCACGCTGGAAGCCATGCGCGCCCTGGGCTGGCGGGCGGTGCATCACCCCGACCATCACGCGCGGGTAAGCGCCTCGATAAAGCGCGCCGTGGCGATCGGGTCGATCTGGGAGGAGACCTTCCCCTTGCGCGGCAAGGACGGCAAGTACCGCTGGTTCCTCGCCCGCGCCCTGCCGATTCGCGATGAACTCGGCCAAGTCATCCACTGGTTCGGCACCAATACCGACATCACCGCCCAGGTGGCGGCCGAGGAGGCATTGCGCGAGCTCAACGACAACCTGGAACGGCGCGTCGCCGAGCGAACCCGCGAGCTGGCAGAGATCAATCATCGCCTGCACCTGGAGATGGGCGAACGCGAACGCGCCGAGGACGCCCTGCGCCATGCGCAGAAGATGGAAGCCATCGGCCAACTGACCGGCGGCCTCGCCCACGACTTCAACAACATGCTCACCGGCGTGCTCGGTGCCCTCGACCTGATCCAGCGGCGGCTCGCCAGCGGGCGCAGCGTCGACCTGGAGCGCTACATCGACGCCGCGGTAACCTCAGCCAATCGCGCAGCGGCGCTGACTCATCGCCTGCTGGCCTTCGCCCGACGCCAGTCGCTCGATCCCAAACCGGTGGACGTCAACCAGCTGGTGATCTCCATGGAAGACATGCTCAGGCGCACCATGGCCGAGCATATCCAGCTCAACACCCAACTGCAGCCCGACCCCTGGCTGGCCTACACCGACGCCCATCAACTGGAAAACGCCCTGCTGAACCTGGTGATCAACGCTCGCGACGCCATGGAGGGCGGTGGCCGCATCACCATCCAGACCGGTTGCGTGCGAATCAGCGACTCACAGCCGGACAACCCGGTACCCGGCGACTACGTCACCCTCAGCGTGGCCGACAGCGGCTCGGGCATGCCGGCGGAAGTCTTGAACAAAGCCTTCGACCCCTTTTTCACCACCAAACCCATCGGTCAGGGGACCGGCCTCGGCCTATCGATGGTCTACGGCTTCGTCAAACAGACCGGTGGCCATGTGCGCATTGACAGCACGGTCGGGCAGGGCACCCTGATCACCCTGTTCCTGCCGCGCAACTGCCTGCAGCCGACCAGTGAGGTCTCCGAGGATATCGCCCTCAACACCATCCCCGGCGCGCTGCAGGGTGAGACGGTGCTGGTGGTCGAGGACGAGGCCGCGGTGCGCATGCTGGTGCTCGAAGTGCTGGAGGAACTGGGCTATCAGGTACTCGAAGCCGTAGATGCCAACAGCGCCCTGCCGGTCCTGCGCAGCGATCAGCGCGTCGACCTGCTGGTCAGCGATTTCGGGCTGCCCGGCATGAACGGCCACCACCTGGTGGAGGTCGCTCGCCAGCACCGCCCCGAGCTGAAAGTGCTGTTCATCACCGGTTATGCACCAAATGCCGAGGTGCGGGCCGATTTCCTCGGCCCCGGCATGGACATGCTGGCCAAGCCCTTCAACATCGACGTACTGGCTACCAAGGTCCGCCAACTGATCGGGCGCGACGGCTGATCTTCAGCCGGAACTCTGCACTCGCCCGCCGACTCTCAAACAGGGAACCGGATGGAGGCGCTGAGCGTGTTCAAGAAGACTCTGGCAATCGTTGTGCTGAGCGTCATACCGCTCGGGGCAACCCTGGCCGATGGACTGGTACGGGACATCCTTTCCTCGGGAGCCACCACTGCATCGACCTACCTGACCTTCAAGGACAACAAGCTGATTGCGGCCGCTCGCGATGATGCGGGCAGCTTCGTCGCCAGCGACGGCGCGATTCGCGGCCCGCACATGGAGGCCAGGTTGCGACAACTGCACCAGTAGCAACCGCAGTTGCAGCTCAGCGACATGGAACTGGCCAGCGCCATTCTGGTGGCGGAACAGAACTGACGGTGCCCTCCGGCCCGACGAACAGCGGAGAACCGACTCGATGAAGAAGACAGCATCGGCCGTCTGGCAAGGCGACCTGAAAACCGGCAAGGGCACCATCAGCACGCAGAGCGGCGCCCTGAAGAACAACCCCTACGGGTTCAACACTCGCTTCGAGGATGCGCCCGGGACCAACCCGGAGGAGCTGATCGGTGCAGCCCATGCCGGGTGCTTTTCCATGGCTCTGTCGCTGATGCTGGGCCAGGCAGGACTTACAGCCGAACGCATCGAGACCCGCGCCGAGGTGACGCTGGACAAGGAAGGCGAAGGCTTCGCCATAACCGCCATCGCCCTGACTCTGGAGGCCCGGATACCCGGCGCCGACGAAGCGCAATTTCAACAGATCGCCAACCAGGCGAAGGAAGGCTGCCCGGTGTCCAAGGTGCTCAACGCCCGGATCAGCCTGTCCGCGACGCTGGTCAGCTAGCAGGCCGTTGAAGAATGTAGGCGAGGCAGCCAGTGCAAGGCAAAAACAGGCGAAAAAGCGCAGTTTAGGTGTTCTAAATGAGCATTTTGAGCCTGTTTTTAACGCAGCAATGGCAACGTAGGTAGTTTTTCAACGGCCTGCTAGAGCATTCCCTGACGCTCCCGGACGTCATTGCAGACGGCTCGCCAGCAAGCTGGCTCCTACATTGCAACACACCGTAGGAGCGAGCTCGCTCGCGATCAGCGCCTTTCAGCTGGCTAGCCGCACTTCGAATAACCGCAGTTCAGGCAGGTGGCGCAGCCGTCCATCTGCACCACCGCCTGGGTGTTGCACTTGTTGCACAGCTGCGCACCAGCCGGGAAGCCATCGCCCGGCTCCAGCGCCACGGCGCCCTGGCTGGCTTCGTAAGCGGCGCGCTTTTCGGCCAGGTACTTGAGCTGAGTTTCATCCAGCGCCTGGCCTTCGAGCAGTCCGATGGAGATCAGATGCCGCTCCAGCACACCGCCGATCTCGGCGACGATGGAAGGCATGTAGACGCCGCCCTTCTTCAGGTAGCCGCCGCGCGGATCGAACACCGCCTTCAGCTCTTCCACCAGGAAGGTGCAGTCACCGCCCTTGCGGAACACCGCGGACATGATCCGGGTGAGCGCGACGATCCACTGGAAGTGGTCCATGTTCTTCGAGTTGATGAAGATCTCGAACGGCCGACGCTGCTCGTGTGGCGTACCGGCGTTGAGCACGATGTCGTTCACGGTCACGTAGAGCGCGTGCTCGAACAGCGGCGACTTGATCTTGTAGGTCATGCCGATCAGCGTTTCCGGGCGCTGCAGGCTTTCATGCATTTCCACCACGCTAGGCTTAGCGGGCGCGCTGGTCTCGCTGGCGGCGGGGCGCTCGAGGGCCTCGTCGACCACCTTGAAACCCTTGATGCGCTGCTTGATCTTTACAGTCATTGCGAATCTCTCCGGCCGGGCCGCATGGGCGACCCAGGCATCAATTGTGCTTAGTACTTGCCGTAGTAACCTTCTTTCAGCGCATCGAACAGGTTGGCGGCGGTATTCACCTCACCGTCGTACTCCACCTCTTCGTTGCCCTTGAGCTCGACCACGCTGCCGTCCTCAAGAACGAACTGGTACAGGGTCTTCTCCAGATCGGCCTCCTTGACCAGCACGCCCTGGAAAGCGGCCGGGTTGAAGCGGAAGGTGGTGCAACCCTTGAGCCCCTGGCGCCAGGCGTAGCGATAGATGTCCTTGAACGCCTCGAAGGGATAGTCGGTGGGTACGTTGGCGGTCTTGGAGATCGAGGAGTCAACCCACTTCTGCGCGGCGGCCTGAATGTCGACGTGCTGAGTCGGGGTGATGTCATCGGCGGTAATGAAGTATTCGGGCAACTTCTGCGTTGCCTCCTCGGCGTCCGGCTTGGCCTGACCATTGATCAGCGCGCGGTAGGCCAGCAACTCGTAGCTGAACACCTCGATCTTTTCCTTGGCCTTGCGACCGGCGCGGATCAGGTTGCGCGAGTAGTGGTGGGCGAAGCTCGGCTCAATGCCGTTGGACGCATTGTTGGCCAGGCTCAGACTGATGGTGCCGGTGGGAGCAATGGAGCTGTGGTGGGTGAAACGCGCGCCCTCCTCGGCCAACGCCTCGATCAGCTCCGGGGCATACTCGGCGATTTTCTGCATGTAACGTGAGTACTTGGCGTGCAGCACGCGGCCAGCCACCTGATCGCCGACCTTGTAGCCGTCCTTCTTCATTTCCGGACGCTTGCGCAGCATCTCGGCAGTGACTTCGAAGGTTTCCGCCAGCAGCGGGGCCGGGCCCTTCTCGCGGGACAGTTCCAGTGCCTCTTCCCAGCCGACCAGCGCCATTTCGCGTGCCACTTCCTCGGTGAATACGCAGGATTCGGGGCTGCCATAACGCATCTTGAGCAGGGTCAGGGTCGAACCCAGGCCCAGGAAGCCCATACCATGGCGACGCTTGTGCTCGATCTCGTGGCGCTGCTTCTCCAGCGGCAGGCCGTTGATCTCCACCACGTTGTCCAGCATGCGGGTAAAGATGCGCACCACCTCGCGGTACTTGTCCCAGTCGAAGCGCGCTTCTGGGCCGAAGGGATCGATGACGAAGGAGGTCAGGTTGATCGAGCCCAACAGGCAGGAACCGTAGGGTGGCAATGGCTGCTCGCCGCAGGGGTTGGTCGCCCGGATCGCTTCGCACCACCAGTTGTTGTTCAGCTGGTTGACGCGATCGATGAGAATGAAGCCCGGCTCGGCGTAGTCGTAGGTGGAAACCATGATCATGTCCCACAGATGACGCGCCTTCACCCGCCCATAGACGCGACAGGCGACCAGGCCGTCGTCGCGCACGATGTAGCCTTCGTGGGTGGGCCATTCGCGCCAGACGACCTGCTCGGGGTCGTCCAGGTCCAGCTCAGCCTTTTCCTTGAGATGCAGCGGGAAGATCAGCGGCCATTCGGCGTCGTTCTCTACCGCCTGCATGAACTCGTCGGTGATCAGCAGGCTGAGGTTGAACTGGCGCAGGCGACCGTCTTCGCGCTTGGCGCGGATGAATTCGCGTACGTCCGGATGGCCGACATCGAAGGTGCCCATCTGCGCACCGCGGCGTCCGCCGGCGGAGCTGACGGTGAAGCACATCTTGTCGAAGATATCCATGAACGACAGCGGCCCGCTGGTATGCGCGCCGGCCCCGGAGACGAAGGAGCCGCGCGGGCGCAGCGTGCTGAATTCGTAGCCGATGCCGCAACCGGCCTTGAGCGTCAGCCCGGCCTCGTGAACCTTGCCGAGAATCTCGTCCATCGAGTCGTCGATGGTGCCGGAAACGGTGCAGTTGATGGTCGAGGTGGCCGGCTTGTAGTCCTGCGCGCCGGCGTTGGAAATGATCCGCCCGGCCGGTATGGCGCCGTTGCGCAGCGCCCAGAGGAAGCGCTCGTACCACGGCTCGCGCTTACCTTCTGCCTCGACGTCCGCCAAAGCGCGGGCGACCCGCTGCCAGGTGGCGTCGACACTATCGTCGACGGGGGTGCCGTCCTTGCTGGTCAGGCGATACTTCTGCGCCCAGATATCTTCGGAAGCCGGCTGCAAGGCGATGTCCGAAGTGTTCTTGATTTCTGCCGCGACCGGTCCGCCCGTCTTCGCCATGCGCTGC
>JBKEBY010000100.1:0-4796 GCA_047973445.1 Pseudomonas sp.
ATGGCTACCTCACCCCGCTACGCCGCCTCTATCCGCTTCCTGTTCGTCAGGCCAGCATTTTGCCTCGGGCTTCCTTCAGATTCGCAGTCGCCCGCGACACCCTTGCCTCTGGCTAACACTTCCCCTTGCCGGGTGTGTAGAGGACTTTCACCTCCAAGTCGTCAGTCTCACCACCACAGTGAACCCGACAGCGCCAGTCACGGCACTACGCGCCATGCCTGGCGCACCACAAAAAAACCGACCATAAGGCCGGTTTTTGATTCTCGATAATTATCGAGGCGGGATTGGTCGGAGCGACTGGATTCGAACCAGCGACCTTCTCGTCCCGAACGAGACGCGCTACCAAGCTGCGCTACGCTCCGAAGATGGCGCGCATTTTACAGAAAAACTATTGCTCGACAAGGGGTTAGCCCGAGCTTTTTTAGGATTCACTGAGACGCGCTGTCTGGTAGCGGTTGTCAGAGATCCTTGACGGTACGTACCTGGTCCTTGTTGACCTTGCCTGGCTTGCCATCGATCGCCTCGAATTCGTAGAAGCCGGACTCCTCGTCATATTCAGGGCGATCCAGGGTCGGTATTTCCCGGCCATCGTTGAGTGTGATGACGCTGGGGTTGGAGCAGCCTGCCAGCGCCAGGATGCTGGCTGCCAGTAGGAGTGCGGGTACTGTTCTGGAGTTCATGACCGTTCCTTTTATCAGTGGTGGCTAGGGTCTGTTGCCGTTTCGTCGCGAGCCGCGTTGCTGCGAGAAATGGCGCCAGGTTAGGCGTAGGACGCAGGTAATGGTTATTCCCTTGCCAAGTCCTACAACGACAGCTGGCGCCATTTCCCGCGCAACCCTTCGGGTCGGGCCTGTTTTTACGCGATGCGGCGTTATTCGTTGTTCATTTGGAATGACCAAACTTCTCTCCTCATGCCTTGCCTCGCGTAAAAGCAGGCACCGGCGCAGCCGCGGATGAAACGGCAACAGACCCTAGGGGTTGTTGGTGTTTCGGCGCGGCTGCGAGCGGAACGCCAACAATCCTCAGCGTTCTGACGACAGCGTAGCGGTTTAAGTTCCGGTTGGACCTGAGGTTAGGGCAAGCAGGTCCGGTGTGTTGAGATTGGCCAGGCGCGGGTCGCTGGTGCTCAATTCAAGGCTGTTGGCGCCAAGCCCCAGCAATACATCCCGATTGCTGCGTGCGCCGTTTTGCCACGCCAACTCTATAGCTGGGGCAATGCTCAGCGGAATCATACAGAACAGGGGTTGCCATTGTTGACCCTGGCGCAGCATCAGCGGTCTTTCCGGTGTGCGGAGGGCGGTTGCGTGAAGGCTGGTCAGCAACGTGCGGTCGATCAGTGGCGCGTCGCAGGGCAGTACCATCAGCCATTGATTGCGGGTGGCCGCGAGCCCAGCGCGGATGCCGGCCAGGGGGCCGGGGAAATCCCGCTCCTGGTCGCGCACCAACTGGTCGGCGAAGTTGGCGTACCGTTGCTGGTTGCGATTGCAGGAGATGATCAGGTCGTCCGTTAAAGGACGCGCCACGGCATGCAGCCAACTGACGAGGGGCTGGCCGCGCCAGATGACGAGTCCCTTGTCCTGTCCCCCCATGCGGCTACCGCGGCCGCCGGCCAGGAGCAGTATTGAGCAGGACGGCAGTCGAGTATTGATCATGAGCGGGTTCCGTCAAAAAGGGCTGTGATATAACACCCGGATCGTGTGCTAACAACCGGATGCCTTTTTATGAGCCACCACGCCGAACAGACTTTTGTCCCCCTGAATATCGCTGTGCTGACCGTCAGCGACACTCGTTCGCTTGAAACCGATACATCGGGGCAACTGCTCGTGGATCGACTGACGGCTGCCGGACATCGGCTCGCTGAACGTGTGTTGCTCAAGGATGATCTGTATCGCATTCGGGCACAGGTTGCGACCTGGATTGCCGAGGAAGGAGTTCAGGTGGTGCTCATCACCGGTGGTACGGGATTCACCGGGCGCGACTCCACGCCCGAGGCCGTGGACTGCCTGTTGGACAAGCAGGTGGATGGTTTTGGTGAGTTGTTCCGACAGATATCCCTGACGGATATCGGTACTTCGACGATCCAGTCGCGCGCCCTGGCGGGACTGGCCAATGCGACGCTCGTTTGCTGCCTGCCCGGCTCCACTGGCGCATGCCGTACCGCCTGGGATGGCATTCTTGCCGAACAGCTCGATGCTCGCCATGGTCCGTGCAATTTCGTTGCACACCTGAAGCAGGCCGAACCCTGCGGGACTCGTTCGTGATGGCGGGCGCGGCAGGGCTGCTTCCGGTCGAGCAGGCGCTGGAGTTGCTTCTGCAGCAGGCTGATGCAACGGTCATCCGAGAAACCGAATTGGTAGCGCTGGCGGATGCCGAGGGGCGGGTGTTGGCGCAGCCGCTGACCGCTGGCATGGACCTGCCTCCGTGGCCCAATAGTGCGATGGATGGCTACGCCTTGCGTCACGCCGATCTGGGCGAGGCGCCTATGCGCGTCTCGCAGAAAATCTATGCCGGGTTGCAGCCGGAGCCGCTTGAGCCGGGGACCTGTGCACGAATTTTCACCGGTGCGCCGATGCCTGAAGGGGCCGACAGCGTCGAGATGCAGGAGAATACCGAGGTCCTGGCCGACGGTCGGGTGGTCTTCCGACAGTCGATTCGCGGGGGGCAGCATGTGCGACCGCAAGGCGGCGAGGCGCGCCAGGGCGAAACGATGCTGCATGCCGGGGCTCGACTGGGGCCCGTCGAATTGGGGCTTGCAGCCTCGCTGGGCGCTGCGATGCTGGAAGTGACACGCAGGCCGCGCGTGGCATTGCTTTCCACCGGCAACGAGCTGGTCGAGCCAGGGCAGCCGCTGGCGCCGGGGCAGATCTACAACAGTAATCGCAGCCTGCTCCAGCACTGGCTCAAACGGCTGGGCTGCGAGGTGCTGGATGTCGGTATCCTGCTGGATGAACCTGAGCACATTCGCAACTGCCTGCAATCGCTGGGCGAGGCGGATCTGATTCTCTCCACTGGCGGCGTATCGGTGGGCGAGGCTGATTTCCTCGGTCAGGTGCTGCGTGAAGAAGGCGAACTAACGTTCTGGAAACTCGCCATCAAACCGGGCAAGCCCCTGACCTGTGGGCGCTATCGCGGTGTGGCGGTGATTGGCCTGCCGGGTAATCCCGCGTCGACCCTGGTGACCTTCGGCATGCTCGCGCGGCCTTATCTGCTGCGTCGAATGGGTGCTGTCGAAGTCGCCCCGCTCGGCTTCGCGGTGCCGGCTGGCTTTGCTTGGCCCAAACCTGGAACACGACGTGAGTATCTGCGAGCACGGATCGAGCAGGGTCGGGTGGTGCTGCACGTCAATCAGAGTTCGGCGGTGCTGCGTAGCGCCGCATGGGCGCAGGGGCTGGCGGAAATTCGTGAAGGCAGCCAGTTGAGCGAAGGAGATCCGGTGACCTTCTATCCTTTCTCCGAACTGTTCGACTAACGGCGCACTCGCGCAGAAATATCGAGTTAGAGCCTGTGTAGTGCGTGGTGATGCGCAGCGCAGGCTTGCTCGTCATTCGGCAGAGTCTCAGCACACGGCGGCGCGACAAACAAATCGCAAAACTCATTGTCTACCTTTTCCGTCCGCTGTCCGCGGTGGGCCGGATGCAGACCCTAGTCTAGACAAGGAGAACTGTGATGCAGGAGAGAAACGCCTGGGTCGATTACGCCAAAGCCATCGGAATCATCCTCGTCGTCTACGGGCATGTGGCGCGCGGAGTGTTCAATGCGGGCCTGCCAATGGACGAAGAGCTTTACGTTCTGGTGGACAGCATCATCTATAGCTTCCATATGCCGTTGTTTTTCTTTCTGTCGGGTCTGTTTTTCTACGACTCGTTGGTCAAGCGCGGCACGGGTGGGCTGATCATCAATAAAGTGGACACCATCGTTTATCCCTTCATTGTCTGGTCGCTGTTGCAGGGATTCCTCGAGGTGATCCTGTCGAATTACACCAATGGCAACGTGACGGTTGCTGAAGTGCTTTCACTACTGTGGTCGCCACGCGCACAGTTCTGGTTCCTTTATGCGCTGTTTCTGGTGTTCGTGGTATGCGCGTTCATCTACGCCAAGGCTGATCGCCGTTACTTCCTGCCGTTGCTTCTTGCGTTCGCGGTGCTCTATCTGTTCAAACAGGATCTTTCGGTCAATGCCATGAGTCGTTTCATCGTAAGTAACGCGGTGTTTTTTGCTCTGGGCATCTGGTTCAACGAGATCAAGACATTCTTCCTGGCGCGTAATGTCTCCTTAACGCTACTTTTCGGCGTGCTTTTCCTGGTTGGCCAATACCTGTTCCATTTCACCTTCGGTCTCAACTGGACGGTTGGCGGTCTGCCGGCTCTGGTATTGGCGACGGTTTCGATCTTCTTCACGATCGCCCTATCGATGTGGCTGGGGCGCTGGAGTATGAACTGGCTGTTGTTCATCGGTGCTTCGTCGATGACGATCTACCTCATGCACATCCTCGCCGGCAGCGGAGTGCGGGTGATCCTGAGCAGCTTCATGGGCATAGATTCCATTCCGATCCATCTGGTGGTGGGCACCTTGATCGGGCTCGGGGCACCTTTGGTGGCGCAGGTAATAATCCAGCGCTACAACCTGCACTTCCTGCTGACGCCGCCGAAACTGGTATCCGCCAGCCGTTTTCGCGTGCGTAGAACTGCGGCGCAGTGAGTTGAGCCTGTCGCTGAGCAGCTGTGTCCGTCGCAGTTGCTCAGCGAGAGCCCTTGTCGAGATACTTCTGACGCCTGCTGCGAGGGCTCCGCTTCTTC
>JBKEBY010000114.1:0-54430 GCA_047973445.1 Pseudomonas sp.
ACCACGGCGGCACCGAGATGGGTCAGGGGCTGAACATCAAGGTCGCGCAGGTGGTGGCCGAAGTGTTCCAGGTCGACATAGAGCGCATCCAGATCACCGCCACCAACACCGACAAGGTGCCCAACACCTCGCCGACGGCTGCCAGCAGCGGTGCCGACCTCAACGGCAAGGCCGCGCAGAACGCGGCGCAGACCATCAAGCAACGTCTGGTTGTGTTCGCCGCACGGCACTACAACGTCACCGAGGAAGACGTTCAGTTCAAGAACGGCCAAGTGCGCATCCGCGATCGCTTCGTCTCCTTCGAAGAACTGATCCAGCAGGCCTACTTCGGCCAGGTGTCGCTGTCCGCGACCGGTTTCTACCGTACGCCAAAGATCTACTATGACCGCGACCAGGCACGCGGCCGGCCCTTCTACTACTTCGCCTACGGTGCAGCCTGCTCGGAAGTTATCGTCGACACCCTGACCGGCGAATACCGGATGCTGCGCAGCGACATCCTGCACGACGTCGGCGCCTCGCTGAACCCGGCCATCGACATCGGTCAAGTGGAAGGCGGCTTCGTCCAGGGCATGGGCTGGCTGACCATGGAAGAGCTGGTGTGGAACGACAAGGGCAAGCTGATGACCAGCGGCCCGGCCAGCTACAAGGTGCCGGCAGTGGCCGACATGCCGCTGGACTTGCGGGTCAAGCTGGTGGAAAACCGCAAGAACCCCGAGGACACGGTGTTCCACTCCAAGGCCGTCGGCGAGCCGCCGTTCATGCTCGGCATCTCGGTCTGGTGCGCGATCAAGGACGCCGTGGCGAGCCTCGCGGACTACAAGGTGCAGCCGAAGATCGACGCGCCGGCCACGCCGGAGCGGGTGCTCATGGCGGTACAGAAGCTGCAAGCGGCAAGCTACAAGCCGCAAGCAAAAACCGAGGGGCGCCCAGCCCAGGAGCACGCATGAACACCGCTGCGCTTTTAACTTGTCGCTTGAAGCTTGAGGCTTGCCGCTTATGAGCTGGATCAATGCTCTCGCCGAGCTACAGCAGCAAGGCGAACCTTGCGTACTGGTGACCATCATCGAGGAGCGCGGCTCGACACCACGCAATGCCGGCTCGAAAATGGTGGTCAGCCGTGAGCGGCTGTACGACACCATCGGCGGCGGCCACCTGGAGTACAAGGCACAGAAGATCGCCCGCGAGATGCTGGAAAACCGCGTGCGTGAAACCCGCCTGGAACGCTTCTCCCTGGGAGCCAGCCTCGGCCAGTGCTGCGGTGGCGCCACGGTGCTGCTGTTCGAACCCATGGGCCAACCACAGGCGCACATCGCCGTGTTCGGCGCCGGTCACGTCGGCCGGGCGCTGGTACCACTGCTGGCCAGTCTGCCGTGCAAGGTGCGCTGGATCGATTCGCGCGAGAGCGAGTTCCCCGCGCAAATCCCCTCCGGAGTGGAAAAAGTGGTCAACGACGAAGTGGTCGACGAGGTGGAGAACATGCCCGCCGGCAGCTACTTCATCGTCATGACGCATAATCACCAGCTGGATCTCGAGCTGACCGCAGCAATCCTCGAACGCAACGATTTCACCTACTACGGTCTGATCGGTTCGAAGAGCAAGCGCGCCAAGTTCGAACACCGCCTGCGCGACCGTGGCTTCCAGGCGGAAATCGTGCAACGCATGCGCTGCCCGATGGGCATCACCGAAGTAAAAGGCAAGCTGCCGGTGGAAATCGCCGTATCCATCGCAGGTGAAGTGATCGCCACCTACAACGCCCATTTCGGCGAGAAAAACGGCGAGCAGAGCGCAGAGGGCGGAAACCCCGTTCCGATGCTCGTGCCAGCCTCACGCCGTTCCCAAACAGGCTAATCTCACCGCCATTCTTCTGTCGGAGACCCGCCCTCGGACCGACCTTTTCGGCGCGCGGGCGCGCGCCCCCACAATGTTTCCCGCAACATTCAACACAACGATTTCGAGAACCATCATGTCCCAGATCAAAGCCTATCGTGCCGCCCTGCTCCACTGCCTCGCCGACCCCCGCGAAGTGGGCATCGAGGCATCCCATGAGTATTTCGAAGACGGCCTGCTGGTGGTCGAAGGCGGCAAGGTGGTTCGCAACGGCCACGCCGCCGACCTGCTGTCCACCCTGCCGGCCGGCACTGAGGTGATCGAGTACAAGGATGCGCTGATCACCCCCGGTTTCATCGACACCCATATCCACTACCCGCAGACCGGCATGATCGCCTCCTATGGCGAGCAGCTGCTGGACTGGCTCGACACCTACACCTTCCCCACCGAGCGCGCCTTCGCCGACAAGGCCCATGCCGACGAGGTCGCCCAGGTTTTCCTGCGCGAACTGCTGCGCAACGGCACCACCACCGCGCTGGTATTCGGCAGCGTCCACAAGGAATCGGTGGATGCCCTCTTCGAGCAGGCGCACAAGCTCGACCTGCGGATGATCGCCGGCAAGGTGCTGATGGACCGCAATGCGCCGGACTACCTCACTGATACTGCCGAATCCGGCTACGCCGACAGCAAGGAGCTGATCGAGCGCTGGCACAACAAGGGCCGCCTGCACTACGCCGTTACCCCACGCTTCGCCCCGACCAGCACGCCAGAGCAACTGGCACTGGCCGGCAAGCTGTTCCAGGAGTATCCGGACCTCTACATGCACACCCACCTCTCCGAGAACCGTAAGGAGATCGAATGGGTGCGCGAGCTGTTCCCCGAGCGCAAGGGCTACCTGGACGTCTACGACCACCACGGCCTGATTGGCGCACGCTCGGTGTTCGCCCATGGCGTGCACCTGTGCGACGACGAATGCCGACGCCTCGGAGAAACCGGCTCGGCGGTGGCCTTCTGCCCCACCTCCAACCTGTTCCTGGGCAGCGGCCTGTTCGATCTGGAGAAGGTGGAAGGCTTTGGCGTGCGCGTCGGCCTGGGCACTGACGTCGGTGCCGGCACCAGCTTCTCCCAACTGCAATCACTGAACGAGGCCTACAAGGTGATGCAGCTGCAGGGCAAGAAGCTGGACCCGTTCAAGTCGCTGTATCTGGCCACTCTGGGCGGCGCCCGCGCGCTCTATCTGGACGACCGGATCGGCAACTTGCAGCCGGGCAAAGAAGCGGATTTCGTGGTGCTGGACTACAAGGCCACGCCGCTGATCGAGTACCGCCTGAGCCAGGCGCGCAGCCTGGAAGAGCGCCTCTTCGCTCTGATGATCCTCGGCGACGACCGCGCCGTGAAGGAAACCTACGCCGCCGGCGTCTCGGTGCACCGCAAGGCGTAAAGTCAAACCACTGGGTGGAAAACTCGCGAAGTGCTTTTCCACCGGCTGTGCCTGGATACGCCCCCGCACTTGCCTGTCCGCAGAACCGCGTGGATGGCTTCGGCCATCCACGCTACGACTGTCAGCGTTTTTTCACAGCCTTTCCCGCCTTCCCCAGGATGTGTGAAAACACCGCATGCAAATCACCCGAGGCGCTGTCTTCGTCGAGGTTGAGCTTGCTGTCGACGTGATCCATGTGATGCATCATCAGGCTCACGGCCTTCTCGCTGTCGCGCGCGGCGATGGCGTCGATCAGCTGGTTGTGTTCGTCATAGGAGCAATGCGAGCGGTTGCCGCTTTCGTACTGAGCGATGATCAGCGAGGTCTGGGAGACCAGGCTGCGCTGGAAACTCACCAAGGGTGCGTTCTTGGCCATCTCAGCCAGTTTCAGGTGAAACTCGCCCGACAGGCGGATGCCAGCGCCCCGGTCACCGCGGGAAAAGCAGGCCTGTTCGTCGATCACCATCTGCCGCAGCTCGGCGAGCTGTTCGTCGCTGGCGTGCTGCACCGCCAACTCGGTGATCGCCCGTTCCACCAAGCGCCGCGCGAAGAATATCTGCCGAGCTTCCTCGACGCTCGGGCAGGCCACGACCGCACCACGGTTGGGTCGTAACAGCACGACCCCCTCATGAGCCAGCCGCGACAGCGCACGCCGGATAATGGTGCGGCTCACTCCGAAGATTTCCCCCAGCGCTTCTTCGCTGAGCTTGGTGCCCGGCGCCAGTCGCTGCTCGAGAATCGCATCGAAGATATGGACGTAGACGATGTCGTCCTGTGTCCCGGTACGCACCTTACCGTTCCGGGTCGGCTTTTTCAGAGGCTGCAGCTGTTCGTTCATGATGGCTCGCATCGAGGTTTCGGCAGAGCGAACTTTACTTTGTTTCACTCCCCGACTGGAGTAGCCATTGGTTATAGAGGCTGATTTCTTTCGCCGCGATTGTGTACAAAACGTATCGAAAACTCTAAGCGGCGCCGCTTCCACCTTCGTATTGCTCGCTCTGCGCCCTTCCAGGAGTCGTATTGACGCAGATAAAACTTCAGTGCAGACAGAACGCGGTTGCTTTTCTTGTATACAAAAGCATAAATTCGCCCAAGGCCTTCCTGACCTCCAAGTCAATAACAAACGGGACGCGCCTGCATCACCTGCCTCGAGAGTCTCCCGACTCTGGGTGAACGACAACAAGAACGATGAGGATTACACCTTGGAAAGCACCAAGCAGGAACAGCACGCCCTTACCGTGCAGCCGCAAAACCACGGGCTGCTCAATCGATTCTTCAAACTCAGCGAACACCGCACCAGCGTCAAAACCGAACTGCTCGCCGGCCTGACGACATTCGTCACCATGGCCTACATCATCTTCGTCAACCCCAACATCATGGCCGAGGCCGGCATCGACCATGGTGCGGCATTCGTCGCAACCTGCGTCGGGGCCGCGTTGGGTTGTCTGCTCATGGGCCTGTACGCGAACTGGCCGGTGGGGCTCGCACCAGGCATGGGCCTGAATGCCTTCTTCACTTACACGGTGGTTGGCGAGATGGGCTACAGCTGGGAAGTCGCGCTGGGTGCGGTTTTCCTCTCTGGTGTGCTGTTCATGATCATGAGCCTGTCACGATTGCGCGAGTGGCTACTCAACAGCATCCCGATGAGCCTGCGCTTCGCCATGGGCGCCGGGGTCGGGTTGTTCCTCGGGCTGATCGGCCTGAAGACCGCCGGCATCGTCGTCGACAATCCAGCCACGCTGCTGTCGATGGGTTCCTTCGCCGAACCCACCACCCTGCTGGCAGCGATCTGCTTCCTGATGATCACCGTGCTCAGCCATCGCAACGTGTTCGGCGCGATCCTGGTCAGCATGCTCGCCGTCACCGCCGTCGGCCTGGCCTTGGGGTTGGTGGAATACAAGGGGCTGGTATCGATGCCACCGAGCCTGGCGCCAACCTTCCTGGCGATGGACATCGCCGGTGCCTTCAACGTAGCGATGGTCAGCGTCATCCTGGCGTTCCTGTTCGTCAACATGTTCGACACCGCCGGCACACTGATGGGCGTCGCGCATCGGGCGAACCTGGTGGACGAAGATGGCAAGATCCAGAACCTTTCCCGAGCGCTGAAAGCCGACAGTACTTCGAGTGTCGTCGGTGCCTTCGTCGGTTGCCCGCCGGTCACCAGCTACGTGGAGAGCGCCTCGGGAGTGGCCGCCGGCGGTCGCACCGGACTCACTGCCATCACCGTCGGCCTGCTGTTTCTGGCCGCCATGTTCTTCGCCCCGCTGGCCAGCATGATTCCCGCCTACGCCACCGCCGGTGCGTTGATCTACGTCGCGATGCTGATGATGAGCGGCATGGCGCACATCGACTGGAAGGACCACACCGATACCATCCCGGCGATCGTTACCGTGGTGATGATGCCGCTGACCTTCTCCATCGCCAACGGCATCGCCCTGGGCTTCCTGACCTACGCGACGCTGAAGCTGTTGACCGGCCAGGGCAGCAAGGTTTCGGTAAGCCTCTACGTACTGTGCATCGTGTTTATCGCCAAGTTCGCCTTCCTCTGATCAGAAAGCGCAGTCGGCAACCCACCCCCGACGCCTTGCGTCGGGGGTCTTCTTTTTTAGGGGCACCGGACTTTTTCGGGGGAGGTTGGCACCGGACTGGCAAGTTTGGGTGAGCTGGCAGCTCGTTATCATTTTGGCCTGAGCTCAAGCGTCATGATGATTACCGAGTGTACTGACACCTCTGGTTTCGGCCACCCGGCCGAGTTCCTTTTTCTTGTCTGGCCAAGATAAAGGAACCAAAAAGAAGGCCACCCCGACATCCGGGTCTGGCCGCCGGCCAGACTTCCCTCGCTCCGGTGCCGCTCCGGGGGCCGTCACGAAGGGACGTCCCTGTCCCTTCGTTCCTCGCTCGGCGTCCATGCCTCGCGCTCCCCTGTGCAACACCTCCTCTCGGCCTCCTGACGGGGAACGGAGTCCGAGTTGCCAGGAGGATCGAGAATCTACTTTGGTTTTTTTGGTCCGACGCACAAACCAACAGGCGATACCAAACGCCCCTTTCAGGAGGCCGAGTGAAATCGCTGTGCAGGGGAGTGAGCGGCATAGATGCCGCGAAAGGCGTATAGGGCCATGGATGGCCCTTGTACGCCGGCCCCCGGAACAGCGATGGAGCGAGGGAACCCCGGCGCAGCCGGGGCCGTATGTAGGGGCAAGCGTTTTTGGTTACTTTTTTCGCGACTGAAAAAAGTGACTCGCCCAGCAGGGCGAAACCCGCACCATCAAGCAACTCGATAAACGATCAAGAACGCGTAACGTTCATTCAACACCAAACTTGCCAGCCCGGTGTTAGCCCCATATCTCCATAAAAATACGAAGAACCTCTTTTAGGCTTCAGAAAAGCAGCATCAATGCCTGTGCCCTTCAACCGAAGGTCCATGATCGAGACACTCGGCAGTCCGCTGCAGGCTGCAATGTGGCCCGCCCTCCTCCGAGTTCCAATCGATCGCGACGGTGGCATGTTCGATGCCGAACTGATCCCCCAACGCCTGCTCGACGAGCCTGGCCACCGACTTCGCTTCCTCGTCCAGGTACGGGCGCACGTGCAGCGTGGCCATCGTCCGCCCCGAGGTGAGCTGCCATACATGCACATGGCTGACAGCCGCCAGACCTGAAACGGAATCAAGCAGGCCTCGCGCCACCTTATCCGGTGACGCCTCCTCGGGTGCACCTTCCAGCAGGATGTGCAGCGACTTGGCCAGCAGTGTCCAGGCGCTGCGCAGGATCAGCACCGCCACGACCACCGACAGGATGGGATCGATCGGCGTCCAGCCCGTGAAGTAGATGACGACCGCGGCAACGATGGCGCCGACCGAGCCCAGAAGATCACCCATCACGTGCAGGATGGCGCCTTTCACATTGACGTGGTCGGTCTCGCCGCGAGTCATGATCCACAGCACCAGCAGGTTCACCAGCAAGCCGAGCACGGCAACGATCATCATCGGCCCTGCCAAGATCACCGGAGGCGCCGACAGGCGCTGCCATGCTTCATAGACGATCCAGGCAACGATGCCGAACAGCGTCACGGCATTCAGGAAGCCAGCAATGACCTCGAAGCGCAGATAACCGAAGGTGCGCTTGCTGTCGGCGGCACGCCGACCGAAGCGGAATGCGGCATAGGCCAGAGCCAACGCTGCCGCATCGGTCAGCATGTGGCCCGCGTCGGCCAGCAGCGCCAGCGAACCGGACAGCACGCCGCCGACCGCCTCCACCACCATGAAGGTGAAGATCAGGACGAACGACAGGAGGACCTTGCGCTCGTTGGCGCTGGTCACGGTCGGCGTGTGGTCGTGGTCGTGGTGACCATGATGATGCGAGTGAGAACGGGACATCTGAGCCTCGGACAGTCGGTTGAACGTGCAACAACCATAACACATGAACATATATTCATATGACTATTACAAAAATAACGACTCATATATCTCGAACCGGCGGCTGGCTATTCTTCGCCACGGTCCTCGACGATGTGGCTGGCCATGTCCAGCAGCACCTGGCTCACATGGCTGTCGTCGACCTCGTAGAAGATATGCTTGGCATGGCGTACGCCCTTGACTAGGCGGGCACCGCGGAGCAGTCGCAAATGGTGACTGACCAGCGATTGCGAGAGCTCCAGACTCTCGGCGATGTCGCCAACCGGAGACGAGCCCTGCATGCACCGCAGCATGATCCTCAGGCGCGAGGGGTCGCCCAGGAGGCGAAAGGTCTCGGCAAGAATGGTTACATCATTCTGTGATAGAGATGCCAGGTCGACACTTTCACCATGGGCGTCACACCGCTTGTTGGAAGACATATCTGGAAAGCCCCTGCCCTTTCGCCGTTAAAGAACGCACAGTACTTGACCTTCCCACGATGGCAAGGCCTAGCTTGTCGCCATGTCCACTGCAACCAATGGGAAACGAACCATGAGCACGTCGAACACCCGTGATGTTCGTACCGCCGCATCCATCAGCCTGCCCATCGAGGGCATGACCTGCGCCAGTTGTGTCGGCCGAGTCGAGGCGGCCCTGGCCCGGATCGAAGGCGTGGACAGTGTATCCGTCAACCTGGCCACCGAACGAGCGAACATTCGTCTGGCGGGCCCCGTCGATCGCATGGCGCTGGTCCAGGCGGTCGAAAAGGTCGGCTACGACGTGCCCGCCAATACTGTCGAGCTGGTGATCGAGGGCATGACCTGCGCATCCTGCGTGGGCCGTGTCGAGCGAGCACTCAAGGCCATACCCGGCGTCACGGAAGCCACGGTGAACCTCGCGACCGAACGGGCCAGTGTGCGTGGCGTGGTGGCCGTAGAGGATCTGCTCGCCGCTGTCGAGAAGGTTGGCTATGAAGCCCGCGCTGTCGATAGCGCCACGCAGGCCAGCGATGAGGATATGGAAAAGAAGGACGCCGAACGGGCCGAACTCAAGCGCGACCTGATCCTGGCCACACTGCTGGCGCTGCCGGTGTTCGTGCTCGAAATGGGCTCGCACATCATTCCCGGCATGCACGAGTGGGTCATGGCGACCATCGGCCTTCAGAAGAGCTGGTATCTGCAGTTCGCACTAACGCTGCTGGTGCTGGCCATTCCCGGTCGGCGCTTCTATCAGAAGGGCTTCCCCGCTCTGGCACGCCTGGCGCCGGACATGAACTCGCTGGTCGCCGTCGGTACCGCTGCCGCGTTCGGCTATTCGCTGGTCGCCACCTTTGCTCCCGGCCTGCTGCCGGCCGGTACGGTGAACGTCTACTACGAGGCGGCAGCCGTCATCGTCGCGCTGATCCTACTGGGACGCTTCCTCGAGGCCCGTGCCAAGGGGCGCACGTCCGAAGCCATCAAGCGCCTGGTCGGGCTACAGGCCAAGGTGGCGCACGTCGTGCGCGAGGGCCGCACAGTGGACATCCCTATCACCGAAGTAGCCCTGGGCGACCTACTTGAAGTACGCCCCGGTGAGCGGGTGCCGGTCGATGGCGAAGTGACCGAAGGCGGCAGCTTCGTCGATGAGTCGATGATCACCGGCGAGCCGATCCCCGTGGAGAAGCGCGCCGGCAGCACGCTGGTCGGCGGCACCGTCAACCAGAACGGCGCCCTGACGCTGCGCGCCACCGCCGTGGGCGGGCAGACGATGCTGGCGCAGATCATCCGGCTGGTCGAACAGGCCCAAGGCTCCAAGCTGCCGATCCAGGCCGTGGTCGACAAGGTGACACTCTGGTTCGTGCCCGCGGTGATGCTGGCGGCTGCGCTGACCTTCCTGGTCTGGCTGGTATTCGGGCCTTCGCCGGCGCTGACCTTTGCCCTGGTCAACACGGTGGCCGTGCTCATCATCGCCTGCCCTTGCGCCATGGGGCTGGCGACGCCGACATCTATCATGGTCGGCACCGGTCGAGGCGCCGAAATGGGAGTGCTGTTCCGCAAGGGCGAGGCGCTGCAGCTGCTCAAGGACGCCCAGGTGGTGGCAGTGGACAAGACCGGCACGCTGACCGAAGGTCGCCCGGTGCTGACCGATCTGGAGATCGCCGAAGACTTCGACCGCGACCAGGTGCTGGCGAAGATCGCCGCCGTGGAAGCACGTTCGGAACACCCGATCGCCCGTGCCATCGTCGAGGCTGCCGAGCAGGCGTCTATCAAACTGCCACTGATGACCGATTTCGAGTCGGTTACCGGCATGGGTGTGCGCGCCAACGTGGGTGGCGTGCGCGTCGAAGTCGGTGCTGACCGCTTCATGCGAGAGCTGGGCCTGGACGTGGGCGGCTTCGCTGGGACAGCCGAACGCCTGGGCGGCGAAGGCAAGTCGCCGCTGTATGCCGCCATCGAGGGCCGGCTGGCCGCCATCGTCGCCGTCGCCGACCCGATCAAGCCCAGCACCCCCACCGCCATCGCCGCGCTGCACCAGTTGGGCCTGAAGGTGGCGATGATCACCGGCGACAACGCCCACACGGCACAAGCCATCGCCAGGCAACTGGGCATCGATGAGGTCGTGGCCGAAGTGCTGCCCGAGGGCAAGGTGGAAGCGGTGCGCCGGTTGAAGGCCGCCCACGGCCAGATAGCTTTCGTCGGCGACGGCATCAACGACGCACCGGCGCTGGCCGCAGCCGACGTGGGGCTGGCGATTGGCACCGGCACCGACGTGGCGGTGGAATCCGCCGACGTGGTGCTGATGTCCGGCAATCTGCAGGGCGTGCCCAACGCCATCGCACTGTCCAAAGCTACCCTCGGCAATATCCGCCAGAACCTGTTCTGGGCCTTTGGCTACAACACGGCGCTGATTCCACTGGCCGCAGGCGTACTGTATCCGGCCTACGGGCTGCTGCTATCGCCCATCTTCGCGGCAGGCGCGATGGCGTTGTCCAGCGTATTCGTCCTGGGCAATGCGCTACGACTGCGGCGTTTCCAGCCACCACTGGCAGCGGATACTGCCCATTGAACGAGGAGGGCCACCATGAATATCGGTGAAGCATCCAGGGCATCCCGGGTCTCGCCCAAGATGATCCGCTACTACGAGCAGATCGGCCTGACGCCACCGGCGCATCGGACCGACTCGGGCTATCGCGCCTATACCGAGGCCGACATCCATCGTCTGCACTTCATCCGCCGCGCCCGCGATCTCGGCTTCTCGGTGGCCGAGATCGGCAACCTGCTGGGCCTGTGGAATGACAAGTCGCGTCAGAGCGCGGACGTCAAGCGCCTGGCCCAGGAGCACATCGCCGAACTGGAGCGCCGCATGGAGAACATGCGGCAAATGGCGGAAACGCTGAAAACCCTGGTCAGCTGCTGCGCGGGGGATGAACGACCGGATTGCCCGATCCTGGACGAGCTGCAGCAGCCGGACGATGCCCCTGCCGCCAGCGCGAAACGCACCGGCGCGGTGGCTCGTCGTACGCACGGTGGCTAGGGTCTGTTGACGTTTCGGCGCGGTCGCGAGCGAAACGTCAACAGACCCTAGGCCGCCAGCGCTGAATAGTTCGCCTCGCGAGCTGCCGGGCAGATCGGCAGCCCGTGAGGATTTCTCATTGCTCGCGGGGCGGGAACCCTGCCTCGTGCAGCGCCGCGATGATTCGCTCCCTGGAGGCGGAGGTCTGCACCTCCACCAGACGGGCCGACGGATCGGCGACGACGCTGGCATCGGCATCGACCGACTGGATCGCCCGGGTCACGGAGCGGACGCAGCCGCCGCAGGTCATGTTGTCGAGATGAAACTGCATGGAAAGCTCCTTTCATGTTGAGACGCCTGGCAGCTTGAACCTTGCCACGGCTGGAAGGTCAAGCTGCAACCGCGTCGACGAAAGAAGTCGACCGACATCCACAGCACATACAGACTGAAAGCCCGCCCCAGAAGCCAGGAATTCGCCGGACCACAACTTCAAGCCAATGGCCAGTTGACGCCCTCGACGACATGCTGCTCTGGGCGTGTGGCGAACTCCGCTAAATCAGCAAGGACCAGGCCATCCATGGCATGGACTGTCCGACATGATCTAGTGGCCTGTGTGGTTAGTTCGTTAACTCAAGTTCGGATGATCAGGGTTCTGAGACAAGGCGCTGTGACGAGTCATAGCGGGCTATGGCGAGGAGCAGCAACGCCGTATCGGAGCCCTGAGCGCCGAAATTGACTAACTGAACTGGCCAGACAGGCCACTAGACCGTAGTGGCACGGCCATCGGTGAGCAGCAAGCGATGCATGTGCAGGATGCGACGTCCGACGAGGTTCTGATCCGAGCCTGACGTGCGCCTGAAGATTACGGCGGGTGGTCCTGTTAAAAAACACCCGCCTCGAGGGCGGGTGGCAGGCTCACGAACGGAGCCAGTAGCGCATGGAACGAGCCGTCAGCTGCCTCTATAGGTCGAGTAGCTGTACGGCGAAATCAGCAAAGGTACGTGATAATGGTCCTGCTCGGCGCTGATGCCGAAGCGCAGCACCACTACATCGAGGAAGGCAGGTTCGGCGAGCTTTACGCCACGTGCGCGATAGTAATCACCTGCACTGAACTGCAGTTGGTAAACGCCGGTGCGGTACTCGTCGCCCTCCAGCAAGGGTGCATCACAGCGACCATCGGCATTGGTCTGCCGGCTGGCGACCAGCTCCAGGCCAGCGCCCTCGACGCGATAAAGCTCGATCTTGATGTCGCTGCCCGGACAGCCGTGAGCGGCGTCCAGCACGTGGGTAGTCAAACGTCCCATAGATTTCCGGCGCTGCAGCGGAGCCACTCTGCAGGCGCCTGCCTCCTCTTGTCGATGTTGTGGGTCTGTCGGGAGCATAGCATGCGCACCACAACATTAAAGACAGTTTCAACGAAAACTGTACACAACTTATCGTACAACCTCTCTTCGCGATCCAACTTCGCTATGAGCCCGCTTATCCGCACGCCCGTTCCATGTGGCACGGAGAGGACACTGCCAGCGCCGAAAGGCCGGTCATCATTTTTTCACAAGCTTCTGATTTACAAACCGCAAAAGCTTTTGTATACAATCACTGCCATAAGGTCGCATCGCCATCCAGCCATCGGCGACCTCGCACCTCACTAAGGAAAAACAATAAATGAGCGCCGACTATTCTCGTGACCTCATCGGCTATGCCGGCAATCCACCTCATCCGCACTGGCCCGGCAATGCACGCATCGCGCTGTCGTTCGTACTGAATTACGAAGAGGGCGGCGAGCGCTGCATCCTGCACGGAGACCGCGAATCCGAAGCCTTTCTCTCCGAAATGGTCGCCGCGCAGCCGCTGCAGGGCGTACGCCACATGAGCATGGAATCGCTTTACGAATATGGCAGCCGCGCCGGCGTCTGGCGTCTGCTCAAGCTGTTCAAGAAGCACGACATTCCACTGACGATCTTCGCCGTCGCGATGGCCGCACAACGCCATCCGCAGGTGATCAAGGCGATGGTCGCCGATGGTCACGAGATCTGCAGCCACGGCTACCGTTGGATCGATTACCAGTACATGGATGAGGAGCAGGAGCGCGAGCACATGCTCGAGGCCATCCGCATCCTCACCGAAATCACCGGCGAGCGCCCGCAGGGCTGGTACACCGGCCGCACCGGACCGAACACGCGCCGGCTGGTGCGCGAGGAAGGTGGCTTCCTCTACGACTGCGACACCTACGACGACGACCTGCCCTACTGGGACCCGGCCAGCACGCCGGAGCAGCCGCACCTGGTGATCCCCTACACCCTGGACACCAATGACATGCGCTTCACCCAGGTCCAGGGTTTCAACACCGGCGACGACTTCTACGCCTACTTAAAGGACGCCTTCGACGTGCTCTACGCCGAGGGCGCCGAAGCGCCGAAGATGCTCACCATCGGCATGCATTGCCGGCTGCTGGGCCGCCCCGCCCGCATGGCCGCGCTGCAGCGCTTCATCGAATACGTGCAGAGCCACAAGCATGTCTGGTTCGCCCGCCGCGTCGACATCGCGCGCCACTGGCACGCCACCCACCCGTTCACCCAGGAGAGCGCGAAATGAGCCGCTTCCAGACGATCAAGCCGTCCAGCCTCGACCGCGACGCCTTCGTCGCCACCTTCGCCGACATCTACGAGCACTCGCCCTGGGTCGCCGAACAGGCCTATGACCAGGGCGTCGACGAAAGCCTCGACGACATCGAGACACTCCATCGACGCATGTCCGAGATTCTGCTGAACGCCCCGCGCGAAATCCAGCTGGCACTGATCAACGCCCACCCGGACCTCGCCGGCAAGGCCGCCGTACGCGGCGAGCTGACCGCCTCCAGCACCTCGGAACAGGCCGGCGCCGGCATCCATGAATGCACCACCGAGGAATTCGCCCGCTTCACCGAACTCAACGCGGCCTACAAGGACAGGTTCGGCTTCATCTTCATCATGGCGGTCAAGGGCAGCAACCGACACCAGATCCTCGCTGCGTTCGAGGAGCGCCTGAACAACACCCCCGAGCAGGAATTCGCCCGTGCCGTGAGCGAGATCAACAAGATCGCCCTGTTCCGCCTGCAGGCAATGTAAGCCTGCCTTCGAATAACGATAGTGAGACCCCAGCCATGCGCACACTCAAGATAGAGCCGTTGACCAAGGAAGCCTTCGCCCCGTTCGGTGATGTGATCGAGACCGAAGGCAGTGAGTTCTTCATGATCAACAACGGTTCCACCCGCCGCTACCACAAGCTGGCGACGGTCGAGACCGCGCAGCCTGAAGACCAGGCGATCATCAGCATTTTCGCGGCCGATGCCCTGGAAATGCCGCGGGCCATTCAAATGCTGGAACGTCATCCGCTGGGCAGCCAGGCTTTCATCCCGCTGCTCGGCAACCCCTTTCTGGTCGTGGTCGCGCCCGCTGGCGATGAACCTGTACCAGGTAGTGTCCGTGCCTTCCGCAGCAACGGCAGGCAGGGCGTCAATTACCACCGCGGCGTCTGGCACCACCCGGTGCTGACGATCGAAAAGCGGGATGAATTCCTGGTGGTCGATCGCAGCGGTTCTGGCAACAACTGCGACGAGCATTTCTTCAGCGAGGATGAGCTGTTCCTCGACCCCCACCGGGACTCGGAGTGAGCGCCACACTAGCCGCTCGCGACGAGTCGAATAACAAGAAACAACGGTCGGTTCGCCGGCCGCGCAAGAGGTAAATAATCGTGGAAGCACATCTCACCGAATGGCTGAACCTGGGTATTCGCTGGATTCACATGATCGTCGGCATCGCCTGGATCGGTGCCTCGTTCTATTTCGTCTGGCTGGAAAACAACCTCAACCGCTCCAACCCCCGAGAGGGCCTGTCCGGCGATCTCTGGGCGATTCACGGCGGTGGTATCTACCACTTGGAAAAGTACAAGCTGGCTCCACCGCAGATGCCGGAGAACCTGCACTGGTTCAAATGGGAGGCCTATACCACCTGGCTGTCGGGCGTTGCCCTGCTGATGGTGGTCTACTACCTCAACCCCAGCCTCTACCTGGTCCTGCCAGGCAGTGACCTCTCCCCCGCGGCCGCGGTCGCCATCGGCTTCGGTTCGCTGATCGTCGGCTGGTTCGTTTATGACCTGCTCTGCGATTCGGCGCTGGGCAAGACGCCGGCACTGCTCGGTCTGGTCCTGTTCGTGCTGGTGATCGCCGCCTGCTGGGGCTACTCGCAGATCTTCAGCGGTCGCGCCGCCTACATCCATACCGGTGCGCTGATCGGCACCATCATGGTCGGCAACGTGTTCCGCATCATCATGGCGGCCCAGCGCGCGCTGGTTAAGGCGATCGAAGAAGGCCGCACCCCGGATCCGGTACTGCCGGCCAAGGGCTTGTTGCGCTCGCGCCACAACAACTACTTCACCCTGCCGGTGCTGTTCATCATGATCAGCAACCACTTCCCGAGCACCTATGGCAGCCAGTACAACTGGCTGATCCTGGCCGCACTCGGCGCGCTGTCGGTACTGGTACGCCATTACTTCAACACCCGCCACGACAGCAATCGGTTCGCCTGGGCCCTGCCGGCGTCCGCGGTCGGCATGATCTGCCTGGCCTTGGTGCTCTCCCCCAACCGCCAGCCCATCCCGCAGAACCTGGCACCAACCACGCCGGAACAAGCCAGCGTCGGTGAGCAGCAAGAAGGCAAGGCCACTCATGACGCGTTCAACAAGGTCAGCAGCGTCATCGAGGAACGCTGCACGGTATGCCACTCGGCGAAGCCCACCAGCCCGCTGTTCAGCGCTGCACCGGCTGGAGTGATGTTCGATACGCCTGAACAGATCCAGCAGATGGCCGCCAAGATCCATGCGCAGACCGTTGCCAGCCAGATCATGCCACTGGGCAACATCACCCAGATGACCCAGGAAGAGCGTGACCTGCTGGCCAGCTGGATAGAACAGGGAGCACAAATCAACTGAAACAGAGCCGCGCTCATCCGAGCGCGGCTTTTTTTGTAGTGCGTATACAAAACCACTACATACATTGTTATGATCATCTCGCCACAGGATGTGGCAACTCTGTGCACAACAATTAATACAGTTCTTTCGATAATGTGCGTGGTCAACACCACGCACATCGATCACAGCGACTGGTAAAACAAAAAAGCGCCCGAGGTGTCTCGATGACCGAAACAACGGCCAAGCCGGTTGCGGCTGTGTCCCCCTCCGAGCAGCGACTGCCCTTGCTGCAAATGATCCTCGTCAGTTTCCAGCACGTGCTGCTGATGTACGGCGGCGCCGTTGCCGTACCGCTGATTGTCGGCCAGGCGGCCGGCCTGTCCCGCGAGGAAATCGCCTTTCTGATCAACGCCGACCTGCTGGTTGCCGGCATCGCCACTCTGGTGCAGTCCCTGGGTCTCGGCCCGCTGGGCATCCGCATGCCGGTGATGATGGGCGCCAGTTTCGCCGCAGTCAGCAGCATGGTGGTGATGGCCGGCATGCCGGGCGTCGGCATGACCGGCATCTTCGGTGCGACCATTGCCGCCGGCTTCTTCGGCCTACTGATCGCACCCTTCGTCTGCAAGATCGTGCGGTTCTTTCCGCCACTGGTCACCGGCACGGTGATTACAGCGATCGGCCTATCGCTGTTTCCGGTCGCGGTGAACTGGGCTGGCGGCGGTAGCGGCACAGGCCAGTTCGGCGCCCTGCCCTACCTGGGCGTGGCTGCCGTGGTGCTGACGGTGATCCTGCTGATCAACCAGTTCCTGCGCGGTTTTTGGGTCAACGTCTCGGTGCTGATCGGCATGGCCCTGGGCTACGTGCTGGCCGGCAGTCTGGGAATGGTCGACCTCTCGGGCATGGCCTCGGCGCCCAGCTTTCAAATCGTGGAGCCTAACCACTTCGGCGCTCCGCAATTTCTCCTTGCGCCCATCCTGTCAATGTGTCTGGTGGTAGTTATCATCTTCGTCGAATCCGCAGGCATGTTTCTCGCACTGGGAAAAATCACCGGCCAGGAGATCGACCAGAAGCAACTGCGCCGTGGCTTGCTCTGTGACGCTGGCGCGACCTTTTTCGCCGGCTTCATGAACACCTTCACCCATTCGTCGTTTGCGCAGAACATCGGCCTGGTACAGATGACCGGGGTACGCAGCCGCTTCGTTACCGCGATTGCCGGTCTTTTTCTGATCAGCCTGAGCCTGCTGCCCAAGGCGGCCTTTCTGGTGGCCTCGATTCCCGCCGCGGTGCTGGGTGGCGCCGGCATAGCGATGTTCGGCATGGTAGCGGCCACGGGTATCAAGCTGCTACAGGAGGCCGACATCGGTGACCGTCGCAACCAGTTGCTGGTGGCTGTCAGCATCGGCCTGGGGATGGTGCCGGTTATTCGTCCCGAGTTCTTCGCCCAGTTGCCACACTGGATGGAGCCCATCACGCACAGTGGCATCGCTGTGGCCACCATCAGCGCCGTGCTGCTGAACCTGCTGTTCAATGTCCTGGGCGGCGCAGAACGCGTTGCAACAACGGGTGCCCTGCAGCACTGACCTTCCCCTCGACTCTCCGCGCAGCCCACCATCGGGCTGCCGGTGAGATTCTTCTCGCAACGATAGTTGTGCACAATTTACAGAATGATTGTGTAGCAATATGTCCACAACTTGCTATATTCAAGCTATCTGACCGTCTGGACAACACAGCAGACGGAGAAGCAATGCAAGGCTCGAAGCCAAGACCGAACAATAAATAACAGGCAGGCTGAACCATGTCCGCAAGCGAACTCAGTAGTCTCGCGGCTCCTCGCCAGGTGTCGATCGAAGTGCACGATGAGCCTTCATCGTCAGTGCGCCACACACTCCCTGCCTACCGCCGCCAGCGAGCCGTATCGCCTTGCACCAGTTTCAAGCCTTGCCTCGTTCCACCTCCCGAGGCAGCTACTCCATTCGCCGCCCCGGTCGAACCCGGCACCTCTCACCGCGGTGCGTGACGGCGCGGTGAAACCTCCGTCACACCACAATAAAAACTCAAGGGTATCCAGATGAACGTCAAACTCGCTCCCCTCTCCCTCGCCTTGGCCGGCAGCCTGATCGCCGCGCCGGCCTTCGCCGAGATGCACTGGCAGGACAATAGCCTGACCTATCTCTACGGTAAGAATTTCAAGGTTGATGCCGGCGCCATCCAACAAACAGTCACTTTCGAGCACGCCAGCGGCTGGAGCTGGGGCGACATGTTCCTGTTCGTCGATAACAAGTGGTACAACGGCCTGTCCGGCGGTGAAGGTCACACTTATTACGGCGAGTTCGCCCCGCGGCTGTCGCTCGGCAAGATTTCAGGCGCAGACATGTCGTTCGGCCCGGTCAAGGACGTATTGATCGCAGCCACCTACGAACGCGGCGAGGATGGCAATCAGGTATACCTTCTGGGCCCAGGCTTCGACTTAGAAGCGCCCGGCTTCGATCGTCTGGCCTTTAACTTCTATTACCGCAAGCCGGACGGCATCACAGGCAAATCCTCCGGTCAGTGGCAGGTCACCCCGACGTGGGCGATCACCGTTCCAGTGGGCAAATCTGACATCCTTTTCGACGGCTACATCGACTGGGTGGTGAACGATGCTGGCTCCAAGAACCGGGGTGATTTTCTGTCGAAGAACCTGCACATCAACCCGCAGATCAAATACGACCTGGGCAAAGTGCTGGATATGACTCCAGGCAAGCTCTACGTGGGTATTGAATATGATTACTGGTCCAATAAATACGGCCTGGAAGACGGTTCACTGCCGTTCAAGACTGACCAGAACACCTTCAGCGCGATCGTGAAAGCTCACTTTTAAGCGAGTCGACAGCGCCAGTGCAAACGGCGCGGCTTGTGGAAAGGTGGCGCTTGCGCCACCTTTCTATTTGCGACCAACCATGCCTCGCTTGCCAAACATCTCTGCAGCCCAGCCCTGACAGACTTAAGCGGTACAGCAAACTCCGCTATCAACTTCGGGCACTGCCCCGACGAGGGCTGCATCCAACATTGACTGAAGCCCGCCGGGCCACAGAGGCATCGGCGATCAAAAGCAAAGGCCAGAGCACTTAGAGTTTGAAGCTTCCCATCTGCCGGCCGAGATCATCTGCCAGACGACTCAGCGCCTGGCAACTTTCCAGGCATTCCTGCACTTCGCTCACCGTGGTTTGGGCCAGATCAGCGATACCCTGGATGTTGTGGGTGATCTCCTCGGTGACGCTGCTTTGCTCCTCGGTAGCCGCGGCAACCTGGGTGTTCATGTCGCTGATCGCCTCGATCTGCCCGGTAATGGTCGCCAGGGATTCCCCTGTACGCTGGCTGGCCTGCACACCCGTGCCCGTCGCCGCCTGGCCGGCATGCATCGAGCTGACCGCGTTCTCGGCACCGCTCTTGAGGCCCTGAATCATCTGCTGGATCTCGTCGGTCGAGACCTGAGTCCGGCTGGCCAGGGTACGCACCTCATCGGCGACCACCGCGAAACCACGCCCCATCTCACCGGCCCGCGCCGCCTCGATGGCGGCATTGAGCGCCAGCAGGTTGGTTTGCTCGGAAACGCTGCGGATCACCGCCAGAACCTTGTCGATGGAGGCAACCTGCTGCGCGAGATCGGTCACCGCATCCGCCGCCTGGCCGATATCACCAGACATTCGCTCGATATGAGCAACAGACTCGCCCACCACGGTGCGCGCCTGCATGGCCTCGCTACGCGCACCTTGCGATGCCTGCGCTGCGTTGCTGGCATTGCGCGCGATTTCCTGCACAGTCAGCCCCATTTCATGCACGGCCGTGGCAACCATATCCGTCATCTCATGCTGACGCCCGGCACGCCCGGCGGTGTTGTCCACTACCTGCGACACCTGCCCTACTGCCGAGCGCAATTGCTCACTGGTTTTCAGCACATCGCCGATCAGACTGCGCAGGCTACCGATGAAGCGGTTGAAACCACGCGCCAGGTCGCCCAGCTCATCGGCCCGGCTTTCGTCCAGCCGCCGCGTCAGATCACCGCCGCCACTGCCAATCTCGACCAGGGCGCTGGTGACCTGGCGGATGGGTTTGACCAACCCGCGCGCCAGCAGCACCACCAAAAAGAGAAAGAACAGTGCGATGCCCAGGCCGATCAGACTGGTGATCCACATGGTTCGCTCGGCTTCGCCGAAGATCTGAGCTTCCGGCACTTCGCTGACGAGCATCCAGCCGAGGCTTTCCAATGGCTGCGCCAGCGCCAGGAAGGCTTCGCCGTCGCGCTCGAAACGTACCGCTTGCCTCTCCCCGTCCAGCAAGCGCCCAGCCGCCTCGCCACCCATGAGTTGCGAGAGTTCGGCGCTGTCGTTGTACTCGCTCTTCGGATGAACCTTGATGCTTCCATCCGCGCCAACGAGATAGACCTCCCCGCGCTCGCCGAAGCGAAACCCGCTGACCAGCTCAGACATGTGCTGCAAGCTGTAGCCCAACGCCACGACGCCCAGCTTCCGACCTTCGACGCTGATGCGCTGATTGATGAACATCGTGAGCTGCCGCGTGGCCTTGTCAGTGTCGATTTCGACACGTCTGTCCACATTGCCGTCGATCAGGCTGTAGAACCAGGCTTCGCTCGGATTGCTGCGATCCAGCTTCCGCGTGAGCCCGGTTTCCGTGTAGTAGTGACCGCTTTCGAGTACGGCGATGGACGTCGTCAACGCATCCTGCTGCTTTTTCACACCGTCGAGATAACGACTCATCGCGGCCGCCTGCTGATCGTTCTCACCATCGAGCAGCCAATCCTGCACCAGGGTATTGCCGGCGATACCGTCGGCGGCCGTAATCGGCGCCGCCAGTGTGCGTTCAATGTCATTGCGAATGGCCGTGACATTGGCCGGCAGCGCTTCGCCGATCAAGTAGCGCTCAGCCAGCCGGTTGACAGCTGAGGAATACACCAAGATTACGATCAATATGCTGGTCAACAGGGCCGCACCCATGCTGACCATCAGTTGCCATTGAATACTGCGTTGCATGAATCGCATTGGATATTCCCCGTTCCTGAAAATCTTGCAGACAAGATTGTGCACAACAGATAGGTGCCGACGTTTTGTTGCTATCGGCACTGAACTCCCATCCCTTGAAGCCACTCATCCAGTGGATTTCCTTGCAAAGCCCCAGCCGCAAAGCCCTGCCTTGCTGTCATTGACACACGGAGCGGCGACCAGCGGCTGTACGGCGATAAATGCTGTCGCCGCGCTCTCCCGTTGCCTCCGCTATATCCGGACGGTATATTGTATACAATTTTATCTATGCAAGCAGAGCTACGGACATAGTCCCGGAGCAGTTGCCTGCCACCTCCTCACCCAGCCTGCGTTGCCCGCAGTCCCCACGTTCATTTATGGAGAAGTTCATGCCCACGGTTGCCTGGTGGTTGCTCGCATTACCCTTGATTGCTGGAGCGATGCTGCCGCTGCAAGCCGGGATGAACGGCGAAGTCGCACGTCACCTGTCCAGCGTGATGAATGCCGCGTTGGTGTCCTTCGCAGTCGGGACCCTGGCCCTGTTCTGCATCGTGCTGGCCCAGCGCGACCTGCCTGGCCTGCAGAGCCTGCGCGGCATCACCTGGTGGCACTGGAGCAGTGGCCTGCTCGGGGTTTTCCTCATTGCCACCGCGGCCTTCGCAGCGCCACGGGTAGGCGCCTCGCTGTTCATGGCGTTGCTGCTGGCCGGTCAGTTGCTGATGGCGCTGCTGCTCGATCACTTCGGCTGGGCTGGCTATCGGCAAGCATCGATCAGCCTCGGCAAGGTCGGCGGCATCGTGCTGATCTTCGCGGGCGTCTGGCTGATCCGGCGGGGCTGACGGTGGCTGGCCGCTCAGCCATCGGCCGCCTGCTTGGCCTTCTGCCGCTCAAGGAAGTCCACCTTCCACTGCTCCATGCCGATGTAATCCGAGTCGAGATTGATCTCCACCTGATACCTGGCCTTGAGTGCAGCGACGTCTTCGCGACGTTCGTAGAGAAAGCGATCGAAACGCCGGATCAGTTCCGGATGCCGCACGCTGGAGAGATGGTAGGCACTCCGTGTGTTCGGCAGATCCGGGTCAAAGACCAGCGCACCGGGCTTGGTACGGACATTGTTCAGGTAGTGCATCGCTACCACGACGTTGTAGTAGGCCCCGTCGGTGTCCTTGAGCATTGCCTGGCGGATCATCCGTGACAGATCGCTGCTGCCGACCAGACTTATCTGACCGGCCTTGATCCGTCCCTCGTATCCCCTAGGCGTCCAGCCATCGACCAGGGCTAGTCACTTAAGTTGTTCGACGCCTAATCCCAAACGTCGCGGTGCAACCATGACTCCATCGACATAAGGCACTACTGCCTGGCTGTAATGCAGACTATGGCCGCTCTTATCCGAAACCGCCCAAGCAGGATGATCCGGGTACTTCAAGTCGACGCTACCTTCGAGCATAACCCCAAGCAGCGCATCAACCGGCAAAGGCCGATAGAGCAGCCGTATACCGCTGTCCTCAGCGAAGGCATCAAGCAACTCACGAGCGAACCCTTGGTATTCGCCCTGCTCATCGACACTGTAATAAGGCATGAAACGAGCGTCCTCCACACCGACGACATAGGTCGACTCTGCAAAAGAATGGGTAGCGAACATCAGCAGTGCGGCGACGAACATGTACTTCATGGTGATTCCTCATTGAGTCATTGTTCTTTTGGGAGGCCTCTGCCACGCCCCACTCAGCACACACTTTCATCAATGAGGTGGCAGTCACTGAACGGCAGGCGTAGGACAGCAGAGCAAAAATGTACCGAAACATCGTTATAATTGTATACAACGCCATCACATTCTTCTCAGCTCTGCTCCCACATGCCCTTGACTTGAGAGAAGTCAGAGGCCGGTGCTAGCATTCCTCGCCAGGCCAGCCGGCCTCGTCGTAGCGAATCGAATAGACCCAATGTCCAGCATCCGTGAGCGCAACAAAGAGCTGATCCTGCGCGCCGCCAGCGAAGAGTTCGCCGAAAAGGGCTTCGCCGCCTGCAAGACCAGCGATATCGCCGACCGTGCAGGCCTGCCCAAGCCCAACGTCTACTACTACTTCAAGAGCAAGGAAAACCTCTACCGCGAGGTGCTGGAGAGCATCGTCGAACCGCTGCTCGCAGCCTCGGCACCCTTCAACCAGCCGGGCCATCCGAGCGAGGTGCTGCGCGCCTACATCCGCACCAAGATCCGCATCTCGCGTGAGCACGCCTGTGCCTCGAAGGTCTTCGCCAACGAGATCATGCACGGTGCACCGCACCTGTCCGCCGAGCGCACCGCGCAGCTCAATGCCCAGGCTGCCCATAACATCACCTGCATCCAGAACTGGATCGATCAGGGGCTGATGGCCAGGGTCGACCCCAACCATCTGCTGTTCAGCATCTGGGCCGCGACCCAGACCTACGCCGATTTCGATTGGCAGATATCAGCCGTGACGGGAAAAGCCACGCTGGACGACAGTGACTACGAGGCTGCCGCCGAGACCATCATCCGCATGGTGATCAAGGGCTGCGAAGTGCAGGAACCGACATAGGGCAGCCCACGCCTTACCTATCCACGCGCTTACCAACCACCAGCAACCACGCGACGATGCTCGGCTCAGCGAGTTTCCCAGTAACCGGGCGCGTTGTAGATCGCCTTCAGGTAGTCGATGAAGAAGCGCACCTTGGCCGGCAGGTAGCGTTGCTGCGGGTAGACCGCCTGGATGTCGTAGGCCGGCAGTGCGTACTCATCGAGTACGGTCACCAGTTCGCCACGCTTGAGTTCGGCCTGGATTTCCCAGGTCGAACGCCAGCCGATACCCAGCCCCTGCTTGACCCAATCGAACAGCAACTCACCATCGTTGCAGTCGAGATTGCCGGCCACCCGCACTGCCACCTGCTTGCCGTCGCGCAGGAAGGTCCAGCCACGCTGTTGCCCACCCTGCAGGTTGAAGGCCAGGCAGTTGTGCCGCGTCAGGTCCTCCAGCTCTCGCGGTACGCCCTGGCGCTCGAAGTAGTCCGGCGCACCGCAGACCACCCGGCGATTGGGAAACAGCTTGACCGCTACGTAGTTGGGGTCGGTGACCTCGCCGATGCGGATGCCCATGTCGTAGCCGTGACGCACTAGGTCGACCACGCTGTCGGTGAAGTTGAACGACAGTTGCAGATCGGGGAAACGCGCCTGGAAGGCCGGTGCATGCGGGCCGATATGCCGACGACCGAATGCCGCCGGCGCCGAGATGACCAGGTGGCCGCGCACCGAGGTGCGGTCCTTGGCGATGCTGGCGTCGGCCTCGTCGAAATCCTTGAGCAACCCGCGCGCCCGTTCCAGGTACTGCTCGCCCAGGTCAGTCAGCGCCAGACCACGGGTGGAGCGGTGCATCAGCTTGACGCCCAGATGACGCTCCAGCGCATCGAGACGGCGCCCCATCACCACCGGCGTCACTCCTTCCTTCAAGGCGGCGGCGGCGAAACTGCCTGCTTCGGCAACCAGCACGAAGCTGTGTACGGCTGTGTAACGATCCATTCGATACTCCTGATATCGACAGAACTGAAGTCTCGACCAATTCCGCCTTCAGTTCCAGCGCTGCATGCTTGGGCCACGTATAAAAACTATCGAACAAGAAAACAAAATTCCAAGAGTCAGGAGGAACGACCCATGGCCCGAATGAGAGCAATCGATGCCGCCGTCGCGGTATTGCGCAAGGAAGGCATCGATACAGCCTTCGGCATCCCCGGTGCCGCGATCAATCCGTTGTATTCCGCCCTGCGCACTGACGGCAGCATCCGCCACATCCTGGCGCGCCACGTCGAAGGCGCCTCGCACATGGCCGAGGGCTACACCCGCACCAAGGCCGGCAACATCGGCGTGTGCATCGGCACCTCGGGACCTGCCGGTACCGACATGATCACCGGCCTCTACTCCGCCTGGGCCGACTCCATCCCGATTCTCTGCATCACCGGCCAGGCGCCACGCGCCCGTCTGTATAAAGAAGATTTCCAGGCCGTGGACATCGAGTCCATCGCCAAGCCGGTCACCAAGTGGGCCGTCACCGTGCGCGAACCGGCACTGGTGCCGCGCGTATTTCAGCAGGCTTTCCACGTAATGCGCTCGGGTCGTCCCGGTCCTGTGCTGATTGACCTGCCGTTCGACGTGCAGATGGCCGAGATCGAATTCGACATCGACACCTACGAGCCGCTCTCGGTCTACAAGCCTGCAGCCAGCCGCAAGCAAATCGAGAAAGCCATCGATATGCTCTGCGCCGCCGAGCGCCCGCTGATCGTCGCCGGCGGCGGCATCTATAACGCCGGCGCCGAAGAGTTGCTGGTCGAGTTCGCCGAGACTGTCGGTGTGCCGGTAATCCCGACCCTCATGGGCTGGGGCTCGATTCCCGACGACCATCCGCTGATGGCCGGCATGTGCGGTCTGCAGACCAGCCATCGCTACGGCAACGCCAACATGCTGGCCTCGGACTTCGTGCTCGGCATCGGCAACCGCTGGGCCAACCGCCACACCGGCTCGATCGACGTCTACACCAAGGACCGCACCTTCGTGCACGTGGATATCGAACCGACCCAGATTGGCCGGGTGTTCTCACCGGACTATGGCATCACTTCCGATGCGGGCGCCGCACTGAAGCTGTTCGTCGAAGTCGCCAAGGAGCGCAAGGCCGCCGGCAAGCTGCCGGACCATACGCCCTGGGCCGCCGACTGCCAGGAGCGCAAGCGCACGATGCTGCGCAAGACGCACTTCGACAGCGTGCCGATGAAGCCGCAGCGCGTATACCAATGCATGAACAACGCGTTCGGCAAGGACGCCTGCTACGTCAGCACCATCGGTCTGTCGCAGATCGCCGCCGCGCAGTTCCTGCACGTCTACAAGCCGCGTCACTGGATCAACTGCGGCCAGGCCGGCCCGCTCGGCTGGACCATTCCGGCGGCGCTGGGTGTGGTCGCGGCGGACCCGTCGCGCAAGGTCGTGGCACTTTCGGGTGACTATGACTTCCAGTTCATGATCGAGGAGCTGGCGGTGGGTGCGCAGTTCAAGCTGCCCTACATCCACATCCTCGTGAACAACGCCTACCTGGGCCTGATTCGCCAGGCGCAGCGCGGCTTCGAGATGGATTACTGCGTGCAGCTGGGCTTCGAGAACATCAATGCCGACCA
Organism: Pseudomonas sp.; assembly: GCA_047973445.1. GTDB lineage: Bacteria > Pseudomonadota > Gammaproteobacteria > Pseudomonadales > Pseudomonadaceae > Stutzerimonas. The sequence continues at coordinate 26,327 of JBKEBY010000114.1, forward strand.
GAGCGGCATGGAAGGCTACGGCGTCGACCACGTCGCGGTGGTCGAGGGCCTGGGTTGCAAGGCAATCCGCGTGTTCAAGCAGGAAGACCTGCGCCCGGCCATCGAGCAGGCTCAGGCCTGGATGGCCGAGCATCAGGTGCCGGTGGTGATCGAAGTGATCCTGGAGCGCGTGACCAACATCGCCATGGGCACCGAGATCGACGCCATCAACGAGTTCGAGGAACTGGCCAGCGGCCGCGAGGACGCGCCGACCGCGGTCGGATTGCTGGATTGAGACAGCCGTAACCAAACGCGTGGACGACGCTTCGCGGTCGTCCACCCTACGAAGTGAAAGTAGGGTGGATATCGCGAAGCACATCCACCGAACCGCCGGGCGGGATTGGAAGCGTTACGAGCGCAGGCTAGGCAAGGCGGAAGCGAACGAAAAAGCGGAGTTTACTTATGTAAATGAGCATTTTGAGTTCGGTTCCAACGCAGCATAGCCAAGCGCAGTAGCTTCAAACCCGTCCGAAATGATCCCTACAGATCACAAGGAGATACCCATGCCACGTTTTGCCGCCAACCTGTCCATGCTCTTCACCGAGGTGGACTTCATGGACCGTTTCGCTGCTGCCGCCAAGGCCGGCTTCAGCGGTGTCGAGTACCTGTTTCCCTATGACTTCCCGGCCGAGGAGATCAAGGCTCAGCTGGACGCCAACGGCCTGACCCAGGTGCTGTTCAACCTGCCGGCAGGTGACTGGGCGGGCGGCGACCGTGGTATCGCCTGCGACCCAGAGCGGGTCGAGGAATTCCGCGCCGGCGTCGACAAAGCCATCGCCTACGCCAAGGTACTGGGCAATACCCAGATCAACTGCCTGGCCGGCATCGCGCCCAAGGGTGCGGACCTCGGCAAGCTGGAGATGACCCTCATCGAGAACCTGCGCTACGCGGCGAAGAAGCTCGAAGAGGCCGGCATCCGCCTGGTCATGGAAATGATCAACACCCGCGACATTCCGCGCTTCTTCCTCAACAACACCTCCCAGGCGCTGGAGATTCGCGACAAGGTCGGCAGCAGCAACCTGTTCCTGCAGTACGACATCTACCACATGCAGATCATGGAGGGCGATCTGGCCCGCACCATGGAAAGCAACCTGGCGGTAATCAACCACGTGCAGCTGGCCGACAACCCGGGCCGCAACGAGCCGGGCACTGGCGAGATCAACTACCGCTTCCTGTTCGAGCATCTGGACCGCATCGGCTACCAGGGCTGGATCGGCTGCGAATACAAGCCGGCCACCACCACCGAAGCTGGCCTCGGCTGGATGAAGGCGCACAACGTCATTTAACAGGCTGGTAGTTTTTCAACGGCCTGCAAACTGAATTGAAGGAGAACAATCATGGCTAAAATCGGATTCATCGGCACCGGCATCATGGGTCTGCCCATGGCTCAGAACCTGCAGAAAGCCGGTCACGACATCTTCCTCTCCGAGCACCACGACAAAGCGCCTGCCGCTCTGCTGGAAGGCGGTGCCGTCGCCCTGGCCAACCCCAAGGAAGTGGCCCAGGAAGCCGAGTTCATCATCGTCATGGTGCCGGATACCCCACAGGTCGAAGACGTCCTGTTCCGCGAGAATGGCATTGCCGAAGGCGTCGGCGCGAACAAGATCGTGATCGACATGAGTTCGATCTCCCCCACTGCCACCAAGCAGTTCGCCGAGAAGATCAACGCCACCGGCGCGCAGTACCTCGACGCACCGGTATCCGGCGGTGAAGTCGGTGCCAAGGCCGGCAGCCTGTCGATCATGGTCGGCGGCAGCGAGGAAAGCTTCGCCCGCGCCCTGCCGCTGTTCGAGGCCATGGGCAAGAACATCACCCGCGTCGGCGGCAACGGCGACGGCCAGACCGCCAAGGTAGCCAACCAGATCATCGTCGCGCTGAACATCCAGGCAGTGGCCGAAGCCCTGCTGTTCGCCGCCAAGAACGGCGCCGATCCGGCCAAGGTACGCGAGGCACTGATGGGCGGCTTCGCCGGCTCGAAGATCCTCGAAGTACACGGCGAGCGCATGATCAAGGGCACCTTCGACCCGGGCTTCCGCATCAACCTGCACCAGAAGGACCTCAACCTGGCCCTGGCCGGTGCGCGCGAACTGGGCCTGAACCTGCCCAACACCGCCAACGCGCAACAGGTGTTCAGCACCTGTGCGTCGATCGGCGGCAGCGGCTGGGACCACTCGGCGCTGATCAAGGGCCTGGAGCACATGTCCAACTTCTCGATCCGCAACAAGTAAAAAGCTTCGAGCCAGTTGTGCCGAGCCTGCGGTAGCCACCTTCACGGGACAGACAGACAGAACGGGTGGTGGCTCACCGCAAGCCTTGGCGCAGCGACGCTCAAGGGTTGACCGTCGAATATGCAAGGCTGGAATCATCGCGTCCCCACGACCTGGGCCTCGCCTGTCCGACGATTCAACCGCCGCCTCCTGGCGGCACCCCTTTCGACCTGCCCGGCAGAAGGAGTCACGGCCCGAATGCCGGGTGGGTCGATTCCAAACCTTAGCGCTTGTCCTTTTTTGCTTGCATGACCGAGCGCTAAGGTCTGGAATCGGCCCCAGACCTCATACAAGGAGCTTCACATGACCCTCGATCCGCAAGCCCTGCTGCGCGAGCTGTTCGCCGCCGCCATCGACGCGGCCCACCCACGCCAGGTATTGGCCGATCACCTGCCTGCCGATCGTAGCGGCCGAGCCATCGTCATCGGAGCCGGCAAGGCCGCCGCAGCCATGGCTGAAGCCATCGAGGCGGCCTGGGAAGGGGAAATTTCCGGCCTGGTGGTGACCCGCTATGGTCATGGCGCCGACTGCCGCAAGATTGAGGTGGTAGAAGCCGCGCATCCGGTGCCGGACGATGCCGGCGAGCGCGTCGCTCGCCGCGTGCTGGAGATGGTCAGCAACCTCCAGGAAAGTGACCGGGTGATCTTCCTGCTATCCGGCGGTGGCTCCTCCTTGCTGGCGCTGCCGGCCGAAGGCATCAGCCTCGCCGACAAGCAGGCGATCAACAAGGCGCTGCTGCGCTCCGGCGCCCACATCGGCGAGATGAACTGCGTGCGCAAGCACCTTTCGGCGATCAAGGGCGGCCGCCTGGCCAAGGCCTGCTGGCCGGCCAGCGTCTACACCTACGCGATTTCCGACGTGCCCGGCGACGAGGCCACGGTGATCGCCTCCGGGCCGACGGTGGCAGACCCGACCACCAGTGCCGAAGCCCTGGAGATCCTCACCCGCTACAACATCGAGACTCCCGCCAACGTGCGCCAGTGGCTGGAAGACCCGCGCTCGGAAACCGTGAAGGCGGACGATCCCTGTCTGTCGCGCAGCCATTTCCAGCTGATCGCCAGGCCGCAACAATCACTGGAGGCCGCCGCCGAGAAAGCACGGGCTGCCGGCATCACCCCGCTGATCCTCGGCGACCTGGAGGGCGAATCACGAGAAGTGGCCAAGGTCCATGCCGGCATCGCCCGCCAGGTGGTGCTGCATGGCCAACCGATCGCCGCTCCCTGCGTGATCCTCTCCGGCGGTGAAACGACGGTGACGGTACGTGGCAATGGCCGGGGCGGACGCAACGCCGAGTTTCTTCTGAGCCTGACGGAAAACCTTCAGGGCCTGCCCGGCGTCTACGCGCTGGCCGGCGATACCGATGGCATCGACGGCTCGGAAGACAATGCCGGCGCCCTGATGACGCCGGACAGCTACGCCCGCGCCGAAGCGCTGGGGCTCAGCGCCGCCGACGAGCTGGCCAACAACAACGGCTACGGCTATTTCCAGGCGCTCGATGCGCTGCTGATGACCGGCCCGACCCGTACCAACGTCAACGACTTCCGCGCGATTCTGGTGCTGCCGCCGTCCGTCTGAGGCGCGGCACCGACGCGAAATACAACGATAACTGCCAGGAGGAACCTGCCAATGACACCCGACAAGAAGGTCAAGATCCTCGCCACCCTGGGCCCCGCCACGCGCAGCATCGACGATGTGCGCGCGCTGGTCGAAAACGGGGTCAATCTGTTCCGTCTCAACTTCAGCCACGGCGAGCACGCCGACCATGCCGAACGCTTCGGCTGGATTCGCGAGGTCGAACGCGAGTTGAACCAGCCCATCGGCATCCTCATGGACCTGCAAGGTCCGAAGCTACGCGTCGGGCGTTTTGCCGAAGGCAAGGTGCAGCTGGTACGCGGGCAGACTCTGCGCCTGGACCTCGATCCGACACCGGGCGACAGCACGCGAGTCAACCTGCCGCATCCGGAGATCATCGAAGCACTGCAGCCGGGCATGAGCCTGCTGGTGGATGACGGCCGCCTGCGCCTGACGGTGCTCACCAAACACGCCGACGCCATCGAAACGCAGGTGGTGGCCGGTGGCGAGCTATCCGATCGCAAGGGTGTCAACGTTCCCGAAGCGGTGCTGGAACTGAGTCCATTGACCGATAAGGACCGCCGCGACCTCAACTTCGGCCTGGAGCTGGGCGTCGATTGGGTGGCGCTGTCCTTCGTGCAGCGCCCGCAGGATATCCACGAAGCGCGCGAACTGATCGGTGACCGCGCCTTCCTGATGGCCAAGATCGAGAAGCCTTCGGCGGTGCAGCACCTGCGGGAAATTGCCAGGCTGTGCGACGCGATCATGGTTGCCCGTGGCGATCTGGGTGTCGAGGTACCGGCTGAGAGCGTGCCGCGCATCCAGAAGAACATTGTCCGCATATGCCGCCAACTGGGTCGACCCGTGGTGGTGGCCACACAGATGCTCGAGTCCATGCGCTTCTCCCCTGCGCCGACCCGTGCCGAGGTCACCGATGTGGCCAACGCCGTGGCCGAAGGCGCCGATGCGGTGATGCTCTCGGCGGAAACCGCCTCGGGTGACTATCCGCTGGAGGCCGTGAGCATGATGAGCAAGATCATCCGCCAGGTGGAAAGCGGTCCGGACTTCCAGGCCCAGCTCGACGTCAACCGCCCAAGCGCTGAGGCTACGCTGTCCGATGCGATCAGCTGCGCGATTCGCCGGATCAGCGGTATCCTGCCGGTCGCTGTTCTGGTCAACTACACCGAATCCGGGCGCTCCAGCCTGCGCGCCTCGCGCGAGCGTCCGAGCACGCCGATTCTCAGTCTGACGCCGAGCATCACCACAGCACGCAAGCTGACGGTGGCCTGGGGTGTCTACTCGATTCTCGATGCGCCCATGCGCGACATGGAGCAGGTCTGTGCCAACGCGCTGGAACTGGCTCGCGCACAGGGCATGGCCGGCACCGGTGATACGGTGATAGTGACCGCCGGCGTACCGCTGGGCCAACCGGGCAGCACCAATTCGTTGCGGATCGAAACGCTTAACTGATACCGCCAGCCGTCATCCTGGCGGCTGCGATCATCCATGACGGCGAGCTTCGGCTCGCCGTTCCTCGTTCACCCAAGCGATCCTCTCCCGCAAATGCCCACTCTCAGCCCATCGCGTTGCACCACTGCCGTTCTGAACGGCTTCAGCCAGATATTCCTGCAGGCACATCCAGGCTGCGGGCTGCTGATCCTGCTTGCAATCGCCCTGTATGCCCCCGGCCTGATGATCGGGGCGATCGTCGGCGCGTCGGCAGGCACCTTCGGCGCCCTCGCTCTGGGTTACTGCAAGTCCGATATCGTGATCGGCCTCTATGGCTACAACGCAGCACTGCTGGGCTTGCTGTTCGTTCTGCTGCTGGGGTTTTCGCCGCTCACGCTGGGGCTGGTCGCGATCGGCTCGGTGGTAACCAATCTGTTGCAGGTACGCCTGATGGCCGCCATGCGCGAACTCAACTGGCTGCCCGGCTTCACCCTGCCCTTCGTGCTTTTTGGCTGGCTTGCGCTGGCATTGGCCGGGGCGCTCGATCTGGTGACCCCGGCGCGGCTCGATGCGCCGCTGATACTTGACGGTACAGGGCTGCTCCTCGCGGTCGCCTCCGGCATAGGGCAGATCATCTTCCTCGGCCAGCCGCTGGCCGGATTGCTGTTGCTGGTAGCCGTATGGCTGGCCGATCGCAGGGCTGCGGTCTGGATGCTCTGCGGCTCAGCCGGCGGTCTTGCCCTGGTGCTGACGGCTGGTGGTTCGGAGCAGCAGGCCCTGGCTGGACTGGCCGGCTACAACCCGGCGCTCGCAGCGCTGGCGGTCAGCCAGGTCCATCGTTCGTGGGTGGCGCCCCTGCTGGCAATCATCGCAGCGGTGCTGCTCAGGGCAGGATTCGACCGGCTGGGTCTGCCACCGCTGACCATGCCCTTCATCCTCGCCTGCTGGCTCGTCGCACTGGGAAGGCGCTGGAGAATCAGGCGAAGGGAAGCCGTTTAGCTCTTGGTCGCCCGCGGGCCCTGATCGCGCGAGTAGTTACGCTCCTCTTCGATTTCACCGCTCTTGTTGTGGATCTTCACCGAAGCCGTGCGCAGCTTCATGTAGTCGCACGTCTCGTTGAGAATGTCTTCCTTGGTCAGGGTCTCGATCAGGGAGCGCTTGTCACCTTCCTCGCGCAATACCCAACGATCGTCTTCGTGAGTGATGTGGTAGTTCTCCATGCTGCCCTCCGTGGGCGAAATCAAAAGGTATTGCCTTGGAGTAGCAGTCGGCGCGGTGGTTCGCAGCCTCTGGGCACACCACGGTAACTATCACCCCGAAGGGTCATTAACACCCTGGAAATCAGGGTTCCATCTACCTGATACCTCCCGCACAGCCTTGATTTCAGTCAATTTCAGACTGGAACGATTGTTGAAAGGCACAAGGCAGCCTGTCCGCAGGTTCGCCCCGGCGAACCCCGTCAGAGAGACAGTCCTATAACGAACGGAGAAATCCATGCTTTGCGCTGAACAACGTGCCCTGATCAAAGCCACCGTACCCCTGCTGGAAAGCGGCGGCGAAGCCCTGACCGCTCATTTCTACCAGCTGATGCTGAGCGAACACCCCGAAGTCCGCCCACTGTTCAACCAGGCCCACCAGGCCAGCGGCGACCAATCACGCGCGCTGGCCAACGGCGTGCTGATGTATGCCAAACATATCGACCGGCTGGAGCAACTGGGCGGGCTGGTGTCGCAGATCGTCAACAAGCACGTGGCCCTGCAGGTTCTACCGGAGCATTACCCCATCGTTGGTTCCTGCCTGCTGCGCGCCATCCGCGAAGTACTCGGCAGCGAAGTCGCCACCGACGAGGTGATCGCCGCCTGGGCCGCCGCCTATCAGCAACTGGCCGACATCCTCATCGGCACCGAAGAGCAGATCTACAGCGCGACCGAGGAGGCACCAGGTGGCTGGCGTGGCGTGCGACGCTTCCACATCGCCCGCAAGGTGATCGAGAGCGTCGAGATCACTTCCTTCTATCTGCAACCCGAAGATGGCGGTGCGGTACTGGCCCACAAGCCCGGCCAGTACATCGGCTTGCGCCTGCTCATCGATGGCCAGGAAGTGCGCCGCAACTATTCACTGTCCGCCGCCAGCAACGGCAGCGAATACCGCATCAGCGTCAAGCGCGAGAATGGCGGCCTGGTTTCCAATGCGCTGCATGCAATGAGCGAAGGCGAAACCCTGGAGCTGTTCGCGCCCGCCGGGGATTTCACTCTGGAGCCGAGCAACAAGCCGCTGATACTGATCAGCGGTGGCGTCGGCATCACCCCGACCCTGGCGATGCTCGAAGAAGCCCTGCTGACCTCGCGTCCAGTGCACTTCATCCACTGCGCACGCAATGCCGGCGTGCACGCCTTCCGCAACGCCGTGGACGCGCTGGCCGAGCGGCACGGGCAACTCAAGCGTTTCTACTGCTATGAGGAACACCAGGGTGACGGCGCGCAGCCTGACGGCATCGGCCTGCTCACCGAGGAACGACTGGCCAGTTGGCTGCCCCGCGAGCGTGATGTCGACGCCTACTTCCTCGGGCCCAAGCCGTTCATGACCGCCATCCGGCGTCAACTCAAGGCGCTAGGTGTACCGGAGCAACAGACGCGCTACGAATTCTTCGGGCCTGCCGCCGCACTGGAGTAACGATCCCGCGCCCGCACAAAAGAAGTGCGGGCGCACCCGAGCCGCACACGAGGAGGTCTCATGATTGATCAATCGCTCGATCCCCACCGCCTACTGAACCTGGGCAATTTATTGATGATTGCTGGAGTGTCGCTGCTCCTGATCGGAGTATGCGGTGCCTATCTGTTCGATCAGCAACTACCTCTCGGCACCATCGTGGCCTCCCATGCACTGATCATCCTCGGCCCCACGGCGCTGAAAATCGGCTATGTGGTTCGCTTGCTGGCACAAAGGCAGGTCGCCCTCGCAGCCTGACCAACCTGGCGATAGTTGTTTCTCGACAATTGAATTACCGGGAAACATGCAACTACCGTTTCGCTTGGCCTGCATTTCGCCATTGTCTTACTTCAGGCATGGAAAACCATTCGTCTGCCGTTCAGGTTCAGGGTGAAACTCCTCGCTGGATATACCCATCTCACATCATGAAGGCTGACCGAGCATTACGGCCTGTAGCAGGTCTCTATCCAACGCAGGAGAAAAAGACATGGCGAACAAGAATCCGGGCAATTTTGCGAACGATCGCGAAAAGGCCTCCGAAGCAGGCAAGAAAGGCGGCCACAACAGCGGTGGCAACTTTGCAAATGACCGTGAAAAAGCTTCCGAAGCTGGCCGCAAGGGTGGTCAAAACAGCCACGGCGGCGGTCGTAGCGGTGGCAACCGTTAAAAACAATCGGTGTACCGAAGGGCAAAGGCGAAAGCCTTTGCCCTTTTTATTCGCCTCGATATTAACTCGCCACTTTCAACGACACTGCATTACTATGGCGCAAACACTTCACTTGATAATTTCGACTGAGAAATGACTTTCTCCCGACGAGTAGCCTTATAACTTTCCCGGCCACTTATATCTGAAAAACATTGCAACCACAGACCGGTAAGGCAAACGCGACGGCTTATACATTAAGTGGCCGAACGCAGTGTTCCCAACCCCTCCCAGACAGGAAGGATTAATGAGTGCCAGCTCCTTCTCCGCCCCCATCATCCATAGCCTGTTGGATACCGATTACTACAAGCTGACGATGATGCAGGCGGTGCTGCACCACTACCCCAATGCGGAAGTGGAATGGGCATTTCAGAGTCGTTCGGATGAAGACTTGACGCCTTATCTGGAAGAGATCCGGCAGCAGATCGAGGCGCTCGCCGAGCTGCAGATGAGTGCCGAGGAGCTGGCCTTCCTGGAGCGCATTCCCTACATGCAGCCGGACTTCATCCGCTTCCTGGGGCTGTTTCGCTTCGACCTGCGCTACCTGCGAGTGGCTGTCGAAGCCGGCAGACTCGTGGTTCACCTGCGCGGCCCCTGGCTGCATGTGATGCTCTATGAAGTCCCGCTGCTGGCGATCATCAGCGAAGTCCGCAATCGCGCCCGTTACCCCGAAGTCACTCTCGCCCAGGCCGAGGCGCGGCTCGAGGAGAAGTTCGCGTGGTTACGTGGCGAGGCGACCGAGGAGGAGCTGACGGGATTCCGCCTGGCGGACTTCGGCACCCGGCGCCGCTTCTCCTATGGGGTACAGGCGATGGTTGTCGAACGCCTGAAGGAAGACTTCCCCGGTCGCTTCGTGGGCACCAGCAACGTCCACCTGGCTCGCCTGCTGGACGTCAAGCCCATGGGCACCATGGCGCACGAGTGGATCATGGCACATCAGCAGCTCGGCCCGCGGCTGATTGACAGTCAGAGCGCAGCGCTGGATTGCTGGGCCCGGGAATATCGTGGCGCTCTGGGCGTTGCGCTGACCGACTGCATCACCATGGACGCTTTTCTCGCCGACTTCGATCTGTATCTGACCAAGCTGTTCGACGGCCTGCGCCATGACTCCGGCGACCCGCTCGAATGGGCGGAAAAGGCAATCGCCCACTATCGCCGCCTGGGCATCGACCCCATGAGCCGGCAACTGGTGTTTTCCGATGGCCTGGATTTCTCCAGCGCCCTGCATCTCTACCGGGCGCTGGTAGGTCGCAGCAACCCCAGCTTCGGCATCGGCACCCAGCTCACTTGCGACATACCGGGCGTGGAACCCACGAACATGGTGATCAAGATGATCAGCTGCAACGGCCAGCCCGTCGCCAAGATCTCCGACTCACCGGGCAAGACCATGTGCCGGGACGAGGCCTTCGTTACCTACCTCAGGCATGTCTTCGCGGTGTAGCGGCAGGCTATCAGGCGCTGGCGCCTAGCGGAGCATCCACCATACAAAGCCGGTTTCGCCCTTCCGACTTGGCCAGATACATGCGCTGGTCGGCCAGTTCGAGCAGTTGCCGCTGGTCCTCGACGCGGTCGAAGCAGCGCTCGGCCAGTCCGATACTGGCCGTCAGCGGCTGGCCATCAGGGCGGAAACCGAGCCCGTCTTCAACCATTCGCCGCATGGCGATCTGCGCCTGCCTGATATCAGTGTCCGGCATGATCACCACGAACTCCTCACCACCCCAGCGCACCAGGCTGTCGCTACCGCGCAGCTTTTTCAGCATCTTCCTCGTGCAGTCGCGCAACGCCTGGTCACCGGCTTCATGGCCGAACATATCGTTGATGGGTTTGAAATGATCGAGATCGACAAAAGCGACCGCCAGCGCCTGATCCGATCGACGAGCTGCATGCCAGTGCAACTGCAGGATGTCCTCACCACTGCCGCGCGAGAACACGCCGGTAAGCGGATCACGAATGGCCTGACGCACCAGCGCAATCATGAACGCCAGCTGGCTCAGGCTGGCCAGTGCCGTCACGCCGGCAATCAGCACCAGCAACCAGAACGCCCCAATGTAGGAAGGCCAGTTCAGTGTCGACCAGCTCAGGTAACCCACAGCTACCTGCGCCAGCAGCAGCACGGAAGCAAGCACCAGATTTTCCAGCAGTGTCAGTGGAAAGATCGCCAATCCGGCCATCAGCACGAACGGCAGGAAGGCGTACCCTGTAGCTACCGCTGCAGATAACTGGGTCAGTTGATGACCACCGAGCATGACGTGTGAGGCCACGTAGAACACCGTGGGGATGGCGAACAGAATGGCGATCGCCCGATAGGCATCGAACAGATTTCCGCTGGGCCGATAGAACAGCAGAAGACAGACAAAGGCTCCGCACGCCATCAGGCGGCAGGCTGCCAGGCCCAACCATAGCGGATAGGTGAACACCATCAGATCGATCAGCCCCCACAACGGGGTCAGTATCGCGAACAGAAAGGCAAACATGCGCACCCGCGTGACGATCAGCGTGGCACGCCTCTGGGTGAGCAATAACGAATGCCGGTATGGGGCCAGCAGTTTCGTCAGTTCGCGGGCGCGAAGCTCGCCGGGCAGTAGCGTAGCCAGGCGACTGAAAACGACATCAAGCAATGACGACATATTATTAACCTGGGCATGGAAACACCGGCATGCCTTCCGCATACTGGCGGCGCATATGATAGCACTTTAATGTCACCACAAAGCCAGCGCGTCAATATTCAGTCGAATGAGCGAATATTTGGCGATGCCGGCTCAACCGGTGGAGCCCTACGGCCAGTCAGAACCTGGCTACCATCTTGCCGCATCCAATCCAGCGGATATGGCGAAAACGTCTCGAACCCAGGATCAATCAGTTCTGGTTGATCTGTTGTTGTAGATTGGAAAGCTGCCCCTGCATGGCATTGATGGTGCGGGTAACCTGCCCGCGGAAGGAGTCGAACTCACTGGTATTGATGCCCTGCTGCGCACGCGGACGGTTTTCCAGTTCGCTGCGAAGCACCAGCATGTCCTGTTCAAGCCGACGCAGTTCCTGGCTGGAATTACCCTGCTGCTTCAGGGTGGCGATTTCCTTGCCCAATCCTTCGACTCTCGCCGTCAGCTTGTCCAGCCCCGCCAGCGATCCTGTCATTTCATTCAGCGTGGCAGTCGATGCGGCCTGCTCGCCCGTCAGTTTCTTGAGGCTGTCGGAAAGTGCAGCAGTGCTGCCCTGCTGACCCTGCAGATCGCTCGCCAGGCTTTTCAGTTGCTGCCCTTGCTCGCCCAGTCGCTGATCCTGGTTGCCCTGCTTGCCTGCGAAGCTCTGCTGCTGGGTAGCAAGCGCCCGCAGCTGTTCGACCAGGTCGAGGGTCTGCTTTTCCAACTGCCTGATGCGCAGCTTCACCGCCTCGCTCTCGGTGGTCACATTGGACTCGGTGGCCACCACTTTCCCAGAGATATCCTGCAGTCGTCCGGCGGCATCCTCGCTGATGCGCGCGAAGCTGTCCTGAGTGGCGACCAGTTGCATTTCCAGTCGCAAGATCTGCTGGTAACTCCACCAGCCAAGCCCTCCCAGCGCGATGAACAGCGCCACGACCAGCACCCACAACGGCGCCGTACCGCCCGAGCGACGCTTCTGCCGCGAACGGCTTTCGGCGGGCTGAAGCGCCGGCTCCAGTTGTGGCGGCGGATAAGGCCCACTGCGTTCGCGTTCCGCAGTCAGGCTGGGGATGTCGTCCAGTTCATCGTGAGCATCGTTACGCATGGGATACCTAATGTCAGGGGCGCGGAAGCGTAAGCAGCGCGCAGTATAACGATTCGACTACCGCACTTCAGTGGCGATAGTTGCGCGGTAATAGAACTGCACCAGCATGACGCCTGCATAACCCAGAAACGTGCATCGCCACACACTTTTCGGTGCCGACGTCGCCGTTTTGGTCGGCCTCCTGCAACGCCAGGCCGCGCCTTCACAGCCTTACCGACCACACTGCTCCATCGGAGTGAAAGTGGTACGCCTGTTGCTACTGATCAGCTGTCAGCGGATCGACAGACTCCGACAGGGACGTTGGGCCTTCGGGCGTGATTAGAGGCGCGATTCTTCGTGGAGTTCCACCTCAAGGCGCAGGAACCACCGGCTACGACAAAACCGCAGGTTCGATCTCAGTCGCCAGCCTGAATCAACCAGCGTCCGGCCGAACGACTCAGATATCCGGTCAGTTCCGCCAGCAGCTCCCCGCCGTTACGCCAGTGGTGCCAGTACAGCGGCACATCGATCGGCTGGCCGTTCGATACATCCCTTAGCGCTCCGCTACGCAGTTCGTTCTGCACTTGGAGTTCAGGCACCAGCCCCCAGCCCATGTCGTTTTCTATCAGGCGCACAAACCCTTCGGAAGAGGGGCACAGATGATGGACGAACGCGCCAGCCAGGCCGAGTGAGGCCAGATAGCGATGCTGCAGCTGATCGTCAGGACCGAAGACGATGGCCGGCGCCTGCAACAATGCCTGAGGGTCAGCCTTGCCTGTCAGATAGCGGTCGATAAACGCCGGACTGGCCAGCGCCCGATAACGCATCGCGCCGAGAAACAGGCTGCGTGCGCCGGCCAGGGGACGTTCGACAGCACAGACGCAGGCGGCCACTTCGCCGGCACGCATGCGCTTGAGTGCCACGTCCTGATCCTCCAGCACATGGTCGATCAATACCCGGTTCGGGATGCAGAAGGGTGCGACGGCCGCGGTCCACCAGGTCAGCAGGCTGTCGGCGTTGAGAGCGATGCGCAATCGCTCGGGCAGACGGTTCTCGTCCAGCTCAGGTACCTGGCCCTGCAGATCGCGCTCCAGCAGGCGGACCTGCTGAACATGGTTGAGCAGACGCTGGCCCAGCTCAGTCGGCTGCGGCGGCGCGCCACGCAACAGGACAGGCTGGCCGACGCGCGCCTCCAGCAGCTTGATGCGCTGCGAAACGGCCGATTGCGACAGCCCTAGCGCCTGCGCTGCCCGCTCGAAGCCGGCCTGCTCGATAACCGCCGCCAGAGCGGCAAGCAGCTTGTAGTCGAACATTCGTTTTCCTAATGAAGCATCAACATAATTCGTTTTTCTTATACATAGCCTTCCTCGAAACTTCCACACCTTCATCGAACCGCGAGTCCCGGTTATGTGGCAAAGCTATTTCAACGGATTGCTGGTGACCGCCGGTCTGATCATGGCGATCGGCGCACAGAACGCCTTTGTCCTCGCGCAAAGCTTGCGCCGCGAACACCATTTGCCGGTCGCCTTACTCTGCATCTGCTCCGACATCCTGCTGGTGAGCCTCGGCGTATTCGGGCTGGCAGCGATCATCGCCGAGAGCCCCCTGCTGCTGCAGATCACGCGCTGGGGCGGCGTGGCCTTCCTGCTCTGGTACGGCACGCTGGCCCTGCGCCGCGCGGTGCGTCCGGGTGTGCTACGGGAGGAAACGGCCGCAAGTCGCTCCCTGCGCAGCGTGCTGCTTGCGGCGCTGGCGGTGACCTTCCTCAACCCTCATGTTTATCTGGATACCGTTCTGCTGATCGGATCGCTGGGCGCGCAGCAGCCGGAACCCGGCGCCTACACCGTGGGCGCGGCAAGCGCATCGGCCTTGTGGTTCCTGTTGCTGGCACTGGGCGGCGCCTGGCTGGCGCCTTGGCTGGCACGCCCACTGACCTGGCGCCTCATCGATCTGGGCGTGGCGTGCATGATGTTCGCCATCGCCGCGCAATTGATCGTCATGGCATAGGGCCCAAGCACGAACTCCATCGCGGTCGCGTACGCGGTGGCAATATCTCCCAAGGAGCGCCAGCGCCTGCCTGCGATCCACACTCAAGGCCTGCAACCGCCGCTTTCCCACACAGTTGCCGCGTGGTTTTGCCGCAGGGCGGGTGCTATGATCCCGGATTCGCGGGCATGGAGTGGAATGCTTCAGTCCGCCACCACGGCCGCCCGTGAACGGCCAGAGATTGCACACGCATGTGGCGAGCGAGAGAAGAACAGGCACAACGGACGAAACCCAATGCGGTTCTCACCGTTACGCATTGCGCCAAACACACTTTCTCTCATCGCTGGCCACATCAATTCTCGACACCTGAGCAGGAGATACACCATGGCTTTCGAATTGCCGCCGCTTCCGTTTGAAAAGAACGCCCTCGAGCCGCACATTTCCGCCGAGACCTTCGAGTATCACCACGGCAAGCACCACCAGGCCTACGTGACCAACCTGAACAACCTGATCCCAGGCACCGAGTTCGAAGGCAAGGATCTGGAAACCATCATCAAGACCTCTTCCGGCGGCGTCTTCAACAATGCCGCTCAGGTCTGGAACCATACCTTCTTCTGGAACTGCATGGCACCGAACGCTGGCGGCCAGCCTACCGGCCCGCTGGCGGATGCGATCAACGCCGCCTTCGGCTCGTTCGACAAGTTCAAGGAAGAGTTCACCAAGACCGCCATCGGCACCTTCGGGTCCGGCTGGGCCTGGCTGGTGAAGAAGGCTGACGGCAGCGTCGGCCTGGCCAGCACCATTGGCGCCGGCAACCCGATGACAGCAGGCGACAAGCCGCTGCTAACCTGCGACGTATGGGAGCACGCGTACTACATCGACTACCGCAACGCCCGTCCGAAGTTCGTCGAGGCGTTCTGGAACGTCGTCAACTGGGACTTCGTCGCGAAGAACTTCGCAGGCTGAACGCCCCCGCGGTGAAGCAGGCCGGCAAATCTGGTCCGGCTTCCACCCAAGTGAATGCCCGCTTCGATGCGGGCATTCTCGTTTTCGCCAACCACCGAAATAGCAAAGTGCCACCTTCCACTTTGACCTTTTCCTGATGACTACCAATACTTGCGGCACGTCTTCACCCGGAAAAAGGAAACTCTCTTGACGCGATTGCGCCACAGCCTGTCGCGGAGACTACTGCGTATCGTCTTGCTGTCCGCGCTGGCCGTAGGGCTCGTACTCAGCTGCGCGCAGATTCTCTTCAACGCCTACAGCACCCGTCAGCTGATCGAGGCCGACGCCCAACGCATCCTGCGAATGACACGCGGCCCGTCCACCCAGGCGATCTACAGCCTGGACCGTGAGATGGGCGCTCAGGTCATGGAAGGACTGTTTCAACATGAAGCGATTCGACGCGCCTCCATCGGCCATCCAGGCGACGAACCCCTCGCGCAGAAGATTCGCCCCCCGATCTCGATGCCTTCGCGCTGGCTGACCGACCCCATCCTGGGCCGCGACCAGTCGTTCTCCGTGCCGCTCACGGGACGCCTGCCCTACGACGAATACTACGGCGACCTGCACATCACGATAGACACCGCACCCTATGGCAAGGCGTTTGTCGACAACTCGCTACTGATCTTCGTGCTGGGCCTGTTTCGTGCACTGACGCTGGGTCTGGTGCTTTATCTGATCTATGAATGGCTGTTGACGCGACCATTGACGAAACTCGTCGAACACCTGTCGCGGATCAACCCTGATCGTCCAAGCGAACACAAGCTGCCCATCATCGAGGGAAACGAGAAGAACGAACTGGGAGTCTGGATCGAAACCGCCAACAACCTGCTCACATCGATCGAGCACAACATGCAGTTGCGCCTCGCCGCCGAGGACGGCCTACAGCGCGTGAACCGCTACGACCTGCTGACCGGTCTGCCAAATCGTCTGCACCTGCAGCAGCAGCTCGATCGCATCATTGAGGAGGCCGAGCGCATGCAGCACCGCGTGGCAGTGCTCTGCCTCGGGCTGGACGACTTCAAAGGCGTCAACGAGCAACTCAGCTACCAGGACGGCGACCGCCTGCTCGTCGCACTGGCGGACCGATTGCGTGGCTACAGCGGTCGAATCGGCGCATTGGCGCGCCTGGGCGGCGATCAGTTCGTGCTGGTGCTGTCGGGTTTCGCCGAGCCCTACGAAGCGGCCGAACTGGCGCAGACCCTGCTCGACGACCTGGAAACCCCCATACAACTCGACGAACATCAGATTCGGCTGCAGGCCACCATCGGTATCACCCTGTATCCCGAAGACGGTGACAGCACCGAGAAACTGCTGCAGAAAGCCGAACAGACCATGACCGTGGCCAAGGTACGCGCGCGCAACCGTTACCGGTTCTACGTGGCCAGCCTCGACAGCGAGATGCGCGCCCGTCGCAAGCTGCAGAAAGACCTGAGCCAAGCCCTCGCACTCGACCAGCTCCATCTGGCCTATCAGCTGCAAATGGACTATTGCCGGCAACGCATCATCGGCGTCGAGGCCCTGCTCCGCTGGACCCATCCAACGGACGGCATGATCCCGCCGGACCTGTTCATTCCGCTGGCCGAACAGAACGGCAGCATCGTCGCCATCGGCAACTGGGTACTGGACCAGGCCTGCCAGCAACTCAGCAAGTGGCATGAAGAGGGCTTCACTGACTTACGCATGGCCGTGAACCTCTCCACTGTTCAGTTGCAGCACAAGGAACTGCCAACAACCATCAGCAACCTGCTCGATCTTTATCAGCTACCGTCGGGAAGCCTCGAGCTCGAAGTAACGGAAACCGGACTGATGGAAGACATAGACGCCGCCTCGCGAAATCTTCAGCGCCTGAGGTATTCGGGAGCACTGATCGCCATCGACGACTTCGGTACCGGTTATTCCTCGCTCAGCTACCTGAAACGGCTGCCGGTGGACAAGATCAAGATCGACAAGAGCTTCGTACGCGACATGAGCCTCAGCGATGGCGACACTGCCATCGTTCGCGCCATCATCCAGCTGGGCCAGAACCTGGGCATGCAGGTCATCGCCGAGGGCGTGGAAACAACGGAGCAGGAAACTTATCTGATCGCGCAAGGCTGCGACGAAGGGCAGGGTTATCTCTATAGCCGCCCGCTACCAGCACCAGCGTTGGGCGAGTTGCTGCAACAGGGCCTGCGCCACCAGGCGGCCATGAATTCCGAGCTGCTCTAGGGTCTGTTGCCGTTTCGTCGCGAGCCGCGTTGCTGCGAGAAATGGCGCCAGGTTAGGCGTAGGACGCAGGTAATGGTCATTCCCTTACCAAGTCCTACAACGACAGCTGGCGCCATTTCCCGCACAACCCTTCGGGCCGGGCCTGTTTTTACGCGATGCGGCGTTACTCGTCGCTTATTTGGAATAACCAAACTTCGCTTCTCATGCCTTGCCTCGCGTAAAAACAGGCTCCGGCGCGGCCGCGGACGAAATGGCAACAGACCCTAGCCAGATCACGTCAGCTTGGCGGAGAGCAGCAACGCACCCGCCAGACACATCAATGCGCCGCCAAGGGCCTGCCAGCGGTAACGCCGTCCAAGCACCTCTTCGCCATGACTGGACAGCACGAACGGCAGCCTTTCCGTAGGTCGCGCCAAACGATGCAGCGCAGGACCGGTACTGGCATGCCGATGCCGCTCTTCAGCCTCGAGCCCCGCAGCCAGGCGCACCCGGCGCCATTCCGCTTCGTCCAGCTGGCCGTCGCCATTGCTGTCGAAGCGTTGCAGCAAGCCGGCGTATTCACCCTTCCATTCGCCGATCACCTGCTTTCTGGCGGTCGCCAGGTCCAGCCCCTGGCGACCGCCTCCCGTCGTGCGGAAATCACCGATGGCGTAAAGCGGCTCGCCGACGTGCAGGCGCTCTTCGCAGTAGCGATATCGACGGCCAATGCCAAGCAGCCCGCGTAAACCGCGCAGAGGCGTACCGCGCGGGTGACGCAGGGAACCGCTCCATACCCGGCGGAAGGCCGGTCGTACTTCGGCGCCACGCGGATCGATGAGGCATTCGCCGGTGGCGTCGGCCAATCGCAACCAGCCATCGCTGACGCCGCGCTCCACCACACTCCATCTGCCGCCCTTGCTGTTCGAGCGATATTCCTCGATGCGATAGCGCCACCACAGGCATGACTCACCGCTCAAGGGAGCGGTCAGCGACACCTCGCCGAACCGCCGCAGAATACCGACCAATTCCACATATCCTTGGGCCGCAGAGCGAATCCGGGAAGTCGGTGTATCCTGCAGATGGCGTATGCGCGACCAGCGATTGATGCAAACCCAACCTCCCCCGACCGACAGCGCGGCACTGCCACCCAGGGTGACCAGCAGTTCCAGATCCATATCAGCCGAACAGGGTTTTCAGGTCGACGTCGGCCTTTTCCGCCTCGCTGAACTGCAGCAGCGCCGCTTCGCGAAAGCCGAACAGACGCGCCAGCAACACATCGGGGAACTGCTCTATGCGCACGTTGTTGAGATTGACGGACTCGTTGTACAGCTCGCGGCGATCGGCGATCCCGCTTTCCAGGCCGCTGATGCGCTGTTGCAGGTGTCGGAAGCTCTCGTTGGCACGCAGCTCCGGATAGTTCTCGGCCAGCGCGAACAGCCGTCCCAGACCCGCGCGCAGCCCGGTTTCGGCCTGGCCCAGGGCGCCAACATCGCCCTGCTGACAAGCACTGGAAACGGCGTTACGCGCCTGAATGACCGCTTCGAGGGTGTTCCGCTCGTGCAGCATGTACTGCTTGCAGGTCTCCACCAGTTTCGGCAGTTCCTCATGGCGTTGGCGCATCAACACGTCGATGTTCGACCAAGCCTTGCCCACGCCGTGCTTGAGGCGCACCAGACCGTTATAGAGAACGACCGCATAAGCTGCGACAAGAAAC
Source organism: Pseudomonas sp. (assembly GCA_047973445.1). GTDB lineage: Bacteria > Pseudomonadota > Gammaproteobacteria > Pseudomonadales > Pseudomonadaceae > Stutzerimonas. The sequence continues at coordinate 45,684 of JBKEBY010000114.1, forward strand.
AGCACGACCAGCGTGACGACAACGCTCGAGCTCATCAGAACTTCTCCAGAATCCGTACGGGAAGGCATTCTAGCGATATCGTCATCTCCGAAGAGCGACCCACTCCACGCAATTGCTTTGCACAAAATGCAAATCTTTCGCATTATGCTCTGCCTCGGTTGTCGCACCTCCGCTGCTGGCAGCCCACCACAAGAACCTACGCAAGCAAAGGAACCCGCCATGCTACGCACTCCTCTCTGGGCCACCGCCAGCCTGCTGGCCGCCGCCATTTCCCTCGCTGGTTGCGGCGAGGACAAGGCCCCCGCCGAACAGGCCGCAGCTCCGCAAACCACCACCCAGAGCGAACCCGCCGCGAACGCGCCGGACACCTTGAACAGCGAAGCCGCCCAGGCAGTGGTCAAACATTACGCCGACATGGCCCATGCCATCTTCAGCGACGCCCACGGCACCGCGCTGAAGCTTCAGGAAGCCATCGACGCCCTGCTCGCCGAGCCGACCGAAGAAACCCTGCAAGCGGCCAAAGAAGCCTGGCTGGCAGCCCGTGTGCCCTACATGCAGACAGAAGTCTTCCGTTTCGGCAACCCGGTGGTCGATGACTGGGAGGGCCAGTTGAACGCCTGGCCGCTGGACGAAGGCCTGATCGATTACGTCGAGGGCGACTACCAGCATGCCCTGGGCAACCCCGGCGCCACCGCCAACATCATCGCCAACCAGGAAGTACAGATCGGCGAAGACAAGATCGACGTCAGCCAGATTACCGGCAAGCTACTGGCCAGCCTGAACGAACTGGCCGGTTCCGAAGCCAACGTCGCCACCGGCTACCACGCCATTGAATTCCTGCTCTGGGGCCAGGATCTGAACGGCACCAATCCTGGCGCCGGCCAGCGCCCAGTGAGCGATTTCATCGATGGCGAAGGCTGCACCGGCGGCAACTGCGATCGCCGCCGCACCTACCTGAAAGTCGCCACCGACCTGCTGATCAGCGATCTCGAGGAAATGGTCGGCCAGTGGGAAGCCGGCGTAGCGGGTAACTACCGCGCCAGCCTGGAAGCCGAATCGGCCGAGAACGGCCTGCGCAAGATGTTCTTCGGCATGGGCAGCCTGTCCCTCGGCGAACTGGCCGGCGAACGCATGAAGGTCGCCCTGGAAGCCAACTCCACCGAGGATGAGCACGACTGCTTCAGCGACAACACCCACAACTCGCACTTCTTCAACGCCAAGGGCATTCGCAACATCTACCTGGGCGAGTACCAGCGTACCGACGGCAGCGCCCTGACCGGTCCGAGCCTGGCCTCGCTGGTCGAAGGCATTTCGGCTGAGATCGACAGTGACCTGAAGACCAATCTCGAAACTACCGAAGCGAAGATGCAAGTGCTGGTTGCGAGCGCCAACGATGGCGAAGCCTTCGATCAGCTGATCGCTCCTGATAACAGCGAAGGCCAGGAGAAGGTGCGCGCAGCGATTGCCGCACTGGTCGCCCAGACGGCTTCGATCGAGCAAGCCGCCGCAGCACTGGGCATCAAGGACCTGAACCCGGATACCGCCGATCACGAGTTCTGATCCACTCAGCCTTGGGAGGCTCTCCTGACCACTCCCAAGGCTGCTTTTCACCCGCGCTTCTTGTGCACCTCTCTAAGGCCTCAAGCCAACACAAATGCAAATCCCTCTTATTCATGACCTATTAGCCTGCTAAGATCGCATCCTTTTTCTGACTGAGGGGTCTAGCGTTGTTCCGCCTTTGCGTTCCGCTGCTGGCAATAGGCCTGACAGCCTGCGGCGATGAAGCTGTGCTCTTCGATCGGGCCGAGCCCGGTGAGGCCCTTTCCGCCGGGGCTGCGACCGTGATGAAGTTCGATCAGAATGCCTTCTCCATGCCTTCGGCCAATCTGTCGCCGCTGCGCCGGCTGGACTTCAGCGTGGGCAACAGCTTCTTCCGCAACCCCTGGGTGATCGCCCCAGCGTCGACGACGGCCCGGGACGGGTTGGGTCCACTGTTCAATACCAATGCCTGCCAGAGCTGCCATATCAAGGATGGCCGTGGGCATCCTCCCGAAAGCGACGCGTCCAACTCCGTTTCGATGCTGGTGCGGCTGTCCATTCCGGCGACCGAAGCCCATGCCGACGTCATCCATCAGCATGGCATAGCGCCCGAACCGACCTACGGCGGCCAGCTCCAGGACATGGCCGTTCCAGGCGTCGCCCCGGAAGGCAAGGTCCGCTTCAGCTTTACCACCCACCGAGTGAAATTCGCCGATGGCCATGAGGTGGAGCTACGAAGACCACAGCTGGACATCACCGAACTGGGCTACGGCCCGTTGCATCCACAGACACTGTTCTCGCCGCGCGTGGCACCGCCGATGATCGGCCTGGGCCTGCTGGAGGCGATACCGGAAGCCGCCTTGCTGGCCAACGCCGACCCCGATGATCTGAGCGGTGACGGTATCTCCGGCCGCCCCAACCGGGTCTATGACCAGGTCACAGGGGAAACCGTCGTTGGCCGTTTCGGCTGGAAGGCCGGCCAGCCGACGCTGAACCAGCAGAATGCCGACGCCTTCTTCAACGACATGGGACTGAGCACCAGCCTGCTGACGGGCAACAGCTGCACCGAACGGCAGATCGAATGTCGCGCCATGCCGGATGGCGGAGAACCGGAAGTGAACGACAAGATTCTCTCCCAGGTGCTGTTCTACACCCGCAACCTCGGTGTACCAGCTCGCCGCAACGTCGATGCACCCCAGGTGCTCGCTGGCAAGACGCTGTTCCACCGTGCTGGTTGCCAGAGCTGCCACACACCGCAGTTCACCACTGACGCCGATGCCGCCGAACCTGAACTGGCCAACCAACTGATTCGTCCCTATACCGACCTGTTGCTACACGATATGGGCGAAGGTCTGGCCGATGGCCGCCCGGAGTTCGAGGCCAGCGGCCGCGAATGGCGAACCCCGCCGCTGTGGGGCATCGGTCTGACCCAGGCAGTCAGCGGCCACACTCGCTTCCTGCACGACGGCCGCGCACGCAACCTGATGGAAGCGATACTCTGGCACGGCGGCGAAGCGGAGCAGGCTCGTCGTCATGTACTGGAATTCGATAGCGAAGAGCGCGCCGCCCTGCTGGCCTTTCTCGAATCGCTTTGACGCACGCAGCCCCCTGCCAAGCCTTGCAGAAGAGGTAAATCATGCACCGCATCCGAAATATCCATGCCGCCGGCATGGCCGCACTGGGCCTGCTGCTGAGTGCCTGCGCACCCTCCGACCCCTTCACCAAGACGAGCAAGTCGCTCGCCGGCGAAGTGCTGCTACCAGCCTATACCCAATGGGCGGAAAGCGATCGTCGCCTGGCCGCCAGCGCCATCGCCTATTGCGCCGGCAACGAAGATCTGGACGCCGCCCGCGAAGCCTTCTTCCAGGCCCAGCGCGCCTGGGCCGGACTGCAGCCGCTGCTGGTCGGGCCGATGGGCGAAGGCAACCGCGCCTGGCAGGTACAGTTCTGGCCGGACAAGAAGAATCTCGTGGGCCGGCAGATCGCTGCGCTGCTGAAGAACAACCCGCAACTGACCAGAGCTGACCTGGAAAGCGGCAGCGTGGTACTACAGGGTCTATCCGCTTACGAGTACGTGCTGTTCGATGAGACCGTCACCCTCCAGGACAGCGCAACCAAGGCGCGCTATTGTCCCTTGCTGATCGCCATCGGCGAGCATCAGCAGCAGTTGGCCAGCGAGATCCTCGAACAGTGGAAGGCCGCTGACGGCATGGCCGCACAGCTGAGCAAGTTTCCCAACGAGCGCTATGCCGATGCCGCCGAAGCCATCGCCGACCTGATACGGGTACAGGTCACGGCACTGGATGGCCTGAAGAAGAAGCTCGGCGCCCCACTCGGCCGTCAGACCAAGGGGCATCCACAGCCCTACCAGGCCGAAGCCTGGCGCAGCGATGCCACTCTGATCAGCATCGAAGCCGCCATCGTCGGCGCACAGCGTCTCTGGCAGGGGGCCGATGGCAAGGGGCTGCGCCAGTTGCTCGGCAGCGACCAGGCGGAAATTGCCACGCGTATCGACCGCGCTTACGAAGCGGTGCTACAGGAACTGAATGCCCTGGGCCAGCCGTTCAGCGAGCTGATCGCTGATCAGAACGGCCGCGAGCGCCTGAACACCCTATATGAGCGTGTCGATACCCTGCACCGCCTGCATCAGGGCGAGCTTGCCGGTGCGCTGGGAATCCAGATCGGTTTCAACGCCCACGACGGAGACTGAGATGAAGCGCCGGACGTTCTTCGGCCTGGGCAGCGCGCTGCTCGCCGCCTCGGCTTTGTGTGGCTGGACCTTCACTCGGCAGACGCAGCAGCCATTGCTGCTGTCCGCCCGCGACAATGCCGAAGGACGGCACTATGCGGTCGGCTATCACCTCGATGGCAGCCAGGCGTTCGCCACCCCGGTGGCCGAGCGCTGCCACGATGCCTATGCCCATCCACACCTGCCGCTGGCCGTGTTCGTCGGCCGCCGCCCCAGCCGCGAAAGCTACGTGATCGACTGCCGTGACGGCAGCCTGCTGCAGGTCATCGAATCGCCCCGGAACCGGCATTTCTATGGCCATGGGGTGTTCCACAAGGATGGCGACTGGTTCTACGCCACCGAGAACGACACGAGCGACCCCGGCCGTGGCGTGATCGGCATCTACCGCGTCGAGGAGCGACGCCTGGTGCGTACCGGCGAGCACTCCAGCCATGGTCTCGGCCCGCATCAGCTATTGTGGATGCCCGACGGCGAAACCCTGGTGATCGCCAACGGCGGCATCCGCACCGAGGCCGACAGCCGCGAGATGATGAACCTCGATGCCATGGAGCCGAGCCTGGTACTGCTGCGCCGCGACGGCACGCTGGTCAGCAAGGAGCAACTGCCCCAGCAGATGAACAGCGTCCGCCATCTGGCCGTGGCCGCAGATGGCACCGTGGTTTCCGGCCAGCAGTACGAAGGCGACCCACTCAATCGTGCCCCGCTGGTGGCGATCAAGCGTCCGGGCGAGGCGTTCCAGGCATTTCCGCTGGGTGAGCCGCAGCGATTGTCGATGAACCAGTACACGGCCAGCGTGGCGATTCACGACAGCTTGCGTCTGCTCGCCGTGACAGCTCCGCGGGGCAACAAGGTGTTCTTCTGGGACCTGGACAGCGCACAGTTGCGCCACGAGGCCCACCTGCCCGATTGCGCTGGCGTCGGCGCCGTGGAAGAAGGCTTCGTGGTGACCTCCGGCCAGGGCCGCTGCCGCCTCTACGACTGCCGCGGCGAGCGTATCGTCACCCAGCCGCTGAAATTGCCTGCTGGCCTCTGGGATAACCATCTGCGCCTGACATAGGCGCACCGCGCAGTATCGAAGTCCAAACCTCAATCAGTTTTTTCTGTCAGGACCCTCCATGTTTCTGCATCGCTCTATCCGTGCGCAGCTACTGGCGCTCATCGGCGCCAGTCTGTTGTCGATGCTGATCTTTGCTCTGGGCAGCTTCCATTTTCTGTCGGGCAACATCACCGCCTACCAACAGCTACTCGATGGTCCGCTGGAGGCGTCACGCCTGGTCGACGAGGCCAACCTAAAGTTCAAGGTACAGGTCCAGGAATGGAAGAACGTGCTGCTACGCGGCAGCTCGCCCGACGACCGGGAAAAGTACTGGGGGAGCTTCGAGGATCAGGAAAGCCAGGTGCAGGTCACTCTCGAACGGCTAGTCGTGCTGAGCCAGGGCAACACGGCCCTGGCGACGCAGATCCGGCAGTTGCAGGCCGAACACCGCACGCTAGGCGCCAGCTACCGCAGGGGCCTTGAAGCATTCGCCGCCTCGAACGATGCCACAATCGGCGATACCGCCGTGCGCGGCATCGACCGTGCCACCAGCGAGCAACTGAGCGCCCTGGTCGTTGAGTTGCGTGAAGCGGCCCAGCGCGAATCCGCCCGGATCGGTGCGGCGGCCGACCGCTCGATCATGCTCGGCACGTTGCTGATGATCCTGGCTGGCGTACTGATTACTCTGCTCGGGCTATGGCTGATCAACCGCAACCTGGTCATGCCGATAGGTATGCTGATCGACCATATCGCCAATCTCAGCCACGGCAGGATCGGCAAGCCGGTGGATGAAGACCGGCAGGACGAACTGGGTCGCCTCGCTGCCGCAACCAACGTGCTGCAGGCCTTTCTCGCCGAGACCTTCAGCAATCTGCAACGCAGCAGTGCCGACCTGAAATTCGCCAGCAATGAGCTGGGCGCGGTGGCCAGTGAAATGTCCGAGGGGGCCAGGGTGCAGACCGAGCGCACCGACCAGGCAGCCACGGCGATGGAGGAAATGTCCGCTACCGCCCAGGAAGTAGCCGCACATACACGCAGCGAGGCAGAAGCGGCCACACGGGTGGACCTCGCGACCCGCCAGGGCGAACAGGCCATGCACGGTGTGGTGGCGAGCATCGAGGCCATTGGTCGCGAGATAGAAAGCACTGCCAGCGTGATCCATGCTCTGGAAGACGACAGTCAGCGTATCGGCAGCGTGCTGGCAGTGATCCGTGGCGTTGCCGAACAGACCAATCTGCTGGCACTCAATGCCGCCATCGAGGCCGCACGCGCGGGCGAGCAGGGACGTGGTTTTGCCGTGGTGGCCGACGAGGTGCGCAACCTGGCGCGACGAACAGCCGAATCCACCCTGGAAATCAACGCCATTATCGAGGCCGTTCAACGCCGCGCCGGCGAAGCGGCGCAAGCCATCGACAACGGTCAGCGCAGTAGCGAGGAAGGTGTGCGTCAAGTGGCTCAGGCTGGCGAAACCCTCGCCAACCTCACTGATGCGGTGGAAATCATCCGCGACATGAACCGGCATATCGCCACTGCGGCCGAAGAGCAGACACTGGTGGCCGGGGAGATTTCGCGCAACCTTACCGAGCTGACCGAAATCGCCACCGACAACCAGCGGCGTGTGCAGCGCAGCGAAGATATCAGCGGCGAGCTGCATGATCTGTCCGGCCGCCTCAGCGCACTCACCAATCGCCTGAGCTGACGATGTTTTTTTGCTGAAACGGGTAGGCGGCTAATACAGTGCGCAGATTGGATACAATCTATAGCCAAATACAGAGCAATTGTATACGATACGTCGGAAGCTCCTTTACCAAGCCCGGCCAAGCTCCTTTCGGTCAGCCTCAGCGCTCTCCGCTAAGTTTGGCGGGCAACAACAACCGATGACGGGAGTTATATGGCAAACACCAAGTACTATGCCCCCACGGGCGGGCATCCGGCGCAGACCGAACTGCTGACCGACCGCGCGATGTTCACCGAGGCCTATGCGGTCATTCCCAAGGGCGTGATGCGTGACATCGTCACCAGCCATCTGCCGTTCTGGGACAACATGCGCATGTGGGTTCTTTCACGTCCGCTGTCCGGCTTCTCCGAGACCTTCTCCCAGTACATCGTGGAACTGGCCGACGGCGGCGGAAGCGACAAGCCCGAACTGGACAAGAACGCCGAAGGCGTCCTCTTCGTCGTCGACGGCGAGTTCACTCTAACGCTCGAAGGCACGACCCACGTTATGCGTCCCGGCAGCTATGCGTTCATTCCACCGGCGGCGAACTGGAAGGTGCGCAACAACAGCGGCCAACCGGCTCGTTTCCACTGGATCCGCAAGTACTACCAGGCGGTCGAAGGACTGGCGCATCCAGAAGCCTTCGTCACCAACGAGCAGGACATCGAGCCGATTCCAATGCCGGGCACCAATGGCGCCTGGGTGACCACCCGCTTCGTCGACATGAGCGACATGCGCCACGATATGCACGTGAACATCGTGACCTTCGAGCCGGGCGGAGTCATTCCCTTCGCCGAGACTCACGTGATGGAGCACGGTCTGTACGTACTGGAAGGCAAGGCGGTGTATCGCCTGAACCAGGATTGGGTCGAAGTGGAGGCTGGTGACTACATGTGGCTGCGCGCGTTCTGCCCACAGGCCTGCTATTCCGGCGGCCCCGGCAAGTTCCGCTACCTGCTGTACAAAGACGTGAACCGTCACATGGACCTGGGCAAGTACAACCACCGGGCCTGATCGAACGACACCGACGCCCTCCTCACCTCACGGCAGGAGGGCGTTTTCGTTCGCGCCTGCAGTGATTAGCCGAAAAAACCGCGCTGGCTCAGGCTGTAGATGAACAGCAGCAGATCGTGATCGGGCCGTACCGGAGCCGCCACCTGCCGCGCACTGGGCGGCAGCGGGCAATAGCCGCGCTCATTGCTCTGTAGCACCTGGGTTCCGGGCTCGATCCAGGCCACAGCTGCCAACGAGGCGATGCCCAGAGCAGATGCGATAAACATCACCCGTGCAATTGCAAGCATCATGGTCCTGCCTCTGTTTTCCCATGAATAACAAGACCCTAGCTCACTAATCAAGAAATCACCTTACGAGGTGACCAAAGGCACGAAAGCTTGCTTCACATCGCCGCCTGCCGGCAGGCAAAAGAACACACGGAAACGGAAAGCCCCGCACGAGGCGTAATGCTGTTCACTTAAGCGGAGCAGCCTTACGATCCACCGGATATCGGGTTTTGGAAATCTTCACCGTCCTTGGCCTTCCTGGCCTTGGACGGTGATCCAGAAACAGCCCTGCGACACCTCCCCGCAATTCAGCCAGCCTCCTTCCTGTCGCTGAAACCGGATTGGCCGCAGCCATGACGATCAATTGCACTGCGATGTATTGGCAGGCGGGTTTGAACCTTATATCTGAAGGCTCCCGACCGAAGG
>JBKEBY010000052.1:0-21737 GCA_047973445.1 Pseudomonas sp.
CCGCTGGTACCCCACGGACGCAACTCGCTGGACTGGCAATGCGGGCAGCTATTGGGCGTGGGGATCATATCCTGCGCAAGAGGTCCTGATACCGAAAGGCATCTCGCCAATTGCTCACGCTGCCCCGGGCTGAGCTGGGAGAGCCGGGCAATCCAGCTGTTGAAATGACTCGCTCTCATGATTCACCTCCCGTATGTGGAGACGTCATGATCAGCTTAGCCTGTTGCAACAGTTAGCTCAGACATAGCCAAAAGAAAGGGGAAGAGAGCGGCGCCCTTGCAGGGGCGCCTAGGAACTACAGCAGCATCGCCAGCACGATTCCCGCTGCCATTGCCAGCGGCCAGCACAGCAGCAGGAGCCGCCAGAGCCAGGGCGCATGGCGCAACTCCATGAAACCGTCGGTAATCAGCCAGGCCTTGATCAGCGCAATGACCATCACCCCGGTGGCAAGCAGCAGCGTCGAGCCGGAGCTGCCCAGCACCACCGTGCCGATAGACAATACGGCGAGCCCGACCCAACAGTAGATCAGCACCTTCGAAGCGGACATCGGAACCTCGTTAGTTGAGCACGTAGACCAGCGGGAACAGCAACACCCAGACCATGTCGACCATGTGCCAGTACATCACCCCCGACTCCAGCCCGGTATGTTCGTGCGCGGTATAAGCGCGCCGCCGACAGCGTTCGGCCATCCAGCCCAGGATTACCATACCCAGCAGCACGTGCAGGAAATGAAAGCCGGTGAGCAACCAGTACAGGGTGAAGAAGGTGTTGTGCTCCATGCCCAGCCCTGCTCCGGCGAGGTGCCCGTACTCGTTGAGCTTGAGCACCACATAGACGCACGACGTGAGCAGCGCGGCCAACAGCAATCCGGCGGCATGCAGCGGTCGCGACACGCGTACCTGCTCGACCGCCAGGGCGGCGAACAGCCCCGAGGTCAGCAGGCTCAGCGTGAGCGCCAGCCCCATAGAGCTGTCCAGCTCGGCGCGGCTCTGCGCGAACAGCTCGGGACTGAGCCACTGTGTGACGGCAAACGCAAGAATGAAGATCGCGAAGACCGACAACTCAACCAGAATGAAGATCCACATGGCCAAGTCGCCCGGCAGGCGCAGGCCGGACTTGGCGAAAACCTCAGGCGAAGTGGACATCGACTACATCCATCAGTGCGGCAACGGTTTGTGGATCATCGGACAGCGGCTCGGCCAGGCAGGACATACACGCCTCGCGCGGGGTCATGCCGGCGCGGATCATCCGTGCCGCGAAGATCAACAGACGGGTCGAGGCCACCTCTTCCAGATCGTGCTGCTCCAGTCGCCGTAAAGCCTGCCCAAGCTTGACGATCTGCGCGGCCAGTTCGGCATCGACCTGCGCCTCGTTGGCGACGATATGCTGCTCCTCGGCCGCGGAGGGATAGTCGAAACGCATGGCCACGAAGCGCTGCCGGGTACTGGGCTTCATACCCTTGAGCAGGTTCTGGTAGCCCGGGTTGTAGCTGACCACCAGCATGAAGCCCGGCGGTGCCTTGAGCGTCTCCCCCGTGCGCTCGATGAAGAGCTCACGACGATCGTCGGCCAGCGGGTGCAACACCACTGCGGTGTCCTGCCGCGCTTCCACCACCTCATCGAGATAACAGATGCCACCCTCGCGCACCGCACGAGTCATCGGCCCATCCTGCCACCAGGTACCCTGGGCGCCGATCAGGTGGCGGCCGACCAAGTCAGCGGCGGACAGATCGTCGTGACAGGCCACGGTGTACAGCGGCAGATTCAGCCGGTGCGCCATGTACTGCACGAAACGGGTCTTGCCACAGCCGGTCGGCCCCTTGATCAGCACCGGCATGCCATGGCGCCAGGCCTGTTCGAAGAGCGCCTCTTCGTTGGCCTGCGACTGGTAGAACGGAGCGCCATCCAGACCAACATCAAGATGTACAGGCGCATTCATTTGCAATACCTCACTGCAGCAGTTGGTTAATCATCTGCCGCCAAGCTACCCCCCACACCGCCCCCTCTCAAGCCATCTGCCGGCGAAGCTTGATTACGATCAAGTCTCAGCTGAAATGGCACCCTCTCAAGGCTGCAGGGCAGGCCGCACGCGGGCTCGCCGGGCCCTTCGTTTCCGCATAAAGCCCTCATCAGCGCTAGCTACCCCGCGACACGACGTCACGTTCAGGGGGTCACCGAAAGACTCTTGACTGCCATCAAGCGCATTCGCAAGAGGCCCACCTAGGATGCAAACCGCGCACAAGAAGAAAGCACCCGGGAACTGCCACATCGCCGTAACTAGCAGGAGTCGCCCCAAGCGCTCCAAAAAGGAGAGACATCCATGAGTACCATCGGTAAACCTCTGATCGCCGGCTTGTTCGCCGGCATGTCGATGCTCGGCATGGCCGTCGCCCAGGCGGCCGCACCGGACATGACCGCGGAAGAAAAAGAAGCCGCCAAGAAGATCTACTTCGAGCGCTGCGCCGGCTGCCACGGCGTTCTGCGTAAGGGCGCCACGGGCAAGAACCTTGAGCCTCACTGGGAAAAAACCGAAGACGGCAAGAAAATCGAAGGCGGCACCCTGAAACTGGGTACCAAGCGCCTCGAGAACATCATTGCCTACGGCACCGAAGGCGGCATGGTCAACTACGACGACATCCTGACCGCCGAAGAAATCAACCTGATGGCGCGTTATATCCAGAACACGCCGGATATTCCACCAGAGTTCTCCCTGCAGGACATGAAGGACAGCTGGAACCTGATCGTTCCGGTAGCCGAGCGTCCGAAAAAGCAGATGAACAAGATCAACCTGCAGAACGTCTTCGCCATCACCCTGCGTGACGCTGGCAAGCTCGCGCTGGTCGACGGTGACACCCACAAGATCTGGAAGATCCTCGATACCGGCTACGCGGTGCACATCTCGCGCCTGTCGGCCTCCGGCCGCTATGTCTACACCGTCGGCCGCGATGGCCTGACCACCATCATCGACATGTGGTATCCGGAACCGACCACCGTCGCGACCGTTCGCCTGGGCTCCGACGCCCGCTCGGTGGACGTCTCCAAGTTCAAGGGCTACGAAGACAAGTACCTGATCGGTGGCACCTACTGGCCGCCACAGTACTCGATCATGGACGGTGAGACCCTGGAACCGATGAAAGTCGTCTCCACTCGCGGTCAGACCGTCGATGGCGAATACCACCCCGAGCCACGCGTGGCTTCCATCGTCGCCTCGCACATCAAGCCTGAGTGGGTAGTGAACGTGAAGGAGACCGGGCAGATCATGCTGGTCGACTACACCGACATCAAGAACCTCAAGACCACCACTATCGAGTCCGCCAAGTTCCTGCACGACGGCGGCTGGGATGCTTCCAAGCGCTACTTCATGGTCGCCGCCAACGCCTCCAACAAGGTGGCCGCGGTCGATACCAAGACCGGCAAGCTGGCAGCCCTGGTCGATACCGCGAAGATCCCGCACCCGGGACGCGGCGCCAACTTCGTACATCCGAAGTTCGGTCCGGTATGGTCCACCGGTCACTTGGGTGACGAAGTGGTGTCCCTCATCTCCACGCCTTCGGATGAATCCAAGTACGCCAAGTACAAGGAGCACAACTGGAAGGTGGTGCAGGAGCTGAAGATGCCGGGCGCCGGCAACCTGTTCGTCAAGACTCACCCGAAGTCGAAGCACTTCTGGGCCGACGCTCCGATGAACCCCGAGCGCGAGATAGCTGAATCGGTGTACGTGTTCGACATGAACGATCTGGACAAGGCACCAACCCAGCTCAACGTCGCCAAGGACTCTGGCCTGCCGGAAAGCAAGGCAATCCGCCGCGCAGTGCAGCCTGAGTACAACAAGGCGGGTGACGAAGTGTGGATCTCCCTCTGGGGCGGCAAGACCGACCAGTCCGCGATCGTGATCTATGACGACAAGACACTGAAACTCAAGCGCGTCATCACCGACCCGGCCGTCGTCACTCCGACCGGTAAGTTCAACGTGTTCAACACCATGAACGACGTGTACTAACCCGCCCGAGAACGGCATGCCGATGCCCCCGCGTCTGACGCGGGGGCATCGACTAGGGAATCGCACTATGACAGACCACAAAGACCCGAAACCGAAGGCAAGCCGCCTTTCATTCCTGCGCCGGCCGAGTACGCGCTACTCGCTCGGGGCCATTCTTATCGTCGGTATCGCGACAGGGGTGATTTTCTGGGGTGGCTTCAACACCGCCTTGGAAGCCACCAACACCGAAACTTTCTGCATTTCCTGCCACGAGATGGGCGACAACGTCTATCCCGAATACAAGGAAACCATCCACTACTCCAACCGCACCGGCGTACGGGCCACCTGCCCCGACTGTCACGTGCCCAAGGAGTGGACGCACAAGATGGTCCGCAAGGTCGAAGCCTCCAAGGAACTCTGGGGCAAGCTGATCGGCACCATCGATACCCGCGAGAAGTTCGAAGACAAACGCCTGACTCTGGCGCGTCGCGAATGGGCTCGCATGAAATCCAATGATTCGCGTGAATGCCGCAACTGCCATAGCCTGGAAAGCATGAGCTCCGACAAGCAGAAACAGCGTGCACGCATGCAGCACAAGATGGCTGCCGAAGACAACATGACCTGCATCAACTGCCACAAGGGGATTGCCCACCACCTACCCGAAGGCATGACCGAAGAAGACGAAGAGTGATCGGCCGGTCCAGGCGGGCCAGCACCATCGAAGATGAGGAACCGAAGATGAAAAAGAGCATGATGGCCAACGCTATCGGCGCTGCACTGGCGCTTACGGCATTCAATGCCCTGGCTGCCGCGCCCGCCGACTGGAGCGCCGTACCCGCAATCGAAACCGGCGTATTCTACCCTGGCGTGTCGCCTGTCGAGTGGATCACCAAGGGCACCGAACACGGTGGCGCGCGCGTCCTGCGCAAGGGCGAGACCTGTGCCGCCTGCCACTCCGAAGAGATCGCCGACATGGGCGAGAAGATGGTCAGCGGCAAGAAGATTGAGCCCTCGCCCATTCCTGGCAAGGCCGGGTTCATCAGCACCACCGTGCAGGCCGCCCATGATGGCGAAAACCTCTACCTGCGCTTCTCCTGGAAGCAGCCGGCGGCCTCCGGCAGCGCGCCGATGGATGAGCTGAACCCGATGAAGATCGCCTACATGCTCGAGGCAGGTGACAAGGTTGCACTGGCTGGCCAGGCCGGTTGCTGGGCCAGTTGCCACGGCGACGCCCGCACCATGCCCGGCGCGGACGCCAACAAGACCAAGTACGTCAAGGACGGCTCACTGGCCAATGGCATCTACTACGACCTGAACCAGTGGCGCAGCGGTGAGAACAAGAGCTTCGACGGCTACGTCGCCGATCACCGCGAAATGGAAGGTGGCCAGGCGCTGGTAGGAGCCGAAGGCAAGCTCGAGGGCGATACCTGGTCCGTAGTCTTCACTCGCAAGTTCTCCGGCGGTGAAGGCGATGTCACGCTGGAGCCCGGCAACACCTACAACTTCGGCTTCGCGATCCATGATGACGCCACCTCAGGGCGGTTCCACCATGTATCCCTCGGCTACAAGCTCGGCATTGATGCCGAAGGCGACATCACCGCATCCAAACTCTGACAGCCTCTTCCAGGGGAATGACGGGCCGGCGCAACGCCGGCCCGCTTCGCTTCGACAGCGCCCTGCAAGACGGAGCTTGCGCCTTAACAGGACGCTCCCGCGTCACATTGCCAACTCAACAGATTTTCAACGGCCTGTTAGGTTGATCCCAGTCAAGGACTCACTCACTCCCGCTGGCTCATGCTCGACTTATGGCCGCAATGACATTTGCGCCGGGAGATGCATCGCCTGCGAATGGAAACAGTGATCCGGAACAAAAGGTTGCTTACCCATATCGGTAAATTTAACGTGCATCCACCTAGTACATTTGTTGCTGGGTTTTTCCACCGGGGCGGGCTCAGATCCTCCCTTCAATTAGCCTTGAGGAAGTACTTATGAAAAAAATTCTGGTTCCGCTGTTCGCTCTGAGCGGTGCACTGATGCTGCAACCGGCGATTGCTCAGGACGGTGAAGCGCTGTTCAAGAGCAAACCTTGCGCAGCTTGCCACAGCATCGATGCCAAGCTGGTTGGCCCGGCTTTCAAAGAAGTCGCCGCCAAATACGCGGGCCAGGAAGGCGCAGCCGACCTGCTTGCCGGCCACATCAAGAACGGCAGCCAGGGTGTCTGGGGTCCGATCCCGATGCCGCCAAACGCTGTAACCGAAGAAGAAGCCAAGATCCTCGCCGAGTGGGTTCTCAGCCACAAATAACCTAGCGTCCAGGAGGACGTCATGACAGTGTCCCGACACGCGGTATCACGTTTGGGGCTCGCCCTGGCGTCCCTCCTCCTGATTCCCGCAGCCCTGGCCGCGACACCTGGCGTCGAACGCCAGGCTCAACTCGAACACCTTCTCGTGCAGGATTGCGGTTCCTGCCACGGCCTGCGCATGACCGGCGGCCTCGGCCCCGCCATCACTCGCGACGCATTGGCCGGCAAATCCCGCGAAAGCCTTATCGCCACCGTGACTCACGGAAGGCCCGGCACCGCCATGCCCGGCTGGGATGCCCTGCTCGACGAGCAGGATATCGTCTGGCTGGTTGACCTGCTTCTCGAAGGATATCCAAAGCCATGATCCGTCCCTTCCTGCTGCTGGCTGCGGCCGGCCTTCTTTGCGCCTGTACGCAACAACCCCTTCGCGGCACCGGTGACCTGGGCGTGGTGGTGGAACGCGCCACCGGCAGCCTGCAACTGATCGAGAGCAGTAGCATGAGCAGCCTGGCGCGCATCGAGGGCCTGGGCGATTTGTCCCACGCTTCGGTGGTGTTTTCCCGCGACCAGCGCTTCGCCTATGTCTTCGGCCGCGACGGTGGCCTGACCAAGGTCGACCTGCTGCGCCAGCGCATCGACAAGCGCGTGATCCAGGGCGGCAACAGCATCGGCGGCGCCATCAGCCAGGACGGCAGTCTGATCGCCGTGGGCAACTACGAGCCGGGCGGCGTCAAGGTTTTCGACGCCCAGACCCTGGAGCAGATCGCCAACATTCCCGCCACACCGCTGGCCGATGGCAGCCGCAATTCCCGCGTGGTGGGCGTCACCGACGTGCCAGGCCACCGCTTCATTTACAGTCTGTTCGATACCGGCGAGACCTGGCTGCTGGACTTCAGCCAGGGCCGTACGCCGCAGATCAGCCGTTTCGAGAACATCGGCAACCAGCCCTACGATGCGCTGCTCACGCCGGAGGGGCGCTACTACATCGCCGGCCTGTTCGGCGAGGACGGCATGGCCAAGATTGACCTCTGGCATCCCGAACACGGCGTCGAGCGCATCCTCGACGGCTACGGCCGTGGCCAGCAGAAACTGCCGGTCTACAAGATGCCGCACCTGGAAGGCTGGACTGTGGCCGGCAACCAGACCTTCGTGCCCGCCATCGGTCAGCATCGCGTTCTGGTGATGGACAACGAAAACTGGCAGCAGACCGATGCCATCGACGTCGCAGGCCAACCGATCTTCGTCATGGCACGCCCCGACGCACGACAAATCTGGGTCAACTTCGCCCATCCAGACAACGGCAAGATCCAGGTCATAGACAGCGAAACCCACGAAATCATCGCTACCCTGGAGCCAGGCCCAGCCGTGCTGCACATGGAGTTCACCGCGCGCGGCGACCAGCTCTGGCTGTCGGTACGCGACGGCGGCGAAATCCAGGTATGGGACCCCTATACGCTGAAACTGCTCAAGCGCCTGCCAGCCGAAAGCCCGAGCGGCATCTTCTTCAGCAGCCGCGCCCACGAGACGGGGTTGTGACATGCAACTGGACAGCCTCAGCCGCCGCCTGATCGATCGTTTCCAGCACGGTATGCCGCTGTGCGCCGAGCCCTACCGCGCCATGGCCGAAGCACTCGATTGCAGCGAAGAAGATATCCTCGCAAGCCTTGAGCAGTTGGAACGCGGCGGCGGGCTTTCCCGGATCGGTCCCGTCTTCGAGCACAGCCGCGCCGGCGCCAGCACTCTGGTGGCACTTGCCGTGCCACCGGCACGCGTGGAAGCGGTAGCGGCGCGGATCAACAGCTTTCCCGAGGTCAACCACAACTACCTGCGCGAGCATGACTACAACCTCTGGTTCGTGGTCACCGGCCCCGACCGCGCGCACCTGAACGCCCTGTTAGCACAAATCGAAGCGGAAACCGGCCTCACGCCGCTGGACCTGCCGATGGAATGCGCCTACCGCATCGACCTCGGCTTTCCCATTGGAGATGCACCATGACCGGCACCCTCGACCACTCTCAGGCCATGCAACTGCGCAGCCTGCTCGAAGCGGGCCTGCCGCTTGCCGCCCGTCCTTATCGGATGCTGGCCGAACGCATCGGTGCCAGCGAGCAAGCGGTGCTCGAACAGGTTCGGCACTGGAGCGAGGACGGCCTGTTCCGCCGCATCGGCCTGGTACTCAAGCACCGCGCGCTGGGTTTCCGCGCCAATGCCATGCTGGTGCTGGATATTCCTGACGAACAGGTCGACGAAGTCGGTCAACGTCTCGGCCAGGCTGCCGGCATCAACCTCTGCTACCAACGCCCACGCCGCCTGCCGGACTGGCCGTACAACCTGTTCTGCATGGTCCACGGCCGCGAGCGCGAACAGGTCTGCCAACTGATCGAAAACCTGCTGACCGAACACGGATTGAGCGAAGTGCCGCACCAGTTGCTGTTCAGCACTCGCGCCTTCAAGCAGTGCGGCGGCCGCTATGCTCCACCCGCTGCGCGGGAGCTGGCCCGTGGATGACCTCGACCGCCGATTGATCAACCGCTTGCAACATGGCCTGCCGCTGGTAAAGCAGCCCTGGCAGGCGCTGGCCGACGAGCTGGGTAGCGATCCGCACATCCTGCGCGATCGCGTCCAGGCGCTGCTGGACGACGGTACCCTGACCCGTTTCGGCCCCATGTTCGACATCGACCGCCTGGGCGGCGCCTTCACCCTGGCCGCGCTATCCGTACCGGAAGAGCGCTTCGACGCGGTGGCCGCCATCCTTGATGACCTGCCCGAAGTCGCCCACAACTACCGCCGCGAGCACGAATGGAACATGTGGTTCGTACTGGGCTGCGCGACTCCCGAGGGCATCGCCGAGACCATCGCCCGCATCGAGTCACAGACTGGCCTGCCCGTACTCAACCTGCCCAAGGAGGAGACCTACCATGTCGGCCTGCACTTCTCGGTTTGATGACCGATTTGACCCCGACCTGGTGCGCCGCCTGGTGGAACTCACCCAGTCCGGCCTGCCGCTGGTGGACAATCCCTGGGCGTGGATCGGCGAACACCTGGATCTCGACGAAGACGCCGTACTGACGTTACTGCGCCAACTGCAGGACGACAGCGCCATCCGCCGCATCGCCGCCGTACCCAACCACTACCGCCTGGGCTATAAGCACAACGGCATGACCGTGTGGGACGTGGACGACGCCCACCTCCCTCGCCTCGGCCCGCTGCTCGGATCACAACCCTTCGTCAGCCACTGCTACCGCCGCCCCCGCCGCGAAGGTTGGCACTACAACCTGTTCGCCATGGTCCACGGCCGCAGCGCCAAGGAAATAGAGGACTACCGCGCACAGATTCGCCAGTTGCTCGGCTATGCCTGCCGAGCGGATGAGATGCTGGTGAGCAGCCGGATATTGAAGAAGACGGGGTTGAGGGTGTAACAGCAGAGCCGGCGAGGCCGGCCTGGCCCAGACCTTCCTTCCCGAACACCACCTCAACTTCCGTAGGTTGGACAATACTGGCGGCGAAACAGTAGCTTCGATCCAAACATCAAACGGATCGTTGCGTGCCTTCAACTTCATACCCTTCCCCTTACCCTCGAATGGCCGCTATACCGGTGCGAATTGTTTCATGTGCCGACGATGAGCTGCTGCTTGGAAAAGGGAGGTCACGTTAATACGGGAAACCAGGCAGAATACGGAATAGGCCTTTGAAAAAGAGAGCTTGAGGCTCGCCCATCAGAGCAGGCGAGTTATACGGAATTTCGTTATGCATTAGAGTGCAATTCCATCCATTCACTACCAGACAGCCACTTGAACCGCAAGCTTCCAACCTGCTTGACGCAAAAATAACAAAGCCAAATATTAGACGGAAATAAAGGCATCAACTACTGCCGAAAAACCTGATGTATAATTTATATCTTCCGTAAGCACTTGGCCAATTCTCCTTGCATGTTAGTAGGGCACCTACTGGGGGTTCGATTGATCGAATTGGGTTCAAGGGTTCGCTGCTGAAATGTCTTGTCGTACCGGCTGACCGCGGCGCAGATGCGAACGACTACAGCGACGTTATCGATCAGGCGTGTAGGAAAAGGCTAGCGGGTGTAGAATTGCGCAAAGATTTTTCCTGCATGAGAAGCCCTATGGCTCTCTGTGCAGCAGCATATCCCAGATCAGGATTTATTATGTTTGACATTAACAATCTTTCCCTTTTCATAATTTCTGTTTTTCTGCTCTCCGTTACTCCAGGCCCTGACATGGCTTACGTTGTCGGGCAAAGTGTTGCAAATGGTCGGCGTGCGGGAGTCATTTCAGCTGCTGGCGTTGCATTAGGAAGTTGCGCTCATGCCTTAGCCAGTATTGTGGGGCTTACTGCTCTGATTGCTACTTCGCCAGCGATGTTCACACTGGTTAAGTATATCGGTGCAATTTACCTCATATACCTAGGCGGGAAGTTGCTTTGGGGAACATTTGGCACGACACGGGCAGAAACAGGCGAATGTACTTATATAAAAAAAGATGCAGAACTGTATGATCTCTTGTCCAAGGGGCTCATTACCACCTTAATGAACCCAAAGGTTCTGCTATTCTTTATCTCATTCTTTCCGCAATTTGTAGCACCTGGAGGCGAGCACCACACTGCTTCTTTTCTAGTGTTAGGTTTCACTTATGCTCTGGTAGCGTTTTTAACAGACGCAACGTTCGCAATGCTGGCTGGAAGTGCTGCTGGCAGCATGTCACGCAACAGATCGCTGCAAAAATTAATGGATCGTGTTGTAGGAGGCGTGTTTATCGCGTTAGGCATTAGGCTTGCGCTTATTCGTTCCTGACGATGGATGGCCTGACTAGCATTGGGTCGCTACTGCTGCGACTGAAATCAGCAGCCGCATTCCGAAGAAGATCGGGTTGCGTGTAGGCAAGGCGCTAAGCCTCGCTGCAAGGCTCAGAACCGCCATTCGGGCTTGAACAGGCCAACCACGAAAAACAGCGTGGTAAAGCCCCACATCACGACCGCATAGAGGCGGATCTGCTCGGCGTTCCATGGCCAGGCGAACCACTCCAGAAAGGCCATGGCTTTCCAGCCCTCGAGCCAGTGCGCGCCACCCCAACTGATGATCCATTTCCAGAACAGGCTATTCAGGCAGTACAGCGCAACGAACTCTCCAGCACCCATGGATCACCTCGACATTCAAGGCGCGCCAGTCTATGCGAAGCGATCTTCAGCTGGAGTTGATGGCGATCTCGTTGCGACCCGAAAAGCATCGCGACGCTGAAGGGAGTCGGCGCCCCTGCGACCAATCACCTGCCCGGCTTACCACCCTTTATTTGTTTCGGATCAAGGACCTCTCCCACCGCCTCGGTAATGCTGCAACCATCGATTCACCCACGAAGCCGCCGCTTCCTGAGGAGACGCCCGATGTTGAGAATCAGCCATTACCTGCGCGCCCTGGCCCGTCCGGATTCCGGTCCGGTGCTCGGTGCACGAGGCACACCGGGAACCCGCCCACCGGTGGTCATCTGGAACCTGCTGCGACGCTGCAACCTGACCTGCAAGCACTGCTACGCCACGTCCGCCGACAGCGAATTCCGCGACGAGCTGGATACGGACGAAGCCCTGAAGGTCATCGACGATCTGCACGAAGCCGGTGTGCGCGTGCTAATCCTCTCCGGAGGCGAGCCGCTGCTGCGGGACGACATCTTCGAGCTCTCCGCCCATGCCCGTGAAAAGGGTTTCTTCGTGGCTCTGTCGACCAACGGCACGCTGATCGACGAGAGCAACATCGAGCAGGTGGCGGCGGCGCAGTACGACTATGTCGGCATCAGCATCGACGGTCTGGAAGCGGTTCATGACGAGTGGCGCCAGCTCCAGGGTAGCTTCGTCGCCTCGATGCACGCCATCGACCTGTGCCGTCAGCACGGCATTCGTGTCGGGCTGCGCACCACGCTCACGCAGAGCAACTATCCGCAATTGCCCGCCCTGCTGGCGCTGATGCGTGAGCACGACGTGCAGAAGTTCTATCTCTCGCACCTGAACTACAGCGGGCGCGGCAAACGCAGCCGCAAGGCTGACGCCCACCACCAGATGACCCGCGACGCCATGCGCCAGCTGTTTGAGCAGGCCTGGGACGACGTGCAGAACGGCCGCGAGACCGACTTCGTCAGCGGCAACAACGACGCCGACGCGATCCTGCTGCTGCAGTGGGTCGAGGAGCGCCTGCCGCAGCATCGCGACCGCCTGGAACAGATGCTGCGTGCCTGGGGCGGCAATGCCTCGGGCAACGGCATCGCCAACATCGACAACATCGGCGATGTGCATCCCGATACCTACTGGTGGCAGCACACCGTCGGCAACGTGCGTCGGCAGCACTTCCGTGAACTCTGGCTGGACGAGCCCGAGCCGCTGCTGCGCGAACTGCGTCAGCACCCGCGCGCCGTGGGTGGGCGCTGCGCCGAATGTCGCTGGCTACCGATCTGCAACGGTAACACTCGCACCCGTGCCTGGGCCGCCGGCGACCTGTGGGCGGAAGATCCCGGCTGCTACCTGAGCGACGAGGAAATCGGATTGCCGCTTCCCGTCCGTATCCCCAGCGTGGAAATCAGTGCTCTGTAAATCAGCCACACCCAGCGGTCGTCAGAACCGTACTCAGCCAAGCGCAACCATCAACCTGATGAGAATCACAGGAGTCCGCATGGACCAGCCAATCACACTCCCCGCTTCGCTGAACACCCTGTTCGCCCCCGGCGAGGTGGCCCTGGTCGGGGCAGGCCCTGGCGACCCGGGCCTGCTCACCCTGCGCGCCTGGAACCTGCTGCAACAGGCCGATGCTGTGGTCTACGACCGCCTGGTCAGCGATGACTTGATGGCCCTGGTGCCCACCGCCTGCAGCCGCCACTACGTCGGCAAGACCAGCGGTTACCACAGCCTGCCGCAACCGCAAATCAATCAGCTGCTGGCGGACCTGGCACGGCAGAACAAACGCGTGGTACGTCTGAAAGGCGGCGACCCCTTCATCTTCGGCCGTGGCGCCGAGGAGCTGGAATTCCTCCTCGAACGCGGCATCAACTGCCAAGTGGTGCCCGGCATCACCGCCGCTGCCGGCTGCAGCACCTATGCGGGCATTCCCCTGACGCACCGCGACCTGGCGCACTCCTGCCAGTTCATCACCGGCCACCTGCAGGAGAACGGCGAGCTGCACCTGCCCTGGAACGCCTTGGCCGAGGGCAACCAGACCCTGGTGTTCTACATGGGGCTGGGCAGCCTCGGCGAAATCTCGTGCAACCTGATCGCAGCCGGCCTGCCGGTGGATACCCCTGCTGCGCTGATTGGCAATGGCACCCGTCAGGACCAGCAAGTGGTGCGCTGCAGCCTCAAGCAACTGCCGAGCATGGCCGAGGAACAGCAACTGACGCCACCGACGCTGACGGTGATCGGCAAGGTGGTCGGGCTGTTCGATGGCCGGCAGGTCCAGTACCCCGCCCGCCTACATGGCGACAGTGACAGACACGAGGAGGCCATATGCGGCTGATCTATGCCCTGCTGGCGGCGGCAGCACTGCCAGCCGCCACCTTCGTCGCGCTCGACATGGCGATTCCGCGTGCCGCTGCCGCCGGGACAACCGATGCCCATGCGCTCTATCAGCAGCACTGCCAGAGCTGCCATGGCGTCGATCGCCTTGGCGGCGCCGGCCCCGCGCTGTTGCCGGAGAGCCTTGGCCGGATCAAGCCGGACGAGGCGCGCAAGGTCATCCGGGATGGTCGTCCGGCCAGTCAGATGGCAGCCTATTCGGCGCTGCTCGACGAAACGCAGATTGACAGTCTGGTCAGCTACCTCTACCGACCTTCCGCGGTACCACCAACCTGGAGCGATGCCGACATTCGCGCCAGCCACCGGATGCTGGCGGACGTCGACAAGCTGCCCGACAGTCCGCAGCATGGCGCCGACCCGCTCAATCTGTTCGTCGTGGTCGAAGCCGGTAACCACCACGTGCGCATCCTCGAGGGCGACGGCTTCACGGAATTGGCCCGGTTCCAGTCGCATTTCGCCCTGCACGGCGGGCCGAAGTTCTCCCCGGACGGGCGCTTCGTCTATTTCGCTTCACGCGATGGCTGGGTCAGCTTCTACGACCTGCATAACCTGACGATGATCGCCGAGGTCCGCGCCGGGCTGAACACCCGCAACCTGGCCGTGAGCAACGACGGCCGCTGGGTACTGGTGGGCAATTACCTGCCGGGCAACCTGGTATTGCTGGACGCCCGCGACCTGTCGCTGGTCAAGCACATCCCGGCGGTGGGCCTGGATGGCACGCCATCACGGGTCAGTGCCGTGTACACCGCGCCGCCGCGCGACAGCTTCGTGGTTGCGCTGAAGGACGTGAAGGAGGCTTGGGAGCTGTCCTACGCCGGCGAACCGGACTTCGTGCCGAGACGCATCGAAGCCGCGGACTTTCTCGATGATTTCTCCTTCACCCCCGACTACCGCCACCTGCTCGCTACCTCGCGCAAGGCCCACGGTGGCCAGGTGATCGACCTCGACACCCGCAAGGCGGTCACCGACATCCCGCTACCCGGCATGCCGCACCTGGGTTCGGGCATCTACTGGAAGCGCAACGGCGAATGGGTATTCGCCACACCGAACGTCAGCAAGGGTCTGATCTCGGTGCTCGACATGCAGAGCTGGAAGCTGATCAAGGAGATCCCCACCGAAGGACCGGGTTTCTTCATGCGCAGCCATGAGAATTCGAAGTACGCCTGGACCGATGTCTTCTTCGGCCCCAACAACGATGCCGTGCACCTGATCGACAAGCAGACTCTGGAAGTCGCCCATACCCTGCGTCCGATGCCCGGCAAGAACGCCGCACATGTCGAGTTCACCAAGGATGGCAAGCACCTGCTGCTCAGCGTCTGGGACACCGACGGCGCGCTGATCGTCTACGACAGCGATACCCTGGAAGAGATCAAACGCATCCCGATGAACAAACCCTCGGGCAAATACAACGTCGGCAACAAGATCGAATTCGCCGAAGGCACTTCGCATTAAGGACGAAAAGACGACAAAAGCGCTGGAGGCTGGACGAAAAGCAATTGTACCGGGAAGTGTTTTTCTTCCAGCTTTCCAGCCTTCAGTGCCCTTATCGGCCTTACAGCTTCAACTTTTCATCTCAAGGTGCTCTCATATCAATTTTCCTGATACGAGCACAGCATGGATATCGATCTCGCCCGCACCTTTCTCGAGATCATTCGCAGCGGCAGCTTCATCGCCACCGCCGATCGCCTGCACATCACCCAGACCGCCGTCACCGCGCGAATACGCAACCTGGAGCAGCAGCTCAACTGCCGGCTTTTCGTGCGCAACCGGGCAGGCGCAAAACTGACACCCGATGGTGAGCGGTTCGTCGCCTACGCGACGCAACTGGTACAAACCTGGGAGGCGGCGCGGCGCGACCTGCCGTTGCCGCAGGGCTATGGCGACCTGCTGTCAATCGGCGCCGAGGTCAGCCTGTGCAACCCATTGATGCTGGCCTGGTTGCAGCGCATGCGACAGACCATGCCCAACCACGCGCTGCGCACAGAGGTCGCCAGCGACGGCGAGCTGCAGGAAAAGCTCGAACTGGGCGTACTGGATGCCGCACTGGTGCATCGGCCCGAATATCGACCGGGGCTGCAGGTCGAACAGTTGCTCGAAGAGAAACTGATCCAGGTGGTGCAGACGGCCAATCCCGAACCCTATCTGTATGTCGACTGGGGAACAGCGTTCGGCAAGCAGCACGACATGGCGCTGCCCGACCATACACGCTCGCCACTCAGCTTCAGCCTGGGGCCTATGGCCCTGCAATACCTGCTGCAGTGCGGCGGGCGTGGCTACTTCCGAACCCGCGTGGTGCAGCGCTACCTGGATGAAGGCATTCTCAAGCGCGTCGAACAGGCTCCGGAATTCTCCTATCCGGTGTACCTGGTCTACTCGCGCGCCAGCGAATCCCCGGCGCTGAACAAGGCCCTGGAGTTGCTGCGCGAAGTGGCGCGGGACGACTATGACTGGTCGCGCTGGTATTACGAGATCTGACCAGGGGCCGCTCCCAGCCGCCAGTCATCAGTCTGGCAGATGTTTGAGCCAGTTCTGGTAGAGCGCTGCGATCAGATCGGTCTGGGTAATCATGCCCACCAGTCGCTCCTGCTGGTCGACCACCGGCAGGCAATGCAGGCCCCGGTCTGACAGCATGAAGACCAGATCCGTCATGTGAGCATCCTCTCGTACCGAGACCACCGGGCTGCTCATGATCGCGCGCAGCTTGGTGCCTCGCAGAAACTTCAACTGACCGAAATTGACGCCCGCCGGACTCGGCCGAAAATGCTTGAGCAAATCCACCAGGGTGACGATGCCAATCAGCTTGTGGCTTTCCTTCTCCAGCACCGGCATCGCGCGCAGGCGGTGCTGCTGCAAGGTCTGCCAGGCCTGCTGGATGAAGGCGTCCGGCGTGCTCCAGTAGAGATCGCGAGACATGATGTCCGCCGCGGTGATCTCGCCCATGCTGCGGCGCAGGGCATGCTTTTCGGTCTGCTTGATCAGCTGCGCGAGGTCATCGCGCGTCACGTCGACGTACTCGCCGAAGTCCTCGAGCGCGCGCGTCACGTCATCCTCGGTGAAGCTCAGGCGATCGCCCGGCAGCGGATCACGAGTATGGTGGATGTTTTCCTTGTTGGGCCGTCCCTTGGGATAAGCATGCCCGGTCAGGTTGTTGTAGATCAGCGCCACCGAGATCAGCAGAAGTGACACGAACGCCACCGGGATCAGCAGCGTATAGCCCAGCGCATGCAGATCGGCGCTGCCAACTGCCGCAACCATCGCCAGCGCCGCCGCCGGAGGATGCAAACAACGCAGGCAGAACAGGCAGAGCAGCACCAGCGCACCGGTCAAGGCGGCCGTCGTCACTGCGTCAAAGCCGCTCAACCCGAGGCTGATACCCACCATCGTCGCCACCAGGTTGCCGGCGAGCACCGACCAGGGCTGTGCGAACGGGCTGGACGAGGCCGCGAACAGCAGCACGGCCGACGCCGCCGCCGGGGCCGCCATCGGCAACATCACGGCCACGCCGAACAGCCAGATGCCGAACGAAAGCGCGATCGCCAGGGCTATGGCGATGCCCAGGGCGACGCGGATCCATTCTTTGGGTGGGGCAGTCAGGGGAGCGGGCGCGAACGAACGACACCAGAGCAATAGGCGATCTTGCATGTTTTCTGCTTGAGTGTGGATTACTGGAGTGGGTACTGCTGGGTTGCATTACCGGCGCCGAAAAAAGTGCCCTTCCCTGGGCCGCGCACTAGCAACGCGTAAAAAGGGGTTCAAACACCGGCAACGAGCGGCTGCGAACCTTCGAGCGAGCGGCTTTCGCTGCGTGTGTGGCGCAGTGTCAGCCAGGTGTTGAGCGCCATCAGCAACATCCCCGAGACGAAGGTGCCGCCGCCGATCAGACGAACGATGTAACCCGGATGGCTGGCTTCCAGCGCCTCGACGAAGGAATAGGTCAGGGTGCCGTCGCTGTTGACCGCACGCCACATCAGGCCCTGGGCGATGCCGTTGACCCACATCGAAGCGATGTAGAGCACGGTGCCGATGGTGGCCAGCCAGAAGTGCGCGTTGATCATGCCGACGCTGTACATCTGCTTGCGGTCGTAGAGCCTTGGAATCAGGTGATACAGAGAGCCAATGGAGATCATCGCCACCCAGCCCAGCGCACCGGCATGCACATGGCCGATGGTCCAGTCTGTGTAGTGGGACAGCGCGTTGACGGTCTTGATGGCCATCATCGGGCCTTCGAAGGTAGACATGCCGTAGAAGGCCAGCGACACCACCAGGAAGCGCAGGACAGGATCGGTCCGCAACTTATGCCAGGCACCCGACAGGGTCATCATGCCATTGATCATGCCGCCCCAGCTCGGTGCCAGCAGGATCACCGACATCGCCATGCCCAGGCTCTGCGCCCAGTCCGGCAGTGCGGTGTAGTGCAGGTGATGGGGGCCGGCCCAGATGTACAGGGAGATGATCGCCCAGAAATGCACAATGGATAGACGATAGGAATAGATCGGCCGCTCGGCCTGCTTCGGCACGAAGTAATACATGATGCCGAGAAAGCCCACCGAGAGAATGAAGCCCACCACACTGTGCCCGTACCACCACTGGATCATCGCGTCGGTGGCACCAGAATAGACCGAGTAGGACTTCATAAGGCTCACCGGCACCAACGCGTGGTTGATCACATGCACCATGCCGGTGACGATGATGAAGGCGCCGAAGAACCAGTTGCCCACGTAGATATGGCTGACCTTGCGATACGCGATGGTGCCGAAGAACAGGTAGGCATAGGCCAGCCAGACCAGGGCCACCCAGGCGGCGATCGGCCACTCCATCTCCGCGTATTCCTTGGAGGTCGTGTAGCCCAATGCGTAGCTGACCACCATGGCAACGCAAGCGGCCTGCCATGCCCAGAAGACGAATTCGCCGAGGCTATCGGAGATCAGGCGTACGCGGCTGGTGCGCTGCACCACATACAGCGAGGTCGCGAACAGCGCGTTACCACCAAAGGCGAAGATCACCAGGTTGGTGTGCATGGGCCGTACGCGACCGAAACTGATCCAGGGCAGATCGAAATTCAGCACCGGCCAGACCAACTGCGCCGCAATGAACACGCCCAGGCCCATGCCGATGATTCCCCACACCACCGTCATCAGCGTGAACTGACGCACGACACGATAGTTGTAGAGGGGAGATGTCGATGTGGACGCTTCGATCATGGGCGTGCATGAGGCAACTGCGCACGCGCCTGGGGAACACAGGCATGCCGCGCACCTGCCACTCCTTCATGAGGTCAGGTTCGTGAGCGCGGCAAGCGGCCGCGTCGACTAGGAATGGCGTCCATTGTCGACCGACCGTTGAGTTATCTCTAATGAATAGTGTTGCCGTTATAGCGCAATTTTTTTGCTAGATGCGGCAATGTCTCAAAGTACGCGATGCGCCTGCGAGCGATGCACGGTGTCAGGCGATCGTCGTGCAGGCCTGACGTCCGTACTGCTCCACCACCGCGGCGACGATGCGCATCACTTCCAGATTGGCCTCTTCCATCTGCTCGAGATGCTGCAATGCCTTCTCCAGATGCTGCGCCTGGAAGGCATCGATGGCTGCCTGGCCCTGATCGTGCACCGCGGTGTGTGGCCGCTCGATCCGCTGGAAGTGCTCCAGTTCCTGCATCTCGCGGTTGCCCTCCCCGTAGTACCAGCGGCCGAAGCGGCATTCGCGCTCGCTGGGCAATTGCGTGCTGCCCTGGGTATCGCTGCCGAGCAACTGATTGTAGACGACGAACTTGAGCGACAACTCGTCGAGGTTGGCCAGTTCGATACCGGCGCGGAACGAGGAATTGTCAATGCCATATCGCATGCTGCCAGCCAGCTGATGTAGGGTCCGCATGGCCCCGACGGCCTGCTCGGTGGTCTGACTGAAGCCCTGGGCGAGCTTGCCCTGCAACTGGATGTAGTCGTGAACGCTGGCGATTTCGGCCTGGACTTCGCCGATCTTGCGCACGATATCTCCGGTAGCCAGCGCAGTTTTTTCCGCCAGACTGCGAATCTCTCCGGCCACCACGGCGAAGCCGCGCCCTGCCTCGCCAGCCCGGGCCGCCTCGATCGCGGCGTTAAGCGCCAGCAGGTTAGTCTGGCTGGCGATCACACCGATCAGATCGACGATCCCGTTGATCTCCTTGGAGTGACCGGCCAGGGTGTCGACCTTGTGCGAAGCCTGGTTGAGGCCGCTCTCCATGTCCGCGGCCTTGCTCTGCAGCTCGCCGAACTGCTTCTGGTTGCTCAGTGCCGCCGAGGCGACTTGCTCGGCATGCGACTTGTTCTGGCCCAGTTGTCCGGTTAGGTATTCGAACGAATCCGCCAGATGCGCGATTGAGTGGCTGAAACGAGTCAGGTTGCCGGCCACGCCGCGGTAATAGTCAAACTGCCGACCGCTGGTTCGATTGTCCTGCCTGGCGGCCTCCAGCTCCTGCTCCAGTTCGGCGATCCGCAAGCGCTGCTCATCACAGGTCGCCTGGAGGCGGTTCTGCTCCTGCTGCAGCTTGCGCACCCTTTTTTTCCATCAGAACAGCATCGAAGCTCCTCGCCCGCTCAGCTCAGGGTGAAGCCGTTGTCGACAACCCAATCCTGACCGTAGACGCCACGCGCTCCTTGCGACAGCTGAAACAGAATCACATTGGCCACCGCGGCCGACTCCAGGAAATGCCCGGGCAGCAGGCGCTGGGCGATGCCATCGGCCACGCCCTCGAGCTGATCGTCCGACAGACCCAGGGTGCCCCAGATCGCCGTTGCGGTAGGACCGGGTGAAACCATGTTGATACGCACGCCCAGCGGCGCGAATTCCACCGCCAGGGTACGGGCCTGCGCCGCCAATGCCGCCTTGCTGGCGATGTAGGCCGCCAGGCCCGGATAGGTCGAGCGCGTCAGGAAGGTACCGATGAAGACCACCGAGGCAGACTTCGCCAGCTCATGACGCAGCGTTCCCAGCGTATTCAACGCACCCGCCCCGTTAACCGCCCATTGCCGATCGAACGCCGCCATGTCGAGACCATCTGCCAGCTCGGCGATACCGGCATTGGGCACCAGATAATCAACCTGCCCCAGTTGCGCGGCGCGTGCTCGCAAGGCCTGTAGATCGGCCGGCACAGTAACATCGCCCGCCAGCCAGACCAGTTGTTCCGCGTAGGGCTGCAGCAGCGGCTCCAGCCCGCCCAGCGCACGGGACATCGCCAGCACCCGAGCGCCGCGTTGCAGCAGTGCCGTGCACAGCGCCAGACCGATGCCCGAGCTGGCGCCGGTGACGACCGCCAGGCGATCCTGAAAATCATTTTTCATCATCATCTCCGATGCTCGACATTGCCGAGTCGCAAGCTGCCCATCCTCTCTGGGAGCGGGCAGCGGTTTGGAACTCTCGCCGGCGACCTGAGCGGACCGGCATCGCACTCAGCCCGGATGCCCGTCAACCCGCGCGGCTACCAGCATCGGTGCGTAGCGCCAGACATACAGCGCGAAGGCCAGTGCCCAGCAGATCGCCGCCAGCCAAAGCCCCGCTACAGGCCATACGGTCGTCAGGAATACGCGCGCGAAGGCGCCCAGATTGAACAGCACAAAGGCCCAGGCCATACCAGCCGGAAGCTGCAATGGCCGACCGGTGTGGCCGAGGCTGACCCGTGCGATCATCGCCAGGATCAGCCCGCTCATGGACCCCACGCTCAGCGCGTGCAAAGCAGGGCTGGATTGCGCCAGCACGCCGAAATGCCACAGCGCCAGACCGAAACAGGCCCCCACCCACCTGAGCCTCGCCAGGTGCAACGACCGCCGCAGCGGCACCTTGCTGTGGGCGGCGTCGTACCAGCGACCCCGGCGCAGCAGATGCCCCAGGCCACCGGCCGGGACCAGCAGCCCGATCCACG
>JBKEBY010000071.1:0-79427 GCA_047973445.1 Pseudomonas sp.
CAAATGTTTAACCGCAAGTTACACGTAATGCGAACGGGGGCCAGATAATTGTTGGTTTCATGAGGCTTAGGGTCTGTTGACGTTTCGGCGCGGCCGCGCCGAAACGTCAACAGACCCTATGAACGACATGCTTAAGGCGCCTCGCATACAACCTTCGGATGGCATCCGTTTCCGGCAGGATGTGAAAGAATCCGGCCTGAAATAACTGGCAGACGCAAATTAAAAACAAAATCCAGCTAAATCGAGGAAATCCGATGTCGGCTCGCAACATCCTGGTGATCAACTGCGGTAGCTCGTCGATCAAGTTCGCCTTGGTCAACGAAGCTCAAGCGACTTTCCCCCTGCAGGGCCTGGCCGAACGCCTGGGCAACCCGGAAGCCGTGCTTCACTGGCAGCAGGGAGACGAAAAGCAAAGCATGGAAATACCCGGAGCCGCTCACCTCGCCGCACTGGAACAGTTGCTGCCGCTGGCGCAGGAAGCCGCTGGCGGCAAGATCGATGGCATCGGCCATCGCGTGGTGCATGGCGGTGAGCACTTCACCGGCTCCTGCCTGATCACCGACGAAGTACTCGCGGCCATCCGCGCCAATGCGCAACTGGCGCCGCTGCATAACCCGGCCAACCTGATTGGTATCGATGCCGCCTTCGCACTGTTCGCGGAGCTGCCGCAGGTCGCCGTGTTCGACACCGCGTTCCACCAGACCATGCCGGAACATGCCTATCGCTATGCGGTGCCTGAGTTCCTCTACAAGGAACACAACGTCCGTCGTTACGGTTTCCATGGCACCAGCCACCACTTCGTGAGCAAGCGCGCCGCGGAGATGACCAATCTGCCCGTCGAGGACAGCTGCTGGCTGACCGCCCACCTGGGCAACGGCTGTTCAACCTGCGCAGTAGTCAACGGCGAAAGCCGCGACACCAGCATGGGCATGACACCGCTGGAAGGCCTGGTCATGGGCACCCGCAGCGGCGACGTCGACCCCAACCTGCACAGCTACCTGCACCGCACCCTGGGCTGGAGCCTGGAGCAGATCGACCGCATGCTCAACCATGACAGCGGCCTGAAGGGCCTGTCCGGTCTGTCCAACGATATGCGCACCCTCTACGAAGCACGCACATCCGGCCATCCGGGCGCCATGCTGGCGTTCGAGGTGTTCTGCTATCGCCTGGCCAAATCCCTGGCCGGCATGGCCTGCGCACTACCCAAACTGGACGGCCTGATCTTTACCGGCGGCATCGGCGAGAACTCCTTCGCCGTTCGCAGTCGGACGCTCGAACATTTGAAGCTGTTCAACTTCAAGCTCGACGAGCAGGCCAACGCCCGCTGCACACGCGGCGTCGGTGGTGAAATCCAGGCGGCAGGCAGCCCGCGCGTGCTGGTGGTACCGACCAACGAAGAACGCCAGATCGCTCTGGACACGCTCGCCCTGCTCGACGTCTGACCAGGTTTGCAGGCACACACAGCGCACTCCGAACCCGACGCCCGCGTCGGGTTTCGCGTTGCTAGCCTGGTTCCGACTCCATAGAAGGAGATTCTCATGCATACGCTGTTTCTTGCCCCCTCAGGTTTTGGCGGCGGCCTCAACTCGATAAGCCTCGGGCTGATCCGCGCCCTCGAAAACGCCGGGCTGAAGGTCGGTTTCTTCAAGCCCATCGCCCAGCCTTTCCCCCTCGACCGCGGCCTCGAGCGCTCGTGCATCCTGGTGGAGCGCACACTCAACCACAGCTCGCCCGAACCCCTGCCGCTGGAACAGGTGGAACGCCAACTGGCCGACGGCGAGCTGGACCTGCTGCTCGAAGACGTCGTCAGCCGTTACCAGCAGGTCGCCGCCGGCAAGGATGTGGTGATCGTCGAAGGCATGGTGCCGACGCGCGAGTTCAACCACACTTCGCGCATCAACAGCCATCTGGCCAAGAGCCTGGACGCCGAGGTCATCCTGATCGCCGCGCAGGGTAAGGACACGCTCAAGCGCATGGCCGAACGCCTGGAGATACAAGCGCAGCTGTTCGGCGGTACCAAGGACCCGAAGGTACTCGGCGTGATCCTCAACAAGGTCAAGAGCGAAGACGGCCTGCCCGCCTTCATAGAACGGCTCAAGGAACAACTGCCGATCCTCGGCACGGGTGACTTCCAGCTGCTGGGGGCGATTCCCTTCGCCGAAGAGCTGAATGCGCTGCGTACCCGTGACATCGCCGAACTGCTCGAAGCCCGCATTCTGCATGCCGGCGAAGCAGAGCAACGCCGCGTCGGCAAGATCCTGCTCTGTGCTCGTGCAGTTCCAAGCACCGTCCCGCTGCTGGAACCGGGCGTGCTGGTGGTGACCCCCGGTGACCGCGACGACATCATCCTCGCCGCATGCCTGGCTTCGCTCAACGGCGTCAAACTCGCCGGCCTGCTGCTGTGCAGCGATTTCGAGCCGGACCCACGCATCATGGAACTGTGCAAGGCCGCACTCGACGGCGGCCTGCCGGTGATGGCCGTGCAGACCGGCTCCTACGACACCGCCACCAATCTATTCGGCCTGAACAAGGAAACGCCTGCGGACGACATCGAGCGCGCCACCCGGGTGACCGAATTCATCGCCAAACACCTGCAGCCCGAATACCTGCACAGCCGTCTCAGCGTGCCGCGTGGAGAGCTGCGCCTGTCGCCACCGGCGTTCCGCTACCAATTGGTCAAGCGTGCCCAGGAAGCCAACAAGCGCATCGTCCTGCCGGAGGGCAACGAGCCGCGCACCATCCGCGCCGCCGCCATCTGCCAGGAACGCGGCATCGCGCGCTGCGTGCTGCTCGCCAAGCCGGAAGAAGTCCAGGCCGTCGCCCTCGAGCAGGGCATCAACCTGCCGGCCAGCCTGGAAATCCTCGATCCGGAACACATCCTCAACCGTTACGTCGAGCCGATGTGCGAGATGCGCAAAGCCAAGGGCCTGACGCCCGAGCAGGCACGTGAACAGTTGGCCGACACCGTGGTGTTGGGCACCATGATGCTCGCCCTGGACGAGGTCGACGGCCTGGTTTCCGGTGCCGTGCACACCACCGCCAACACCATCCGCCCAGCCCTGCAACTGATCAAGACGGCGCCGGGCTACAGCCTGGTGTCCTCGGTATTCTTCATGCTGCTGCCGGATCAGGTACTGGTCTACGGCGACTGCGCGGTGAATCCGAACCCGAACGCCACCGAACTGGCGGAGATCGCCCTGCAGAGCGCTGAGTCGGCGGTCGCACTTGGAGTCAATCCGCGCGTGGCAATGATCAGCTACTCCACCGGCAGCTCCGGCAGCGGCGCCGAGGTCGAGAAAGTCGTAGAAGCCACGCGCATCGCCCAGGAGCGCGCGCCGAACTTGCCGATCGACGGCCCGCTACAATATGACGCGGCTTCGGTACTCAGCGTAGGCCGGCAGAAGGCACCGAACAGCCTGGTCGCAGGGCAGGCCACGGTGTTCATCTTCCCCGACCTGAATACCGGCAACACCACCTACAAGGCTGTCCAGCGCAACGCCAACTGCCTGAGCGTAGGGCCGATGCTGCAAGGCCTGGCCAAGCCGGTCAACGACCTCTCGCGCGGCGCTCTGGTCGAAGACATCGTCTTCACCATCGCACTGACCGCCCTGCAGGCCGACAACCAGAAAGGTTGATCGACCACGGGCTGTGCCCGCGACCGTTACGGCCGCGGGCACAGCGCGTCTCCCTCCCGACATGACGATCCCACTTGCAGTTCGGCGCGTAATCGTTACTCTGCCGCCCCAAGGGTCTGTTGCCGTTTCATATGCAGCCTGCATTGAAACGGCAACAGAGCCTCATGAGCAAAACGAGATCATCGATGCTGAATTTTCTACCTGCTCCCCTACGGGGCATCCTGGCCGGTCTGATCCTGGCTTTGAATACGCTGTTCTGGTGCTGGCCGCTATTTGCCCTGGCGCTGTTGAAGGTGCTGCTACCGGTGTCGCGCATACAGCGCACCTTGCGCTTCGGCATGCACTGGATCGCCGAATCCTGGATAGCCGTCAACAGCTTCTGGATGGATCTGGTGCAGCGCACCCGTTGGGATGTCACCGGGCTGGAGCATGTCGACATGCGGCATTCCTACCTGGTGACCAGCAACCACCAGAGCTGGGCCGACATCCTGATGCTGCAGTACCAGTTCAACCGCCGGATGCCGATCCTCAAGTTCTTTCTCAAGCAGGAACTGATATGGGTGCCGGTGATCGGGCTGTGCTGGTGGGCACTGGAATTCCCCTTCATGAAGCGCTTCAGCAAGGAATACTTGGAGCGGCATCCAGAAAAACGCGGCCAGGACCTGATCACGACGCGCAAGGCCTGCGAACGCTATCGGACCAACCCGGTTTCGGTATTCAATTTTCTGGAAGGCACGCGTTTCACCCAGGCCAAGCACGACCAGCAGGCCTCGCCCTACCGCTACCTGCTCAAGCCAAGGGCTGGCGGAATCGCCTTCGTGTTCGACGCCATGGGCGAGCAACTGCACTCGGTGATCGACGTCACCATCCATTACCCAGGCGGCGCACCGAGTTTCTGGGGTCTGCTCAGCGGCCGCATCGAACAGGTCGTGATGCGTATTCATGCGCAACCGGTACCCGAGCAGTTCCTGCATCACAACTACGATCAGGACGAAGAATACCGGCTCGAATTCCAGCAGTGGGTCAATCAGCTCTGGCGTGACAAGGACGAAGAACTGGAGACCCTGCACCAGGCCTTTCCGCCGAAGTAGCCTTGTCGCTAGTGACTGGTCGGATTGCCCAACTGCCGCCAGTCCACTTCATGCGGAAAGGACAGGGCCTGGCTGAACGACAGTCCTGGCGCAACGAGAAAGCCCTGCATCACCTGACAGCCGTGTTCGATCAGCCAATCGCGCTGGGCCAGCGTCTCGACACCTTCGGCGATCACCTCCAGCTCGAGATTGCGCCCCAGGTCGATGATGGTGCTGACGACCGCTGCATCGCGCGGAGAGTCGAGCATGTTGGCAATGAACAGCTGGTCGATCTTCAGGGTATCCAGCTCGAAATGGCGAAGATAGGCCAGCGAGGAATAGCCGGTGCCGAAATCGTCCACGGCCACCCGCACACCCAGCCGGCGTAGCTGGCGAAGCTTCTCGCAGCTCTGCTCCAGGTCCTGCATCAGCGCACCCTCGGTCACCTCCAGTTCCAGCTGCGCCGGATCGAGCTGATACTCATCCAGCAGACGCCGCAGGTCATCCAGCAGGCCAGCTCGGGCAAACTGCACAGGGCTGACGTTGAAGCTCATGACCAGTTCATCACCGAATTCCTCGCGCCAATCACGGCACTGCCGCAAACCTTCACGTAGCGCCCACTTGCCCACGCGGTCGATCAGGCGTGTTTCTTCCAGCAACGGTACGAACACGTTGGGCTGGACGTAGCCTCCGTCCTGATTCCAGCGCAGCAGGGCCTCGAACCCCCGCAGCTTGCCACTTTCCAGGATGATCTGCGGCTGGTAGGCCAGACTGAAGCCGTTCTTGTCGATGGCGCGACGAAGGTTCTCCTCCATGGTCAGCCGGGCGTGGGCCCGGCCGTTCATTTCCTGCGAGAAATAGCGGTACTGCTGCCGTCCGGCACGCTTGGCCTCGTACATGGCCATGTCGGCCGAACGCAGCAATTGCTCGACGCTCTGCCCCGAATCGGGAAAATGCGCGATACCAACGCTGGCACCCAGGGTCACTTCGGTGCCGTCGATGGTATGCCGCACGGAAATCAGTTCGATCAGCTTCTCCGCCACCCGGGCGGCATCTTCTGGGTGCTTGAGCGAGTCCAGCAGGGCGGTGAACTCGTCGCCCCCCATGCGCGCGATGATGTCGTACGGCCGCATACAGGTTTCCAGCACGCGCGCCACCCGGCAGAGGATCTCGTCGCCGGCGTCGTGACCAAGCGAATCGTTGATGCGCTTGAAGCCGTCCAGGTCGATATAGAGAACCGCCATTCGCCGACCATCGCGACCGACCCGTGCCAGTGCCGATGCCAGTGCCTGGTGGAAGCCGCGCCGGTTCAGCAGGCCTGTCAGCGAATCGGTGACTGCCTGGGTCTCGAGTTGCAGGTGCAGGTTGCGCACCACCGACATGTCGAGAGCGATCACCACCATTGAACGCTGCTGGCGAGGCAGCGGCGAGGACGACAGCGCCACCGGCAGGGTGCCACCGGCAGCGGTGTGCAACTGGGCTTCATGCAGGCGGTAGGTTTCGCCGCTGCGCCAGTGCTGATAGAACTCCGATTCGCGCCAGGCCTGCGGCATCTGCGGTGCGGCGAGATGCTCGAGCAGCGTTGTGCCCTGCAGCGCCTCGACACTGGTGTGCAGCATCTGTGCAATCGCCGGGTTGGCGAAGTTGATCAGGCCATCCTCACCCACCACCAGGATGCCTTCGGCCGCGTTACTGAGCACCGAGGCGTTGAAGGCCCGGGCGCTGTCCAACTGCTGGGTGAGCAGCTGCAGATTGCGCCGGTTGTGCTCATGGTTGAGCAAGGTGTTGATCTTGTGCTTGAGAACCTGCGGATCGAAGGGTTTGAGGACGAAATCCACCGCCCCCGTGGCATAGCCACGCAACACCGATTCGCGGGTATGGGCGATGGCCGA
Organism: Pseudomonas sp.; assembly: GCA_047973445.1. Taxonomy (GTDB): domain Bacteria; phylum Pseudomonadota; class Gammaproteobacteria; order Pseudomonadales; family Pseudomonadaceae; genus Stutzerimonas. The sequence continues at coordinate 6,598 of JBKEBY010000071.1, forward strand.
GACGAAGATGATCGGTGTATAGCGGGTATGCGGATTGCCTCGCATCAGCCTGGCGACCTCGAAGCCATCCATGCCGGGCATCTGCACATCCAGCAGAACCAGTTCCACGTCGATCTCCAGCAGCGTCTGCAACGCCGCCTCCCCCGAGTTGACCGTCAGCACCTGCCAGTCGCCATCGCCCAGCAGCGCCTCCATGGCCACCAGGTTCGCCTCGCGGTCATCGACAACCAGCAGCGTCCGCGCGACGGATTGAAGCTTGGGCTGTAGTCTCGGCATTACCCGCATACTCCATGGGCCGCAGATTCGATTCCGCCGAAGCACGGCGCTGCCAGGGAGGTCGTAGCTGAAGAGTACGTCACATGAACCTCCTATGATGGTCTGTTGACGTTTCGTCGCGAGCCGCGTTGCCGCGCAACCCTTCGCGCCAGGCCTGTTTTTGTGAGGCGCAGCGTTATTCGTCGTTCATTGGGAATAACCAAATCTCTCTCCTCATGCCTTGCTCCGCACAAAAACAGGCTCCGGCGTGGCCGTGAGCGAAACGTCAACAGCCCCCTGTCAGCTCTGCGAAGAACCGTCATCGCGATTCAGCCAGCGTTGCAGCAGGTGCGCCAGACTCTGGCGGTCCGCCGGTTTTGCCAGGTAGTCGTTGGCCCCCGCCTCGATGCAGCGCTCCCGCTCGGTCTCCTCGGCTTCACCAAACAGGGCAACCACCGGCACCTGACAACCATAGTCGTTCCTGAGCTGGCGGATCAGCACCGGCCCGTCATCGTCTCGCAGCGCCGTGTCGATCAATGCCAGATCGAAGGCGTCTTCGGCGAAACGCTCGAGCGCCTCGCTACTGCTCGTGGCCGGCACCACCTGCAGCCCCTGCTCGTCAAGCAATGCACTGAGGGTGTAGATGGACCGAACGTCAGCATCCACCAGCAACACCCGCTGCCCCAGGGAGGGATGCTGCACCTCATTCCTCGCAACAGCCCCAACCTCGGTCGCGGCGGGCTTCAATGCCTCTTTCATATGCTCGAGTCCCTCATGCTTTGACAATGCGACCGCAGAATAACGCCGCAGCCGCTGAAGATTATGTCCCGACAACGGTTCTTGACTGCTTACGACAACCGATACGTCCTGCAAGGGTCGCAGGCGGCCCAACGCCTCCAGTAGATCCAGACCATCTTCGTTAGGCAGATCGAAATCGATCACCAGCGCGCTGAACGGCTGTTCAGCAAAAGCCAGACGCGCTTGCTCGCTACGGCGGCAGTCCGTCACGCGGTAGCCGAGTTGCTCGAGGTAGTTGTGCAAACGATGACGCCGCCCGGGATCAGTTTCCACCAGCAGCAGACGCATGGGATTGCGCTCCCGTTGCGCCAGGTTAATGAACAACCGCTCCAGCTCGGCCTGGGAGATCGGCTTGAGCAGGTATTGCGAATCACCGTCCTGCCAGTCCTGCGGTGGTGGCGCGCTGGAAATGATGTAGACCGGCACGTCCTGGTGGCGACCATCGGCACGCAAGGCACGATGTACCTGCCAGCCGCTGATGTCCGGCAGCAGGATGTCCATGAACACCGCCGCGAAGCGTTCGTGCTCCAGGGCTTGCAGGCCCTGCTGGCCGTTACCGCAGACGATGCTGGAAAAACCATGGCTCTGCCCGACCTCAGCCACCACTGAGGCGAAATCGGCATCGTCCTCAATGATCAGCAGGCCCGGTCCGCGACCACGGTGCCGCACTGCCAGTTGCTCGGCTTCACCGGCAGGTGCCAGCTGCACCGGCAGCTCCACCGTGAAGCACGCTCCTTCGCCCGGAGCACTCTGCACGCCGATCCGACCACCCAATACATCCACCAATTGCCGGGCAATTGCCAACCCCAGTCCGGTGCCGCCGTACTGCCGGCTGATCGACCCGTCGATCTGCTCGAACGCCAGGAAAATGCGTTCCTGCTCCGTCTCGGCAATACCGATTCCGGTGTCCCGCACCTGGATCAGCAGCACCTCGTCGTCAGTCTGTGGCGCCGGCCTGCGTCCCACGCACACTTCCACCTCGCCCCGCTCGGTGAACTTCAGCGCATTGGTCAGCAAGTTGCGCAGAATCTGCAGCAGCCGCACCCGGTCGCTGATCAGCAGCGCCGGTACGTCCGGGTCCACCTGCACACGGAGAAGCAACCCTTTTTGTTCAGCCATTGGCGTCAGGCTGGCCTCGAGCTCGTTCAGCAGTTCGCGCAGATCGAGCGACTCCAGCTTGAGCTGCATGTGGCCGGCCTCGATCCTCGCCAGGTCCAGAACATCATTGATCAGTTGCAGCAGATCGTGTCCGGCACGGTGGATGATCTCGGCATGGCGCACCTGCTTGTCGCTGAGGTTGCCGCCGGCATTCTGTTTCAGCTGGTCGCTGAGAATCAGGATGCTGTTGAGCGGCGTGCGCAGCTCGTGGGACATGTTGGCGAGGAATTCCGACTTGTAGCGATTGGCGACCATCAACTGATCCGCCTGCTCGCGCAGGCGCTGTTCGGCGGCCTTGCGGTGACTGATGTCGATGACAACCGCCTGTACCAGCAGCTCGTCGCCGCTGCGCAGGGGCGAGAGACCAACCTCGACCGGCAGCAGATGGCCATCCTGATGACGCCCGAACAGCTCGCGATTCTCTCCCAGCCGGTGCGAATCGGGTCGCTGCATGAAACGATGGCGTACTTCCAGATAGGCACGACGCATCGACTCGGGGATCAGCAGCTCAGCCGGCTGGCCAAGCAGTTCCTGCCTGGGATAGCCGAACAACAGCTCGGTCTGGCGATTGACCATGACGATCCGCCCCTCACTATCGAACAGCAGAAAGGCATTCGGCGAAGCTTCCACTACGTTCCGGAAACGCTCCTCATCTCGCTTGCGCGGCTGCAGATCGAACAGGTTGAGAATGTGATACACGCCCTCGTCACGGCGAAAGCCGGTCAGGCTCACCGATACCGGAACCGGCGTGCCATCCTCGCGCAGCGCCTGGCCTTCCTGCTGATTGGCCTCTCGCAATGACTCTTCCAGCGCGCCGGGCACGTACCGAGCCAGGCGCTCTCCGGCCAGCAGGCCGGCGCTGCTGCCCAGCAACGTCGCGGCGCTCTGGTTGGCCAGCTCGATGCGCCCTTGCGGATTGCACACCAAGGTAGCCACCGGCAACTGTTCGATCAGTTGCCGGAAGCGCGCCTCACGCTCTTGCAGCTGGAAGCCGAGCACCTGACTGTTGCGCAAGGCGCGCTCCCGCAGATACAGGTAGCCGCCCACCAGCAGCGCAAACAGCAGCGCGGCCGCCATCGCCGCGGCCAGACTGAAGGTCCGTCCCGGATTGGCCAGAATCGCTTCGTACTCGGGCGTGCTGGCCACTTCCAGCTGCCAACTGCGACCGTACATGTACAGGCTGCGCTTATGATGAAACGCCGCGTCACGGCTGACTGGCGCCCGCCCCGCCAGCAGGGGCTGATCCGGCTCGGCGGCATCGAACAACTGCAACTGGAACAGCTGGCTGCGCGAGGCCAGAATCCCCTCGATCAGATCGGTCAGACGAAACGCTCCATGCAGGGTCCCGACCAGTGCATCGCGACGTTCCTCGAAGGTCGTAACGGGAGCACCAGGCTCATAAAGCGGTAGGAACAACAACACGCCCGTCTGCACGTTCTCTTCGGTTTCCTGCTTGAGCCGCAGGGGGCCGGTGAGGATCGGATTACCGCTGTCCCGCGCGGCAATGATGGCGTCCCGCCGGGTCTGCTCGCTGAGCAGGTCAAAGCCAATCACGCGCCGATTCCGCCAGTCCAGCGGATAGATGTAATCGGTAATCAGGTACTGGGCACGCTCACTCAGAGGATAGACGGTGAAATCCTCTCGCTCATCAGCCCGGATGTTCAGGATTAGTGCCGACAGCTTTTCATGCGGCACATAACGCGCTAGAGCCAGTGCCTGAATACCTGGATAAAAATCCTGAACCTGAAGCTGAGCAGTCGCTTTCGACCAGTCATCCAGAGAAACATCGCTATCGCCCACCGCCAATCCGGCCAGCCCACGCAACACCATTTCGTAGGCGCGCATCCGCTCTCTGAGCTTGTTTTCGATTTCGCTGACAGCCAGGCTGAAACGTTGCACCTGCTCGGCGCGATTCTGTTTCTCCTGCACATGCCACTGCCAGCCAACCCATCCCCCGAGCCCGGCCATCAATGTCAGCGTTACCAACAATGGCAGCCAAGGCTTGCGGGAATGGAGAGTGGAACGATCATCCATTCGACCTCCTCAGCGCCACTACTGGCTCGCTGTCATCAGCGTCAGAGTCGCGGATTACGAAGAGGTTCCACAGGAGGCATGCGATATCTTTAATTTGACGCCAGAGTTACGCCACAGAGTAGGCGTAACTCGCTGGACACCTATCAGAATCCTTACAGCGGACGCAGATTGATTTCCACACGGCGGTTGAGCGCACGCCCTGAAGCGGTGCTGTTGCTTGCGATCGGCTGGCTGGGGCCGGCGCCATAGGACGAGATGCGCGAAGCCGGCACGCCGTTGCCTTCCAGATACGCGGCGACGCTGCGTGCACGCCGGTTGGAGAGATCCTGGTTCAGTTGCAACGAACCGGTGCTGTCGGTGTAGCCGACGATGTCGATGCCATTCTTGTTGAATTCCTTGAACACCAGTACCAGGGAATTCAGGGTAGGGTAGAAGCTGCTGGAGATGTCCGCCGAGTTGCTGGCGAAGGTGATATTGCCAGGCATGATCAGGGTCAGGTTGTTGCCATCACGCTGAACCTGTACACCTGTGCCCTGCAGGGTCTGGCGCAGCTTGGCCTCCTGGGTATCGACGTAATAGCCGTAACCCCCACCTGCCGCACCACCGACCGCCGCACCGATCAGCGCACCCTTGGCACGATCCTTCTTGCTCGAAGTGGCTGCACCAATAACCGCACCGCTGATGGCACCAACACCACCGTATACGCCAGCCTTACCGGCCTCTCGCTCACCGGTATAGGGGTTGGTAGTGCAACCGACCAGCAGCGCGACACTCGCAGCGAGTGCGGTCAGATTCAGCATTCTCATAAGTACATCCTTCATCTTGTCAGTTATTGGCGGCCGCTCTCTTTCCGAACGCAGGCCTACCAAAATGCGTCGCCAGGGTCTGTTGACGCTTCGTCGCGAGCGAAACGCCAACAGGCCCTAGATTACCATCGGCCACGGCAAGGTATGGGAACGGGCCAGCAGAACCCATCCCGCAACAGGCGCGCTCCATCACTATTTCAGGAAACAATAACGATGATCCTAAACGTCAGCTACCTATCAATACACGACGGGCAGCGCCATACCCTGCACCCCGAACGTCACTAGGCAGATCGGGAAACGCCCAGCCATAGTCACGATCAGAAGTGGTATTCCAGTGTCGCGTAGTAGTTTCGCCCCGGATAGGGATAGGTGTCTCTGGCACCTGTGCCGACCTTGTCCCTGTATGAATAGACCTTGTCGAACAGGTTGCTGATATCGACTTTCAGAATAACGTTGCTGTCATCCCGGAATGTCCATAGACGCTTTCTCACACTGAGGTTGGCGACATTGATCTTGCCGAATTCCTGGTCGCGATAGCTGCCGGTAGGTGTTGCGTTGGCACGACCCGGCAAGCGCAACCCACTGTAAGCGAAGTTGAGATTGGCGGTGAGATTCCATTGGTGATGGGCAAACAGCACGCCGTAATTCACGACGGTATCGGGCATACGCACGATGGGCCACCATCTTCCCTCCAGGTAGGGCGCCCCGCTCTCGAGAATCTCTTCCCGCTTGGTCATGTGGGTCAGATTGAGGAAGGGCCGCACGACGAACGCCTCATGCCCCATGAGACCAGCCAGATTGGCACTTGTCTGAATCTCGATGCCGGCCTGATAGCGCTTCTCGGCATTGCGCATGACGCGACCACCAGTGGTCGTCGGATTATTCGGGTTGGTGTAGTAGTTGAGATAGATATAGTCCTTTATGTCATGGAAGAAGTAGGTGGCCGACAGATCCAGGTGCTCGGCGACAAGATCGAATCCCAATTCATAAGCGTTGGTCAGTTCCGGATCCAGCCGTGGGTCGCCTCCAGCTCCATACCCCTCGGTTCTCCGGCTGGCGAAAAGCTGTCGCCCGGAGGGCGCCCGCCACGACTGTGTGAAGTTGGCGCGCAGTTTCAGCCAGTCAGCCGGTAGATAACTGATGCCCAGGGAGGGAGACAGGTGATTGAAACTGCGCTTGTCGGGGAATTGGTCACGGCTCAACCCCTGAAAATAACTATATTTTCCCCAATCTTCGTCGCCGATCGCTTTATCCTCGGCCCTGGCGCTCTCGTAGCGCAATCCGCCATTGATATTCAATCGATCGTCCATGAGCCTCAATGTGCCAACCAAGTAGGCACCAAAGATGCGCGTACTACTGGTCGAGTGCAAAGCGATGGGCCAGTCGGTATTACCGTAATAATAGGTATTCGACGCCCCACCGTTGTCGATATCGTATCTGACGAAGTCAAGACCGCCACTCAGGTCGAAGTTTTCAGCATGATAAGTCAAGCCCATCTGTGCCTGACGCGTCTCGGCTTCCTGTGCCTTGGGATATATCCTGGAGTCATAGGTTTCGTAAATATCCTTGCTAAAACCCACGCTCCCATGCCAAGCCAACCGCTTGTCTTGCGTTGCCCCTGTGTAATTTACATTGAATATCTTCGAGTCACGATCCGTGTAGCCGGGAGGAATCTCATCACCTTCGTCGTCTATATAAGCCGGACGGAAGGCTTGATCCACCTTGTGATAATAGGCATCAAAACCAACCCGGTGATTATCGTTAAACGTATAGCCGAGGCTGGCAAACGCATTATCCGTTCCGTCGGTACGAGTGTTGTACACCCTGTCGCCGTTACCGTCCTTGTAATCGTTACCAACCGCCGAACGGGAATATCCAATGCTGTAATCGAGATCGTCGACCTGCCCGCCGGCAGACGCACCAGTTTTCCAGGCGCCAAAGCTGCCAGCACCGGCATATGCCGAACCGGAGACAGTCTGCGGACCACCGCGCCGGGTAACGATATTGATAATACCGCCAGGGGAAGACATGGCGTACTTATACATTTCCGCGCCCCGGATTATTTCGATGCGCTCCACATTATCCAGAGCAATCTGACGGGCGCTGGCCACACCGGAGCGACGACCATCAATCAGCATCAATACCGTACCGTTGGCCTCGGTATTCAAATGCTCGGTGGCGAACCCCCGCAAAAGAATCACGTTTTCATCGTAGTCGGTGGGAGCGGCCTCCGCCGCAATCCCCTGCTCCACCAGCAACTCGGTAAGGTTGTTCGCCGTGGAGTTCTCGATGGACTCACGACCGATGATGAGATTATTCACCGAGACTGCCTTTTCTCGAACGGAAAACGGATAGGCGTCTTGTCCGAAAGAAGACACAACGGTATCAGGCAACACCATCGGATCGGTCTCGGCCAATACCCATGCAGGCAACATAAACAGACTGAATGGCACTGCGATATAAAATTTCATATTCCCCCCTTAGCCCCAGCGCTATGAAAATTCACCACACACCTTTATCTCTATCTTTTAATTGCCCCCACCAACAACTGGAGCACGCATAACCTCTGCTTGCGCCATAGCAAGTTCACACTTTCGGTGGAGATAACGAACAGCCACCCACACCCTTTCATTCTCGCTGCAAGGGTGTGACTTCCTGTCATATCCCAAAAACCCACAATCCTTGTTAGCGATCATCAGACCGCCGCAGATCTTGATTATGGTCAATCTTTTTATAGCTATATAAACTACTATACAGCGCTATATAAAAGATATGTCAATGGCATAACCAGGCAATTGTCAAAAAGCGATAAAACTGACTGCCAGCCGACAATACCCGCCAATGATTGAATGCAGGAGTGCAGGACCATGCACATTAATTTGCCCAGTGCAGTAAGGCCTCATTCCGGTACGAGGCTGCACATGCTCCCTGCTGGATCTTCGGAGCCGCTCGTTTCCGGCAGTGACGGAAGCACAACATGACGGGCTTGTGGCGGAGCGAAAGACATTCAGTCAATGACCGTTTCGGCAAGCACCTCATCGGCTTATACCTGTGCCTGCTGATTTGCACCGTATTGTCATTCGGCGTCGGCCGTTATGGTCTGTCGCCCGGACTGATGATGGATATCGCGCTGTCCAGGCTGGGGCTGGTGACACCCTACTGGGACCCCACGCTGGAGATCGTCTTGCTGGAAGTGCGGCTGCCACGCATCCTGCTGGCGATTCTGGTCGGCGGCGCGCTAGCCGTATCCGGAACGTCCTACCAGACGCTGTTCAAGAATCCCATGGTTTCGCCGGGCATCCTCGGCGTATCGGCAGGAGCCGGATTTGGTGCGGCCCTGGCCATGCTCTTCGATGCCGTGTGGTGGCAGATTCAGCTGTCGGCCTTCCTGTTCGGCCTCTGTGCGGTGCTCATGGCCTACCTGATCGCCTGGATTTTCGGGCGTCAGGAACTCACCGTGATGATCCTGGGCGGCGTGGTCGTCTCCAGCCTGTTCGGCGCACTGTTATCCATCGTCAAGCTGTTCGCCGATACCGACAACGCCCTGCCCTCCATCGTCTTCTGGCTGATGGGCAGCCTGGGCCGGGGCTCGAATCAGGATGTACTGATCATGCTGCCCGCACTGCTGATTTCCCTGTTGCTGCTGTATCTGTTCCGCTATCCGATCAACACCTTGTCCGCCGGCGAGGACGAGGCCACGACGCTGGGAACCAATGTGCGGCAGGTAAAAGTGCTGGTCGTCATCGCCGCAACCCTTATGACGGTCGCCGCCGTCAGTATCAGCGGGATCGTCGGCTGGGTCGGCCTGGTAGTTCCACACATCGCACGTATGCTGGTAGGAGCGAGTTACCCGCGGCTGATCGCGTCTTCCTTCGCCATCGGCGGACTGGGGCTGTTGCTGATCGACAGCCTGATTCGCGGCATTCCCGGCGTGGAGCTCCCGCTGGGCGTCATGACCGCACTCATCGGCACGCCGATATTCGTCCTGATGCTGTCGCAGGTCCGCCGAGGATGGCTGTGATGCTTGAAGTCAAACGGCTGCATTTCCGCTATCGCCCGGACAGCCCGCAACTGAAAGATATCGCCTTCCACCTTGAGGAAGGCCGGACGCTCAGCCTTCTGGGCCCTAACGGCGCGGGCAAGACGACCCTGCTGCGCTGTCTGCTGGGGCTCAACCGCCTGGAGCACGGGCAAGTCATCGTGGCAGGCCGGGACGTATCCTCACTTCCGGCCCCGCAACGAGCCAGGCTCATGGCCTATGTCCCGCAAGCATCAGTGTTGACCTTTCCCTATGCGGTACGTGAAGTGGTGCTGATGGGCCGGCTAGCCCATCAGGCTTTCGGTCAGGCACCGCAGCGCAACGACTATCAGGCTGTCGAGCGCGCCATGCGGGAAATGGATATCGAAGACTTGGCGGACACGCAGTTCCAGCAACTGTCCGGCGGGGAAAAGCAGCTCGTGACGATAGCCAGGGCGCTGGCGCAGCAGGCTCGAGTACTGATCCTGGACGAGCCGACCGCGAGCCTCGATTTCGCCAATCAGGCACGTACCCTGAAGCTGATCCGCAGCCTGTCGCGCCACGGTCACACCGTACTGATGAGCACCCATGCGCCCGACCACGCCCTTCTTGCCTCGGCCAAGGTCGTCCTGTTGAAGAACGGGGAGGTCTTCGCCCAGGGAGCGCCGGAAGCGGTCGTCACCAGCGAGAATCTTTCCAGGCTGTATGGGGTGCCGGCCAGGGTGGCGGAAACGAAGCTGGTTTCCTCGGGCAGACCGGTCAGGGTCTGCATTCCGCTGTTGGACGACTGAGCGCCGAAGGAGGAAACCCGTCATGAAGCGACTGCTGCAGAATCTCTCCTTCATGCTGCTGGCATTTTGCAGCGGTTGTGACGCACCGAACCAGGCCGGCACACCCGCTGCCACCCGCCCCGTCGTAGACATGGCCGGTCGCCGCCTGGAAGTGCCGCGCGAGGTCGAACGGATCTGCACGCTGGGCTCGGTGCCGGTGATCAACACCTTCGTTGAATCCCTGGGCGCAGGCGGAAAGATCCACAACCGCCCCAGCGTTTTCCACGACATCCACGGACGCTGGAAGATGCACAAGGAGTTCGCCCCGCAACTGGTCGACGGGCCGCTTTTCCAGAGCGCCAGCCAGGAGCTGCTGATCGAGAACATCATCGCCGCCCGCCCCGACGTCTGTATCACCATGACCCGCAGCATCGCCGATGTGTTGGAGCGGCTGGGTATCCCCACGCTCTATCTCGACTGGGGCAGCCTGGACAGGATGAAGGCTTCGATCACCTTGCTTGGCAAAGTGCTCAATCGCCAGGACAGGGCCGGCGCCTATCTGGACTACTTCGATCGCCAGATGATCAGGGTCCGGGCGCTGAGCGCCCAGATTGACGAAGGAGAGCGGCGGTCAGTGCTGTACGGCAGTCCGTTGCAACTGCGCTGCCCCGAAGCGTTGAGTGAGGAATGGATCGCCGCTGTCGGCGGTCGGAGTGTAACCCGCGAATCCTGCACTATTCCCCGCCAGAGCTATGACCTGGAAGACCTGCTGCGCTGGAACCCCGAGGTTATCTTTCTGGTGCATTCCGCATCGTTCAAAGAGCTGAAAACCAACGAAACGCTACGCAATCTGAGCGCCATCAGGAACGGAGACCTCATCCTGACGCCCACCGTGGGCCACATGTGGGGCGGGCGTACCGTCGAGGCACCCGTCGCCTCCCTGTGGATGCTGCACAAGCTCTACCCGCAGCTCATATCCAGGGAAGAACTGAGTCAGGAAATCCGCTACTTCTACGAGACCTTTTTCGACTACGCGATGAGCGACGAACGCATCGCGGCCATCATCGATGGCCGTCTTTGACTCCAACGCGCCCACGTTCCGCTGGAAAGCGGGAGAAGACGCATCCGCTTCAACCACCATATCCCGGAGTTTCATTCCATGAATAATCCGCAGACACCGACACTACATCCTCCGCTCGAAATGGCGGCATTCGACCAGATAGCCGATGGCTACAAGGCCGCCTGCCTGTTGCGTGCCGGATTTTCCAGCGGACTGTTCGACTGGTTGCACAAGCACGGTCCGACCGGCAAATCGGCGCTTGCCGACTCCCTCGGACTGAGAGGAGCGCATCTCGGAGCCTTCCTGCAGGCCCTCGAAGACCTCGGCTGCCTACTCCAGACGGACAATCTTTTCCGCCTGTCCGAATCGACGAGCGCCTTGCTGAGCAGCGAGAGCGCCTGGTGCTATGCCCCCCGTCTCGAAGCGCTGATGGCAGACCAGAGCCGCTGGGCCCGTCTGGCTGACTTCATGACGGATGAGCGCCACCATTGCACGCTCTCGCCCGGCGAACTCTGCTCGGCAGCGGGGTATCGGCAGCACCCGATGCTCGAGGAAGCCAGATCAATCCTTGACCATCCCGCGACGCAGGAAGCCCTGCAACGCTCCAGCTCGATCATCTGCTTCGATGGCTGCGACGGCCTGACCGGCGCAATCATCGGCAACCGTTATCCCGACACGCCCCTGACGGTAGTGGTGCCGGAACGTGTATTGCACACTGCCAACCGCTTCCTGGAAAGCCTGGCCCCACAGGGCAAATGGACGCTTCTGGCCGGTAATCTCTTCGACATGCCAGCCGAAAAGCCGTTCGACCAACTCGTGCTGTCCCACAACCTATACGCCCTGCGCAAGACGACCGCAGCGGCGCTGGTCGCCGCTGCCGCGCTGACGGCGCCCGGCGGCGGGCTGATCGCCGCCCACTGGTTCTGCCTCGAAGACTGCGAAGCAGCACCGGGCGCCCTGCACGACCTCGACAGGGCGATAATCACGGACAGCCACCCCCTGTGCCATATCGAACACTTCTGTGAACGCCTGGAGCAGGCAGGCTTCGTCGATTGCCACAGAGAAGACCAGAATGGCCCATACGGTTCCACGAAACTCCACTTCGGGAGAAAGGCAGAATGAACAGTCAAAGCGGGCTCCTTGCCGAACTGCACCAGGAAGTCGCTCGGCGCCTCGGCGATGAGCTGGATGAAATCACCCTGCAGCGTGCGGTCGTTGGCGTGTTCTTCACCGGCGTCATCCTCGACAACGGTGTCGGAGGCATGTGCGCCACGCCGATCAAGAGCATCCCGGAAGCGGTCTGCTGCCCAAGTTCGGCCAAGGTGCTGCCCAGGCCCGGCAAGCTGCGAGGTCGTCCGGCAAAGCAGATTCTGAACGACCTGTACGCGACACAGGACATGCGTCGGGCGCTGGCGATAGCCACACTCAACGCGTTGACCGAAACCCTCTGGCTGCGCGACGGAGCACCGCCAGACTGCTCCTTGATGTTCGGCGATGCATTCCAGACGGTGCACTATGGCAGCGATGACGAAGTCGTACTGGTCGGCGCCTTCCCCCCTTACATGCGCGCCCTGCGCAAGGCGGGGCAGAGTTTCAAGGTGCTCGAAATGGACCCCGACACCCTCAAACCGGATGAAATGCCCTACTACGTGCCGGCAGCAAAAGCGCCCGAGATCATCCCGCATGCCGATGTGCTGATCACCACCGGCACCACGCTGACAAACGGCACGCTGGAGTCCCTCCTGAGCTGGGTCAAGTCAAACGCAGAAGTCGCAGTAATCGGGCCAACGGCTCCACTACTGGTTCAGCCATTCGCCGAACGGGGCGTGACCATTCTGGGCGGAACCCGGGTCAAGGCACCCGAAGCACTTCTCGACCTGCTGGCCGAGGGCGCGTCGGGATACCACTTCTTCGAAGACAGCGTGGAGCGGGTGACACTGCACCTACCACGCCGACGTCAGGACTGAGCGGGAACACCGCGCAACAGGCTCCCTTGCTATCCGCCAGACAAAACGGTCGGACTCCAGTCCGGCCGTTTACCTCAGAGCTCGGATAGCGCGTCGCTGCCCTCCGCGAGCCAGCGAGCGATATCCGCACGGATGCGCTTCTTGTCCAGCTTGCCGACGCTGGTCTTGGGGATGTCGTCAACCACGGCGATCTGCTGCGGGACGGCCCATTTATTGAGATGCCCTTGCGCCACGGCCGGCTCGAGAAAACCTTGCAGCCCTTGCGCATCCAGCTGCTTGCCTTCGCGCAGCACCAGCAGCGCGAATGGCCGCTCCCCCCAACGCTCATCCGGCACGCCGACCACTGCTACGTCACGCACGGCCTCATGACGGCTGATCAGTCCCTCCAGCGCCAGCGAGGAAATCCATTCGCCACCGGTCTTGATCACATCCTTGATGCGGTCGCGGATATCGATGCAGCCCATTTCATCGATGGTCGCCACATCCCCCGTGTGCAGCCAACCGCCGGCCCATAGCTCCTCGCTTTTTTCCGGATTTCCGGCATAGCCCTGCGTCAGCCAGGGCGCACGCAACACCAGCTCGCCCTGGGCAATGCCATCGGCAGGCAGGAATTCACCGTCCGGCCCCTGAATCGCCGCATCGACCAGCACTACCGGAACCCCAGCCTTGAGCCGGTAGCCGATGCGCTCGTCTTCGCTCGCCTGCAACAGCTCGTCGTTGATATGGGCGCCGGAAATCAACGGGCAGGTCTCCGACATGCCGTAGGCGGCGACCAGGCACATGCCACGCTTGCCGGCAGCCTCATACAGGCCGCGGGTCAGCGCACTGCCGCCGATGGTGATCTTCCAGCCCTTGAAATCCACGCCCTGCGCTGCCTTGGCGTTGAGCAGCATCTGCACGATGGTCGGCACGCAGTGGGAGAAGGTCACCTCCTCGCGCCGCCACAGCTCGACCAGGGCTTCGGGGTCGTAGCGGCCCGGATAGACCTGCTTGAGCCCGAGCATGGTCGCAACGTAAGGCAGGCCCCAGGCATGTACGTGGAACATCGGCGTGATGGGCATGTAAACATCGCCGGTGCCCATCAACTGCGGATTCTCTCGGCACCCTACCGTCACCGCTGCGGCCAGCGTATGCAGGACCAGTTGCCGGTGGGTGAAGTAGACGCCCTTGGGGTCGCCCGTGGTGCCGGTGGTGTAGAAAGTGGTGGCGACCGAATTTTCATCGAAGTCGGGGAAGGCGTAGCTCGGCGAAGCGTCGGCGAGCAGTCGCTCGTATTCACCTACGCAATCGGGCAGCACTGCACTCCCACCTTCGCCATCGGTCAGCAGCAGCGTCTTTTCGACGGTGGTCAATTGACCGGCAATGGCCTGATACAGCGGCACGAAATCACTGTTGACGAGGACGAAGCGATCCTCGGCATGGTTCATGGTGTAGAGGATCTGCTCAGGTGACAGGCGCACGTTGATGGTATGCACCACGGCTCCAATCATCGGAATGGCGAACATGCATTCCAGGTAGCGGTGGCTGTCCCAGTCCATCACGGCCACGGTATCCCCGGCCTTGACCCCGGCCGCGGTCAGCACGTTGGCCAGCCGCGCGATGCGCTGGTTGAGGGTGCTGTAGTCAAAACGCAGCTGGTCGCGATAGACGATCTCGCGGCTACGCTCGTAACGCTGCCCCGAGAGCAGCAGGCTCTTGATCAGCAAAGGGTACTGGTAGGCATTCTCGGCGGGTTCGATCACTCGGGTCTGCAGCATAAGGGCTTCCTGTTATTGGTGTTATGAGATGCACTCCTGCCCGACGGTGCCGCTCCGGCGTCAGGCGATTTCGCTCACTGCCAACCGCACGCCGAGACCGATCAGTACCGCACCGGTCACCCGGTCGAACCAGTGCCCCATGCGTGCGAAACCGGCTCGTACCCGCGCCCGGCTGAACAGCCAGGCCACCAGGCAGAACCACAAGGTGGTGGCGAACGTCAGATATACCCCATACAGGGCCTGTACGACGAGCGGTGTATGAGGGTCGATCACCACCGTGAATAGCGACAGGAAGAACAGTGTCGCCTTGGGATTCAGACCGTTGGTGATGAAACCGATGGCGAACGCACGACGGGCAGATCTGGCCGCGACCGGTGCGCCACCCGCCAGATCCGTCACGATGGCGGGCCTGGCACGCAGTGCCTGCACGCCCAGATAGATCAGATAAGCGGCCGCCAGCCACTTGAATAGGTTGAACAAGACGATCGACTGCGAGACGATCAGGCCGATTCCGAGCAACGAATAGGCGACGTGCAACAGAATACCGCTGCCCACGCCCAGAGCCGTCCAGCTGCCATTGCGCTGACCGGCGGTCACGCTTTCCCGCACCACCAGTGCGAAATCCGGCCCGGGGCTGGCTACCGCCAGCAGATGAACGAGGGCCACGGTGAGAAATTCCATCCAGTACATCATTGACTCCACATCATGGGCGGATCGTCCGCCCTCCGACTCATACGAGTAAAGTTCATGCCCAATCGCCGCGCCGTATTTCTCGACCTCGCCCCGCTTGACCAGGGTGACCTCGACCTGACTCCGCTGCAGTCGGTCTTCGACGAACTGACCTGCCATGCGCAAACGGATGATGCGCAGATCATCGAACGCCTGCAGGGCGCGCAGGTCGCCATCGTCAACAAGATCGCACTGGACGACGCGGTATTCGGCGCCTGCCCCGACCTGCGGCTGATCCTGGTCGCCGCTACCGGCGTCAACAATATCGATCTTGCCGCCGCGCGCCAGCGGGGCATCAGCGTCTGCAACTGCCAGGCCTACGGCACGGCGACCGTCGCCCAGCACACCCTGATGCTGCTGTTGGCCCTGGCCACGCGCCTGCCCGATTACCAAGGTGCGGTGGCACGTGGACGCTGGCAGGAAAGCGGCCAATTCTGCCTGCTGGACTTCCCCATCGTCGAGTTGGCTGGCAAGACCCTCGGCGTACTGGGCCATGGCGAGCTTGGCGGTGCGGTGGCCAGACTGGGCGAAGCCTTAGGCATGCGCGTACTGACCGGCAACCTGCCGGGGCGACCGGCGCGCCCTGAACGCCTCGACCTCGACGAGCTGCTGCCCCAGGTGGATGCGCTGACCCTGCATTGCCCTCTGACCGAGCAGACGCGCAACCTCATCGGCGAGCGCGAGCTGCAGTTGATGAAACCCTCGGCATTTCTCATCAACACCGCACGCGGTGGGCTGGTGGACGAGCAGGCCCTGGCCTGCGCCCTGCGCCGCGGCCATCTGGGCGGTGCCGCCACCGATGTGCTGACCAGCGAGCCACCGTCGAGCGACAACCCGCTGCTGGCACCGGACGTACCGCGCCTGATCGTCACCCCCCACAGCGCCTGGGGCAGCCGCGAAGCACGGCAGCGTATCGTCGGCCAGATGACCGAGAACGCCAGCGCCTTCTTCGCCGGCCAGCCCTGCCGCCAGGTGAACTGACACCCGCCATCATTGCCGATCGGATAGTCGCGACATCCTCACCAGTCTCGAAGGCGGTCGGCACCCATCCCGTTTCGTTCGCGGCTTGCGCCGAAACGGGAACAGCCCCTAAGCTCAGCGGCTTTTTTGGGAGGGCATCATGGATCCTCGAAGCGAGGTACTGCTGCGTCAGCGCGAACTCTTCGCCGGGCGCGTGCTGCTGGCCGGACCACCGGCCGACGACCTGCTCGGCCAGTTGCCCGAGGCACTCACCTGGAACTGGCACGCCGGCCACCAGCAAAGGCTGCAGGCACGCTTCGCCGGACGCAACAGCTACGGCACCGAGGTGCCCAAGGTCGAGTTCGATCGTGCCGTGCTGTTCCTGCCCAAATCCCGCGAACTCACTGAATACCTGCTCAACGCGCTGGCGGCACGCCTGCACGGCGGCACGCTCTATCTGGTCGGCGAGAAACGTGCCGGTATCGAGCGCGCCGCCAAGCAGCTTGCCGCGTTCGGCCAGCCGCGCAAGCTGGACAACGCCCGCCACTGCCAGTTGTGGCAGGTCCAGGTAAACCAGGCGCCGCAAGTGCCGGACCTGCAGGCGCTGGCCCAGCCGTTCAGCCTGGATCTTGCCGATGGCCCGTTGCAGGTGATCAGCCTGCCGGGGGTATTCAGCCATGGTCGGCTGGATCGCGGCAGTGCGTTGCTGCTGGAGCATCTCGACGATATTCCCCAGGGCCGCCTGCTGGACTTCGGCTGCGGAGCCGGGATCATCGGCGCCATGCTGAAACGCCGTTATCCGCGCAGCGAGGTAATGATGCTGGATGTCGACGCCTTTGCCGTGCAGAGCAGCCGCATGACCCTGGCCGCCAATGGCCTGGACGCCGAGGTAATCAGCGGCGACGGCATCGATGCGGCGCCGGGACAACTGGCCGCGATCATCAGCAACCCCCCGTTCCACCAAGGCGTGCATACCCATTACCAAGCTAGTGAAACGCTGATCGAGAGGGCCGCACAGCATCTGTCACCGGGTGGAGAAATGCGCCTGGTGGCCAATGCATTCCTGCGCTATCCGCCGCTGATCGAGGCTCACCTGGGCCACTGCCAGACACTGGCGAACGCCGACGGTTTTCGTATCTATCGTGCGCGACGCGGCTGATACCGGTTGCACAACGACTGCCGCTTGGGCAAACTCGCCCCCGTCCTGGGGGAGTAGTCTCCGGTGAGCGCCCCGCTCACCCGGCATGCGTCAACATACTTGGTCCACAGACCATGGCGCCTGCGACCTGCGTGACCCGTCTCGTGCGGTCCGCACCGGTTTGACAAGACCCATGACATGTACACCTGACCCAGGGCGGGCAGGCGTTGCATGTCATGGTGTTCTTATTGTCGACCCGCCCTTCAAGGATGTTCGTTGGAACCGCTCTTCGTCTCCACCCTGATCGTTGCCCTCGCCGAAATCGGCGACAAGACCCAACTGCTCGCCTTGCTGCTGGCAGCGCGCTATCGGCGGCCTTGGCCGATCATCTGGGGCATCGTCATCGCCACCCTGGCCAACCACGCCGCCGCCGGCGCCATTGGCAACTGGGTGTCACGAGCACTGTCACCGGTCACCCTGAGCTGGATTCTGGCCGTCTCCTTTGCTGCTGTGGCGCTATGGACGCTGGTGCCGGACAAACTCGAGGAAGAAGAAGCCTCCCGCGGACGACGCTTCGGGCCTTTCCTCGCCACACTGATTGCCTTCTTCCTGGCAGAAATGGGCGACAAGACGCAGATCGCCACCGTGATGCTCGCCGCGCAATATTCCGACTTCATCCTGGTCATCCTCGGTACCACCGTAGGCATGCTCCTCGCCAACGTACCCGTGGTGCTGGTCGGCAACCTGGCTGCGGGTCGCCTGCCGCTGACACTGATCCGACGTATCGCAGCCCTGGGCTTCGCGGCGCTGGCCGTTTACGCGATGTATGAAGCGATAAGCTTGAGCGCGCTCTGATACGCAGCGCAAACTTCAACTCCCGGGGAGCTGCTAGAGTGCCACTTCGCGAGCTTAGGCTCGCAACGCCAGATACCCACGGGAACGGCCAGAATGTCACCAGACGAACGCAAGCGCAGGGTCCATCAACACATCGACCTGAGCTGGGGCAAGGGGCGCCTGGCGCTGGCCGAACAGCTGCAAAGCAAGTACTTCCGCTACAAGAGCTCGCTGATTCTGCAGACGGTCGACAGTACCGGCTTCGCGCTGATCATCCGCCGGATTCGCAGCGCCGTGCCGGACCTGGAGGTGGTAGTTGAAGAATGCCTGGCCGATGGCGACAAGGTGATCACCAGCAGCACCCTGTTCGGCACCCTGGTGGAGCCTGTCTTCGGCTATCCGCCAAGCGGCAAGATCCTGTCCGTGGCGGCCATGTCGCTCTGGACGTTCAATCCGGCCGGGGATATCGAGGAGCTCAATACACTGTTCGACCTGGAAAGCGCTCGCCAGCAACTGGGCATGGAAAGCGCCTTCCCGCTCACGCTGCCGCCGATCTGAACAACGACCGGCGGCCCTTCTTCAGCGGCGCGCCTTTTCGTAAAGCGGCATCACTTTGGGAATATTCATCTTCAGAGCTGCCGTGCGGCTATCCGAAGAAGGGTGCGTGCTCATGAATTCCGGCGGCGCCGAGCCACCCTGCGCGCCCATCTTCTGCCACAGCGTGACAGCCGCGCTGGGGTTGTAGCCGGCCCGCGCTGCCAGCTCCAGGCCGATCAGGTCGGCCTCGTTTTCATTGCTGCGGCTGTTGGGCAGCGTCATCAGGTATTCGACGCCCATATTGGCCAGTTGCAAACTGCCGTCACCGACCCCGAAGGCCGAGCCCAGCTGTGTCGCCATTTGCACACCATAGGCCTTGGACATCGCCTCGCGACCGTGCTCGCGCAGAGCATGAGCGATCTCGTGCCCCATCACGGCGGCGATCTCGTCATCAGTCAGCTTCAGTTTCTCGATCAGCCCCGTATAGAAGATGATCTTCCCGCCAGGACCGCAGTTGGCGTTAAGTTCGGGACTGTCAATCACGTTGACCTCCCAGCTCCACTGCGCGGCGTCCGGACGAAATACTGACACCTGGGCTATCAGCCGTTTGGCAATCGCATTCACACGCTTGTCGATCGCGCTGCTCTTTTCCAGAACACCCTTGCTGGAAGCCTCGCTCAGCGTCTCCTGATAGGATTGCGCGTACATCTGGTTGACCTGCTCGGTGGACAACATGCTGAACATGTACTGCTTGCGCTCGACGCCCACGGCACCGCCGCTTGTGGTATTGACCGCCTGACAGCCAGCGAGCAGTGAAACAGCCAGGGCCAAGGTGATTGAATGCGGCTTGAACATGTCGCGTCTCCAGTGAATTCTGCGCTGTATGCTAGGGTCTGTTCCCGTTTCGCCGCAAGCTACGGACGAAATGGCAACAGACTCTGGCGGCTTCTCGTGGTGACCGATGCGAGAGCGAACTGCCGGCTCAGGCCGGTGTCAGGCACTGCGGCCCGTCCAGCGCGGGGTCGTTGACGAAGGTCGCCAGCGGACGCTCGCGCAGCAGCGGTTGCGGTTGCGCGAGCAGTGCCTGGAGTTCGGCGAGTGGCGTATCGGAGTCGAGCCAGGCGGCCTGTCCCGCCTCGTCAAGAATCAGCGGGCGTCGCAGATTGGCTGCCGGCAGCGTCACCACCGCCACGCTGAGATAGCTGTATCCCTCGACGGGATAGGCTTCCCAGATGGCAGCGAAATGCATCAACGAACCTTCGGCGGTCATCCAGAACGGACGCTTGCGCGCCGTGCCACGCCATTCATAGAACCCATTGGCCGGAAGCAGCCCCCGACGCTGACGGAACGCCTCACGGAACATCGGCTGCTCGGCCAGGGTTTCCGCACGCGCATGTGCCGGCGTGCGGGTGAAATCATTGAGCCAGGCCGGGGTGAGCCCCCAGCGAGCGCGACTCAGCTGCAGCTGCGCCTCGACATTGCGCATCAACAACACCGAGGCGCCTGGGGCCAGGCTCCAGTGAGGCTGCTGATCGGCAGGGAATCCCGGCAGGGCGGCAAACTCGGGATTCCAGCGGAACAAGGCGTAGCGACCACACATCGGCGGGACTCGTAGACAAGGAAAGCATGAAGAGGGGGCGGCGCTTGCGGACCACCGGTGTAACTAGCAGATCAGCTCGCCCGGATAACTTCCCGGCTCGTCGCCCGGCAGCGGCTGTGCGCCATTGTACTCATCGATGAGCAGCCGTGCGCGCTCGGCCTGCTCGTCCGCCACCATCATTCCCAGCAGACCGCTGACCGGCAGCTCACCGACCGCGCCGATCAGGTGGCGCCCGGTCAGGAACGCCTCGATGCCTTCACCGGCCAGCATGCCGATGAGCATTTCGGCCTCAAGCAGGTCCCGCGGCTCATAGATTCGCTGCATCGCAAGCTCCCTTCGACCATGCGTCCGCTAGTCATCCTCTCTTGACACCTCGAGCTGCCAGTCGAGACCGTCGGTGCGCAGATCCAGCACAACCGGTCGGCAACAGACCGAACAGTCCTCGGTGTATTGCTGGTCGCCACCGCTCAGATCGAGCAGCGCTTCGACCACTTCACCACAGTATGGACATTGGTATGGCTGCGTTTCCAGCATCAGCATTTCCTTGTCGCTATAATCGCCGTCTAGTTTCGCCCCTCAACAGCTAGGGGTATTCGTTGTTTCCGTTACAGAGAGCATGATGGACGAATTCGAAGCCATCCGACCATACGCTGACGCCGAAGTCCCGGCCGTCATGGCCCGGCTGTTTGCCGACCGGGAGTTTCTGGAGATTCTTGCGCGGTTTCGCTTTCCGCGCCTCGCCGGCAGCCTGGGTTGGCTACTCAAGCCCCTCATCGCGCGGCGCCTGCACGATGAATTTGCCGGCATCCATTCGGTGGACACTCTGCAGGAGCGCATCGAGTTCTACCTCGACCGCACCATCGAGCGCGCGACCGACGGCATCACCTATTCCGGGTTGGACCAGCTCAAAGCCGGTAGCGCCTACCTGTTTCTGGCCAACCACCGCGACATCGTCATGGATCCGGCCTTCGTCAACTACGCAGTGTTCCAGGCCAGGATGCGCACGCCGCGCATCGCCATCGGCGACAATCTGCTGCAGCGCCCCTTCGTCAGTGACCTGATGCGCCTGAACAAGAGCTTCATCGTCCGCCGTTCGCTCACCGGCCGACGCGAGAAACTCGCCGCATACCAGGTGCTCTCCGCCTACATCAACCACTCGATCCGCAACGATGGCGAATCGGTGTGGATCGCCCAGGCCGAAGGGCGTGCCAAGGACGGCGACGATCGAACCGATTCGGCCATCCTGAAGATGCTGCACATGAGCCGCAAGGACGAGGAGTCTTTTGCCGAAACCCTGACCGCCCTGCGCCCTACGCCGGTATCGATCAGCTACGAGTACGACCCCTGCGACCAGGCCAAGGCCCGCGAGCTCTATATCCGCGCCACAACCGGCAGCTACACCAAGGCGCCTGGCGAAGACGACACCAGCATCGCCCTGGGCATCACCGGCTACAAGGGCCGCGTGCATATCAGCTTCGGTACGCCGATCGAGGAAATTCCGGACGACGCCAAACAACTGGCCGCGGTAATGGATCGGCAGATCCTCGGCAGCTATCGCCTGTTCCCGGTGCATTATCTTGCCTACCGGATCTGGGACGAGCGCGACCCGCAACTGTCGATACCCAGCCTTGCCGAGCTGTTCAGCGAGGAGGAAATCGCCCGAGCCGAAGCCGAATGGAGCAAGCGCCTGGCCGCCTGCCCGAGCGTGCAGCAGCCCTACCTGATCCAGCAATATGCCAATCCGGTGCGCAATCGGTATCGCCTGGAATCCGGACTCGAGCCCTGAGACCAGCCCACGCTCACCGACCGGGGCTACCTTCCTCGGGCCACCCCGCTCATTGACCACACCCCTACCACAAAGTCGCTCAGCCCAAGCGAACCCTGGCTCGAAAGGCCTGTGGTATTTACGCCATTTATGGAGACAGGCCAGAGGCCCAACCTTGACTTACAGTCCTGCTCGGCTTCACCCTCTGCCGACCCGAACCTCCGAAATAGAGCGTGCGCCTGAATTGAGCAAGCAGGCGGGACTGCCATGGAATCGGTAAAACAGGCAATTCGTGAGCAGGCGAGTCACTGGCGCCACTTGCCGGGCCATCATCGGCCCGCTACTGATCCGGTCAGCGGGAGTCGCCACTTTCGAGCCTGCCTTTTCGTGGCGGCTTGAAGACAACAGTTATTCAGGATCGACAGGATTTAAAGATGAATAAGAAGAAGTTGAAAACGGGGGCATTTACACTCTCATTGCTGGCAATGGCGCTGATGACAGGCCACACCATGGCCGCGGTCTCCGAGTCGGAAGCGGCCAAACTGGGCAATAGCCTGACGCCGATCGGTGCCGAGAAGGCCGGCAACACCGCCGGCACCATCCCTGAATGGACTGGCGGGCTGCCCACCGATGCCGCCGCCATCACACCCGACGGTTTCGTCAGTGACCCCTATCCCGGCGACCAGCCCAAATTCACCATCACCGCGCAGAACTACGAGCAGTATCAGGACAACCTGACGCCAGGCCAGATCGCCATGCTCAAGCGCTATCCCGAGACCTATCGGCTACCTGTTTTCGAAACCCGACGCAGCGCCGCCATGCCGCAACGTATCTACGACGCGGCGCAGCGCAACGCCACCCAGGCCAAGCTGGTACGCGGCGGCAACGGACTGGAAGGTTTTGACACTGCCATCGCCTTCCCCATCCCGCAGGATGGATTGGAAGCAATCTGGAACCACATCACCCGCTACCGTGGTGGCTCGGCTCGCCGAGTAGTGGCTCAGGCAACCCCCCAGGTCAATGGCAGCTACAGCCTGGTCAAGTTCGTCGACGAGGTGGTTTATACCGACGCCCTGACCGACTACAACCCGGAAAAGCACGGCAACGTCCTGTTCTACTTCAAGCAGCAGGTCACTGACCCTTCGCGCCTGGCGGGCAACGTGTTGTTGGTACATGAAACCCTCGACCAAGTGAAGGAGCCACGCATGGCGTGGATCTACAACGCAGGTCAGCGTCGTGTGCGTCGCGCACCTCAGGTCGCTTACGACGGCCCGGGCACTGCTGCCGACGGCCTGCGCACCTCCGACAACCTGGATATGTTCAACGGCGCACCGGATCGCTACGAATGGAAACTGGTCGGCAAGAAGGAGCTGTACATCCCCTACAACTCCTACCGCCTGGATTCGCCGAAGCTGAAATACGACGACATCGTCAAGGCCGGCCATATCAACCAGGACCTGAGCCGTTACGAGTTGCACCGCGTATGGGAAGTCGAGGCAACGCTGAAGAAAGGCGAGCGACATATCTATGCCAAACGCAACTTCTTCATCGATGAGGATACCTGGCAGGCGGCGATCATCGATCATTACGATGGCCGCGGCTCGCTGTGGCGGGTTGCCGAGGCACACAGCACCTATTTCTACGACGCACAGATACCGCTTTATGCCATGGAAACCCTGTATGACCTGGTTTCGGGACGCTACCTGGTCATGGGCATGAAGAACGAAGAGAAGAACCCCTACGTCTACAACTACGATGCCAGCTCGCACCAGTACACACCGGCGGCGCTGCGCAACTCGGGCGTGCGCTGAACGCACCAGCCGGATGAAAAAACGCCCCGATCGGGGCGTTTTTTTGTGGTGCGCCTTGCGACCGGTCACTCAGCCAGTAGCTGACCGATGTTCTGGTCCTTGAACACACGGGTCAGCGCATCGCTCAGTACATCGCTGACCAGCTTGGTGTTGGTCTGCTCGTTGGGCGCCATGCCGAAACGCTGATTCAGGGTGGCTCCATAGCGTCCCGTATAGCGCCGCCCGCCATTCTGGACCTCGACCCGGAACGTCGCCCCGATGTTGGCCTCGGTCACATAGAGCCCCTCCTTCGGGGACTGATACTTCAGATCCGCCAGCGTCAAGGTCAGCTGCGGTGCGTTATAGGCGTTGGCCGACGGAGTGAAGCCGAGCAGGCGTACCGCCGCTTCGCTCTGCGCCTGCAGCTTGGGCAAAAGCTTGGCGCCCGGCACCGAGACCGCGCTGGTTTCCGGATAGAGTCCGCCACGGGTGCCCAGTGTCGGCGAAGAACGTCCGTCGACGACCCGCACCACCACCTGCTGACCTTGCCCAACTGGGCTGATCTCGCTGGTGAGTTTGGGTGAAGGATCAAGTTGTTGCGGGCTGTGGGCGCAGCCCGCCAAGGCCAGTACACACACAGCGACAGGGCCGAACAACAGGCGTTGCAGCATGCTGTTTACTCCAGGTTGGGATGAAGGATGACACGCAGTATAACCAGCACCGCAACCACTCGACAGTGACGCCCGCATCGTCTCCGGCGGTCGTCATGACCGCGTAATGAGAAGCTGCGATAACGCGTGCAAACCATCCGAGGTCGACGTATGCCACTGTGGACCAGCCTGTTTCAGCGGCCCAAGCGCCGTCACTACGCCCTGCTCGACGAGCGGAACCATTGCTGCATGTTGTTGACCGCCGTCGAGCGGCCACGCAACGAGCGCTGGATAGAGGTACCGGAGATACGCCTCGAATGGCTCGGCAAACCGATACCGGACGTTTCACATGGCTGAAGCAGGGACACCCTGAATGAAAATGCCGCCCTGCTCGTTACAAGCAGGGCGGCTCGGGGACAGATCGCGGCTGAACTTCAGTCAGCCAGGCCCAGTATCCGATCGACCACCGCGACGATCTCACGATAGGCCACGGCATCGGTCTCCAGCACCTTTTCCCGAGCAGGGAAAATCTCGCCGAGCTTACTGGCCCAAGCCTCACTCCTGACCTGCTCGGGGAAGCAGCGCTCGATCAGGTCCAACATGATCGAGACGGTAACCGAAGCACCCGGAGAGGCGCCCAGCAGCGCCGCGATGGAACCGTCCTTGGCGGACACCAGTTCGGTACCGAACTGCAGGATGCCACCCTTCTTGGGATCCTTTTTGATGATCTGCACACGCTGCCCCGCCACTTCCAGACGCCAGTCTTCGGGCTTGGCCTCGGGATAGAAGCCACGGAGGGTCTTCAGGCGGTCCTCCATGGACTGCATGACTTCCTTGATCAGGTAGCGCGTCAGATCCATGTTGTCACGCGCCACCGCCAGCATCGGTCGCAGGTTGGAGGGACGGATCGACATCGGCAGATCCAGGGCCGAGCCGTATTTCAGGAACTTGGTGGTGAAGCCGGCGTAAGGCCCGAACAGCAGCGATTTCTGGCCGTTCACCACGCGCGTATCGAGATGCGGTACCGACATCGGCGGCGCACCGACGGCCGCCAGGCTGTACACCTTGGCCTGATGCTGTTTGACGATCTCGGGGTTGTCGCAACGCAGCCACTGGCCACTGACCGGGAAACCACCGAACCCCTTGCCTTCCTCGATATCGGACATCTGCAGCAGCGGCAGCGCCGCGCCACCAGCACCCAGGAACACGAAGCCGGCATCAAGCGTGCGGTTGCTGCCGTCACGGGTATTCTTGATTTCCACGCGCCAGCCTTTGCCATTGCGCTGCAGGCCGGTGACCTTCTGGAAGTAGGACATCTTCACGCCGGGCTTGGCCGCGAGATAGACCAGCATCTGCCGGGTCAACTCGCCGAAGTTGACGTCCGTACCATTCATCGCGCGAGTGGCGGCGATCGGCTCGTCAGCGTCGCGCCCCGGCATCATCAGCGGCATCCACTCCGCCATGGTGGCGCGGTCTTCGGTGTAGACCATATCCTCGAACGCGTGATGGGTCTTCAGTACATCGAAGCGGCGCTTGAGGAAGTCGATGTTCTTGCTGCCACGAACGAAGCTCAGATGCGGAACCGCATTGAGAAATTCCCGCGGATTGCCGAAACCTTCGCGACCGGCCAGGTAGGCCCAGAACTGCTTGGAAACCTCGAACTGGGTATTGATGGTGACGGCTTTCTTGATGTCGATCGGGCCGTTCTTGTTGTCCGGCGTGTAGTTCAGTTCACAGAGCCCCGCGTGACCGGTACCGGCGTTGTTCCACGGATTGGAACTCTCGACGGCTCCGGATTCCTGCAGTTCGACGATTTCCAGCTTGATGTCGGGATCGAGTTCTTTGAGCAGTACGGCCAGGGTCGCACTCATGATGCCGGCTCCCACCAGCACCATGTCCACTGCTTCACTATCGTGTTGCGTCATCAACGCGTTCTCCAGAAACACAGCATTAAACTGTCGCGACCGCAGTACACGATCGCGTAGAACCACCAGCCGGGCGGATAGAAGCGGAGGATAGCCTCTATGATCCGCTGCTCGGGCTTGTGCCCGAAGACAGGCACCTGCGTGGTGACTGCCCGCTGTCGGAAGGGCGACTTTTGGCCTCCTCCCTCTCGTCCCGAGGCATCCGGAGCAGAGCGATGTGCCGAGGCTCTACGGATGGATCGAGGTGAGAAAATCAATGCGCCGGCCTATCGGTGGCCAGCCACTCGAATATCTATTCGGCGGGTCTGTTGGCGCTACTGCGCGAACCTGTCAGCCGCGAGCCTCACGAACCAGCTCGATATACGGCTGCGCCTGGCGCTGGTCGGCGATCAGCGCGATGAAGTCCTGCCCCTTGGCATCGGTCGCGTCGAGGTCGTAGCCGGCTTCCTTGAAAAAGATGAGGAAACGCTCGAAGTCATCGACGCGCAAACCACGATACGCCTTGATCAGCTTGTGCAGCGAAGGCGGCGTATCGTCAGTCGGCTCTGGCTGAAGAAACAACCTGATCGCGTCATCGCCGATGTCTTCACCGATTACCTGCTTCTTTTCTTTACGCATGCCTGCTCCATAGCCCAACCTGGACTTACGGGGGCGGGAGTTTACTCTTCGTGACCGAAGCACTCAACGCAACTGGCCCTCTTGCGACCAAGGTCGTATGCATGAAGCGCGGCAATAGGGGGTGGATCCCGACACTTGTCATCAAATAGAGGGTTTATACTCCCGCTTTGCGCACAAGGAGTGTCCGGGATGAGTCTCCCTCCCCTGTTCGCCGCATGGCGCCAAAGTCTGCGGCTGGGCTACAACGGCCAGGCCCTGCGCGGCGACGTGAACGCCGGGCTGACCGTTGGCATCATTGCCATCCCGCTCGCCATGGCGCTCGCGATCGCCGCGGGCGTGCCGCCCCAGCACGGCCTCTACACGGTGCTGATCGCCGCCCCGCTGATCGCCCTCACCGGCGGCTCGCGCTTCAACGTTTCCGGCCCCACGGCCGCCTTCGTGGTGATACTGCTGCCCATCACCCAGAAGTTCGGCATCGGCGGATTGCTGCTCTGCACCATGCTGGCCGGCTTGATCCTGATCACCCTCGGGCTGCTGCGCGCCGGGCGCCTGATCGCTTTCGTGCCCTACCCGGTGACCCTGGGTTTCACCGCCGGCATCGGCATCGTCATAGCCACCCTCCAGCTCAAGGATGTATTCGGCCTGACGCTGGACGCGCAACCGCAAAACTACATTGAGCAGATCACCGTGCTGGTGCGCGCATTGCCCGGCGCCCATCTGGGTGATGCCATAGTCGCAGCACTCTGCCTAGCGGTGCTGATTCTCTGGGCACGCTGGGTCCCCAGGGTACCGGCCCACTTGGTGGCGCTGACGGTTGGCGCCCTGGCGGCGCTGGGCCTGGAAGCCTCAGGCCTGGAGGTCGCCACGCTTGGAGAACGCTTCAGCTACCAGTTCGACGGCCAGATGCATCCCGGCATCCCACCCTTTCTTCCGGATCTTGCCTGGCCCTGGCAACTGCCCGGTGCCGATGGCCAGCCACTGCAACTTTCATTCGAGCTTCTGCACCAACTGCTGGCCCCGGCGTTCGCCATCGCCATGCTCGGCGCCATCGAATCGCTGCTCTGCGCCGTGGTCGCAGATGGCATGACAGGCAGTAACCATGACCCTAACGCCGAACTGCTCGGCCAGGGCCTCGGTAATCTGGTGGCCCCGTTGTTCGGCGGCATCACCGCCACCGCCGCCATCGCCCGCAGCGCCGCCAACATCCGTGCCGGAGCCTTCTCGCCGCTAGCGGCGATCATCCATGCCGGCGTGGTCCTGGTGGCGATCCTCTGGCTGGCACCGCTGTTCAGTTATCTGCCGATGGCGGCTCTCGCCGCGCTGCTGCTGATGGTGGCGTGGAACATGAGCGAGGCCCCGCACGTGCTCAAGACACTGCGTATCGCACCACGCAGCGACGTGCTGGTGCTGCTGACCTGCCTGGTGCTCACAGTGCTCTTCGACATGGTGCTGGCGGTGGGCGTGGGCCTGCTGCTGGCCGCCGGGCTGTTCATCAAGCGCATGAGCGAGCTGACCGACACTACCGTGTTGTCCCGCAGCCAACGGCAGGTCCTTCGCGACCTTCCCGAACATGTCGCGGCTTACGCCATCCACGGACCGCTGTTCTTCGGCGCGGCCGAGAAGGCCCTCAGCGTGCTGCGGCGCTTCAACCCCGACGTGAAAGTGATGATCGTCGACATCAGTGGCGTGCCACTGCTGGACATGACTGCCCTGGCCGCACTGCAAAGCGTACTGCTCGATTACCGCAAGCAAGGTATCGCGCTGATCCTCAGCGGCAGCAACGTGCGGATTCGCTTGAAGCTACGCCGCGCCGGAATCCAGCGCCTGCAAGGACATCTGCATTACGTGCGCGACCTGCAGCAGGCACGGGCGATGGCCTTGCGATTGCTACCACCCGCAATGGAAGTCGACAGCGGCCGCCTCGAACCTTCCAATTGAACGATGATCAGCCAGCGTACCTCTGCAGGTTGGCCATCATTTCCCGCAGCGCTTCCAGATTGTCGGCTGGATGGGCGGCATTCTCGAAGTCGCAGATCTGCCTCCAATTAGCGGCCACGTCTTCGGCGTCAAAACCGGTCTTCGGATCGAAGCCCACGCCCAGACTGCGCTCCCAGCGAACCTTGCCCATCCAGCCGCCGCCCACTTCGAACAGCCCGGAGGTTTCCTGACACTGCTCGCTAGCCAGGAAGACCACCAGCGGGCTGACCAGCTCGGGCTTGAGCTGCTCGAATATCTGGGGCGGAATCAGCCCCTCGGTCATGCGCGTGCCGCCGGTGGGGGCGATGGCGTTAACCAGAATGTTGTTCTTGCGACCCTCCAGCGCCAGGGTGCGCGTCAGGCCGTAGAGACCCAGCTTGGCCATGCCGTAGTTGGACTGGCCGAAGTTGCCGTAAATACCCGAGGTGGATGCCGTGAAGATGACCCGCCCATAACCCTGCTCGCGCATGTACGGCCAGGCGGCACGGGTCACCTTGTAAGCGCCCTCGACATGCACCCGATAGACCAGATCCCAGTCGGCATCCTCCATCTTGTGAAAACTCTTGTCGCGCAGGATGCCGGCGTTGTTCACCACCACATCGATACGACCGAAAGCCTCCAACGCGTGCTGCACGATCCTCTCGCCATCGGTGACCGAGTCGTGGTTGGCCACCGCTGTACCACCAGCCTGACGGATCTGCTCGACTACCAGATCGGCCGCCGAACTGCTGGCGCCTTCGCCCTGAGCACTGCCGCCCAGGTCATTGACCAACACCTTGGCACCTTGACGGGCAAACAGCAGCGCATGGGCGCGGCCGAGGCCGCCACCGGCGCCGGCGCCGGTCACTATTACAACCTTGTCTTCGAAGCGGATGCTGTCGGTCATGCGTGGCTCCTGTGTGAGCTTGTTGGAATGAAGGCCTGAGTGTCCGCGCCGCTTCATCCACCCACAATAAAAACAGCCGGCAATGAATGGCGCAGCATAAAAGCCAGGGATGATACGTCACTGACCATGACGGGCCGAGAAAGCAAGGCGCCCCAATAGACTCTGGCTCCGCGCGACTTACCAACAGAGTTACCCACAGGCAATCGGTTGAACCGAAGATAATAACTGCCAAAGACTGTCAAAGTAGATGTATTCCAACTCATTGATTATGGAAGGTTTTTCTCCACAAACAACGATGCGTATTTTTTGATCAACGATTCGAAATGCCCGCCGCGTCTGGCTTACGAGGTTTCATCAAAAGTTTATCCACAGAATGCCTCACAGCAAACGGGGATAACCAAGGCATACGAGAATCGATTCTCGACCGACCTATCGAAGCGATAACCAGAAACTAAGAGCGCCACGGGACACGGCGCTCTAACCTCTGCCTATCGTGGATAAGGAGAGCGTCATGTACGTATCGTTTCTGATTGAAAACATTCTGGCCAACTATGCCTCGGCCAGCTGCTGCGCCTGCTACAGCCCGAGCTGAGCAAAAAACGAACAGTTCCTTGCAGGCCCCGGCTGTAGCGTCATCCAGCGCTTCAATCACGGGTTATCCACCGCTCACTCCACAGCAAGCGGGGATAACCTTGGGCAGACGCGCATCGAAAGGCAGAAAGTTGCTTAAATTCTGCCGCAGCCAACGCTAACACCGCCTTTGATCAAATATCGACCAGCGACTTGAAAGCACCGAAACCAGTGGCCTTCACCGTTTCGCTAAGAGCTTATCCACAAACCGCTGCACAGCGAACGGGGATAACTGGCCAGGCTCGATCTGGTCGCTATCGAACTTCACGTTCGACATATGTCCAACGAGGATGCGCCACTCCTGCTGCCGGTCGAGAACGTCCATGCCCAACGTCACGCAATCCCCGCCTTCGCGGAGCCGTCAGATATCAGCCGAACAGGCCGATCTCAGCAGAACACCCGCATGAGCCTGTTGATTGTGGTGCTGGCGGCCTTCGCCTGTTTCGCGCTGGTGTTCCTCATCAAGCAACGTCAATTCAGCCAACCCGCCGTCCGCTTGCCCTATCAGCTCAAACAGCCCTTCTTCTCGCCGAGCGAACGGGCGCAGCTGGAGCTGCTCGAGCAAGCCGTTGGCGGGGACTTTCGGATTCTCACCAAGGTGCGTCTCGCCGACGTGGTGGAGGTGACGGCCATTCCCCGTCGCAGCACCTGGTATCACGCCACCAACCGAATCTCCGCAGCGAGCTTCGACTTCCTGCTCTGCGACAAGCAACAGCTGGCACCAGTCTGCGCAGTGGAAATCGAAGAGGCGTCCCAAGCCAATGCCTTCCTCGATGAGCTCTGCGAGGCGATCGGCCTGCCGCTGGTACGGCTCACCCCACGAGCCGCCGGCTCCTTCGACCAAGTGCGCGCCGCCATCGAGCAGGCACTCGCGCGCTGTCCGACCACTCGTTCCTGAGCAACGAGTCTTCGCCGTAATAAGCGCATAATGCCCACCCGGTGCCGTCAATCCACGAGAATCACATGCCGGTAAACCATGCCGCCCGCCGTGTTTTCACCCTTGCCAGCCGGCTGATCAACCGGTACCCGGGGCTGGTCGCACTGTTCGGTTTCTGCTCCGGCATCGCCAGTTTCCTGCTGGTGGAGCGCCAGGCCGGGCTTGCCAAGGTAGTGGCGATCGTGATGCTGGCCAGTTGGCTCTGGCTGATGCTGGAAAACAGTCTGCGCCGCAGCCTAGAACACTGGTTCGGCTGGAAGGTGCCGCCACCGCTGCTGCGCTACGTCACCCAGATGGTCCACCAGGAAAGCCTGTTTTTCATCATTCCGTTCTTCGTCATCACCACCACCTGGAACAGCGGCCAGGCCTTGTTCACCCTGCTGCTCGGCGGCGCGGCGCTGGTGTCGCTGATCGACCCGCTGTACTACAAATGGCTGGCACCACGACGCTGGTTCTACCTGGCCTTTCACGCACTGACGCTGTTTGCCGCACTGCTCACGGCCCTGCCGATCATCCTGCATCTATCCACGCCGCAAAGTTACCAGCTGGCACTGGGCGTGGCACTGTTGCTGGCGCTACCGAGCCTGGGCGTGCTCTTCCCTGTGTGGAACTGGAAGAGCCTGACCGGGACGCTGTTGCTGGCCTGTGCGGTCGGGCTCGCCGGCTGGATGGGCCGCACCTGGGTGCCTCCCGCCACGTTGTGGCTGGCCGATGTCGCTGTGACCACTAGCTTCGATGGCGCCTCGCGCCAGCCCGGCGACCGCCTGCGCCAGCTGAGCAAGGCCGAACTGCGGGGTAACGGCCTCTATGCCTACACCGCCATCAATGCACCACGCGGCCTCAAGGAGCGCATCTATCACGAATGGGTACACAACGGGCGCCGTGTCGACCGCATCGCCCTCGATATCAGCGGCGGCAGAAAGGCCGGTTATCGGGCCTGGACCCACAAGCAGAACTTCCCCGAACAACCGGTCGGCAAATGGCGCGTGCGGGTAATGACCGAAGCCGGCCAGATGATCGGCATGCTGCGCTTCGAAGTGGTGCCTTAGTACCGCAGCCGAACTGCTTCGGCGCGCCACACTCCAATCGATAGACGCAACCAGCCCGCCACGGGGAGATCGACATGGAATGGTGGGACATCGTTACAGGCACCATCGCCTCGGAGTTTTCCGACCTTCCCGATCTGGAACATGCGACCCGCATTTCCCTACGTCTGATACTGGCGGCACTGCTGGGCGGCGTGCTCGGCTATGAGCGCGAGTACAAGGGCAAAGCAGCCGGACTGCGTACCTATATGCTGGTCTCGGTCGGTGCCGCTCTTTTCGTCCTGGTGCCCCTGGAAGCCGGAATGCCGCTGGCAGATGTCTCCAGGGTGATGCAGGGCATCATCACCGGCATTGGTTTTCTCGGTGCCGGCACCATACTCAAAGGCAACTCCCCGCGCGATGTGAAAGGTCTTACCACGGCGGCGGGCATCTGGCTGACCGCAGCCATCGGTGTGGCGACCGGGTTGGGGCATGAAGCGACAGCCGTGCTGACCACCGTCTTCGCGCTGGTGATCTTCAGTCTGATGGCGCGCCTGGAACGGCACGTTGCCCGAGGCACTACGCACAAACACAGGAAAGATCCGGACTCCGATCGAATACCCTGATCCATTCCACCATCACCAGGAGCAGCCCATGCAGCGCCATCATGTCCGCCTGACTCTCGGCATTATCCTACTCGGCGTCGCCGGCTGCAGCGAAACAGCCAAGCTATCCGTGGATTCGGGTTATGGCCCGAACCCGGTGCTTGTCGAGCCCAACCGAACCCTGATCCCAACCGTCAATATTGCCAAGGCTGTCGGCTGGCCGGCCGGCACCCAACCCGTTGCCGCGCCGGGCTTGCAGGTCCAGGCGTTCGCCCGCGATCTGGACCACCCCCGCTGGCTGTACGTGCTCCCCAACGGTGACGTGCTGGTGGCCGAAAGCGATGCGCCGGCCAAGCCCGAAGGCAACCAGGGCATCCGCGGCTGGGTCGTAAAAAAGATCATGGCCCGCGCCGGTTCGGGCGGCCAGAGCGCCAATCGCATCACCCTGCTGCGCGACGAGGATAGCGACGGTACGCCCGAGGTGCGCACCACTTTTCTCGAAGGGCTCAACTCGCCGTTCGGCATGGTGCTCGTCAACAATCAGCTGTACGTCGCCAACACCGACGCGCTATTACGCTTCCCCTACGAGGAAGGCGCCACGCGGATCGATGCCGAGGGCGAGAAGGTCGTCGACCTGCCGGCCGGACCGATCAATCATCACTGGACCAAGAATGTGATCGCCAGCCCCGATGGATCACGGCTGTACGTCACCAGCGGCTCCAACAGCAACGTTGGCGAGAACGGCATGGCCGCCGAGGAGCATCGCGCGGCCATTCTAGAGGTTGACCCCCGGAACAAGAGTCTGCGCCTGTTCGCCTCCGGCCTGCGCAATCCCAACGGCCTGGCCTGGCAACCGGACAGCGGCCAGCTCTGGACCACGGTGAACGAGCGCGACGAGATCGGCAGCGACCTGGTGCCGGATTACATGACCTCGGTGCAGGATGGCGGCTTCTACGGCTGGCCCTACAGCTACTTCGGCCAGCACGTCGACCGGCGTGCCGAACCACCGCGACCGGATCTGGTGGCCAAGGCCCTGGTTCCCGACTACGCCCTGGGTGCACACACCTCCTCGATGGGCCTGGCTTTCTACGAAGGCGACCTGCTACCGGAGCGTTACCGCAACGGCGCGTTCATCGGCCAGCACGGCTCCTGGAACCGCAAGCCGCGCAGTGGTTACAAGGTGGTCTTCGTACCATTCAGGGATGGACGACCGGACGGACCCGCCGAGGATATTCTCAACGGCTTCGTCGATGACAAGGAGCAGGCCATGGGCCGCCCGGTCGGCGTGGCGGTGGACAGGCAGGGGGCGTTACTGGTGGCGGATGACGTAGGCGACGTCATCTGGCGCGTGACACCCAGCGACCACTGAGGCGATTCAGAAAATCACCGGTAGCCGCCGCGACAGACGAATCTCCTCGGGCGAAATCTCCACAGCATAGGCCAGCACCTCGACACCCGCCGCCACCGCCTCGCGCAGTGCCGCGGCGTACAGGGGGTCGATTTCGCTGGCCGGCCGTACCGCCTCGATACCGGTCAGGTTCACGCAATACAGCTGCACCGCGCGGACGCCATCGCGCGCCAGTGCCGCCAGTTCTCGCAGATGTTTCGCGCCACGTAGCGTGACCGCATCGGGAAAGGCCGCCACCGCGGTATCGTCGAAGCCCAGGGTAACGCTCTTCACCTCGACGTAAGTCGGACCCTCGGGATAGTCCAGACGAAAGTCCACCCGGCTGTTTTCCAGACCGTAGCCCACCTCGCGCCTGAGTGCGGTGAAGCCCGCCAGTTCCTCGATGACGCCACCCAGCAGCGCCTCCTCCACCAGGCGGTTGGCCCGCGCGGTATTCACGCAGGCCAGGCGCCCTTGCGGAGTTTCCACCAGTTCCCAGGTGCCCGACAGCTTGCGCTTGGGGTCATTGCTCCGCTGAAACCAGACGCGCGCGTCCTCGCCCATGCAGTTGAGCATCGAGCCGGTATTGGGGCAGTGGATGCACAGCGCCTCGCCGGCGTCGCTGACGATATCGGCGAGAAAGCGCTTGTAGCGGCGCACCAGCCGGCCCGCCTCCAGCGGTGGGGAAAACCGCATCAGCCTTGCCAGCTCTGCAGACCACGGGCGATACGCTCGACCGCCTGCTCCAGTCGCGGCAGATCCTGGGTATAGGCAAAACGCACATGGTGCCCGGCCTGATGACGACCGAAATCCAGCCCCGGAGTGATAGCCACGAACTGGGTTTCCAGCATGTGTCGGCAGAAGGCGAAGGCATCACCACCGAAAGCGCTGATATCGGCATAAAGGTAGAAGGCGCCTTCCGGCACCACGGCAATATTGAAGCCCAGCTCACGCAGGGCCGGCAGCAGGAAATCGCGGCGACGGGCGAACTCGGCACGGCGGGCCTCGAGGATTTCCAGCGTGGCTGGCTCGAAACAGGCCAGCGCCGCATGCTGAGCCATGCTCGGTGCGCTGATGTAGAGGTTCTGTGCCAGTTTTTCCAGCTCCGGCACCGCATCGGGCGGCGCCACCAGCCAGCCCAGGCGCCAGCCGGTCATGCCGAAATACTTGGAGAAACTGTTGAGCACGAAGGCGTCGTCATCGACCTCCAGCACGCTGGCAGCGTCGCAGCCGTAGGTCAGGCCGTGATAGATCTCGTCCACCACCAGATGCCCACCACGTGCTTTCAGTGCACCAGACAATTCGGCCAACTCGTCACGATTCAGCACCGTACCGGTAGGGTTGGCGGGTGAGGCGACCAAGGCGCCGACGCAGTCGCGGTCCCAATGCCGCTCGACCAGATCCACATTTAGCTGATAGCGCACCTCCGGGCCCACCGGCACCAGTTGCGCAGCACCCTCGATCAGCCGCAGGAAGTGCCGATTGCAGGGGTAGCCGGGGTCTGCCAGCAGCCAATGCTTGCCTGGATCGACCAGCAGGCTGCTGGCCAGCAACAAAGCGCCGGAACCGCCGGGAGTAATCAGCACGCGTTCGGGGTCAATAGATGCCTGATAGCGTTGCTCGTAGAACCGCGCGATCGCCTCCCTGAGCCGGGGCAGCCCGCGGGCCGCGGTGTAGCGTGTGTGACCGGCGGCCAATGCGGCCTGTCCGGCGGCGACGATGGGCGCAGCGGTGGTGAAGTCCGGCTCGCCTATTTCCAGGTGAATGACGTCACGTCCCAGCGCCTGTAATTCATTGGCTCGCGACAGCAGCGCCATGACGTGAAAGGGTTCGATTGCGCGACTACGAGCGCTATAAGACGAGGTCATCTGACCTTCCCTATGAGTACAAAACGTGAAGTCTACCGAAGGTCCCTGTCACACCGCAGCCACCATCCTATCGAGGAGTAGCGCACCCCGATACGATCTGGTAAGTTCGCCCGCTTGCAGCCGCAGGGCCGGCACGGGCCGGCAGAGGGACTCATCATCCTGCGCAATGGACATAGCGAGAGGCGTACATCCATGCCCATTACTAAAACTACACCTACAAGCAATCAACTGGTCCGCGCCTTTGAGCCCTATAAGGAAACCAAGGGCGAGGAATACATGAGCGACAAGATGCGCGCTCACTTCACCGTCATCCTCAACAAGTGGAAGCAGGAGCTGATGGAAGAAGTCGATCGTACCGTGCATCACATGCAGGACGAAGCGGCCAACTTCCCCGATCCGGCCGACCGTGCCAGCCAGGAAGAAGAGTTCAGCCTGGAGCTGCGCGCCCGTGATCGCGAGCGCAAGCTGATCAAGAAGATCGACGAGACGCTGCATCTGATCGAAGATAATGAGGACGGCTGGTGTGCTTCCTGCGGCGTCGAGATCGGCAGTCGCCGCCTGGAAGCCCGCCCCACCGCCACGCTCTGCAGCGACTGCAAGACGCTGGCGGAGATCAAGGAAAAACAGCTGGGATCCTGATCCCGCAAACGGGGCGCTTCGGCGCCCCGCTTCGTTTCAACCTGGCGCCATAGCTGATTACCGCTTTATCCCGCCTCATCCGAGCCGGACCCCGTCATGCCCTCATCCGCTTCGCCTGCCTATATAGGTCGCTTCGCACCGACACCCAGCGGCCACCTGCATTTCGGCTCGCTGATCGCCGCCCTTGCCTCTTATCTGGATGCCCGCGCCGTTGGCGGTCGCTGGCTGCTGCGCATGGAGGATCTCGATCCGCCACGGGAAATGTCCGGCGCCCAGGCGGCGATCGTCGAAAGCCTGCAACGCTTCGGTTTCGAATGGGATGGCGAAATGCAACGCCAGAGCGACCGACATGATGCCTATGAAGAGGTGATCGAACGCCTGCTGCAGGCTGGGTTGGCCTATCCGTGCGTCTGTTCGCGCAAGCAGCTGGAAGCCCATCCCGGCGCCTATCCGGGATTCTGTCGCGACGCCAACCAGCCTACGGAAGACGCCGCGATCCGCCTGCGCGTACCGAACCTGGAGTACGGTTTCACCGATCGCGTCCAGGGCCAATACCGCCAGCACCTGGGGCGCGACGTCGGCGACTTCGTGATTCGTCGCCGCGATGGCCTGTTCGCCTATCAGTTGGCCGTGGTGCTGGATGACGCCTGGCAAGGCGTGACCGACGTGGTGCGCGGCGCCGATCTGCTCGACTCGACGCCGCGCCAGCTGTACCTACAGGAACTGCTCGGCCTGCCACAGCCGCGCTATCTGCACGTACCGCTAATCATCCAGCCGGACGGCCACAAACTGGGCAAGCGCTATCGCTCGCCTCCCCTGCAGCCGACCGAAGCCACGCCGCTGCTGCTTCGTGCACTGCGCGCCCTCGGCCAGCCGAGCGCCACCGAACTGAGCGACGCGCGGCCCGGCGAAGTGCTGGCATGGGCGATCCCGCGCTGGAATGCCGACAGAATCCCCCGGACCCGCACCCTGGCCGAAGCGCAGTTGCGCTGAGAACCGGAAGCGAATTCGTGCGAGGCCTGGCGCTTATGGCTTCGAGCTTTCAGCTTCAAGCTTCAAGCTGCTTCCTTTACCATCCCTCCCACTTACGACACGAGTTCCGGCATGTACATCTACCGACTGGTATTGCTCCTGGTAGTGGGGATCTATCTGTTCTCCCCGGCGATCATGGATTGGTGGATCGACCCCAACGGTGCCTGGTATCGCCCCTACCTGCTGTGGCTGATTCTCATCGTGGTGACCTTCATTCTTCAGAGCCAGCGCGATGCCGACGAGCTTTAGCCTCAGCCACCTGATCCTGATCAGCGCCGCCTACCTGTTACTGCTGTTCGGGGTAGCCTGGGTCAGCGAGCGTGGCCTGATCCCGCGCTGGATCATCCGCCACCCGCTGACCTACACCCTGTCGCTCGGCGTCTATGCCAGCGCCTGGGCCTTCTATGGCACTGTCGGGCTGGCTTATCAGTACGGCTACGGCTTTCTGGCGACCTATCTCGGTGTCTGCGGCGCCTTCCTGCTGGCGCCGGTACTGCTTTATCCAATCCTGCGCGTCACCCGTACCTATCAACTAGCGTCCCTGGCGGACCTGTTCGCCTTTCGCTTTCGCAGTACCTGGGCCGGCGCGCTGACCACGGTGGTGATGCTGGTCGGCATGCTGCCGCTGCTGGCACTGCAGATCCAGGCGGTTGCGGATGCCATCGGCATCCTCACGCACGAACCGCTGCAGGAGCGGGTGGCGCTGGGCTATTGCGTGATGATCATGCTCTT
Organism: Pseudomonas sp.; assembly: GCA_047973445.1. Lineage (GTDB taxonomy): Bacteria > Pseudomonadota > Gammaproteobacteria > Pseudomonadales > Pseudomonadaceae > Stutzerimonas. The sequence continues at coordinate 45,485 of JBKEBY010000071.1, forward strand.
CACCATCCTCTTCGGCGCGCGGCATATTGCAACGCGGGAGAAACACGAAGGCCTGGTCTTTGCCATCGCATTCGAATCCATCGTCAAGCTCGTAACCTTCAGCGCCATCGGCCTGTATGCGCTCTACGTCGTGTTCGGCGGCCCGCTGCAGCTGGAGATCTGGCTGCTGCAGAACCAGTCCGCCCTACAGGCACTGCACGCTCCGCTGCAGGAAGGTCCCTGGCGCACCCTGCTGCTGGTGTTCTTCGCCTCGGCTATCGTCATGCCGCACATGTACCACATGACCTTCGCCGAGAACCTCAACCCGCGCGCCCTGGTCAGCGCCAGTTGGGGCCTGCCGCTTTACCTGCTATTGATGAGCCTGGCAGTGCCGCTGATTCTCTGGGCCGGGCTCAAGCTGGGCGTCAGCACCAACCCCGAATATTTCACCCTCGGCCTGGGACTCACCGCGCAAAGCGAAGCGCTGACGCTGCTGGCCTTCGTCGGCGGCCTGTCCGCCTCCAGCGGGCTGATCATCGTCAGCACCCTGGCGTTGTCGGGCATGGCGCTCAACCATCTCGTGCTGCCGCTCTATCAGCCACCCACCGAAGGCAACATATACCGCTGGCTGAAATGGACCCGGCGCAGCCTGATCCTGACCATCATCATGGCCGGCTACGGTTTCTATCTGCTGCTGGGCGCCGAGCAGGACCTGTCGAACCTGGGTATCGTCGCTTTCGTCGCGACCCTGCAGTTTCTTCCCGGCGTACTGTCGGTACTCTACTGGCCTTCGGCCAACCGCCGCGGCTACATCGCCGGCCTGCTGGCAGGCATCGCCGTCTGGGTGGTGACCATGCTGCTGCCGCTGGTCGGCAACCTGGATGGCATCTACATTCCGCTGTTCAACGTCGTCTATGTGCTGGACGACACCAGCTGGCACCTGGCAGCGATCGCCTCGCTGGCGGTCAACGTGCTGGCCTTTTCGCTGTTCTCGCTGTTCACCGAGACCAGCGCCGAAGAGCAGAGCGCCGCTGAAGCCTGCGCTGTAGAAAACATCCGCCGCCCGCAGCGGCGCGAACTGATCGCTACCTCGCCGCAGGAATTCGCCGAACAGCTGGCCAAACCACTGGGCGGCAAGACCGCACAACGGGAAGTCGAGCAGGCGCTGCGCGACCTGCAACTGCCCTTCGACGAACACCGCCCCTACGCCCTGCGCCGCCTGCGCGACCGGATCGAGGCGAACCTCTCCGGCCTGATGGGGCCGAGCGTCGCCCAAGACATAGTCGAGAACTTCCTGCCCTACAAGAATGGCGCCGAGGGCTACGTTACCGAGGACATCCATTTCATCGAGAATCGCCTGGAGGAGTATCACTCGCGCCTGACCGGCCTGGCGGCCGAACTCGACGCCCTACGCCGTTACCACCGGCAGACTCTGCAGGACCTGCCCATGGGCGTCTGTTCGCTGGCCAAGGACCAGGAAGTGCTGATGTGGAACCGTGCGCTGGAAGATCTAACCGGGATTGCCGCGCTGCAGGTGGTCGGCTCGCGCCTGACCACCATCGACGAGCCCTGGCGCAGCCTGCTGACGGAGTTCATCCAGCAACCCGACGAACACCTGCACAAACAACGCCTTTCCCTGGATGGCGACACCCGCTGGCTGAACCTGCACAAGGCGGCCATCGACGAACCGCTGGCGCCGGGAAACAGCGGCCTGGTGCTACTGATCGAGGACCTGACCGAAACTCAGGTACTGGAAGATCGGCTGGTGCACTCCGAGCGCCTGGCCAGCATCGGGCGCCTTGCCGCCGGGGTCGCCCACGAGATCGGCAACCCCATCACCGGTATCGCCTGCCTGGCACAGAACCTGCGCGAGGAGCGCGAAGCCGATGCGGAGATCGGTGAGATCAGCAGCCAGGTCATCGAGCAGACCAAGCGGGTGTCGCGCATCGTCCAGTCGCTGATGAGTTTCGCCCATGCCGGCGGACGCCAGCACAATCTGTATCCGGTGTCCCTCGCCGAAATCACTCAGGATGCCATCGGCCTGCTTTCGCTCAACCGCCGCGCCACCGAAGTGCAGTACTTCAACCTTTGCGATTCGCAGCATCTGGCCGAAGGTGACCCCCAACGGCTCGCCCAAGTGCTGATCAACCTGCTTTCCAACGCCCGCGACGCCTCGCAACCGGGCGGGATCATCCGCATCCACAGTGAAGTCTCCGAACAGACCGTCTATCTGATCGTAGAGGACGAAGGCAGCGGCATTTCCAAGGCGGTTCAGGGCAAGCTGTTCGAGCCTTTCTACACCACCAAGGACCCCGGCGAGGGGACTGGTCTGGGCCTTGCACTGGTCTATTCCATCGTGGAAGAGCATTATGGCCAGATCAATATCGACAGCCCGACAGATCCAGAAACCCAACGCGGCACCCGTTTCCGGATTGCCCTACCGAGGTATGTCGAAGCCGCGAACAGCGTAAGTTGAAGAGGCGATCACAGAAAATCTGCCCAAAGCAAGCCGTTGCGTGACGGCGAACGGCCTGACGGCAGCGACATCTCGAGTGCTTGCACTGTCGCAGCCGGTCAGCGCCGCCGCCGGCAACGGCCCGTAGCCGCCTCCAGACCGTCGAGAGAGTTCTGATGCCACACATTCTGATCGTCGAAGACGAAACCATCATCCGCTCCGCCTTGCGCCGGCTGCTCGAGCGCAACCAGTACGAAGTGAGTGAAGCCGGTTCGGTACAGGAAGCCCAGGAACGCTTCAGCATTCCGGGTTTCGACCTCATCGTCAGCGACCTTCGGCTACCCGGCGCCCCCGGAACCGAGCTGATCAAGCTGGCCACAGGCGTACCGGTGCTGATCATGACCAGTTATGCGAGCCTGCGCTCGGCCGTCGACTCGATGAAGATGGGCGCCGTGGACTACATCGCCAAGCCCTTCGACCACGATGAAATGCTGCAGACCGTCGCGCGCATCCTGGGCGACCGCGAGCAGGCTCGCAGCACCTCTGCGCAGAGCGGTACCGGCCAGCCAGGAGCCGCAGCGCCGAGCACAGCCAACGGCGAGATCGGCATCATCGGCCACTGCGCGCCCATGCAGGATCTGTTCGGCAAGATTCGCAAGGTAGCGCCGACCGACTCCAACGTCCTTATCCAGGGAGAGTCCGGCACCGGTAAGGAGCTGGTCGCCCGCGCCTTGCACAATCTTTCGCAGCGCGCCAAGGCACCGATGATTTCCGTCAACTGCGCTGCAATTCCCGAGACGCTGATCGAATCCGAGCTCTTCGGACATGAGAAAGGCGCCTTCACCGGCGCCAGCGCCGGCCGTGCCGGGCTGGTAGAAGCCGCGGACGGTGGCACGCTGTTTCTCGACGAGATTGGTGAATTACCGCTGGAGGCCCAGGCCCGGCTGTTGCGCGTATTGCAGGAGGGCGAGATCCGGCGGGTCGGCTCAACCCAGTCGCAGAAAGTCGACGTCCGCCTGGTTGCCGCGACGCACCGCGACCTGAAGACGCTGGCCAAGCTCGGCGACTTCCGGGAAGACCTTTATTACCGCCTGCACGTCATCGCGCTCAAACTGCCGCCGCTACGTGAGCGCGACAACGATATCCTGGAAATCGCCAAGGCCTTTCTGGCGCGCCAATGCACACGCATGGGCACCGAGGCCATGTATTTTTCCCGGGAAGCCGAGCAGGCCATTCGTCATTACCCCTGGCCCGGTAACGTGCGGGAGCTGGAAAACGCCATCGAGCGAGCCGCCATCCTCAGCGAGAGCCCTGAGATCAACGCGGAACTACTGGGTATCGATATCGAACTCAGCGGACTCGACGAGGATTTCGATTCACCCTGCGCGCCGCTCGGCACCGGCAGCAACAACGAGCCAACCGAAGACCTGTCGCTGGAGGACTATTTCCAGCATTTCGTACTCGAGCATCAGGACCACATGACCGAAACCGAACTGGCCCGCAAACTCGGGATCAGTCGCAAGTGCCTGTGGGAACGCCGGCAGCGCCTGGGTATCCCGCGTCGCAAATCCAGCACCACAACCGGGTAGCGCTTGTTACCCCGGCACATTCGCCGTAACAAAAACCGGGTTCATCGGTAACGGAACCCGGTTTTTTTCTACCTACCACCAGCACGAAGAAATCATAAGTCATTGATATTGCTATGCTTTCAAAAACTGGCACGACAACTGCTTTATATCTGGCACAACAACAATAACAAGCAGACCCACAATAAGAACAAAACGTACCGACTCCAGCAGAACAACGATAAAAAGGCGGAGGCGTAGCTAACTGATTCTTTTGGAGAGGACTTGCCAAACGGGGTTCGCCCCACAGCCAGGCCGAGAAGAACAAAACTGCTCAAGCAGTACCTGAACTGGATGGATCTACGGATGATGGCAACTCAGCGACCAAAGCAATCCGTTTGCTTTTAGCTCCCGGTGTAGGAGCAACCCCCAAAGGCTACGGCCGGAGGGAACGAGCGATCCAACAAAAACAATACGCTCGGAAATACTAATAACAACAAAGCACGCGACAATATTTTAAAGGGGAGCTTCGGCTCCCCTTAGTGCTTTGCGGCCTCTCGCAATTTTTGACAGCTTTTCGCGCTTCGTTCACCATCCCTGCTTCCCGGTGCTAGAATCCACGCTCGTTCGTGGTCATTCGCCACTTCGCCTCGTCATTTCGCCACACAGTGCTCCCCATGCTGAAAAAGCTGTTCCAGTCTTTTCGTTCCCCTCTGCGCCGCTTCCCGCATCCCCGTCGCACTCCCGAAATACTGTCCAGCCGGCAGCACGCCCTGCGCCGCAACGAGATCAGCCGCCACGCGGTCAGCGTCGTCGAGCGCCTTCAGCAGGCAGGGTATGAAGCCTATGTGGTCGGCGGTTGCGTACGCGACCTGCTACTCGAACTCGCACCCAAGGACTATGACGTCGCCACCAGCGCCACGCCGGAGCAGGTGCGTGCCGAGTTCCGTAATGCGCGCGTTATCGGCCGGCGCTTCAAGCTGGTCCACGTGCATTTCGGTCGCGAGATCATCGAAGTCGCTACTTTCCGCGCCAACCATCCGGAAGACGACGATGATGATGCCAGCCATCTGGCCTCGCGCAACGAAAGCGGACGGATCCTGCGTGACAACGTCTACGGCACCCTGGAAGACGATGCCCAGCGGCGCGACTTCACTATCAACGCGCTGTATTACGATCCCTCCAGCGAGCGCATCCATGACCATACCCATGGTATGCAGGATATTCGCAATCGACAGATTCGCCTGATCGGCAACCCCGAGCAGCGTTACCAGGAAGACCCGGTGCGGATGCTGCGAGCGGTACGCTTTGCCGCCAAGCTCGACTTCGACATCGAAAGGCACAGCGCCGAACCCATTCCCGAGCTGGCCGACCTGCTCGACGGCATTCCCTCGGCACGACTGTTCGACGAAACACTCAAGCTGTTCCTCGGCGGCAAGGCCGAGCGCACCTTCGAGCTGCTGCTCGAATACGACCTCTTCGCACCGCTGTTTCCGGCCAGCGCCGAAGCCCTGGAAGACGATCCCGACTATGCCGGCACGCTGATCCGCAACGCCCTGGCCAATACCGACCTGCGGATCGCCCAGGGCAAGCCCGTTACCCCGGCGTTCCTGTTCGCCGCACTGCTGTGGCCCGCGTTACCGGCACGGGTGGCGGAAGTCCAGGCGCGGGGGTTGCCACCGATCCCGGCCATGCAGGAAGCGGCTCACGATCTGATCTGGGAACAGTGCCAGCGCACGGCAATCCCCAAGCGCTTCACCATACCCATGCGGGAAATCTGGGACATGCAGGAGCGCCTGCCGCGCCGACAGGGTCGCCGCGCCGATCAACTGCTGGAAAACCCCCGCTTTCGGGCTGGCTACGACTTCCTCCTGCTGCGCGAGAGCGCCGGCGAGCAGACCGATGGCCTGGGCGAGTGGTGGACCGAATACCAGGAAGCCAGCGACAGCGAACGACGCAGCATGATTCGCGAGCTGAGCAACAAGGACTCCTCCGGTGGCGCCCCGCGCAAGCGCCGCCGCAGTGGTGGGCGCCGCAAGCGTGGGACCGGTGAAGGCTCGGCTGCGGGCGAGTAACATCATGGAGCGCGTCTACATCGGCCTTGGCAGCAACCTTGCCGAACCGCAGAAACAGCTGCGCACGGCGCTGCTGGCACTGGACAATATCCCCGCGACACAACTGACGGCTGTTTCCTCCTTCTACTCCAGCAACCCACTGGGACCCGCGGACCAGCCGTACTATGTGAATGCCGTCGCGGCGCTGGATACGGCTCTGCCGCCCCTGCAGTTGCTCGACGCTCTGCAGGCCATCGAACTGAGCCAGGGCCGCGAGCGCAAGGCCGAGCGCTGGGGACCACGCAGCCTGGACCTGGACATCCTGCTGTTCGGCGACCGGCTGATCGACGAGCCACGGCTCCAGGTCCCGCACTACCATCTGCACGCACGCGCCTTCGTGCTTTATCCGCTGGCCGAGTTGGCTCCGCCTGACCTGCTGCTGCCCGACGGCAGGCGACTCGATGCACTGCTGGCTGCCTGCCCGTTCGAAGGTCTGCAGCGCCTGGACTGAGCGGAAAACGACGTCCAGAGTCCAGGTACCCATCAGGTAACAAGCGTTACCACGAGGTAACACTCACGATTGACTTAGCATGCCGCCATCGGGACTATAAGCGCCCTCTGCCGGTACGCACCGAACCAGGCATGGCGTCCTTTCGGTTCCGGCAACCCCGCTCCCTCAGAGCCTCGAAGAGGACGGCATCATGTCAGATGTAACCCTGACCACCCTGCGTGGCCTCAAGCAGAAAGGCGAGAAGATCGCCATGCTCACCTGCTACGACGCCACCTTCGCCAAGACGGCCAGTGAAGCCGGCGTCGAGATGCTGCTGATCGGCGACTCCCTGGGCATGGTTCTACAAGGGCACGACAGTACCCTGCCAGTAACGGTCGCCGAGATGGCTTATCACACCGCCTGCGTCAAGCGCGGCAACCGGGGCGCGATGATCGTCGCCGACCTGCCCTTCATGGCCAACGCCACCACAGAACAGACGCTGAAGAACTCGGCCACTCTGATGCAGGCGGGCGCCAACGTCATCAAGGTCGAGGGGACGGCCTGGCTGGCCGAGTCCATCACCCTGCTGGCCGAGCGTGGCATTCCCGTGTGCGCACACATGGGCCTGACCCCGCAGGCAGTGAACGTCTTCGGCGGCTACAAGGTCCAGGGACGCGGTGAGGCCCAGGCACAGCAGATGGTCGAAGATGCCAGGGCACTGGAAGCGGCCGGCGCTGCAATGCTACTGCTCGAATGCGTGCCCAGCGAACTGGCCGCGCGCATCACCCGAGCGGTCGAGATTCCCGTGATCGGCATCGGCGCCGGCAGTGACACCGACGGCCAAGTGCTGGTCATGCACGACATGCTGGGCCTCTCGCTGAGTGGCCGGGCGCCGAAGTTCGTGAAGAACTTCATGGCCGAGCATGGCGACATCGCCAAGGCGATCGGCGCTTATGTCGCCGCCGTCAAGGCGGGCGAGTTCCCGGCCACCGAACATGGTTTTTCCGCATGAACGTGGTCAGGACCATCGCTGACCTGCGTGCCGCCGTGACCCGCGCACGCGGTGAAGGCAAGCGCGTCGGCTTCGTACCCACCATGGGCAACCTGCACGACGGGCATATCGCATTGGTGAGGAAGGCCGGCCAACGCGCCGATTTCGTCGTCGCCAGCATCTTCGTCAACCCGCTGCAGTTCGGCCCCAACGAAGACCTGGCCAGCTATCCGCGTACGCTCGCCGCCGATCAGGACAAGCTCTTCGAGGCAGGCTGTCATCTGCTGTTCGTACCGACCGTGGAAGAAATGTATCCCAGCGGCCAGGCGCTGCAGACCATCGTCAGTGTTCCAGGCGTTTCCGAGGGACTCTGTGGCGGCAGCCGTCCGGGTCATTTCGATGGCGTCTCCACCATAGTCACCAAGCTGTTCAACATGGTGTTGCCGGATCTGGCGGTGTTCGGCGAGAAGGATTTCCAGCAACTGGCAGTGATCCGCACCATGGTGCGCGACCTGAACATGCCGGTGCAGATCATCGGCGAGCCCATCGTGCGTGCCGAAGACGGCCTGGCGCTGTCCTCGCGCAACGGCTATCTCAGCGCCGACGAACGCGCCACAGCACCCGTGCTGTACCGCACGCTGAGCCAGCTGGCACAACAGGTACGCGGCGGCGAACGCGACTACCCCGCCCTGCTCGCCGAAGGCGAGAACGCGTTACGTACCGCCGGACTGCGGCCGGATTACCTGGAAGCACGCGATGCCCTGACGCTGCAAACGGCCACGGAGCAGACGGCCCAAGTGGTCATCCTTGCCGCGGCATTTCTCGGCAAGACGCGCCTGATCGACAACCTGCTGGTCGAGACCGGCTCCCACTGACTCATTGCCACAGCTGCCCGGCCGGCGTCCTTGATCAGCCCTGCCGGTTCGGGCAAACTCTGCGCCGCTTGCGTACCCGGAGGACCCCGCCATGCACGCCATCATGCTCAAGGCCAAACTGCACCGCGCCCAGGTGACCCACTCGGTGCTGGATTACGAAGGCTCCTGCGCCATCGACGGCGACTGGCTGGACCTGGCCGGCATTCGCGAATACGAACAGATCCAGATCTACAACGTCGACAATGGCGAGCGCTTCACCACCTACGCCATCCGCGGCGAGGAAGGCTCGAAGATCATCTCGGTCAACGGCGCCGCCGCGCACAAGGCCGGTGTCGGCCATCGCCTGATCATCTGCGCCTATGCCCATTACAGCGAAGCCGAGTTAGCCAGCTTCAAGCCTCACGTCCTTTATATGGGCGCCGACGGCGAACTGAGCCACACCAGCAATGCGATTCCGGTTCAGGTTGCCTGAACCCTCGAGCGACACACGAACCCGCACCCTGCAAAGGTTGCGGGTTTTTTATGCTTTGGGTATTGGCCGCTGCCCTGCAAACCTGCAATCTTCCCCCTTGTTCCGCAGGGATCGCCGTAACGAGCATGACAGCCTTCGGAACACCGTGCCGCTTTTCCAGTCTGACCACTCGCTGCGAGGTGGGATCCGATATCTCTTCGTGGCAACGCAACGGTAACACCGCTGCATCGACAGAACGTCAGCGCGCCCGCATGATCGAATGACTACCCAAACATCGCATTGCCGACAGCCCGCCCAGCAAAGGAAGCAGCAATCAACATGAGCTACTACGAGACCCCGATCAACAGCACTCGCCTATCGTCCTGGAAGGAACTGGAAGAGCATCGCCTGAGCATGCAGAACTTCAACATGCGCTCGGCCTTTCAGGCGGATCCGGATCGATTCAAGGACCTCTCGGTGGCCTGCTGCGGATTGCTCCTGGACTACTCGAAGAATCTGATCACCACCGACACCCGCACTCTGCTGATCAACCTGGCTCGGGAAGCGGGTGTGAAACAGGCTGCGCGTGCGATGTTCGAGGGCGAACGGATCAACGCCTCGGAGAACCGGCCGGTGCTGCATACCGCCCTGCGCCGCCCGATGGGCGATTGCGTGATGGTCGATGGACAGAACATCATGCGCGACGTGCACACCGCCCTGGCGCAGATGACCGATTTCGTCACGCGCATTCACAACAACCTGTGGCGTGGTTTCAGCGACAAGACCATCACCGACGTGGTGAACATCGGCATCGGCGGCTCCTTCCTCGGTCCGCAACTGGTTTCCGAAGCCCTGCTGCCGTTCACCCAGCATGGCGTACGCACCCACTACCTGGCCAATATCGACGGCAGCGAGTTTCGCGAAGTGACCGCCAAGCTGAACGTCGAAACCACATTGTTCATCATTTCCAGCAAGACCTTCGGCACGCTCGAAACTCTGAAGAACGCCCAGGCCGCCCGCGACTGGTACCTGGGCAAGGGCGGCACCGAGGAAAAGCTCTACCGCCACTTCGTCGCGGTGACCAGCAACCGACAGGCGGCCGTTGAGTTCGGTATTCGCGAGAAGAACATCTTCCCCATGTGGGACTGGGTCGGCGGACGCTATTCGCTATGGTCGGCCATCGGCCTGCCTATCGCACTAGCCATCGGCATGTCCAACTTCAAGGACCTGCTGTCCGGCGCCTATAGCATGGACCAGCACTTCCTCAACGAGCCCTTCGAGAGCAACATGCCGGTGCTGCTGGCCATGCTCGGCGTCTGGTACCACAACTTCTGGGATGCACAGAGCTACGCCTTCCTGCCCTACGACCATTACCTGCGCAACTTCGTCAAACACCTGCAGCAGATGGACATGGAGTCCAACGGCAAGAGCGTCCGCCAGGACGGCCTGCCGGTATCCTGCACCACAGGCCCTGTGATCTGGGGCGGTGTCGGCGCCAACGGCCAGCATGCCTATCACCAGTTACTGCATCAGGGCACGCCGCTGATTCCGGCCGACTTCATCGTGCCGGTAGTCAGCCACAACCCAGTGGCCGACCACCATGAATGGCTCTACGCCAACTGCCTTTCGCAGAGCCAGGCACTGATGCTCGGCAAGACCCGGGAAGAAGCCGAGGCCGAACTGCGCGCCAAGGGGCTGGCCGAAGCTGAGATCGGGCGCCTGGCACCGCACAAGGTGATTCCAGGCAATCGCCCGAGCAATACGGTGGTGATGGAAACCATCAGTCCCGGCCGCCTCGGCGCGCTGATCGCTCTCTACGAACACAAGGTGTTCGTGCAAGGCGTGATTTGGGGCATCAACTCCTTCGATCAGTGGGGCGTCGAGCTCGGCAAGGATCTGGGCAAGGCCGTCTATGGCCAAATGACCAGCTTCGACGCGCCGCCGGCCGAAGATGCCTCAACCCAGGGTCTGATCGACTTCTTCCGCGGGCGTCACCGCGGTTGAGAAGTGGGCGGCGGACAGCTCGCTACCCGCAGCCTCGTGTTCGGCCACCGCGCCAGTCGGCGCGTGGGGCAGTCGGTCCGATGAAGTTGGCTGCCGTACCGGAGCACAGCAGCCACCGAGGAACCGGATTCTCATGCCATACTCCCAGCCACTCAATCGCCTGGAACTGAATACAGCATGTCCAACGGAGTGAAGCGCGCGCTCATCGGCACGATGACCGCCCTGGTCTGCTATAGCCTGCTTGGCTTCCTGATCCTGCCTGGAGTCGCCCAGCGCATAGCCAATCAGCAGCTCGCCCAGTACGCCACGGTACCGGCCAACCTGGAGCGCCTCGAGTTCAATCCCTTCAGCCTCGAACTGACCCTGTTCAACCTTCGCCTCGGCGAGCCGGGCGCAGAACAGCTGGGCTTCGAGCGGCTCTACCTGAACCTGCAATGGAGCAGTCTCTGGCGTCGCACGCTGCACCTGGCTGATGTCGAGCTGGACAGGCTGCAAAGCAAAGTGCGCTTCGACGAAAACGGCACGCTCAACCTGAGCCAACTGTTCGCCCTCCCGGAATCCGAGGAAGTCGCGGAAGAGGCCGAAACCGAGCCTTTCGCATTGCACGTGGACCGTCTGCAGCTGAGCGAAGGCGCCCTGCACTTCGAGGACCGGCGCCCGCAGGAGCCGATCGACATGCACCTGGATGCGCTCAACTTCGAATTGCTCAACTTCTCCACGCGGGCCGGGGATGCCGCCGATGCCGTGCTGGTGGCCAACGGACCGAATGGTGCCCGGCTCGAATGGCAGGGCCAGATCGGCCTGACTCCCGTCGCCTCTACCGGCCAGTTGAAGGTCAGCAATCTGGATCTGTCTACCTTCTGGCCCTATGTCCGCGAAGCGGCGCCATTGGCCTTGCGCAACGGCCGGCTAGGCTTCAGCGGTGAGTATCGGCTCGATCTGAGCGAAGGCACGGCGCTGGTGCTGGAGAACATCGAAGCCGCGCTCTCCCCGCTCGATATCGACGGCCTCGACGGCGAATCCTTGCTGCGCCTGGAGCAACTGGAAATCAGCCAGACCTCGCTGGACCTGGCCAAGCAGAAAATCGTCGTCGGCCAGGTGCGCAGCCACAAGCTGGAAAGCTGGGTAGCGCGCGAGCGCGACGGCGAACTGAACTGGCAGAAGCTCTTCGCCGCCCAACCCGTTGACGCAGCACCCACAACCGCCGATCAACCAATAGCCGAAACCGAAGCGACTGACGACGGACAACCTTGGCAGGTGCTGCTGAACAACGTGCAACTGCGCCAGTATCAGCTTCACCTGGCCGACCGCGCACCCGAAACCGAAGTGGCACTGGAACTCGGACCGCTCGATCTTGACCTGCAGGATTTCGACAGTCTCGGAACCTCACCCTTCCAGTTGGAGCTCGCGACGGGCATCGGTCGCCAGGGCTCGCTGCAAACCAAGGGGCAACTGCAACTGAAGCCGGCCAGCGGCATTCTGGCCGTCAAAACCAAGGACATCGACCTACGGATCGCACAGGCCTACCTGAGCCCGTTCATCAAGCTGGAGCTGCGCAGCGGCTTGCTGAGCAGCGACCTTGACGTGGCGCTGACCAGCAGTGAGCCCCTGGCTTTCGAGGTGAAAGGCGCCGCCGAAATCACTCAGTTACATACCCTGGACACCATCAAGAATCGCGACTTCCTCAAATGGCAACGACTGCAACTGGAGGGCTTGGCCTATAGCCATCCCGAACGGCTGACCATTGGCTCCATCGGGCTGCAGCAGCCCTATGCTCGCTTCATCATCAACCCTGACCTGAGCACCAACATCAATGACCTACTGATCGACCAGCCACAAGGCCAGGCTGCCGACCAGACGAATCAATCGTCCAAGCCACTGGCCATACGCATCGGCGGAATCAAGATCAACGATGGCTCGGCCAACTTCGCCGACCTCAGCCTCACGCCGCCGTTCATCACCGCCGTGCAGGAGCTCAATGGCGCCATCGGCGCGGTGGACAACCAACAGCATGCTTCCGCCTCGGTAAACATCAAGGGCAAGGTCGATCGCTATGCACCGGTCAGCATCGTGGGCAGCCTGACGCCATTCGATCCCATGCAGAGCCTGGACATTGCCACCCACTTCAAGCATGTCGAACTCACCACCCTGTCCCCTTATTCGAGCAAGTTCGCCGGCTACCGCATCCGTAAGGGACGGCTCGATCTGGATCTGCACTACCGCATCCAACAGGGACAATTGAATGCCGAGAACAAGGTAGTCCTCGAACAATTGCAGCTCGGCGAAAAGGTCGACAGCCCAGACGCCGTCGACCTGCCGGTCCGCCTGGCCGTCGCCCTGCTCAAGGACACCAAGGGCACCATCTCCATCGAGTTACCGGTACAGGGCAACCTCGACGACCCGCAATTCAGCGTGATGCCGATCGTCTGGCAGACTCTGCGTAATCTGGTATTACGCGCCGCTCAGGCACCTTTCAAGTTCATCGGCGGCCTGGTCGGCGGCAGCCAGGAAGACCTCAGTCAGGTAGCCTTCCGCCCTGGAATCAGCGAGCTCGACGCTCCGGCCCGCAGCGCACTGGACACTCTGGTTGCGGCGCTCGGAGAGCGACCGGCCCTGCGCCTGGAAGTGGAAGGCATGAGCGCCCCTGGGATGGATGGACCATTGCTGGCCGAACAGCGTCTGGAGCAGGAGTACCAGAACACCTGGTACAGAATCCTGCAGCGACGTGGCGACAAGGTTCCTGCCTCAGCCCGCGAGCTTGCCGTGCCCGAGGACGACAAAGCCGTACTGCTCGAAGGCATCTACCGGAGCCGCCTCAAGCGGCAGCCGCCAGCCGAATGGAGGGAGCTGGAGGATGAGGAGCGTGCCGCCCGCATGCGCAGCGCAATGATCGAACACTGGAGCGACAACACCTCGCTGCTGCGGCGACTGGCACAACAGCGCGCCGGTAGCATCAAGGATTACCTGGTGGAACAGGGTCTTGCCGATCAGCGCGTATACCTGCTCGACACAGGTATCACCGAGGCGAAAGATGACCGGGTCTCGACAATGCTGCATTTGGGAGCCGAGTAGCGTGAACCTCAGACACCTTGCCTCGAGCTGCGCCCTCGGCCTGTGCTGCCTGACAGCGCAGGCCGATACCATGCGCTGTGGCAGCAACCTGGTCAGCAGCGGGGACCGCGGCTTTGAGGTGGAACGCAAATGCGGCCCACCTGCGCACCGGGATGTGGTGGGTTACACGCTGGGTCGCAATGATCGCCATGAGTTCATGCTTGAGGAGTGGGTCTACGGACCGAACAATGGCATGCTCAGCATCCTCATCTTCGAGGGTAATCGACTCAAGCGTATCGAAACGCGCCGCAGTCGCTGAGTGAAAGGCATTGCCATGATTCGATGGACCGTCACGACCGCCGCCATTCTGCTGCTCTGCACGCTACAGGCACACGCGGCTTCTACCCATCGCTGCGGCAGCAATCTGGTCAGCCTCGACGCTTCGACCGCCGAGGTTCGAAGCAAATGCGGCGAGCCCACCAGCAGCGGTTTCGTCGGCTACAAGGAAGTCGTCGATCAGTACGGTTTCCGTACCGAGGTTCCGGTCGAGGAGTGGACCTATGGCCCGATCCACGGGATGTACTACTTCCTTCGCTTCGAAGCCAACAGACTTCGCCAGATCGACAGCGAACGCGGCCGCTGAACTACAAAATCCGCCATCGGCGGGCTTTACATCGAGGTGCCGCAATAGCACCTCGACAACACGACTTACTCGACGGCTTTCAGGCCGTCAGCCGAGACTTCGCGCACACCCTTGATCTGCTTGGCCTTGGCGATTGCAGCTTCGCGCTCGGCTTCAGTGGCGACCGTACCGGACAGCGAGACCACACCCTTTTTGGTTTCGACTTCGATATCCATGCCTGGCGTTGCATCCTCGGCCAGCAGGCTGGATTTGACCTTGGTGGTGATCCAGGTATCCGAAGCGGCTTCACCGGCCTTGTCCATGGTCTCGTTGGCAGCCAGCATGACGGTATCTTTGCTTGCCAGAGCAGAAGTGTCTTCGGCGAAAGCCACGCCTGCCATCGGCAGGGTCATGGCAGTAGCGATAACGGCGGCGGTCAAAGAGTTCTGAATGGTCTTCATAGATATCACTCCTGTTCTTCATGATTTTCGCGGTATTGCTCCGTCCGCGAATGCATGATTTACCGCGCAAGCACCATGCCAGCTACGCGAACCTTAAAATCCCTTTATTTTCAACAAGATGCGCGACGAGCAATGGCACGCCAAGCTTGCAGTATGCATGTTTGACAGCCAGCGGCACGTGCAAGTTGCAATCAGAAGACACCTTCATGGTGGTCAGGCAAAAACGAAAAAGGCCCGCCGAAGCGAGCCTTTTTCCGAAACGAACGCCCTGCCATATCGCGAAACAAGCTCTTGCGAGCCTGCTCAACACGTCAAAACGACGTGCCCGATAATGGCAGAAGCGGCCGATCAGGCGCCGGAAGCTTTCGCCGCCGCCACGTCCTTGATCGACAGCTTGATGCGGCCGCGGTTGTCCACGTCCAGCACCAGCACTTCGACCTCCTGGCCTTCCTTGAGGACATCGGTGACCTTCTCGACGCGCTGATCGCTCAGCATCGAGATATGCACCAGGCCGTCCTTGCCGGGCAGAATGTTGACGAAGGCGCCGAAGTCGACGATGCGCTCGACCTTGCCGACGTAGATCTTGCCGATCTCGGCCTCTGCAGTGATAGCCAGCACGCGCTGCTTGGCAGCCTCGGCCGCTTCCTTGGTCTCGCCAAAGATCTTGATCGAACCGTCATCCTCGATATCGATCGAGGCCTTGGTTTCTTCGCAGATGCCACGGATGGTCGCGCCACCCTTGCCGATCACGTCACGGATCTTGTCCTGATCGATCTTCATCGCCAGCATGGTCGGGGCGTTGGCCGACAGCTCGCTGCGCGACTGGGCGATGACCTGGTTCATCTGGCCGAGGATATTCAGACGCGCTTCCAGCGCCTGCTCCAGAGCCTGCTCCATGATCTCCTCGGTGATACCCTGGATCTTGATATCCATCTGCAGCGCAGTGACGCCCTTGGAAGTACCGGCCACCTTGAAGTCCATGTCGCCCAGGTGATCTTCGTCACCGAGGATGTCGGTCAGTACGGCGAACTTCTCGCCTTCCTTGACCAGCCCCATGGCGATACCGGCCACCGGCGCCTTCATCGGCACACCGGCATCCATCAGAGCCAGGGAGGCGCCACAGACGGAAGCCATCGAGCTGGAACCGTTGGATTCGGTGATTTCCGACACAACGCGGATGGTATACGGGAACTCGTCGGCACTCGGCAGCATGGCGGCAACACCACGACGGGCCAGGCGACCATGACCGATCTCGCGACGACCAGTGGCGCCCATGCGACCGCACTCTCCCACCGAATAGGGTGGGAAGTTGTAGTGCAGCAGGAAGGGGTCTTTCTTCTCACCTTCGAGGGTGTCGAGGATCTGCGCATCGCGGGCGGTGCCCAGGGTGGCTACGACCAGCGCCTGGGTTTCGCCACGTGTGAACAGGGCGGAACCGTGGGTCTTGCCGAGCACGCCGACTTCGATGTTCAGGCCACGGACGGTGCGGGTATCGCGACCATCGATACGGGGCTTGCCGTTGACGATGTTCTCGCGCACGGTGCGGTATTCGATCTCACCGAACGCATCTTTCACTTCGGCGGCGGAAGGCTGGCCTTCTTCATTGGCGAAGCGGGCGACGATCTGCTCGCGCAACTCGCCCAGGCGTGCATAGCGGTCCTGCTTGATGATGATGGTGTAGGCCTGGGAAATCGCCTCGCCGAACTCGCTGCGGATTGCATTGAGCAGCTCGGTATTTTCCGCCTTCGGCTGCCAGTCCCAGGTTGGCTTGCCGGCTTCGGCTGCCAGCTCGGCAACGGCCTGGATCACCACCTGGAATTCGTCATGGGCGAACAGCACTGCACCCAGCATCTGGTCTTCGGTCAGCTCCTTGGCCTCGGACTCGACCATCAGCACGGCGTCCTTGGTACCGGCCACGACCATGTCCAGGCTGGAAGCCTTGAGCTGCTCGTAGGTCGGGTTCAGCAGGTAACCGCTTTCCGGGTGGAAGGCCACGCGCGCGGCGCCAATCGGGCCGTTGAACGGAATACCGGAGATCGCCAGCGCAGCAGATGTACCGATCATCGCGGCGATGTCCGGGTCGGTCTTCTTGCTGGTCGATACCACGGTGCAGATGACCTGCACTTCGTTCTGGAAACCTTCCGGGAACAACGGACGGATCGGACGATCGATCAGGCGCGAGGTCAGGGTTTCCTTCTCGGAGGGACGCGCCTCACGCTTGAAGAAGCCGCCCGGGATCTTGCCGGCAGCGTAGGTCTTTTCCTGGTAATGGACCGACAGCGGGAAAAAGCCCTTGCTCGGGTCGGCGGTCTTGGCGCCAACCACGGAGACCAGCACACTCACGTCGTCATCGACGGTGACCAGCACGGCGCCGGAGGCCTGGCGGGCGATACGGCCCGTCTCCAGGGTTACGGTCGACTGACCGAACTGAAATTTCTTGATTACCGGGTTCACGGTGTTTTCCTTCTCTCTGTTGCCTTTGGGGGAAATTGGCAGAACGCTCGGGAGTCGGCCCGATGCTTCCTGCAAGAAAGTCGAAAGCTGGAAGCCCGAAGCTGCAAGCGGGTCATCCCCGGCTTTCAACTTCCTGCTTCCAGCTTCCGACTTCCAACTCGCTACGTCTTAACGACGCAGACCCAGACGACCGATCAGGGTGCTGTAACGAGTAGTGTCCTTGCTCTTCAGGTAATCCAGCAGCTTGCGGCGCTGGTTAACCATGCGGATCAGACCACGACGGGAGTGGTGGTCCTTGCCGTTGGCCTTGAAGTGGTCCTGCAGCTTGTTGATGTTGGCGGTCAACAGTGCAACCTGCACTTCCGGAGAACCGGTATCGCCTTCAGCTTGCTTGTACTCGTTAACGATCTGGGCTTTTTCTTCAACGTTAAGTGCCATGATGGGCTCCTTACAGTGAACAGGCCGGGACGCATCCCGTGTTTATAAAGAGGGCTGACCGTGCCTGCCAACAGCCATCCTCGTGACGCAGTACGCAACCAAAGCGCACTGCGTATCGGTCATACCGACCGAATCAATCGACGCGGCGCGATGCGCCCGTCTTCGCTCACTTCACCGATACCGATGAAGCGACCGTTATGATCCTGTACCCGAACCATCCCGAACTGGGGTGCTTCCGGAGCTCGCACCGGCTGTCCGTGGAGCCAGTAAAAGGCGCTGTGCTCCGAAAACTGCAACAGCGGCCAGTGTTCCAGACCACTGTCGACCGGCTGAAGGAAAGCGTCAACCGCCTCCGCGCCGCCTTCAGCATGGGCCTGTTCGAGCGCCTCGAGCGTGACGGTCTGGCTCAGCTCGAATGGTCCTGCCTGGGTGCGCCGCAACTCGGCCACATGTGCACCACAACCCAGCTCACGCCCGATATCCTCGACCAGTGTGCGGATATAGGTGCCCTTGCTACACGCTACCGCGAGTCGTGCCTTGTCCGCTTCCAGCGAAAGCAGCTCCAAGCGCGCAATGGTAACAGAACGCGGCTCGCGCTCCACTACCTCTCCGGCACGCGCCAGCTTGTATAACGGCTGGCCGTCACGCTTGAGCGCCGAGTACATCGGCGGCACCTGCTGAATGTCCCCGCGAAAACGCGGCAATAGGGCTTCGAGCTGCTCGCGACTGACATCCACCGGCCTGCGCTCGAGCACTTCGCCTTCCGCATCGGCGGTGGTGGTAGTGACACCAAGCTGGGCCAACGTCTCGTAGCCCTTGTCGGCATCGAGCAGGTACTGGGAGAACTTGGTGGCTTCACCGAAGCACAGCGGCAGCACGCCGGTAGCGAGCGGATCGAGACTACCGGTATGCCCGGCCTTCTCGGCATTGAGCAGCCAGCGAACCTTCTGCAGCGCCGCGTTGGACGTAAAGCCACGCGGTTTGTCGAGGAGAATGATGCCGCTGACTGCACGGCGTACACGTTTTACCTGGGCCACGCGTTACTCTCCATCACCATGCTTACGGTCTTCGGCGACGGCACGCTCGATCAGCGAGGCCAGTTCGACACCACGACGGACACTGGCGTCGTAGTGAAAATGCAGCTGCGGCACCGTGCGCAGCTTCATCGCCTTACCCAGCTGCATGCGCAGGAAGCCGCTCGCATCGTTGAGAATGCGCAGGTTCTCCTTGACCACATCCTGATCGTCATCCTTGCCCATGACGGTGATGAATATCTTGGCATGGGACAGATCGCGACTGACCTCGACGCCGGTGATGGTGATCAGCCCGAGGCGCGGGTCCTTGATTTCACGCTGGATCAACGAGGCCAGCTCTCGCTGCATCTGATCGCCTATACGCTGGGTGCGGCTGTAATCTTTTGCCATGACTCTTACCTTCTGAAACGCCGAAAGCTGGAAGCTCGAAGCCGGAGGCCGCATGGGCGGCGTCCGGCTTCTGACTTCCAGCTTCCAGCTTGCGTTTGCTTACAGCGAGCGCGCCACTTCGACTTTTTCGAATACTTCGATCTTGTCGCCAGTCTTGACGTCGTTGTAGCTCTTCACGCCGATACCGCACTCCATGCCGGCACGCACCTCGGCAACGTCATCCTTGAAGCGGCGAAGCGATTCCAGCTCGCCTTCGAAGATGACCACGTCGTCACGCAGCACGCGAATCGGACGGTTACGGTGCACCATGCCCTCCAGGACCATACAGCCCGCGACCGCACCGAACTTCGGCGAGCGGAACACATCGCGCACTTCGGCGATACCCAGGATGTTCTCGCGAACATCGCTGCCGAGCATGCCTGTCAGGGCTTTCTTGACGTCCTCGATGATGTCGTAGATCACGTTGTAGTAACGCAGATCCAGACCTTCCTGCTCGACAATCCGACGCGCACCGGCATCGGCCCGCACGTTGAAGCCGAACAGCACCGCATTGGACGCCAGGGCCAGGTTGGCATCGCTCTCGGTGATACCACCGACGCCGCCGCCAATGACGCGCACCTGCACCTCATCGTTACCCAGGCCGCTGAGCGAGCCCTGCAAGGCCTCCAGAGAACCGCGGACATCGGATTTGAGGACGATGTTGAGCGTCTTCTTCTCCTCCTGCCCCATGCTCTCGAAGATGTTTTCCAGCTTGCCTGCGTGGGCACGGGCGAGCTTGACCTCGCGGAATTTGCCCTGACGGAACAGCGCCACTTCACGCGCCTTTTTCTCGTCGCTCAGCACACTGAGCTCATCGCCAGCCTCAGGTGTGCCGTCCAGGCCGAGAATCTCCACCGGAATTGCCGGGCCGGCCTCCTTGATGGACCTGCCGTTCTCGTCGAGCATCGCGCGGATGCGACCATAGGTCGAACCGACCAGGGCCATATCGCCCTGACGCAGGGTGCCGTCCTGAACCAGCACGGTGGCTACCGGGCCGCGGCCCTTGTCGAGACGCGACTCGACCACCACACCGCGGCCAGGCGCCGACGGCGTGGCCGTGAGTTCCAGCAGTTCGGCTTGCAGCAGAACCGCTTCCAGCAACTCGTCGACACCAGTACCCATCTTTGCCGAAACCGGTACGAACGGCGTGTCACCACCCCAGTCCTCCGGGATCACATCCAGCGCGGCCAGGCCGTTCTTGATGTTGTCGGGGTTGGCCTCGGGCTTGTCGATCTTGTTCACCGCAACCACGATCGGCACACCAGCAGCTTTCGCATGCTGGACGGCTTCCTGGGTCTGCGGCATCACGCCATCATCGGCCGCGACTACCAGGATCACAATGTCGGTCGCCTTGGCACCACGGGCACGCATGGCGGTGAACGCCGCGTGACCAGGGGTATCGAGGAAGGTGACCATCCCACGCTCGGTCTCTACGTGGTAGGCACCGATATGCTGGGTAATCCCGCCCGCCTCGCCCACAGCGACCTTGGCGCGACGAATATAGTCGAGCAACGACGTCTTACCATGGTCAACGTGCCCCATCACGGTCACGACCGGCGCACGGGAAACAGCGTCGCCTTCGAACCGCAGGTATTCGGCCAGTTGCTCTTCCAGGGCGTTGTCGCTGATCAGCTTGACCTTGTGGCCCAGCTCTTCGGCGATCAACTGGGCAGTTTCCTGATCCAGCACCTGGTTGATGGTTACCGGCGAACCCATCTTGAACATGAACTTGATGACTTCGGCCGCCTTGACCGACATCTGCTGCGCCAGATCGGCAACCGTAATGGTTTCGCCGATCGCCACTTCGCGCACGATGGGGCCGGTGGGGCTCTGGAAGCCATGGGCGTTGCGCTTCTTCAGCCTGGACTTGCCACGGCCGCCACGGCGATGGTTTTCATCCTCTTCGCCCGTGCGCGAGGTGCGTCCGAGCGGCGCTTTCGTCTTGAGCGAAGGCCGATGCTGGGCCTGCTTGCGATCACGACGCTCGTCGTCGTCATTGCGTGCCTTGTCGGCGCGACGCGGCTCTTCCTTCTTGCGCTCCTCCACCGGAGCGGCAGGGACTTCAGCCTCTACCGGCGTCGGCGCTGCGGCAACCGGCGCAACCACCGGCGACCCGGCACGGGCCTCGGCTTCGGCCTGCGCCTTGCGACGGGCCTCTTCCTCGGCACGCTGACGCGCTTCTTCCTCGGCCTTAAGGCGAGCCGCTTCCTCAGCGGCGCGTTGCTCTTCCAGCTCGCGCTGCTTCTCTGCCTCGATCTCCTCGGCACTGCGCTTGACGAAGGTCTTCTTCTTGCGCACTTCCACACTGATGGTCTTGCTACCCGCCACTTTCAGCTTTGTGGTGGTCTTGCGCTGCAAGGTGATCTTGCGCGGCTCATCGGCCTTGGCACCGTGGCTGCTCTTCAGATGCGCCAACAGCGCCTGCTTTTCGTTATCGGTCACTACTTGCTCGGCGCTGGTGTGCGACAGTCCTGCCTCACGCATCTGCTGCAGCAATCGCTCGACCGGTGTGTCGACCACTTGGGCCAGTTCTTTCACCGTGACTTGCGTCATGCATTCCTCTCCTCAGGCCGCTAATTGCTCACTCGAACCAATGGGCTCGGGCGGCCATGATCAGCTTGCCGGCACGCTCTTCATTGATGCCGTCTATCTCGAGCAGATCGTCGATCGACTGCTCGGCCAGGTCTTCACGGGTGATGACACCCCGCACTGCCAACTCGACCGCCAGTTCCTTGTCCATGCCTTCCAGCGCGAGCAAATCTTCAGCCGGCTGAGCGTCCGCCAGTTTCTCCTCAGTAGCGATCGCCTTGGTCAGCAGGCGATCCTTGGCGCGCGTACGCAGCTCATTGACGATGTCTTCGTCGAAGCCATCGATACCGAGCATTTCCTCCATGGGAACGTAAGCAACTTCTTCGAGGGAAGTGAAACCCTCTTCGACCAGAACCTGTGCAAGCTCCTCATCGACGTCCAGTTCCTCGATGAAGCTGCGCAGGATGTCGCCAGTCTCTTCCTGCTGTTTGGCCTGGATGTCATCCTCGGTCATCACGTTCAGGGTCCAGCCAGTCAGCTGGCTGGCCAGCCGCACGTTCTGGCCACCACGACCGATGGCCTGGGCCAGATTGTCCTCGGCAACCGCGATGTCCATGGCATGGGCATCCTCATCGACGATGATCGCCGCGACTTCCGCGGGTGCCATCGCATTGATGACGAACTGAGCGGGGTTTTCGTCCCACAGCACGATATCGACACGCTCACCGCCGATTTCACCGGAGACCGCCTGGACACGCGAACCACGCATACCGATACAGGCTCCCTGCGGATCGATACGCTTGTCTTTGGAACGCACTGCGATCTTGGCGCGCGAACCTGGATCACGCGAAGCGCTCATCACTTCGATCAGCTCCTCGGCGATTTCCGGCACTTCGATACGGAACAGCTCGATCAGCATCTGCGGCGCAGTGCGCGACAGGATGAGTTGCGGGCCACGATTCTCGGTACGGATTTCCTTGAGCAGCGCACGCACGCGCGCGCCGACGCGGAAGGTTTCGCGGGCGATGATATCCTCGCGAGCCAGCAAGGCCTCGGCATTGTTGCCCAGATCGACGATGACGCTGTCGCGGGTTACCTTCTTGACCGTGCCGGAGATGATCTCTCCCAGTCGATCGCGGTAGGCTTCGACGACCTGTGCACGTTCGGCCTCGCGAACCTTCTGCACGATGACCTGCTTGGCGGTCTGCGCGGCAATGCGGCCGAACTCGATGGACTCGACCTTCTCCTCGAGGACATCGCCTATCTTGGCGCCAGCCTCACGTGCCTGCTCCATATCGACAGTCAGCTGATGCGCCGGATCATCGAAGTCTTCCTCTTCGACGACAGTCCAGCGACGGAAGGTTTCATAGCTTCCGTTCTGCCGATTGATTTCCACACGCAGGTCGACTTCGTCCTCGAAGCGCTTCTTGGTAGCGGTGGCCAGAGCCAGCTCCAGAGCCTCGAAAATCACACCGGCCGGTACGCCCTTCTCATTGGACACCGACTCCACAACCAGCAGTACTTCTTTGCTCATCGTACGCCTCGCCTTTCGCAATCCATTGGGTCCGCGGAATCCGCGCTCAATCGAAACGGGGAATAATGTTGGTTTTGTCGATCATCTCGATCGGCAGCAGATATTCATGATCATCGACCAGCACCACGACATCCTGCTCTTCCACTCCACGGAGAAGACCCTGGAAATTGCGCCGGCCCTCAAAGGGCGAGCGCAGCTTGATTTTGACCTGCTCACCAATGTGAGCGGAATATTGTTCTAACGTAAACAGCGGTCGATCCATACCCGGCGACGACACTTCGAGGGTGTAATCCGAACTGATCGGATCCTCGACATCGAGGACGCCACTGAGCTGACGGCTGACCTTTTCACAATCATCGACCAGGATTCCGTTGGGATGATCAATGTAGACCCTCAACAACGAATGGCGCCCCTGGGACAGGAACTCGATGCCCCAGCACTGATAGCCAAGGGCCTGGACAACCGGGGCCAACAAGGCCTGCAACTGTTCTAGCTTGCTCGACATCGAAGTCCCTCGCGCATGCTGTACAAATGAAAAATGGGCGAAACGCCCATCCCTTTGATCGCCTGTAAGTGCCGGCGGCCTGGCCTGAAGCCAATAAAAAGCCCCTTGACAGGGGCTTTCTACCAACTGGTTGCGGGGGCTGGATTTGAACCAACGACCTTCGGGTTATGAGCCCGACGAGCTACCAGACTGCTCCACCCCGCGTCAAACTGGGCACGAATTATACGACCACACCCGACAACAGGTCAACCAAACACTGAAAACAAGAAAGCCCGCATCTGCGGGCCTGCTTGTTTGGTACCGAGGAGGGGACTCGAACCCCTACAGCCTATGGCCACTACCACCTCAAGGTAGCGTGTCTACCAATTCCACCACCTCGGCAAAAACCCTTACTGCTTCTCTTCTACTTGCGGGACCTCATCTGCGTTACCGGCAGAGGGAGCCGCATCGAGAACAGGTACATCATCCACCACTGGCTTGGGCGCTGGAACCTCCAACACCGCCGGATCCGGCAGTCCAGCCTCAGAGAGCCTTCCGGCCTGCTGGGATGCGAAGAACGCCAAGCCCAGACTGGTCAGGAAAAAAACGCCGGCAAGTATAGCAGTAAGCCGACTGAAAAAGGTAGAGGAACCTTGGCTACCGAATACGGTTGCCGAAGCGCCTGCACCAAAGGAAGCCCCTGCATCAGCACCCTTGCCCTGCTGCAGCAGCACCAGCACAACCACACCAATGGCAACCAGCAGATGCACCACAATCACGACAGTCTGCAACATCTGATCAGTTCCCCGCGGCGCGACAGATCGCACCAAATTCATTCGCTTTCAGAGAGGCACCACCAATCAGCCCCCCATCAATATCCGCCATCCCGAAAAGCTCGGCAGCATTGTCCGCCTTGACGCTGCCACCATAAAGAAGGCGAACGCCATCAGCGACATGCTGATCTTCCCGTGCCAACTGCTTTCGAAGGGCAGCATGCACTTCCTGAGCCTGCTCCGGCGTAGCCGTCAGCCCGGAACCAATGGCCCAGACCGGCTCATACGCCACAACCGCCTGCTCGAATGCCGCAATGCCGACCTCGGCGATCACATGCGCCAACTGCCGACCCACCACATCGAGCGTTCGTCCCGCCTGCCGCTCCTCGAGCGACTCGCCAAGACACAGAATCGGTTTCAAACCACAACTCAGTGCCGCCGCAAACTTGCGACTGACCACCTCATCGCTTTCACCCAGCAGCGAGCGTCGCTCCGAATGGCCGACCAGCACCCACTCACAACCCACATCAAACAACTGAGTCGCCGAAGCTTCACCTGTCAGAGCGCCAAACCCGGACTGCTCTGCGCAATCCTGAGCGCCAACCGAAAAAGGCAGGCCCTCCAGACCACTCACAACCTGCGAGACATGCACACAGGAAGGAAACACCACCATCTCGACCTTCGTCGGCAACTCCTGCTGGCGGAGCGCCTCGATGAGCTCTGCAACGCTGGCGCGGGTACCGTTCATCTTCCAGTTACCAGCTACCAAGGGGCGACGCATGCTTTACCTCATCGGTCAAAGTGGGCGCAGATGTTACTCAACCGTTCTGAGCCTGGCAAGCGCGAATCACGCACAAACTTCGGTAACCACGCTCGCCAACTCCTCGGCATAACCACGCACCTCGGTTTCGTCCTCACCTTCGACCATCACGCGCACCAACGGTTCTGTTCCGGACTTGCGCAACAGCACCCGGCCACGCCCTCCCATGCGTTCGGTCACGCTGTCGCTGGCGGCCTTGACCTGAGGATCGACGAGCGGATCGCGATTACCGGCAAAGCGCACATTGATCAGCACCTGCGGGCATTTGTGCCAGGCGAGCCGCTCCTGAGCCAGGCTCTGGCCACGCCTACGCAGCGCCAGGACCACTTGCAGCGCGGCGATGATGGCGTCACCAGTGGTGACATGCTGCGCGCAGACGATATGCCCCGAGTTCTCACCACCAAGCACCCAGTCCCGCTCCAGCATCTCGGCCATCACGTAGCGGTCACCAACCTTGGCTCGAACAAAGGGAATGTCCCGCGCCTTCAGCGCCAGCTCCAGACCGAGATTGCTCATCAAGGTCCCGACCACACCTCCCGACAAGCGCCCCCGCTCCTGCAGATCGGTGGCGATGATATAGAGCAGTTCATCTCCATCGACCACTGCGCCAGTATGGTCAACCATCATCACCCGGTCGCCATCCCCATCGAAGGCGATCCCCAGATCTGCACCATGCTCGACCACGGCCTTTTGCAACTGCCCCACATGCGTCGAGCCGACATCGGCGTTGATATTGAGGCCGTCGGGCTGCGCGGCTATCACCACTACGTCAGCCCCCAGCTCGCGAAAGACGGCGGGCGCCACCTTGTAGGTCGCGCCATGGGCACAGTCAAGCACGATCTTCAGCCCCGAGAAATCGGTGCTGGTGGGCACGCTGCTCTTGCAGAATTCGATGTAACGACCCGCCGCATCATTGATTCGCGAGGCCTTGCCCAACTGGGCGGACTCGACCACCGTCATCGGCGTATCGAGCAACTCCTCGATCATCAACTCGACCTCGTCGGGCAGCTTGGTGCCGCGCCCCGAGAAGAACTTGATGCCATTGTCATTGTGTGGATTGTGCGAGGCACTGATGACGATGCCAGCATCGGCATGGAAGGTACGCGTGAGGTAGGCCACCGCCGGCGTAGGCATCGGTCCCAGCAGCGAGACATCGGCACCGGCCGCGGAGAGCCCCGCCTGCAATGCCGACTCGAACATGTACCCCGAGATGCGGGTGTCCTTGCCGATCAGAATCCGGCACTTGCCGTGCTTGCGGAACGCCATCCCGGCCGCCCAGCCCAGCCGAAGCATGAAGTCCGGAGTGATCGGAAACTGTCCTACATGGCCTCGAATGCCATCGGTTCCAAAATACTTTCTCATGTGAATCCCTATTCTGCCGCCTGTACGGCAGCGATCATCCGAACAACGTCAACCGTTTCGGCGACATCGTGCACTCTCAGGATATGCGCGCCCTTGGCCACCGCCAGCGCCGCCAGCGCGAGACTTCCATAAAGCCGCTCGTCAACTTTACGCCCCAATGCCTGACCGACCATGCTCTTGCGAGAAACACCCACCAACAGCGGACGCCCAAGCTCATGCAATCTCTCCATATGCTTGAACAGACTGAGATTGTGCGCCAGCGTCTTGGCGAAACCAAAGCCGGGGTCCAGCACCACGCGCCCGGATGAGATGCCGGCCGCAGCGCAGGCGGCCATGCGCTCGGAAAGAAACTGAAAGACCGCCTCGGTCACGTCCTCGTAGCGCGGATCGTTCTGCATGTCGCCCGGCTCGCCACGCATGTGCATCAGGCAGACCGGCAGGCCGGTATCGGCCGCCGCATCGAGCGCACCGTCACGTGTCAGCGAACGCACGTCGTTGATCAGTCCCGCGCCCAGCCGCGCGGACTCGCGAATAACTGCGGGCGTCGAGGTATCCACGGAAATGACAACGTCGAGCTCACGAGCAATCGCCTCGACAACCGGCGCGACCCGCTCCAGCTCCTCCAGGGGCGACACAGCCCTGGCACCAGGCCGGGTGGACTCGCCGCCGACATCGATCAACGTCGCCCCAGCCGCGACCATCGCCGCAGCATGGCGCAGCGCTGCGTCCAGGCTGGTGTGCTGACCGCCATCGGAGAAGGAATCCGGCGTGACATTGAGAATGCCCATCACCTGCGGGCGGGACAAATCAAGAACCCGGCTACCGCAAGGTAGCCGGGTGAGAGAAGGGGTTTCTGTCATTGACTGGCCTGGCATCAATGCTCAGCAGCGGGCCCACCGATGGGCGTATCCGGGCGCTCGCCCTCAGATTGCACAGGCGCTCCGGGAGCTCCCGAACCACCTTCCCAGTCACGCGGCTCGCGCGGAGTACGGCCAGCCATAATGTCGTCGATCTGCGCGGCATCGATGGTTTCGTACTTCATCAACGCCTCGGCCATCACATCCAGCTTGTCGCGGTTGTCGGCCAGGATCTGCTTGGCAGTGCCGTAGCACTGGTCGATGATGCTGCGCACTTCCTCATCGATCATCCGGGCGGTCTCACCGGAAACGTTCGCGTGCTGACTGCCGGCACTACGCCCCAGGAATACTTCGCCCTCTTCCTCCGCATACATCAGCGGACCGAGCTTCTCGGAAAGCCCCCATTTGGTCACCATGTTGCGCGCCAGTTGAGTAGCCCGCTGGATATCGTTGGATGCACCCGTGGTGACGCCCTCGAAGCCCAGGGTCATCTCTTCGGCGATACGCCCACCGAACAGCGAACAAATCTGGCTGATCAGCGCGCGCTTGGACAGGCTGTAGCGATCTTCCTCGGGCAGGAACATGGTCACGCCAAGCGCACGACCACGAGGAATGATGGAAACCTTATAGACGGGATCGTGCTCCGGCACGACACGCCCGACGATGGCGTGACCCGCCTCATGATAGGCGGTGTTGAGTTTCTCCTTCTCGGACATGACCATCGACTTGCGCTCGGCGCCCATCATGATCTTGTCCTTGGCAAGTTCGAACTCCTTCATCTCGACGATACGCTTGCCGGCCCGTGCCGCGAACAGCGAAGCCTCGTTGACCAGGTTGGCCAGGTCAGCACCGGAGAAGCCGGGCGTGCCGCGCGCGATCAGGGCCGGCTCGACGCTGTCGCCCAGCGGCACCTTGCGCATGTGTACCTTGAGGATCTGCTCGCGACCACGGATGTCCGGCAGCCCCACCACCACCTGGCGGTCGAAACGGCCAGGACGCAGCAACGCAGGGTCGAGTACATCGGGACGGTTGGTCGCGGCGATGACGATGATGCCATCGTTCATCTCGAAGCCGTCCATCTCCACCAGCAACTGGTTGAGGGTCTGCTCTCGCTCGTCGTGACCGCCGCCCAGACCGGCGCCACGGTGGCGACCTACGGCATCGATCTCGTCGATAAAAATGATGCAAGGCGCATGCTTCTTGGCCTGCTCGAACATGTCGCGCACGCGGCTGGCGCCCACGCCGACGAACATCTCGACGAAGTCGGAACCGGAAATGGTGAAGAAAGGAACCTTGGCCTCGCCAGCCACGGCCTTGGCCAGCAACGTCTTGCCGGTGCCCGGCGAGCCGACCATCAGCACGCCACGCGGAATGCGGCCACCCAGGCGCTGAAACTTGCCCGGATCGCGCAGGAACTCGACCAGCTCGGTCACCTCTTCCTTGGCCTCATCGCAACCGGCCACGTCGGCAAAGGTAGTCTTGACCTGATCTTCGGAGAGCAGGCGCGCCTTGCTCTTGCCAAAGCTCATTGGCCCACCCTTGCCACCGGCGCCACCTTGCATCTGGCGCATGAAGAACATGAACACCGCGATGATCACCAGGATCGGGAAGCTGGCCACCAGCAACTGGGTCCAGATGCTCTGCTGCTCCGGCTGCTTGCCTTCGATCAGCACGTTGTTGTTGATCAGGTCCCCGATCAGGCCGTTATCCTGAATCGCCGGACGTATGGTCTTGAAGGTTTCGCCATCGCTGCGCTTGCCGATGATCACGTAACCATCAACGGTCACGCGCTCGACACGGCCTTCCTTGACCTGCTCAAGGAACTGGGAATAGTTGAGCGTCTGCGGCTCGGTCGGGCTGGAGAAATTGTTCATCACCGTCACGAGGACCGCGGCGATGATCAGCCACAGGATCAGGTTTTTTGCCATGTCGTTCAAATTCATTACCCTCTGGAGCAAACCACTATCGATGGCCCACGTGACGGCCCTTGTTGGTCGCTCTGACTAACTTACTACACAACCTGCATAAACAGGCAGATTGGTCTGTAACCCCGTATGAAACATACTAGTCGGCAATCGCCCTCCACAGAAGGCTTGGCGACTCCATTCATCCGACCAATCCAGTCGACTCGGCCACCTTCACCTCGTTCATATTGGGGCCATATCGGAAACTACAAGGCCGGCCACACTCATAAACCGGGGCGCACATAACCCGCTCCAGGAGCCTGCCGACCCTTTACCTCGTCTGTGCGGCCCGCAACCTCTCGGTTACACTAGCGACCGTTTTTCCAGGGTTCTGACGCAAGGGTCGAATTATGCCGCTCACCAACGAGCAGAAGAAACACTACAAGTCCATCGGCCATCATCTGAAGCCGGTCCTGATCGTGTCCGAGAACGGGTTGACCGAAGGCGTTCAGGCCGAACTCGATCGCGCGCTGAACGATCACGAACTGATCAAGGTGCAACTGCGCATCGCCGAACGCGACGACCGCCACGCCCTGATCGAGGAGCTGTGCCAGCTCGGACGCTGCGAGCTGGTACAGGCCATCGGCAAGATGGCGTTGATCTATCGCAGGAACCCCAAGCCGAACAAGCAGCTGTCGAACATCCATCGCTACCAGGCCTGACGGCCGATATCAGGCTGCGCGCGAATTGCCCAGGCTCGCCGCGCGCGGCGGCTCCTGCAGTACCAGCATCAACCCGCACAGGCCGATCACCAGATAGCTGAACAGCAGCCAGCGAGCCGACTCGAACAACTGGCCACCGGCAGCGAAGTGGCTGGCGGCAAGCAGCAGCACCGCCAGCAACAATTGACCGCGAACATCCCGCCAGAGGCTGCGAATCCCTTGCACCTGCATCAGGACAACAGCCTGCAGCACCGCGCAGAATGCCGCGAACCCAACCAGCAACGGTCGCAGCGTACCGGCGATTTCCTCCACCAGCAGCGGCGCCAGGCCGATCTTGCCCAGCGCAGGCAACATCACGAACTGCAACAGCCAGAGCCCGCCGACCCAGAAGGTCTGCGCCAGCCTCCAGCTGATGATGCCAGCCTGGCTCACCGAACGGTCAGATATGACGCACCTCGACGATCTCGTACTCGATCACTCCGCTGGGGGTCTTGACCGCCACTACGTCGCCCTCCTCCTTGCCAACCAGCGCGCGAGCGATCGGCGAGCTCACCGACAGCTTGCCCTGCTTGATGTCCGCCTCGTCGTCACCGACGATCTGGTAGCTCACCTGCTCGTCGGTGTCGACATTGGCGATGTCCACCGTAGTACCAAAGATCACCTTGCCGGTATGCGGGATGCTGGCAATGTCGATGACCTGGGCGTTCTGTAGACGCCCTTCGATATCGCGAATGCGCGCCTCGACCATGCCCTGCTGCTCACGCGCGGCGTGGTATTCGGCGTTCTCCTTGAGATCACCCAGCTCGCGCGCCTCAGCGATGGCCTGGGTGATCTGCGGGCGCAACACGGTCTTCAGGTGCTTGAGTTCATCTTCCAGGGCGCGAGCGCCCTGGACGGTCATCGGGAATTTGGTCATGACTTGATTCCTGCGTGGAGCTCCTGCAAGCGGCGCACGGTCTTCTCGGGACCGAACTTGAGCGCCTCACAAATCGCCTGACCACCGGCAATGGTGGTAGTGATGCAGATCTTGTGCTGCAGGGCGTTGCGGCGAATGGAATACGAATCGGCAATCGACTGCCGGCCCTCGGTAGTATTGATGATCAGGGTGACTTCGTCATTCTTGATCATGTCGACCACGTGCGGCCGCCCCTCGGTCACTTTGTTCACCTGGCGCACCGGCAAGCCAGCCGCTTCGATGATGCGCGCGGTGCCGGCGGTGGCGACAACCTCGAAGCCGAGATCGACCAGATCACGGGCGACCTGCTCGACGTAGGGCTTGTCGTCCTCGCGCACACTGATGAAGGCGCAACCGGAGTTCGGCAGGATCTCGCTGGCGCCCAGCTGGGCCTTGGCGAAAGCCTCGGCGAAGCTGTCGCCGACCCCCATCACCTCGCCAGTGGATTTCATTTCCGGACCGAGGATGGTGTCGACGCCGGGGAACTTGGCGAAGGGGAACACCGCTTCCTTGACACTGAAGAACGGCGGAATGATTTCTTTGGTGAAGCCGATTTCGGCCAGGGTCTTGCCGGCCATGACACGCGCCGCGACCTTGGCCAGCGACTCGCCGATGCACTTGGAGACGAACGGCACGGTACGCGAGGCGCGCGGGTTGACTTCCAGCACGTAGATATCTTCGCCCTGAACGGCCATTTGCACGTTCATCAGGCCGATTACGTCGAGCTCCAGGGCCATCTTGCGCACCTGCTCGCGGATCTCATCCTGGATGTGCTGCGGCAGCGAATAGGCCGGCAGCGAACAGGCGGAGTCACCGGAGTGCACGCCGGCCTGTTCGATGTGCTGCATGATGCCGCCGATCACCACCTGCTCGCCGTCGCACACGGCATCCACGTCCACTTCTATCGCGCAGTTGAGGAAGTGGTCGAGCAGCACCGGGCTGTCATTGGACACCTGCACGGCTTCGCGCATGTAGCGCTTGAGCTCTTCTTCGTCGTAGACGATTTCCATGGCCCGCCCGCCCAGCACGTAGGACGGACGCACCACCAACGGGTAACCGATGGCCTTGGATGCTGCAATGGCCTCTTCTTCGCTGCGTGCGGTGGCGTTCTGCGGCTGGCGAAGGTTCAGGCGCTGGACCATCTGCTGGAAGCGCTCGCGGTCTTCGGCGCGGTCGATGGCATCCGGCGAGGTGCCGATGATCGGCACACCGGCCTCTTCCAGGGCGCGGCAGATCTTCAACGGGGTCTGGCCACCGTACTGCACGATGACGCCCTTTGGCTGCTCGACGCGGACGATTTCCAGCACGTCTTCCAGGGTCACCGGCTCGAAGTACAGGCGATCGGATGTGTCGTAGTCGGTGGAGACGGTTTCCGGGTTGCAGTTGACCATGATGGTCTCGTAGCCGTCTTCACGCATGGCCAGCGCCGCATGCACGCAGCAGTAGTCGAACTCGATGCCCTGGCCGATACGGTTCGGCCCGCCACCGAGGATCATGATCTTGTCGCGGCCGGACGGATTGGCCTCGCACTCTTCCTCGTAGGTCGAGTACATGTAGGCGGTGTCGGTGGCGAACTCGGCGGCACAGGTATCCACCCGCTTGTACACCGGCAGCACCTTGAGCTTGTGGCGGTGGCTGCGCAGGTTCTTCTCGGTTACGCCAAGCAATCTGGCCAGGCGCGCATCCGAAAAGCCCTTGCGCTTGAGCTTGTACATCCGGTCACGATCGATGCTGGACAGGCCCAGAGTCTTGACCTGCTCCTCTTCCTTGACCAGATCCTCGATCTGCACCAGGAACCAACGGTCGATCTTGGTCAGGGCAAAGACATCATCGATGCTCTTGCCGGCACGGAATGCATCGGCCACGTACCAGATGCGATCGGCACCGGGCACGGTCAGCTCGCGGGTCAGCGTACTCTCGGCCTCGGCGTCGCCCAGGTTCAGCTTGGGGTCGAAGCCAGTGGCGCCGACTTCCAGACCACGCAGCGCCTTCTGCACCGACTCCTGGAAGGTCCGACCGATGGCCATGACTTCACCGACGGACTTCATCTGGGTGGTCAGGCGCGCATCGGCCTTGGGGAATTTTTCGAAGGCGAAGCGCGGAATCTTGGTGACGACATAGTCGATCGCCGGTTCGAAGGAGGCCGGAGTGCGACCGCCGGTGATGTCGTTCTGCAGCTCATCGAGCGTATAACCCACGGCCAGCTTGGCGGCGATCTTGGCGATCGGGAAGCCCGTGGCCTTGGAGGCCAGCGCGGAGGAGCGCGACACACGCGGGTTCATCTCGATGACCACCATGCGTCCGGTGTCCGGATGGATGCCGAACTGCACGTTGGAGCCGCCGGTTTCCACACCGATCTCGCGCAGCACCGCCAGCGAGGCGTTGCGCATGATCTGGTATTCCTTGTCGGTGAGGGTCTGCGCCGGGGCGACGGTGATGGAGTCGCCGGTATGCACACCCATCGGATCGAAGTTCTCGATGGAGCAGACGATGATGCAGATGTCCTTCTTGTCGCGGACCACCTCCAGCTCGTATTCCTTCCAGCCGATCAGGGATGCGTCGATCAGCAGTTCGCTGGTCGGCGACAGATCGCGGCCGCGGGCGCAGATCTCCTCGATCTCTGCGCGGTGGTCGGCGATGCCGCCGCCGG
>JBKEBY010000061.1:0-22383 GCA_047973445.1 Pseudomonas sp.
AGCGCGAGCAGAAACTGCTCGACGAGTTTTCGCAGCGCCTGGCCGCTCGGCCGAAACAGGACTGACGCTTGCCGCCCCCGAGGTTGACTGCTACATCTTCATAGGCTTCTTCGCCTGGCGGTGTACCATGACCTTGCGGATAGGGAGAGCTTCGTGACCATCACTTCTACGCTATCGGCAGATGGGCAGGAACTGACGCTGCACATCCGCGGCCGCTTCGATTTCAACTCACACCAGGCTTTTCGCAATGCCTATCAGCGGGTGAACGGATTGGCGCATCGCTACGTGGTGGACCTGGGCGGCGCAACCTACCTCGACAGCTCTGCACTCGGAATGCTGCTGTTGCTGCGCGACCATGCCGGTGGCGACAACGCGCAGATTCGTCTGATCAACTGCAATACCGATGTGCGCAAGGTCTTGTCGATTTCCAATTTCCAGCAACTGTTCGTGATCGACTGAATGCCTCCGTCGCTGTCGATTCTCATCGTCGAGGACGGCGTGGCCGATCGCATGCTGCTGGCGACCATTCTCGCTCGCCAGGGGCACCGGGTGCTCACCGCCGGTAATGGTCTGGAAGCACTGGCGCTGTTTGAGCAGGAGCGCCCGCAGCTGGTGCTGATGGATGCCCTGATGCCGGTAATGGATGGCTTCGAGGCGGCGCGTCTGATCAAGCAGCGGGCAGGCGATGAGCTGGTCCCTATCATCTTCCTCACCTCACTGTCGGAGCCGAGCGAGCTGGCGCGCTGTCTGGCCGCTGGCGGCGATGACTTTATCGCCAAGCCCTACGATCCGATGATCCTGCAGGCGAAAATCCAGGCCATGCATCGTCTGCGGCAGCTGCAGGCGACGGTCCTGGGGCAGCGCGACCTGATCGCTGAGCATAATCGGCAGTTGCTCGACGAGCAGCGTGCCGCCAAGGCGATTTTTGACAGGGTGGCCCACGCCGGTTGCCTGGATGCCGGCAATATCCGCTACCGACAGTCGCCGCAGGCGCTGTTCAACGGCGATGTACTGCTTGCGGCCCGGGCGCCGGCTGGCCAGTTGTTCGTCTTGCTGGGCGATTTCACGGGACATGGCCTGCCAGCCGCCATCGGTGCCATGCCGCTGGCCGAGACCTTCTACGGGATGACGGCCAAGGGTTACGCCAGCCACCACATCCTTCGTGAGATCAACACCAAGCTGAAGCTCATACTGCCGACGAAAATGTTCTGTTGCGCCACCTTTCTGGACATCCACGTCAGGGAAGGCGTTCTGCGGGTATGGAACGGTGGCCTGCCGGATGGCTATCAACTGCGCCTGGGCGGTGAGCGGGTGGCGCTGACCTCGAAACATCTGCCGCTGGGTGTGCTGGAAGCCAAGCGGTTCGATGACCGCTTCCAGATCCTGCCGCTGACGCAGGGCGATCGTCTGTTGCTGATGTCCGATGGTGTGCCGGAGCGTCGCGACCAGGCTGGCGAACCCTTTGGTGAAGCGCGCTTGCAGGCGATCCTGCAGGCTAACGCCGAGCCTGCGTGTCTGTTCGATGAGATCGAATGCGCTTTGCGAGCATTTCATGGTCAGGTGGCCGACGACCTGAGTCTCGTCGAGGTGAGCGTCACAGAAGAAGCGCTGCCGGTGCGACTGTCGGGCGAGTTTCCGCTCGGCATCCAGCCGCTGCGTCCGATGGACTGGTCGGCCCGCTTCGAGCTGCGCCCGGACAGCCTGCGCAGTACCGATCCGCTGCCACTGATGTTGCCGCTGTTTCTGCAGGTTCCGGCGTTGCGTCAGCGTGCGGGCGTCATCTATACCGTGCTGACCGAGCTCTACAGCAATGCACTGGAGCATGGCGTGCTGGGGCTGGATTCGCGGCTCAAGAGCGATGTCAATGGTTTCGCAGGCTACTATCGCGCCCGCGAGCAGCGACTAGCGGCACTGGCCGAGGGCTGCGTGCTGATCGACGTGCAGATACGCAGCGAAGGCGATGGCGGCTCGCTGCGTATCGACATCCAGGACAGCGGTGCGGGCTTCGACGTCGAGCAGGCGCTGGCTGCGCAGTCTCGCGATACGGGCTTGGCCGGGCGCGGACTGCGGCTGATCGAGCAGCTCGCCGATCGTTTCTGCTGGCAGCCGGATGGGCGTGGGCTGAGCGTGGAGTTCCACTGGACGGCTGATGCATAATCCGCTGCCTTTCGACTGGAGGAGTGCCGGGGTGTCCGATCCTCGTCTCGATAGCGTCATGCTGGCCACCTTGCAGGAGGTGATGGAAGGCGACTATCCGATGTTGCTGGACGCCTTCCTGAGCGACTCCGAGGAGCGCCTGCGTATGCTGCAGGAGACTTGCGCTGCCGGCGAGGCCGAGCCGTTGCGCCAGGCGGCGCACAGCTTCAAGGGCAGTTGCAGCAACATGGGCGCCGTGGTGCTGGCGGGCCTCTGTCGCCAGCTCGAAGAGCTGGCCAGCAGTGAGCGGCTTGAGGGGGCTCCGGCATTGATCGAATGCATCGAGCGGGAATTCGCCATTGCCCGCATCCTCTATCGAGCGGAGCGTCAACGTCACTCTGGTCCCGCCTGACTCTCTCATCAAGAGTGATCCTGGCCTGAAACTTGCTCTCTCATGGCTATCTCACCCTTTCGAGTGGAAGAACCATGGCTGTTTCCCCCGACATGTTGCTCAACATCAAGGCGCCCGAGCCCCGTGGCAAGGCTGTGGGCGCGAAAGCAGATTCTGCCTCGCAAGCCAGTCAGCAAGAGGCTTCCCGGTTCGCCGAGATGTACGCCAAGGAGCGTCAGGGCAAGCCGGTGGAGCGTTCGGACACGCCGAACAAGCCGACGCGCGACAAGTCGGTGAGCGAAAAGGACAGTCAGGAAACCGCCGGAGCCGAGACGACAGAGAAGCCGACGATTGCCGAAGGCGGCAACGAGTTGCCTCCGGAATCGTCGCAGGCGGTCGACGAGTCGAGCGAATTGCAAGAGGTGGCCGGCGCCGAGTTGGACCCGCTGCTGATGTTCGGTATGGGCGCGCAGGCCGAGGTCACGGAAGGGCCATCCGGCGAAGTCCGGCCCGTAGGCAGCGAATTCCTGGCCAGCCTACAGGTTCAGCAGACCTCCACCGAAGCCGAGGTCGTATCTGAAGAAGAGGCGTTGGCCGCGCAGAAGACTTCGCCTCAGGCGCAGACCGCGGGGCGCGATGCGATCCAGCCTGCGGCCAAGGGTGACGAACGCTTCGCCAGCCTGTTGCAGGTTGTCAGCGATTCGACGGAAACCGGCGATGAGCTGGAGCTGGCACTCACCGCTGGCGAGCTGGAGGAGGTCGATGCGCCAGTCGAAACCCGCCAGTCCAATGCCGAACTTACGGCCAGTCGTCTCAATCCGCTGACACAGGCCATTGCCCAGCAGACCCAGCAATTGCAACGAACCCCACTGGTGCCGGGGCAGCCGGTGCAGATGCAGCAGTCTGGTTGGAGCGAAGCGGTGGTGGACCGGGTGATGTGGCTGTCCAGCCAGAACCTCAAATCCGCCGAGATCCAGCTCGATCCAGCCGAACTGGGGCGTATGGAGGTACGCATCGACATGAACAAGGACCAGGCCCAGGTGACCTTCCTCAGTCCGCACGCTGGCGTGCGCGATGCGCTGGAAGGGCAGATGCAGCGCCTGCGTGAGATGTTCGCCCAGCAAGGCATGACCATGGACGTCAACGTCTCGGATCAATCTCTGGCGCGTGGCTGGCAAGGTGACGGTGGCGGCGAGTCGCGCGGCGAGGGCGGCAGCGCTGACAATGCCGTTGCGGAGGCCGAGAGCGGCGGGGTGCTGGAAGTGGCCAGCAACCGGAGTACGGGTGACCGCGGGCTTGTGGATTTCTATGCCTGATGGTGGCGGGTTCGGCGCTGGCTGCCGAACCCGCTCCAGCGCTACTGGTTCTCGTCACTCGCCTGTAAAGCGCGCCGGTCTAACCGGCAGTCATTTACTGCTGGCGCTCGCTGATTGATACTTTGGCACAGCAGTTGCTCCTAACTCCTTGAAGCAGAGTGAAATCACGCGTGATGACGGATATTTGGCATGGCTAAGAAACAGGGACCCCCGGACGTGCCAGCTCCTGGCGCCGAGACTTCAGGCAAGGGCAAGATCAAAATCATCGTCGCCATTGTGCTTGGCCTGTTGCTGGCTGTGGGATTGTCGGTCGCCAGCACCCTGTATTTCATGAGCCGCGACGATACCGACAAGGGCGAGGAGCAGGCGCAAGCGCTCGCGTCGACCGCATCCGGCAAGCCCGCAGCGATCTATGAAGTCCTGGCACCGGCCTTCGTGGTCAATTTCAGCAGTAGCGGTGGTCGCCAGCGTTACATGCAGGTCAGCGTCGCGCTGATGTCGCGCGACCAGGTAGCACTCGACGCGCTCAAGGAACACATGCCCTTGTTGCGCAATCAACTGGTCATGCTGTTTTCCGGCCAGGACTTTGCAACCGTCGCGACACCGGTCGGCCAGGAAATGCTGCGGCAGCAGGCTACCGCCAGCGTTCAGGAGCTGGCCAAGAAAGAGATCGGCAAACTTGTCGTCGAGCAAGTGCTGTTCACCAACTTCGTACTGCAATAGAGGTCGCCGAGGATGGCTGTTCAAGATCTGCTCTCGCAAGACGAGATCGACGCGCTCCTTCATGGGGTCGACGACGGCCTGGTCGATACCGAAAGCGATTCCGAGCCGGGCAGCATCAAGAGCTATGACCTGACCAGTCAGGACCGGATCGTGCGCGGGCGCATGCCCACGCTGGAAATGGTCAACGAGCGTTTCGCCCGCTATACCCGCATCAGCATGTTCAACCTGCTGCGGCGCTCGGCGGACGTCTCGGTCGGCGGCGTGCAGGTGATGAAGTTTGGCGAATACATCCACTCGCTATATGTGCCCACCAGCCTGAATCTGGTGAGGATCAAGCCGTTGCGCGGTACTTCGCTGTTTATTCTCGACGCCAAGCTGGTGTTCAAGCTGGTGGATAACTTCTTCGGCGGCGATGGTCGCCATGCCAAGATCGAGGGCCGCGAATTCACGCCTACCGAGCTGCGCGTGGTGCGCATGGTGCTCGACCAGGCGTTCAACGATCTCAAGGAAGCCTGGCAGGCGATTCTGGACGTTAATTTCGAGTACGTGCATTCGGAGGTCAACCCGGCGCTGGCCAACATCGTCAGCCCCAGCGAGGTGGTGGTGGTCTCGACGTTCCACATCGAGCTGGACAGTGGCGGCGGCGATCTTCATATCGCCATGCCCTACTCGATGATCGAGCCGATTCGCGAGATGCTCGATGCCGGTTTCCAGTCCGACGTCAGCGACCAGGACGAGCGCTGGGTCAAAGCGCTACGCGAGGACATCCTCGACGTCAACGTGCCGCTGGGCGCCACGGTGGTACGCCGTCAGTTGAAGTTGCGCGACATTCTCAACATGCAGCCGGGGGACATCATTCCGGTGGAAATGCCCGAGGACATGATCATGCGCGCCAACGGCATGCCGGCCTTCAAGGTCAAGCTCGGCGCGCACAAGGGCAACCTGGCCTTGCAGGTGATGGAACCCGTGGTGCGGTCACGGTGATTCAGACCTATTCCAATTACCAGCCCGTCGAGGATTAGCGATGGCAGACGAACACGAAAACAATTCCCCGGAAGAGCAGGCGCTCGCTGACGAATGGGCCGCAGCGCTGGCCGAAGCCGGCGATGCCAGTCAGGACGATATCGATGCTCTGTTGAGCCAGGGGGTTCCGCCCGCTGCTCCGGCAGCGCCGAAGGCACCGCTGGAAGAGTTCGGCAGCACGCCGAAGGCCAGCGCGGCACCCGTGGGGCTCGACGGCCCCAACCTCGATGTGATCCTGGATATTCCGGTGTCGATTTCCATGGAGGTGGGCAGCACCGAAATCAGCATTCGCAACCTGCTGCAGCTCAACCAGGGCTCGGTAGTGGAGCTTGATCGCCTGGCCGGTGAGCCGCTGGACGTGCTGGTCAACGGCACTCTGATCGCACACGGCGAAGTGGTGGTGGTCAACGAGAAGTTCGGCATTCGGCTGACCGATGTGATCAGTCCGAGCGAACGTATCAAGAAGTTGCGCTGAGATGCGTATTCTTGCCGCCCTTGCCATGCTGCCCACGCTGCCGGTCATGGCTGCCGAAGCGACGGCCAGCATGAGCAGTGCGGGCATGGGTGTGCAACTGAGCAAGCTGCTGCTGGGCCTACTGCTGGTCATCGGGCTGATCTTCCTGCTGGCCTGGCTGTTGCGTCGCGTCCAGCAGTTCCATCCGCGGGGTGCGCAGGTCATCAAGATCGTTTCCACTCAGGCGCTGGGGCCGCGCGAGCGGCTGGTTCTGGTGCAGGTAGGCGGCGAACAGATCCTGCTCGGCCTGAGCGCCGGTCGCATCACGCCCCTGCACGTGCTCGAGGAGCCGGTGCATCTGCCGGACGCGGAACCGGCCACGCCGGAGTTTGCCCAGCGCCTGATGGAGCTGCTGGGCAAGGACCAGAAGGACAAGCACTGATGTTTCGACTGTTGCTGGCCGTTGCGCTGGCGCTGGTCGCGCCGCTCGCCCTCGGGCAGGATGCCGGCGCGTTGATCGGCCAGGGCGACAACCCACTGTCGATACCGGCCATCACCCTGAGCACCGACGCGGAGGGCCAGCAGGAGTATTCGGTCAGCCTGCAGATCCTGCTGATCATGACGGCGCTGAGTTTCATCCCGGCGTTCGTCATGCTGATGACCAGCTTCACGCGGATCATCATCGTCTTCTCCATCCTGCGTCAGGCGCTGGGGTTGCAGCAGACACCGTCGAACCAGATCCTCATCGGGCTGACCATCTTCCTCACGCTGTTCATCATGGCGCCGGTCTTCGACCAGATTAACCGCGATGCTCTGCAGCCTTATCTCAATCAGCAATTGCCGGCGCAGCAGGCGATCGCCCGTGCCGAAGTGCCGCTGAAGAATTTCATGCTGGCGCAGACGCGCGAAAGTGATCTGGAGTTGTTCGTGCGGCTGTCCAAGCGTACTGATTTGCAGACGCCCGAGGCGGTTCCGCTGACCATCCTGGTGCCGGCATTCGTGACTTCCGAGCTGAAGACGGCGTTCCAGATCGGTTTCATGATCTTCATTCCCTTCCTCATCATCGACA
Source organism: Pseudomonas sp. (assembly GCA_047973445.1). GTDB lineage: Bacteria > Pseudomonadota > Gammaproteobacteria > Pseudomonadales > Pseudomonadaceae > Stutzerimonas. The sequence goes on from JBKEBY010000061.1 coordinate 7,113, forward strand.
TGGTGGTGGCCAGCGTGCTGATGGCGATGGGCATGATGATGCTCTCGCCGCTGATCATTTCGCTGCCGTTCAAGATCATGCTGTTCGTGCTGATCGATGGTTGGGGGCTGATCATCGGTACCCTTGCCAGCAGCTTCGGCACTCTTTAAGGGGACGTGATATGACGCCAGAAGTCGCGGTCGATCTGTTCCGCGGTGGCCTTTGGCTGACCGCCACCATCGTCGGCGTGCTGGTGGTGCCGAGCCTGCTGGTCGGCCTGGTGGTGGCGATGTTCCAGGCGGCGACGCAGATCAACGAACAGACGCTGAGTTTTCTGCCGCGCCTGCTGGTGATGCTGCTGACGCTGATCTGGGCGGGGCCCTGGCTGGTGCGCGAGCTGATGGAGTACAGCCAGAACCTGATCCAGAACATACCTCTGATCATCGGCTGATGCTTGAGCTCACCAACGCGCAGATTGGCGGCTGGGTCGCACAGTTCCTGCTGCCCCTGTTCCGCGTCGCCGCGCTGCTGATGAGCATGCCGATCATCGGGACGCAACTGGTGCCGATGCGTGTGCGCCTGTACCTGGCGGTGGCCATCTCCGTGGTGCTGGTGTCGACGCTGCCACCGGTGCCGGTGGTCGATGCCCTGAGCCTGCAGGCACTGTTGCTGATCGTCGAGCAGATCCTCATCGGTGTGATGCTGGGCTTCGTGCTGCAACTGTTCTTCCAGCTGTTCATCGTCTCTGGCCAGATGCTGGCGATGCAGATGGGCCTGGGTTTCGCCTCGATGGTCGACCCGGCCAACGGTGTGTCTGTGCCGGTGCTCGGGCAGTTCTTCAATCTGCTGGTGATCCTGCTGTTCCTGGCCATGAATGGTCACCTGGTGGTGCTGGAAATCCTCACGGAAAGCTTTATCACCCTGCCCGTAGGTGGCGGCCTTAGCACCAATCATTATTGGGAAGTCGCCGGAAAGCTGGGCTGGGTGCTCGGCGCCGGTCTGCTGCTGGTACTGCCGGCGATCACCGCATTGCTGGTGGTTAACCTGGGCTTCGGCCTGATGACCCGCGCGGCGCCCCAGCTGAACATCTTCTCCATCGGGTTTCCGCTGACGCTGGTGCTGGGCCTGGTGGTGGTGTGGATCGGCATGGCGGATATCCTGGCCCAGTACCAGGTATTCGTCGGCGAGGCGCTGGGAATGCTGCGCGAACTGGTCGGGGTACGTTGATGAGCATCCTGCCGGAGGCCGCCCGTGGCTGAGAGCGAGAGTGGCGCTGATAAAAGCGAAGAACCCACGGAAAAACGCCTTCGCGAATCACGCGAGAAGGGTCAGCTGGCGCGCTCGCGGGAGCTGAATACCGTGGCGGTGACCCTGGGCGGCATCGGTGGGTTGCTGGCTTCCGGAGCGGGGCTGGCACAGAGCCTGATGGCGATGATGCGCGGCACCTTCGAACTCGACCGTCAGACCGCACTGAGCGAGAGCAGCATGATCTCGCTGTTGGCCCACAGCGGGATGATCGCGCTAGAGGCGATCATCCCGCTGCTCATTGTGCTGCTGATCGTGTCCATCATCGGTCCCATTTCGCTCGGTGGCTGGCTGTTCTCGGGCAAGGCGATGGCACCCAAGTTCAGCCGGATGAATCCCGGTGCTGGCCTCAAGCGGATGTTCTCGGCCAAGGCGCTGGTTGAGCTGCTCAAGGCGCTGGGCAAGTTCCTGGTGGTATTGGCAGTGGGATTGCTAGTGCTCTCGGCCTACCAGGACGATCTGCTGTCGATTGCCAAGCAGCCGCTGGAGCTGGCCATCGCCCATAGTGTCGAGATCGTCGGCTGGTGCGCGCTGTGGATGGCCTGCGGCCTGATCCTGATCGCGGCGGTGGATGTGCCGTTTCAGCTCTGGGACAACAAGCAGAAGCTGATGATGACCAAGCAGGAGGTCAAGGACGAGTACAAGGACAGCGAAGGCAAGCCCGAGGTCAAGTCCAAGATTCGCCAGTTGCAGCGTGAGATGGCCGAGCGACGGATGATGCAGGCGGTGCCGGATGCCGACGTGGTGATCACCAACCCAACGCACTTCTCCGTGGCACTGAAATACGATGCCGACAAGGGCGGTGCGCCAATGCTGGTGGCCAAGGGCGGTGATTTCCTCGCGCTGAAGATCCGCGAGATCGCCCAAGAGCACAGTGTGACGGTGCTAGAGTCGCCGGCGCTGGCTCGCGCGGTGTACTACTCGACCGAGCTGGAGCAGGAAATTCCGGCGGGTCTCTATCTGGCCGTGGCGCAGGTGCTGGCTTACGTCTATCAGCTGCGTCAGTATCAGGCTGGCAGAGGCAAGCGCCCGGACCCGCTGGGCAACTTGCCAATTCCGCCGGATTTGCGCAGGGATGCATGATTCGTCCGAGGGAGCGCTTCTTATTCGATCACGCCACAAGCCACCCGAGCGCCGCCGCCGCCCAGTGGCTGCGGATGGTCGGCGTGGTTGTCGCCGCCCTGGTGAACCATCAGCGCCAGGCCCTTGATGTCACCGAGACTCTTCAGACGCGGAGCCAGTACCGGCTGGCTGGCCTTGCCTTCGCTATCGACGAACAGCGCCGGCAGATCGCCCATGTGTCCGTCGCCCCAGGGTTCGCCGTGCTTGCCGCTTTTTTTGGGGTCCCAGTGGCCAGTCGCAGCGCCGGCAGCGACAGGCTTGCCGTCGACTTCCGCCGGCTCGCAGCTGCCCTTGGCGTGGAGGTGGAAACCATGGGCGCCGGGCTGCAGGCCCGACAGCTCGGGGTGAAATACCAGGCCGTAGTCGTTGGTCTCGACCTTCACATTACCGACCGATTCACCGATGCCCTGGGCGGTGACGGCATGCACCTCCACACTCAGCGTTTCCGCCTGGACGGTGAGGGCGCTGCAGCCGGCCAGCGCGGCGATGATCCACTGTTTCATATCGAAGCTCCTGTGTAGAAACCGGCGGCGGTGCGTCGCCGGGTTCTAATCTGACTGCTGGGTTGTCACTGCGTTCGGCTGAGCCGCTCTGGCTCGCTTGCTCAAGCCGGGCGTCAGGCTCCGGTGCTGAAAAAGTTGGACCCCTTCTTGCTATACCCCGGCAAGGACGCATTTTGCGTCAAGAATCCGTTCTGTATCGTCGGGGGCCCCGTTGGATCGCACGCAACTTCTCAATATGCGCAACAGTTTGACCGGCGTCGGCCGCGGCAACCTGGGTGTGCCGCTGTTGTTGTTGGTGATGCTGGGCATGATGATGCTGCCGGTGCCGCCGTTCCTGCTGGACGTGTTGTTCACCTTCAACATTGCGTTGTCCATCGTCGTGCTGCTGGTCAGCGTCTATGCGTTGCGCCCGCTGGATTTCGCGGTGTTCCCGACCATCCTGCTGGTCGCAACGCTGATGCGGCTGGCGCTGAATGTCGCGTCCACCCGTGTGGTGCTGATCCATGGGCACGAGGGAGGCTCGGCAGCCGGGCACGTGATCGAGGCCTTCGGCAACGTGGTGATCGGCGGCAACTACGTGGTCGGTATCGTGGTGTTCGCGATCCTGATGATCATCAACTTCGTGGTGGTCACCAAGGGTGCCGGCCGTATTTCCGAAGTCAGCGCACGCTTCACCCTCGATGCCATGCCGGGCAAGCAGATGGCTATCGACGCCGATCTCAACTCGGGTCTGATCGACCAGGCCGAGGCCAAGCAACGTCGCGTCGAAGTTGCTTCCGAGGCGGATTTCTACGGTTCGATGGACGGTGCCAGCAAGTTTGTGCGTGGCGATGCCATCGCCGGCCTGCTGATCCTGTTCATCAACCTGCTGGGCGGCATGGGCATCGGCATGGTCCAGCATGGCCTGAGCTTTGCCGACGCGGGCAAGGTGTATGCGCTGCTGACTATTGGTGACGGTCTGGTTGCGCAGATTCCTTCGCTGTTGCTGTCCACTGCCGCGGCGATCATGGTGACCCGCGTCACCAGCGCCGAAGATATGGGGCAGCAGGTCAACCGGCAGATGTTCGCCTCGCCGAAGGCGCTGGCCGTGTCGGCAGCCATCATGATCGCCATGGGGCTGGTACCTGGCATGCCGCATATGTCGTTCCTCGGCCTGGGTGCGGCTGCGGCGGCAGGTGCGTTCTGGATCTGGCATCGGCAGAAACAGGTCAAGCAGCAGGCCGAGCAGGAAGTGCAGAAGCAGCAGGAGCTGCTGCCGGCCCAGCGTGCTGCGGAAACCAAGGAGCTTGGCTGGGATGACGTGACGCCAGTGGACATGGTCGGCCTGGAAGTGGGCTATCGCCTGATTCCGCTGGTGGATCGCAACCAGGGTGGGCAATTGCTGGCTCGGATCAAGGGTGTGCGCAAGAAGTTGTCCCAGGACTTGGGCTTCCTGATGCCTTCGGTGCACATTCGCGACAACCTCGACCTGCTGCCCAATGCTTATCGCCTGACGTTGATGGGCGTGAGCCTGGCCGAAGCCGAGGTCTATCCGGATCGTGAGCTGGCAATCAATCCCGGCCAGGTGTTCGGTCCACTGAACGGGATTGCCGCCAAGGACCCGGCGTTCGGTCTGGAGGCGGTGTGGATCGAAGCCAGCCAACGGGAGCAGGCGCAGTCGCTCGGCTACACCGTGGTTGATGCCAGTACCGTGATCGCCACGCACCTGAACCAGGTGCTGCACAAGCACGCGCATGAATTACTTGGCCACGAAGAGGTCCAGCAGTTGATGCAGTTGCTGGCCAAGAGCTCGCCGAAGCTGGCTGAGGAGCTGGTGCCGGGAATGATTTCCCTGTCCACCTTGCTCAAGGTATTGCAGGCGCTGTTGCAGGAGCAGGTGCCGGTGCGGGACATCCGTACCATTGCCGAAGCCATCGCGAACGTAGCCGGCAAGAGTCAAGATCCCGCCGCTATGGTGGCGGCGGTGCGGGTGGCGCTGTCGCGTGCAATCGTGCAAAACGTTGTGGGACTAGAGCCGCAGCTGCCTGTCATCACGCTGGAGCCAAGATTGGAACAGATATTGCTCAATAGTCTGCAGAAGGCTGGTCAAGGTTCCGAGGATGGCATTCTGCTGGAGCCTGGTATGGCTGAGAAGTTGCAACGTTCTCTGGTAGATGCGGCTCAGCGACAGGAAATGTTGGGCAAGCCGGCCATCTTGCTGGTGGCGGGTCCGGTCCGGGCGATGTTGTCGCGGTTTGCCCGGTTGGCGGTACCGAACATCCATGTCCTGGCTTACCAGGAAATACCGGATAACAAGCAGGTCACCATCGTTGCGACGGTGGGTCAGAATTAATCGAGGGTGCAGGCCATGCAGGTCAAACGTTTCTTCGCTGCCGACATGCGGATCGCCATGAAAATGGTGCGTGACGAGTTGGGCGCGGATGCCGCGATAGTCGGCAATCGCCGAGTTGCCGGCGGCGTAGAGCTGACCGCGGTGCTTGATTATCCGATGGAGCCCGCCACGCCTCACCGCGCCAACCCGGCGCTGGAGGCCGAGCTGCGCAAGACTCAGGCGCGCATCGCCAGTGCCCATGCCGAACTGAGCCAGCCGGTTGCCGCCCAGGCGGCAAAGAATCGCCAAGTTAACGATGAGACGCCGGCGGCCGGCACCGTGTTGCCGGAGCAGAAGTCTGAACCTGCCGCACTGGACCCGCGCGCCCTGGAAGCCATGTACAGCGAGCTGCACGGTTTGCGCGAGTTGATCGAAGTGCAACTGGGCTCGATCGCTTGGGGCCAGGAGCAGAGCCGTCGCCCGCAGCAGGCGGGCCTCTGGCGCAAACTGCAGCGTATCGGGTTGCCGGCCGAACAGTCGCGCAGCCTGCTGGAAAAGGTCTCGACCATCGACGACCCGCGCCAGGCCTGGCGGATGCTGCTGGCGCATCTGGCGCAGTCGATCAAGGTCAGCAAGGTCGAGCCGCTGGAGCAGGGCGGCGTCATCGCGCTGGTGGGCATGGCAGGTGTCGGCAAGACCACCACGCTGGCGAAGCTGGCGGCGCGCTACGTCCTCAAGTACGGCTCGCAGAATATCGCGGTGGCCAGCATGGACAATTACCGCATCGGCGCTCAGGAACAACTGAAGACTCTTGGCCGCATCCTCGATATCCCGGTGGTCCAGGTCGACCCGAGCCAGCCGCTGAGCAAGTCGCTGGCGCCGCTTGCCCGCAAGCGCGTGGTGTTGATCGATACAGCCGGTCTGCCCGCCAGCGATCCGATGCTGCGCATGCAACTCGAGGCGCTGTCCGACAAGGGGATTCAGTCGAAGAATTATCTGGTGCTGGCGGCGACCAGCCAGAGCCAGGTGCTCAAGGCTTCGTGGCACAACTATCGGCGTTGCGGCCTGGCGGGCTGCATTCTGACTAAACTGGATGAGGCCGGAAGCCTGGGTGATGTTCTGGGGCTAACGATTGGCCAGCATCTGCCGATAGCCTATCTCGCTGACGGTCCGCGTATTCCGGATGACCTGCATCTGCCACGCAGTCATCAGTTGGTCAGCCGAGCGGTGAGCCTGCAGGCCGGGGAGGCCCCGAGCGAGGACGCCATGGCCGATATGTTCGCCGGGCTGTACAGCAATGCTTCGCGGCAGGCTGGGTAGCGGCGTTGGTGGCGACACAGACAAAATAGAGGCGTTCGGGTCGAACGCATCGACGGGCCAGCGGCCCCTGCATGAATAGGCGTTAAAAATGGGTACTCATCCCGTACAGGTAATAGCGGTGACTGGCGGCAAGGGTGGCGTTGGCAAGACCAACGTGTCGGTCAATCTGGCCTTGGCGCTGGCCGATCTGGGGCGCCGGGTGGTGTTGCTCGATGCTGACCTCGGACTGGCCAACGTCGACGTGCTGCTGGGCTTGAATACCAAGCGCACCCTGGCCGACGTGATTGCCGGGGAATGTGATCTGCGCGACGTGCTTGTCCAGGGGCCTGGTGGCATACGTATCGTGCCGGCCGCTTCCGGTGCACAGAGCATGGTGCAGCTGTCCTCGCTGCAGCACTCGGGGCTGATCCAGGCATTCAGCGATATCGGCGATGACCTCGATGTGTTGGTCATCGACACCGCCGCAGGTATCGGCGATGGCGTCATCAGCTTCGTGCGGGCCGCCCAGGAAGTCCTGCTGGTAGTGACCGACGAGCCCACCTCGATCACCGATGCCTATGCCTTGATCAAGCTGCTCAACCGCGACTACGGCATCAACAGATTTCGCGTGCTGGCCAACATGGCTCATGCGCCGCAGGAAGGTCGCAACCTGTTCGCCAAACTCACCAACGTGACCGAGCGTTTTCTCGACGTGGCGCTGCAGTATGTCGGTGCCGTGCCGTACGACGAAACGGTGCGCAAGGCGGTGCAGAAGCAGCGCGCGGTTTACGAAGCCTATCCACGTTCCAAATGCGCGCTGGCCTTCAAGGCTATCGCGCAGAAAATCGACACCTGGCCGCTGCCGGCCACGCCGCGCGGGCACCTTGAATTCTTTGTGGAACGCCTTGTCAGGCCGGCCGCAGACACCCACGAATGACAGTGGCTGGAGCAGGCATGTATTACAGCAAAGCTCAGGCTAAGGACGCCCAGTACCAGCTCATCGATCAGTATGCGCCGTTGGTCAAGCGAATTGCCTATCACCTGCTGGCACGCTTGCCCAGCAGCGTGCAGGTCGACGACCTGACGCAGGCGGGCATGATCGGCCTGCTGGAAGCGTCGAAGAAATACGACGCAGGCAAGGGTGCGAGTTTCGAAACTTACGCCGGAATTCGCATCCGCGGCGCCATGCTTGATGAAGTGCGCAAGGGCGACTGGGCACCGCGCTCGGTGCATCGCAACTCGCGCATGGTCAGCGAGGCAATTCGTGCCATCGAGGCGAAAACCGGGCGTGACGCTAAAGATCAAGAGGTTGCGGCCGAACTTAAATTGAGTCTCGATGAGTACTACGGCATTCTGGGCGACACTCTGGGCAGCCGCCTGTTCAGCTTCGACGACCTGTTGCAGGAAGGCGAGCACGGTGATTTTCAGGAGGATGCCGCCAGTGCCCATCCCGAGCCGTTCCGTGATCTCGAAGACGAACGTTTCCAGCAGGCGTTGGCCGAGGCAATCGGCAATCTGCCTGAACGCGAGAAGCTGGTGCTGTCGTTGTACTACGACGAAGAATTGAACCTGAAGGAAATCGGTCAGGTACTGGGGGTCAGCGAGTCGCGGGTCAGCCAGTTGCATAGCCAGTGTGCGGCGCGCCTGCGTGCCCGCCTGGGTGAATGGCGCGCTCGATAGACCGATTGGCAGCGCTCATCCGAAGCCGATTTTCACGCGCTTCACGCAAGAAGCCCGCAATGGACCGTGAGCAGGCTCTGGGGATTTTTGAGATTTACGGAGGTTTACTTGGACAAGAATATGAAAATCCTCATCGTCGATGACTTCTCGACCATGAGACGGATCATCAAGAACCTCTTGCGCGATCTGGGCTTCACCAACACCGCCGAGGCGGACGATGGCACCACGGCCCTGCCGATGCTGAAAAGCGGCAGTTTCGATTTTCTCGTTACCGACTGGAACATGCCCGGCATGAGCGGCATCGATCTGCTGCGGCATGTGCGTGCCGATGACCGTCTCAAGCACCTGCCTGTACTGATGGTCACCGCCGAGGCCAAGCGCGACCAGATCATCGAAGCGGCCCAGGCGGGCGTGAACGGCTACGTGGTCAAGCCATTCACGGCTCAGGTGCTCAAAGACAAGATTGAAAAGATCTTCGAGCGTGTCAACGGCTGATGTAGACGCCGAGAGGGCACTATGACGCAACCAGAGCAGGCTACCTCGGAGTTCGAAGCGACTCTGCGGGATCATGCGCCGCAACTGATCGAAAGCCTCCAGCAGGGGCGTTTCGCCGACGCAGCACAGTTGATCGTTCAGTTCACCCAGGACCGCGACCGCGGCCTGTACCGGGAAGTCGGCAAGCTCACGCGCGAGTTGCACAGTGCGATCGTCAAGCTGGAGATGGACACCTGCCATGCCGGTGGTGAGCCATCGCCGATCACCGACGCTACCGACCGACTTTCCTTCGTCGTGGAAATGACCGAGAAGGCGGCCAACCGCACCATGGACCTGGTGGAAGAGTCCGCGCCGCTGGTCAACTACGTCAGTTACGAGGCGCAGAGCCTGACGGCTGACTGGCAGCGCTTCATGCGGCGCGAGATGAATGCCGATCAGTTCCGCGAGCTGGTGCGACGTATCGACGAGTTTCTCCAGCGTGCCATGAATGATGGCACCCAGCTGTCGGAGCATCTCAGCGAAATCATGCTGGCGCAGGATTTCCAGGACCTGACGGGGCAGGTCATCAAGCGCGTCACGCGGCTGATCACCGAACTGGAAGGTGACTTGCTCAACCTGGTGCTGATGGCGGGCCAGGTTGATCGCGTGGCCGGCATTCAGCATGACCGCGACGAGCTTCGGGCCGAACAGGAAAAGCAAAAACAACAAAAAGGATCTTCCAACGGTGAAGGTCCGCAGATGCATGCCGATATGCGTGAGGACGTCGTGTCCGGTCAGGACGATGTCGATGATCTGCTTTCAAGCCTGGGCTTTTAGGGGATGTGCATATGAGCTTCGACGCCGATGAGGAAATCCTCCAGGACTTCCTGGTGGAGGCCGGCGAGATTCTCGAACTGTTGTCAGAGCAGTTGGTGGAGCTGGAAAGCAGCCCCGATGACACCGCCTTGCTCAATGCGATTTTTCGTGGGTTTCACACGGTAAAGGGAGGGGCTGGCTTTCTTCAGCTGCATGAGCTGGTCGAATGCTGCCACATCGCCGAGAACGTCTTCGACATCCTGCGCAAGGGTGAGCGCCGCGTCGACTCGGAACTGATGGATGTCGTGCTGCAGGCGCTCGATGCCGTCAACGCCATGTTCTGTCAGGTGCGCGAGCGCAGCGAGGTCACGCCTGCGTCCCCCGAACTGCTGGCTGCGCTGGCGCGACTGGCCGAGCCCGCAGGCGAAGCGGCGCCCGAGCCGGTTGCGACACCTGAGCCCGTGGTGTCCGTCGTCGTCGAGCAAGCGTTCGAGACAGTGGAAGAGCCGGTGGCACAAGGCGGTGTGGGTGCTGACGAAATCACCGATGATGAATTCGAAGCGCTGCTCGATCAGTTGCACGGCAAGGGGCAGTTCGCTGCGGAGCCGGTCGCACCTGTTGCTTCCGTTGCGCAGCTGAGCGCTGCGTCTGCCGACGACGAGATCACCGACGAAGAATTTGAGGCGCTACTCGACCAGTTGCATGGCAAGGGTCAGTTCGCTGAGCCGGCGGTGGCTCCTGAGCCTGAACCGGTTGCTGCTGAAGTCGTGCCGAGTGCGGCTGGTGGCGATGAGATCACCGACGACGAATTCGAAGCGCTGCTCGATCAGTTGCATGGCAAGGGCAAGTTCGAGCCCGAGACAGCCAAGCTGCCGGAAACGCCTACGCCGACACCGGTAGCGGCTGTTGCGTCGAAACCTGCGCCCGCCAAGGCTGTTCCGGCGAAGCCGGTCGCACCTGCCAAGGCTACGGCGCCGGCACCTGAAAAGGTCGCCAGCGAGGCCGAGACGACCGTACGCGTCGATACGGCGCGACTCGATGAAATCATGAATATGGTCGGTGAGCTGGTGTTGGTGCGTAACCGCTTGGTTCGCCTGGGCTCCAGCAGCGGCGACGAGGCCATGGCCAAGGCCGTGTCCAACCTCGACGTGGTAACGGCCGATCTGCAAAGCGCGGTGATGAAGACGCGCATGCAGCCTATCAAGAAGGTATTCGGCCGCTTTCCGCGGCTGGTCCGCGATCTGGCGCGCAGCCTGAAGAAGGAAATCAACCTCGAACTGGTCGGTGAAGACACCGACCTGGACAAGAACCTCGTCGAGGCGCTGGCTGACCCGCTGGTGCACCTGGTGCGCAATGCGGTCGACCACGGCATCGAGATGCCGGCTGATCGCGAGACCGCCGGCAAGTCGCGTACCGGCAAGGTAGTGCTGTCCGCCGAGCAGGAGGGGGATCATATCCTTCTGATGATCAGTGACGACGGCAAGGGAATGGATGCCAATGTGTTGCGTGCCAAGGCGGTCGAGAAGGGCATGTTGGAAAAGGATGCCGCCGAGCGGTTGACCGATCTGGAGTGCTACAACCTGATCTTTGCTCCGGGCTTCTCCACCAAGACCGAGATTTCCGACGTGTCGGGTCGCGGGGTGGGCATGGACGTGGTGAAAACCAAGATTTCCCAGCTCAACGGCACGGTCAACGTTTTCTCCAGCAAGGGTCAGGGCTCGCGCGTGGTGATCAAGGTGCCGCTGACGCTGGCGATCATGCCGACCCTGATGGTCATGCTCGGCAACCAGGCGTTCGCCTTTCCGCTGGTCAACGTCAACGAGATTTTCCACCTCGATCTGTCGCGCACCAATGTGGTCGACGGCCAGGAGGTGGTGATCGTGCGCGACAAGGCGCTTCCCCTGTTCTACCTCAAGCGCTGGCTGGTACAGGGCGCGTCCCGGGAAGAGCAGCGTGAGGGGCATGTGGTCATACTCAGCATCGGCAACCAGAGCATCGGCTTTGTCGTCGACCAGCTGGTTGGCCAGGAAGAAGTGGTCATCAAGCCTCTGGGCAAGGGGCTGCAAGGCACTCCTGGCATCTCCGGTGCGACCATCACCGGCGATGGTCGCATCGCCCTGATTCTGGACGTTCCCAGCATGCTCAAGCGTTACGCACGCCGGTTCTGATCAGTTGACGGTACTCCCTGGGGAGCGCTGTCGCTAGGAGTGTTTATGGCAGTCAAGGTCTTGGTGGTGGACGATTCCGGCTTCTTCCGTCGCCGGGTTTCGGAAATCCTGTCTTCGGATCCCAATATCAAGGTGGTCGGTACCGCCACGAACGGTCGCGAGGCGATCGATCAGGCGCTGGCGCTCAAGCCGGATGTGATCACCATGGATTACGAGATGCCGATGATGGACGGCATCACCGCCGTGCGGCAGATCATGCAGCGTTGCCCGACGCCGGTCTTGATGTTTTCTTCGCTGACGCACGAAGGCGCTCGCGTCACGCTCGATGCGCTGGATGCCGGGGCCGTCGACTACCTGCCGAAGAACTTCGAGGACATTTCGCGCAATCCGGACAAGGTCAAGCAGCTGTTGTGCGAGAAGGTGCATACCGTATCGCGCAGCAACCGGCGCTATGGCAGCTACGTCGGCACTTCACCTGCGCCGGCAACCACCGGTGCCGCCGCGCCTCTCGGGCGTGGGCGGGTCGTGCCGCCGCCGAGTCCGCGCGGCGCTGCTACCCCGGTCCCGGCACCCAGCGCGGCGCCCAAGCGCAAGGCCTACCGATTGGTTGCCATCGGCACCTCGACCGGCGGGCCGGTTGCGCTGCAGCGAGTGTTGACGCAGCTGCCGGCGGGTTTCCCGGCACCGATTCTGTTGATTCAACACATGCCGGCTGCGTTTACCAAGGCGTTCGCCGAACGGTTGGACAAGCTCTGCCAGATTCGCGTCAAGGAAGCCGAGGATGGTGATGTGCTGCGCCCGGGCCTCGCACTACTGGCTCCCGGTGGCAAGCAGATGATGGTCGACGGGCGCGGGCAGGTGCGTATCCTGCCGGGCGACGAACGCCTGAACTACCGCCCTTGCGTCGACGTGACCTTCGGCTCGGCGGCCAAGGCTTTCCAGGACAAGGTGCTTGCGGTAGTGCTCACCGGCATGGGCGCAGACGGCCGGGAAGGCGCGCGCATGCTCAAGCAGAGCGGCAGCCAGATATGGGCACAGGATGAAGCCAGCTGTGTGATTTACGGAATGCCCATGGCGGTGGTCAAGGCCAACCTCGCGGATGCCGTCTACCCCCTCGATGATATCGGCCGCCATCTGAGCGAGGCGTGCCTCTGATGGATGTACTCAGCCTGATCGGGTTGATCCTGGCGTTCGTGGCGATCGTCGGTGGCAACTTTCTCGAGGGTGGGCATGTTTCCGCCTTGCTCAACGGGCCTGCTGCTCTGATCGTGCTGGGCGGCACGCTTGGCGCCGTGCTGCTGCAAACCCCGATCACGGTGTTCATGCGTGCCATGTCCATCGTCAGCTGGATTCTTTTCCCGCCGCGTATCGATCTGGCGCAAGGCATCAGCCAGGTCAGTTCCTGGAGCAGCACGGCGCGCAAGGAAGGCTTGCTGGGCCTTGAGCCCGTCGCCGAGACCGAGCGCGATCCCTATGCCCGCAAGGGTTTGCAGCTGCTCGTGGATGGCGCCGAGCCAGAGGTGATTCGCAGCATTCTCGAGGTGGATCTGTACACCCAGGAGAGCCGCGATCTGCGGGCGGCCAAGGTGTTCGAGAGTATGGGTGGCTATTCCCCGACGATCGGCATCATCGGCGCGGTCATGGGCCTGATCCACGTGATGGGTAATCTCGCCGACCCCAGCCAGCTCGGCGGCGGCATCGCCGTGGCGTTCGTCGCGACCATCTACGGGGTCGGCTTCGCCAACCTGCTGGTACTGCCCATCGGCAACAAGCTGAAGAACATCGTGCATACGCAGACGACCTACCGGGAAATGCTGCTGGAGGGTGTGCTGTCGATCGCCGAAGGCGAAAACCCGCGCTCGATCGAAATGAAGCTGCAAGGGTTTGTGGAGTAGCTTGTGTCTCGTCGTCGCAGGCGTCCGGAAGAGCCGGAAAACAACGAGCGTTGGCTGGTTTCCTACGCGGATTTCATCACGCTGCTGTTCGCTTTCTTCGTTGTCATGTACTCGATCTCCTCGCTCAACGAGGGCAAGTACAAGATTCTGTCCGAGTCCCTGGTAGGGGTCTTCAACCAGCCTGATCGTGCCGTCAAGCCGATTCCCATCGGTGAGGAGCGACCACGCACCACACTGCCGACGGTGTCGCAGGTCGACGAACCCGGAGACAAATCGTCGCCGCGACCTGACGATCCGCTGGAGAGCATCATGCAGAGCATGCGTGAAGCCTTTTCGGATCTGATCGACTCTAACCAGCTCACCGTGCGCGGTAACGAGCTCTGGGTGGAAATAGAGTTGAATTCGAGCCTGCTTTTCCCCAGCGGTGACGCGTTGCCAAACGACAGTGCCTTCGACTTGCTGGAGAAGGTTGCCGGAATTCTGGCACCCTTCGATAACCCGATTCGGGTAGAGGGTTTCACCGACAACCTGCCCATCAGCACCGACAGATACCCCACCAACTGGGAGTTGTCCGCTGCCCGTGCGGGGAGCGTGGTGCGTATGCTTGCTGCCGATGGAGTCGATCCGCAACGATTGGCGGCGGTGGGTTACGGAGAATTCCAGCCGATCGCCGACAACGCCACCGAGGCGGGGCGGGCGCGCAACCGTCGTGTGGTCCTGGTGATATCACGCCATCTGGACGTTCGTCGCAGCGATGTGGACGTACGTAACCGCAAGGCGGACGTTGCCGGCATGCCTCGCTAGCGTGGCATGTAAAGTGCAGAAGGTTGCACTCAACAGGCCGTGCATGCGGCGTCGTCAAATCCCCGTCGTCGCCGATCGGCGCGGCAATCATGGTCTGGTTTGAAGCCGGATGGAACGCGTATGAGAGTCTGGGCTGTAGCCAATCAAAAAGGCGGGGTGGGTAAGACCACCACGTCGATCGCCCTGGCGGGCTTGCTGGCCGATTCCGGCAAGCGGGTCGTGGTGCTGGATCTCGATCCGCACGGGTCGATGACGAGTTATTTCGGGCATGACCCGGACAATCTCGAGCACAGCGTATTCGATCTGTTCCAGCATCAGGGCAGCGTGCCCGAGGGGCTGCCCTGGCAACTGCTGTTGCCGACCAGCCACGAGCGCATCTCGCTGCTGCCTTCGAGTACCGTGCTGGCCACACTCGAGCGCCAGTCGCCCGGCCAGAGCGGCCTGGGCCTGGTCATCGCCAAGAGCCTTTCGCAGCTGTGGCAGGATTTCGATTACGCCATCATCGACAGCCCGCCGCTGCTGGGTGTGTTGATGGTCAATGCGCTGGCGGCGAGCCAGCAACTGATCATTCCGGTGCAGACCGAATTTCTCGCCCTGAAAGGGCTGGAGCGGATGGTCGGCACGCTGGGCATGATCAACCGTTCGCGCCGGCAGGCGCTGCCCTACGTCATTGTGCCGACGCTGTTCGACCGCCGTACCCAGGCCTCGATGAATACCCTCAAGGTGCTGCGCAACGGCTACCAGGACAATCTCTGGCAGGCCTTCATTCCCATCGATACGCGCCTGCGCGACGCAAGCCTGGCCGGCGTTACGCCTTCGCAGCATGATGCCGGCAGCCGCGCGGTGCTGGCCTATCGGTCGTTGCTCAAGCATCTCCTGCAGATGCAGGCTTCGGCGCAGGTGGCCTGAGATGTG
>JBKEBY010000077.1:0-18376 GCA_047973445.1 Pseudomonas sp.
GGCGTGACCCCGAAGACGACGACCTGATACAAACGGCCCTGCGCGAGGCCGAGGAGGAGGTCGGTCTTGCACCTGGAATCGTGGAGGTCGTCGGGCCGCTCAGCAGCCTGATTTCGCTGCACGGCATCCATGTCACGCCCTACGTCGGCATCGTGCCCGACTACGTCGAGTACCGCGCCAACGATGCCGAGATCGCCTCGGTATTTTCGGTACCGCTGGAGTTCTTCTGCCAGGACCCGCGTGAAGTGACCCATCGCATCGACTATCAGGGCGGCGCCTGGTACATCCCCTCTTACCGTTATGGCGAATACCAGATCTGGGGGCTGACAGCGATCATGATCGTCGAGCTGGTCAACCTGGTGTATGACGCTGGTATCGAGATGCGCCGGGCGCCCGCTTCCTATATCGATCTAACCCGCTGAGAAAGTCGCGCCGTGCGATGAGGAAGGCCGCTGTTGCGGCCTGTCAAACCAGGAGGTCAACACCGTGAAATATCGTCTGGGGCAATCCCGCGTCGAGAATCATCCAGAGAGCTGGGCTGCACCGAATGCCACGCTGGTCGGCAAGGTCCGGCTGGACGCCGGCGCGAGTGTCTGGTTCGGTGCCGTGCTGCGTGGCGACAACGAGCTGATTCATGTTGGCGAGAACAGCAACGTCCAGGATGGCAGCGTGCTGCATACCGACATGGGGCATCCGCTGACGCTGGGAACCGGCGTCACCGTTGGTCACAATGTCATGCTGCATGGTTGCAGTGTCGGCGACTACAGCCTGATCGGCATCAATTCGGTGGTGCTCAACGGCGCCAGGATTGGCAAGTACTGCATCATCGGCGCGAACACGCTGATTGCTGAGGGCAAGGAGATTCCCGACGGCTCGCTGGTGGTCGGCTCGCCCGGCAAGGTGGTGCGGGAACTGACCGAGGAGCAGAAGAAGATGCTCGAGGCCAGTGCCGCGCATTACGTGCAGAACGCGCAGCGCTATGCATGCGAGCTGGCGGAGCAGGATGATTGATGCCTGAACCGGTCGAGAAACCGATTGCCTCGCCCTGCGTGAGCATCTGTGCGCTGGACGAGGACGATATTTGCATCGGCTGCCAGCGTAACGTCGATGAGATCATTCGCTGGAGCCGACTGAATAACAATGAGCGGCGCGAGGTATTGCAGCGCTGCCATGAGCGCGCTCGCGAGCGTGGCCAATTGCTGTAACCAACATCTGCTAACGAGGGATTCCATGCCAAGAATTGGCACTCCGCTGTCTGCCAGCGCCGTTCGCGTCCTGCTTTGTGGTTCGGGTGAGCTGGGCAAGGAACTGTTGATCGAACTGCAGCGCCTGGGCGTCGAAGTGATCGCAGTGGATCGCTACGCCAACGCGCCGGCCATGCAGGTCGCGCACCGTCATCATGTGGTCGACATGCTCGACGGTGCAGCGTTGCGCGCGATCATCGAACAGGAAAAACCGCATTACATCGTTCCCGAAATCGAAGCCATCGCCACTTCGACGCTGGTCGAACTCGAAGCCGAGGGCTATACGGTGATTCCCTCCGCCCGTGCCGCGCAACTGACGATGAACCGTGAGGGAATCCGGCGTCTGGCGGCGGAAGAGCTCGGCTTGCCGACTTCGCCGTACCGCTTCGCCGATTCGCTGAAAGACTGTCGCGGTGCGGTGCGGGCGATCGGCTTTCCGTGCCTGATCAAGCCGGTCATGAGTTCGTCCGGCAAGGGGCAGTCAGTACTGCGCAGCGAGGCGGATATCGCGACGGCCTGGGAGTATGCCCAGGTCGGTGGTCGCGCCGGTAAGGGGCGGGTGATCGTCGAAGGCTTCGTCGACTTCGATTACGAGATCACGCTGCTGACGGTGCGTCATGTCGGCGGGACCACGTTTTGTCAGCCAGTCGGTCATCGCCAGGAAAGGGGGGATTATCAGGAGTCCTGGCAGCCACAGCCGATGAGTGCGGCGGCCATGGCTGAGGCCGAGCGCATCGCGCTAGCGGTCACCGAGGCGCTGGGAGGGCGTGGCATCTTCGGCGTGGAGTTGTTCGTCAAGGGCGATCAGGTCTGGTTCTGCGAAATTTCGCCGCGGCCTCACGATACCGGCCTGGTCACGCTGATTTCCCAGGATCAGTCCGAGTTTGCACTGCATGCACGGGCGATTCTGGGGCTGCCGATTCCCGTCATCCGGCAACTCGGTCCATCAGCATCGGCGGTGTTGCTGGTGTCGGGAGAGTCGCGTGAAGTGAGCTTTGGCAATCTGGGCGCGGCACTTGCCGAGCTGGATACCGCGCTGAGGTTGTTCGGCAAGCCGGAAGTCAGTGGTCAGCGTCGCATGGGGGTGGCGCTGGCGCGCGATGCGTCGATCGAGGCAGCCAGAGCCAAGGCGCTACGCGCGGCTGCTGCGGTCGAGGTGTCCCTGTAGGACGGCTTACTGCTCGTCTTCAGATGTGGCCTGGCTGCCTTCGGCTAACCAGGCCCGCGCGCTTTTGACCCGGTTGTCGGCGGCCTGGAGAATCTCCAGTCGATACAGGCCGATCTGCAGGCAGATACCGCTGTCGGGGATCTGCTCCAGCGCCTCAGTGATCAGGCCGTTGAGCGTCTTAGGCCCGTCGCAGGGCAGCTGCCAGCCGAGGGCCCGGTTGATTTCCCGCAGATAGGCGGCGCCGTCGATGACCAGGGTGCCGTCGTCCTGGGGGTGGATATCGGGGCTGCGCAGGGCGTCCTGGTTGCTGAACTCGCCGACGATTTCTTCGAGGATGTCTTCCAGGGTGACGATGCCGAGCACGTCTCCATATTCATCGACGACGATGCCGATGCGTCTCTTCTGTTTCTGGAAGTTCAGCAGCTGGGTCGATAGCGGGGTGTTCTCGGGAACGAAGTAGGGCTCGGTACAGGCTTCGAGCAGGCTTTCCTTGGTCAGTTGGTCATGGCTGAGTAGCCGGGCGATCTGTCGCATATGGACGATGCCCTCGATCTGGTTGATGTCCTTGTGGAATACCGGCAGTCGCGTATGCGGTGTGGTGCGCAACTGGCCGACTATGACTTCCAGGTCGTCCTCGAGATCGATGCCGGCGACTTCGTTGCGCGGGATCATGATGTCGTCGACAGTCACCCGTTCAAGGTCGAGAATGCCGAGCAGCATGCTCTGGCGATTCATCGGCAGATCGCTGCCCGACTCGCGCACCACGCTGCGCAGCTCTTCGGTGGATAGGCTGTCAGTACCTTTCTTCGACGGATCCACACCGATCAGTCTGAGCATGCCGTTGCTGATCCAGCTGAGCATTGCTACCAGCGGATACAGCACCTTCTGTAGCAGCGCCAGTGGCAGGCTGACAGGGTAAGCGATCACCTCTGGGCGCAGTGCTGCCAGGGTCTTGGGCGTGATCTCGCCAAAAATCAGCAGGAGAATGGTCAGGCCGATGGTGGCAATGGCGATGCCGGCTTCGCCCCACAATTGCATCGCCAGAACCGTCGCGATCGCGGAGGCGAGAATATTGACGAAGTTGTTGCCCACCAGAATGGTGCCGAGCAGGCGATCCGGTCGCGACAGCAATTCGATGGCCCGCTTGGCTCCACGGTGTCCTTCCTTGGCTTGGTGGCGAAGGCGGTAGCGGTTGAGGCTGAGCATTCCGGTTTCCGAACTGGAAAAGAATGCCGAGCAGAGAAGCAGAAAGACCAGCAGTCCGACCAGGAAGCCGGGATGTAGATTTTCCACGAGTTGGCCTGTTTGCCTTTCGTTCTAGATGTGCAGGATGAATTCGCGAACCAGCTTGCTGCCGAAATACGCCAGCATCAGCAGGCAGAATCCGGCGAGGGTCCAGCGAATGGCCTTGTAACCGCGCCAGCCGAGCTGGTGGCGACCCCAGAGCAACAGGCCGAAGACGATCCAGGCGAAGACCGAAAGTAGCGTCTTGTGCACCAGATGCTGCGCGAACAGATCGTCGAGGAACAGCCAGCCGGAAACCAGTGAAGCGGACAGCAGCAGCCAGCCTGCCAGCAGGAAGCCGAATAGCAGGCTTTCCATGGTTTGCAGTGGAGGGAAGTTCTTGATCAGACCCGAGGGATGCTTGTTCCGCAGGTGATGGTCCTGCAGGAGCAGCAGCAGTGACTGGAATACGGCGATGGTGAGCATGCCGTACGCCAGGATCGAAAGCAGGATGTGCGCCAGTATGCCCGGCTCCTCGGCTATCGCAGGTGGCGTGCCGGAGGGTGCGAACTGGGCGAGAACGACGGTCAGGAAGCCCAGCGGGAACAGCATCAGCAGCAGGTTCTCCACTGGCATCCGCTTGAGCGCCAGCAGGATCAGCAGAATGACCGCGGCGGCGATCAGGCTCGATGCCGTGAAGAAGTCGAGATGCAGGCCGTTTGGCGAGAGCAGCTGGGTGAACAGGCTCAGCCCATGGGCAAGCAGTGCCAGTGCGCCAATGGCGAACAGCAGGCGCCGGTCCGGCCGTGCGCGCTGGACCAGGCGCAGGCCTTGATATCCGGTGGCGCCCGCATAGAGGCAGGCGGCAGCGAGGCTGGGTAGCAGAGGAAACATGGTGTCTGTTAACAGGCCCGAAAGATGCTGAGTGTGGCACAAACCCCCGGCCCGCAAAAGCGGATGGATGTGAGAAGCTGTCGCGTTCTGGCGACTGTGCCACCTTCTTTCTTGTCGGCGAACGATTCCGGTTGTGGTCTGGTTCGCTGGTTCCGCATCGGGGCCGGTGTTGAGTCGCTGGCAAAGCCGGTATGCTCGGCCAATGAAAAGCGATGCCTGCAGGGTACCGATAGCGGGGCTGCAGCTTCTATAATCCGCTCCTTAACCGCATTTCGCGTGGAAACGGCTCATGTTTGAAAACCTAACCGATCGCCTCTCGCAAACGCTTCGCCATGTCACCGGCAAGGCCAAGCTGACCGAGGACAATATCAAGGACACCCTGCGCGAAGTGCGAATGGCATTGCTCGAGGCAGATGTCGCGCTGCCGGTAGTCAAGGAGTTCGTCGCCAAGGTCAAGGATCGGGCCGTTGGAACGGAAGTATCGAAAAGCCTGACCCCGGGCCAGGCGTTCGTAAAGATCGTCCGCGCTGAACTCGAAGAGTTGATGGGCGCCGCCAACGAAGACCTCGCGCTGAGCGTGACGCCGCCGGCTGTGGTGTTGATGGCGGGCCTGCAGGGGGCGGGCAAGACCACCACGGTGGGCAAGCTGGCGCGCTTCCTCAAAGAGCGCAAGAAGAAGTCCGTGCTGGTAGTGTCCGCCGACGTCTACCGCCCCGCGGCAATCAAGCAGCTGGAAACCCTGGCTGCTGACGTGGACGTAACCTTCTTTCCGTCCGATACCAGCCAGAAACCGGTGGAGATCGCCCAGGCCGCAATCCGCGAAGCCAAGCTGAAATTCATCGACGTGGTGCTGGTGGATACCGCCGGTCGTCTGGCCATCGACGCCGAGATGATGGCCGAAATCCAGGCCGTGCATGCGGCCATCAACCCGGCCGAGACATTGTTTGTGGTCGATGCCATGACCGGCCAGGATGCCGCCAACACAGCCCGCGCCTTTGGTGAGGCGTTGCCACTGACCGGCGTGGTGTTGACCAAGGTTGATGGCGATGCCCGGGGCGGTGCTGCGCTGTCGGTGCGGCACATTACCGGTAAACCGATCAAGTTCCTCGGTATGGGCGAGAAGAGCGATGCGCTCGAACCCTTTCATCCGGATCGTATCGCTTCGCGCATCCTCGGCATGGGTGACGTGCTCAGCCTGATCGAGCAGGCCGAGCAGACCCTCGATCGCGAGAAGGCCGAGAAGCTCACCAAGAAGCTGAAGAAGGGCAAGGGATTCGACCTCGAAGATTTCCGTGACCAGCTGCAGCAGATGAAGAACATGGGCGGCCTTGGCGGTCTGATGGACAAGCTGCCCTCCATCGGAGGCATGAATCTGTCCCAGATGGGTAACGCCCAGGGTGCTGCGGAGAAACAGTTCAAGCAGATGGAAGCCATCATAAACTCGATGACGCCAGGTGAGCGACGTAACCCCGACATCATTAGCGGCTCGCGTAAGCGCCGCATCGCCATGGGGTCGGGCACGCAGGTGCAGGACATCGGGCGGCTGATCAAGCAGCACAAACAGATGCAGAAGATGATGAAGAAGGTCACCGGCAAGGGCGGCATGGCCAAGATGATGCGCGGCATGGGCGGCATGTTCCCCGGCGGTGGGATGCCGAAATTCTGAACGACGGCTGCAAGCCATGAGTAAATGATCCGACGCGTTCGGGTTTTGCATTTACTTGTAGCTTGCGGCTTGAAGCTTGTTGCTTTTACTCGTAAAATGCGCGGCCTTTCGGGCCCAGGCCCATTTTAAGTGTGTGCCTTAAGTTAGCACCGACTACAGGAACGATGTTCACATGGTAACTATTCGTCTCGCCCGTGGCGGCTCCAAGAAGCGCCCTTTCTACCACCTGACCGTGACCAACAGCCGCAATGCGCGCGACGGTCGCTTCGTTGAGCGTATCGGTTTCTTCAATCCGATCGCCTCGGGTGCGGAAGTGAAGCTGTCCGTGAACCAGGAGCGTGCCGCTTACTGGCTGAGCCAGGGCGCACAGCCGTCTGAGCGCGTTGCTCAGCTGCTGAAGGAAGCTGCCAAGGCCGCTGCCTGAATCGCATGAACGCAACGTCTGCCCCGGTCGAAGATTTGCTCGTAATCGGCAAGATCGTTTCGGTGCATGGCGTGCGTGGTGACGTGAAGGTCTATTCCTTTACCGATCCGATCGACAATCTGCTGGACTATCGTCGCTGGACGCTCAGGCGAGGGGGCGAGGTCAAGCAGGTCGAGCTGGTCAAGGGGCGCCTCCAGGGCAAGATCCTGGTGGCTACGCTGAGAGGGCTGAGCGATCGGGAAGTGGCGCGAACCTACGCCGACTTCGAGATATGTATTCCCCTTAGCGAGCTTCCACCGCTGACCGGTGATGAGTATTACTGGTATCAGCTTCAGGGGCTTAGGGTCATCAACCAGCTCGGGCAAATGCTCGGACAGGTCGACCATCTGCTCGAAACTGGTGCTAACGATGTCCTGGTGGTCAAGCCGTGCGACGGCAGCTTGGACGATCGAGAGCGGCTGCTGCCCTATACCGACCCTTGCGTGCTGAAGGTCGACCTGGAAGCAGGCGAGATGCATGTCGAATGGGACGCGGATTTCTGAGCGACATGTCCAGCTTTCGTGTTGAAGTGATCAGTCTGTTCCCGGACATGTTCGCTGCCATCCGTGACTACGGCATTACCAGTCGCGCGGTGAAGCAGGGGTTGCTTCAGTTGCGATGCTGGAACCCGCGTGCCTACACCGAGGATCGTCACCAGACGGTGGATGATCGCCCTTTCGGTGGTGGCCCCGGCATGGTGATGAAGATCAAGCCGCTGGAGCTTGCGCTGGCCGATGCCAGGCAGGCCGCTGGCGAGAAGGCGAAGGTGATCTACCTGTCGCCGCAAGGACGTCAGTTGAAACAGGCCGATGTCCGCGAGCTGGCGAAGGAGGAGGAGCTTATCCTCATCGCCGGACGTTACGAAGGCATCGACGAGCGCTTCATCGAAGCGCATGTCGACGAAGAGTGGTCGATTGGCGATTACGTGTTGTCCGGCGGCGAACTGCCGGCCATGGTGCTGATCGATGCAGTGACCCGCTTGCTCCCCGGAGCGCTGGGTCATGCTGATTCTGCCGAGGAGGATTCGTTTACCGACGGCCTGCTCGACTGTCCGCACTACACGAGACCGGAAGTGTATGCGGATAAACGTGTTCCCGAGGTGCTGCTCAGCGGCAATCATGAACACATCCGGCGCTGGCGTTTGCAGCAGTCCCTCGGAAGGACGTGGGAACGCCGCGCTGATCTTCTGGATGGCCGCTCGCTTTCTGGAGAAGAACAGAAGCTGCTGAAGGAATACATCCATCAGCGGGACGATAGTTAACGTATCGATGGCAGGCCAAAAGGGCTTGTCTCAGGAGCACAGCATGACCAACAAGATTATCCAGATGCTCGAAGCCGAGCAGATGACCAAGGAACTGCCTCCGTTCGCCCCCGGCGACACCGTTGTCGTTCAGGTCAAGGTGAAGGAAGGCGAGCGTGAGCGTCTGCAGGCCTTCGAAGGCGTGGTGATCGGCAAGCGTAACCGCGGCCTGAACAGCGCTTTCACCGTACGCAAGATTTCCAACGGTGTGGGTGTGGAGCGTACTTTCCAGACCTTCAGCCCGATGGTCGACAGCCTCAGCGTCAAGCGCCGTGGCGATGTCCGCAAGGCCAAGCTGTACTACCTTCGCGCGCTGTCCGGCAAGGCGGCTCGTATCAAGGAAAAGCTGTCCTGAGGACCGCTTCCCTTGCAAGAAAAAGCAGCCTTCGGGCTGCTTTTTCGTTACTGCGGTAATCACTCAAGACTTGTTGAACAACCTTATAACCGTTCCCTGCCTGCGTGCCTGGTAGCGTGACAACAACGACAAGATTCGCAGCACGGCGGCCACATGACTTGCGAGAAGTGGCATGACCCCGAGAGAAATCGAAATTCAGCGTCGTACCGATCTGTCCGTCACCCGCGTGACCAAGGCGGTATTCCCCCTGACCACCAACCACCACAACACCCTGTTCGGTGGCACCGCCTTGGCCTGGCTGGACGAGGTTTCGTTCATCACCGCCACGCGCTTCTGCCGATTGCCGCTGGTCACTGTGTCTTCCGACCGGATCGACTTCAATCACCCGATTCCCGCCGGTTCCATCGTCGAGCTGATCGGTCGTGTGGTGAAGGTGGGCAATACCAGCCTGAAGGTGGAGGTCGAGGTGTTCGTCGAAAGCATGAGCCACGATGGTCGCGAGCTGGCCATCAAGGGTACCTTCAGCTTCGTCGCGGTGGGAGAAGATAGCCGGCCGGTGCCGGTGCTGCCCGATTACGCCTGATCCTACTGGTCGTTTCCTGGCGCGCTGTGAAACACTGTGGCGCCGGATTTTTCGGAGGCAGCCATGCCCGCCCTCGATGCCCCTGTAATTGACCGCTTCCTGGATGCCCTGTGGCTACAGAAAGGGCTGTCGGACAATACCCGGGATGCCTACCGCAGTGATCTCGCGCTGTTCAACGGCTGGCTGGCCGAACGCGGCCTGGAACTGGAGGATGCCGGCCGCGCGATCATTCTCGATCATCTCGCCTGGCGCCAGGCCGGCGGCTACAAGGCGCGTTCTACCGCGCGCTTTCTTTCCGGTCTGCGTAGCTTCTATCGGTTTCTGTTGAGTGAGGGGCTGATCGATGTCGATCCGACCCTGCAGGTCGACCTTCCCCGACTGGGGCGCCCTCTGCCCAAGGCACTGTCCGAGGCCGATGTGGAGGCCTTGCTGGCGGCCCCGGATATCGGTGATCCCCTGGGACTGCGCGATCGGGCGATGCTGGAAGTGCTCTATGCCTGCGGGTTGCGGGTGACCGAACTGATCTCGCTGAGTCTCGACCAGATCAATCTGCGCCAGGGCGTGCTGCGAACCCTTGGCAAGGGCAACAAGGAACGTCTGGTGCCTCTGGGTGAGGAGGCCTTGCACTGGCTCGAACGCTACCTGCGTCAGGCCCGAGGCCTGTTGCTGGGCGATAAGCCGAGCGATGTCGTATTTCCCAGTCAGCGTGGCACGCAGATGACTCGCCAGACGTTCTGGCACCGTATCAAATTGCATGCCTCGGTGGCCGGTATTGGTGTGGCGATATCGCCGCATACACTGCGCCATGCGTTTGCCACGCATCTACTCAACCACGGTGCCGATCTGCGCACCGTGCAGATGCTGCTGGGCCATAGCGATCTCTCGACTACCCAGATCTATACCCACGTTGCCCGGGCACGGCTGCAGGAGCTGCATGCGCGCCACCATCCACGCGGTTGAACTTGCGAAGACCGGTGCCGTGCGAGCCTCGGTCGAGTGAATTCGGCTCGTGGCGAGCCCTAACTCGCAGGGCAAGCTGGTTCGGCCTGCGCCATCATAGAGATGCGCCGCAGGCCACAAACCGAGGTTGCCAAGGTTGTTCCGGCAGTTGAGAGGCCGGTGGCTGTGATAATCTTCGCGCCCACTTCTTTGATCGATGTCGCCAGGAGTTTCCATGTGCGTGAGTCGTCTGTTCGCTGCCGTGGCCTTGGGCCTGGCTTCTTCCCTGTCTGTCGCCGCTGACCCCGACAAGGCCATTCGCGAAGCGCTGAATGCCATCCAGCCTGGCATGCCGATCGAGGCCGTTGCCGAGAGCCCCATGCCTGGGGTCTATCAGGTGCAGCTCAAGGGTGGGCGCCAATTGTATGCCAGTGCCGACGGTCAGTTCGTCATTCAGGGCTACCTGTTCCAGTTCAAGGATGGCGAGGCGCTGAACCTCACCGAGCAGGCGCAGAGCCAGTCTGTCGCGGCCACCATCAATGCGGTTGCGTTAAAGGACATGGTGATCTTCGCACCGGAGAAGCCCAAGACCCACATCACGGTCTTCACCGACACCGACTGCGGCTACTGCCAGAAACTGCACAGCGAAGTACCGGAGCTGAACCGCCTGGGCGTGGAAGTTCGTTACATGGCATTTCCACGCCAGGGAATGGGCAGTCATGGTGCCAAAACCCTGACCAGCGTCTGGTGCGCCAAGAACCCGCAGGAGGCGATGAACAAGGCCAAGGCGCGCGACGAAGTTCCTGCTGCCACCTGTGATAGTCCGGTCGCTGAGCAGTATCAGTTGGGTCAGCTAATCGGCGTGCAGGGCACACCGGCCATCATCCTCGCCGACGGCCAGATCATCCCTGGCTATCAGCCGGCCCCGCAACTGGCGGAGCTCGCACTCCAGGCCAAGTGATCGCTTGGGCGACATCTTCTCGGTGTCGCCCACCAGCCCGACGGAACTGTCTCGCTCCCGGTGTTCAAAGTCTGCAAGGCAGACGGAGGGCGTAACCATGAAGCTGGACGGTTCCTGTCACTGCAAGGCCGTACGATTCTCGTTGGAGTCGGTTGCGCCTTACCCATTCATGCGTTGCTATTGTTCCATCTGTCGCAAAACGGCAGGTAGCGGTGGTCATGCGATCAACCTCGGCGGTGACTATCGGACGCTGACGATAGAGGGGCGGGAGCATCTGAGCGTCTATCGGGCGCGCATGGTCGATCCGCAGTCCGGTGCGGTACGCATCAGTGACGGTGAGCGATATTTCTGCAAGCACTGTGGCAGCGCACTCTGGTTGTGGGACCCCAGCTGGCCGGAGTTGGTGCATCCCCACGCATCGGCCATCGACACCGATCTTCCGACGCCTCCGGAGCACACTCATCTGATGCTCGACTCGAAGGCGGGCTGGGTCGAACCGCAGGTCTTAGCCGGTGACAAATGCTTCGCAGAATATCCAGACGAGTCGCTGGCTCAGTGGCATGAACGACTGGGGTTGGGTGGAGCGGAAAAATAGCGTGTCAGATGCCTCCGCAATGCCGCTGTCGATTTGACTAAAACCCCCGCGATTCGTAATGTGCGACTCTTTTGTTCGGCTGGTGCTTCCAGCCGTTCGCTGGGAATGGGGAGTGCAGCTTGAAACCGGTGAAAGTTGGCATCTGTGGGTTGGGAACCGTCGGTGGCGGAACCTTCAATGTGCTCAAGCGCAATGCCGAGGAGATTGCCCGCCGTGCCGGGCGTGGAATCGAGGTTGCGCAGATCGCGACCCGGCAGCTCAACCCCAAGTGCGACACCGGCTCCATTTCCATTACCGACGATGTTTTCGCCGTTGTCAGCAACCCCGAGATCGATATCGTCGTCGAGTTGATCGGCGGCTATACCCTGGCGCTCGAACTGGTGCTCAAGGCCATCGAGAACGGCAAGCACGTGGTCACCGCCAACAAGGCACTGATCGCCGTGCATGGCAACGAGATCTTCGCACGTGCCCGCGATCGGGGCGTCATCGTCGCCTTCGAGGCTTCTGTGGCAGGTGGCATCCCCGTGATCAAGGCGATCCGGGAAGGGCTGGCGGCCAACCGTATCAATTGGCTGGCTGGCATCATCAATGGCACCGGCAACTTCATCCTCACCGAGATGCGCGAGAAGGGCCGGGCCTTCGAGGACGTGCTCAAGGAAGCCCAGGCACTGGGCTATGCCGAGGCCGATCCGACCTTCGACGTCGAAGGTATCGACGCCGCGCACAAACTGACTATCCTCGCGTCCATCGCTTTCGGCATTCCGCTGCAGTTCGACAAGGCCTATACCGAGGGCATCGCCAAGCTGACCACGGCCGACGTCAACTATGCCGAGGCCCTGGGCTATCGTATCAAGCACTTGGGCGTGGCCCGCCGCACCGATGCTGGGATCGAGCTGCGCGTACACCCTACGCTGATTCCCGCCGATCGGTTGATTGCCAATGTCAACGGCGTGATGAACGCGGTGATGGTCAATGGTGACGCCGTAGGCTCGACGCTTTATTACGGTGCTGGCGCCGGCATGGAACCGACCGCCTCGGCGGTGGTGGCCGACTTGGTGGACGTCGCGCGTGCGCTCACCACCGATCCGAACAACCGCGTACCGCACCTGGCGTTCCAGCCGGACTCGCTGTCCGACCATCCGATTCTGCCGATCGGCGCCTGTGAGAGCGCCTACTACCTGCGTATTCAGGCCAAGGATCATCCGGGCGTACTGGCGCAGGTGGCGACCATCCTTTCCGAGCGCGGGATCAACATCGAGTCGATCATGCAGAAGGAAGTCGAGGAGCAGGATGGCCTGGTGCCTATGATTCTGGTAACTCATCGGGTGGTCGAACAGTGCATCGACGACGCCATCGCTGCTCTTGAGGCATTGGATGACGTGGTCGGAAAGGTCGTACGAATTCGCGTGGAACAGCTCAATTAACTGAAGCCGGAAGCCGGAAGCCGGAAGCCGGAAGCCAGAACGCTTCAAGCTTCAAGCTTCAAGCTTCAAGCTCAAACCGAAGGTTTGAAAAATGCGTTACATCAGTACCCGTGGCCAGGCTCCGGCCCTGAATTTCGAAGATGTGCTGCTGGCCGGACTGGCCAGCGATGGCGGCCTCTATGTGCCGGAAAACCTGCCGCGCTTCACTGTCGAGGAAATCGCCTCCTGGGCCGGCC
Source organism: Pseudomonas sp. (assembly GCA_047973445.1). Classification (GTDB taxonomy): domain Bacteria; phylum Pseudomonadota; class Gammaproteobacteria; order Pseudomonadales; family Pseudomonadaceae; genus Stutzerimonas. The sequence continues at coordinate 13,053 of JBKEBY010000077.1, forward strand.
TGCCGTATCACGAACTGGCCTTCAAGGTGATGCGTCCCTTCGTGGCCGGCAGCATTCCGGACGCGGATTTCAAGCAGATTCTCGAAGAGACCTATTCTTCATCAGGGCAGGGCGTGTTCGCCCACAGCGCGGTCGCGCCGCTGCGGCAGCTAGATAGCAACGAGTGGGTGATGGAGCTGTTCCACGGGCCGACCCTGGCGTTCAAGGATTTCGCCCTGCAACTGCTCGGTCGCTTGCTCGACCATGTGCTGGCCAAGCGCGGCGAGCGCGTGGTGATCATCGGCGCTACCTCCGGTGATACGGGCTCGGCGGCGATCGAAGGCTGCCGCCGCTGCGAGAATGTCGACATCTTCATCCTGCATCCGCACAACCGTGTCTCGGAAGTGCAGCGCCGGCAGATGACCACCATCCTTGGCGACAACATCCACAACATCGCCATCGAAGGCAACTTCGACGACTGCCAGGAGATGGTCAAGGACAGCTTCGCCGACCAGGGCTTTCTCAAGGGCACCCGCCTGGTGGCGGTGAACTCGATCAACTGGGCGCGGATCATGGCCCAGATCGTCTATTACTTCCACGCTGCGCTGCAATTGGGCGGCCCGGCGCGCTCGGTGGCCTTCTCGGTGCCGACCGGCAACTTCGGTGACATCTTTGCCGGCTACCTGGCGCGCAACATGGGACTGCCGATCAGCCAACTGGTGGTCGCGACCAACCGCAACGACATCCTGCACCGCTTCATGAGCGGTAATCGCTACGACAAGGACACCCTGCACCCGTCGCTGTCGCCATCCATGGACATCATGGTCTCGTCCAATTTCGAACGCCTGCTGTTCGACCTCCACGGCCGCAATGGCGCTGCGGTGGTCGAGCTGATGAATGCCTTCAAGGCCAGCGGCAAGCTGTCGGTAGAAGATGAGCGCTGGACCGAGGCGCGCAAGTTGTTCGATTCCCTGGCCGTGGATGACGAGCAGACCTGCAAGATCATCGCCGAGGTGTTTGCGGCCACTGGTGAAGTGCTCGACCCGCATACCGCCATCGGTGTCCATGCCGCACGCGAATGCCGCCGTAGCCTGGCAACACCGATGGTGATCCTGGGTACCGCCCATCCGGTGAAATTCCCCGAGGCGGTGGAGAAGGCCGGGGTCGGCAAGGCCCTGGAGTTGCCGGCACACCTGGCCGACCTGTTTGAGCGTCCCGAGCGCTGCAGCGTGCTGGCGAACGACCTCAAGGCCGTGCAGGCCTTCGTCAGCGAACACGGTAATCGCGGCAAGCCGCTCTGACGTCGCTCTGACGAGGGGCCGCTCGCGGGTAGCCCTTCGTTGAGTTTGACTGAACAGCGGTTGCAAGGTGCAAGCTCGCACCATGCGAACCCATTTCCAGCTTGCCTCCGCACCCCAGTACGCTTGCGGAACGGTGGTGGGCTGAAGCGGGAAGTCGGAAGGCGGAAGGCGCTGCATAGGGTCTGTTGTCATTTCGTCCGCGCCTCGTGACGAAGCGGCAACAAATCCTAGCTTCGGGCGTTCAGGGATGCATGAACAATTGCTCGATCCGGGCCGCCAGTGCACCGGCATCGACACGGTCCCGATTGGCAAGTACCACGATCGTCAGTCCGCTCTTCTCGTCACGCTGGATATAGGTGCTGAAGCCCTGCCAGCCACCGCTGTGGCTGAATCGAGTTGGGTTCTGGATCGGCTCGATTTGCCAGCCAAACCCGTAGCCCGATGATGTGCCGTCCCGAAGGCTGGCGGGCTTGAATATCTGTGTCCAGGAGTCTGCGCTCAGTGGCCGGCGTTCGGTCAGGCCGCGCTCCCATTGCAGATAATCACGCAGCGACAGATACAGGGCTCCGTCGGCGGTGGCATTGAACGTTGGGGAGACCCATGACTGATTCTTCAGGCCGTCAGGCGTCAGCTCGTAGCCGGATGCGCGCTGCGCGATGATGTCGGCATCGCTGATGACGCGTGCAGTGGACATGTTCAACGGTTGAAAGACCCCGTCCTGCAGCACCTGACCATAGTGTGTGCCGGTTACCTGTTTTATCAGCAGGCCCAGTACGGCATAGCCCATGTTGTTGTATTCGAAGCGCTGTCCGGGCGAAAAGGCCGGAGGCGCTGCAAATGCGCGCTGGAGCAGTTCGGCATCGCTGTAGTCGTCCTGCTCGTCGACGTCCCAATAGCCCAGGCCCGAAGTGTGGTTGAGCAGGTGTCGCAGGGTTATCGGCTGCCAGCTGGCGGGTGCGTCGGGCAGCCAGGTATGGAGAGAGTCGTCGAGCGTCAGGATGCCATCCTCGACCAGCAGCATGATTGCCATTGCGGTAAATGCCTTGCCGATCGAGCCTGACTGAAACAGGGTTTCGTCGTTGACCGATACCTGGTGTTCGAGGTTGGCCAAGCCATATCCGCGCAACTTCACTGCCTGGCCTTTGACAATGAGGCCAAGCGCCACGCCCGGAATCGCCTGGCGATGCATCTCGGCCTCGACATAATCGTCGATGGCGTCCGCTCTTGCAGCGTCCGTAAAGCCAAGTGCAATTGCCAGGACCAGCGATGGCGCCCAGCTGCGCATGCTGTGCGGACTCATTTCAGAGCGTAGCGCAGGGTGAACATGGTGCTGCGCGGCTCGCCGTATGTATGGCTGCCCGGATCCAGGCGGTAGGTCTTGTCGAACAGGTTGGCGACCTTGAGCTGTAGACCCAGACGGGGCGAGGCTTCGTAGCCAAGGACGAAGTCGGTGAGGGTATAGGCGTCCTGTGTGTTGTTGTCTCGCACGATGCCGGTACGCGAGTAGGTTTCACTCTGCCAGCGCACACCGGCCCCCAGGGTCAGAGGTCGACCGGCCAGCGGAATCTCGTAGCTGCTGAACAATTTGAACTGTTGCTTGGGGATGTACGGACGAGCCAGGCTCGATGTCTCGCGATCTTCGAGCCTGAGGTAGCTATAGCCCGTGTTGATGCGCCAGGCGTCAGTGATCATGCCGTGCATTTCCACCTCCCAGCCTGTACCGCGGGCTTCGCCGGTTTCGTAGGCGTAGTCGCCATGCGGTGTGAACTCGCCGGTATCGAAGGCCATATTCTGTTTGCGGATATGGTAGACGGCGGCATTGACGCTGAGCCTGTCCTGCAGCAGAGATGATTTGAAACCCAGCTCGTAGTTCTCGCCTTTTTCCGCTTCCAGCGTTCGGCCTTCGATGTCCTTGTAGTATTGAGGATTGTAGATGCTGGTGTAGCTCAGGTAGCCGCTCCAGTCGGGCGTGAATTGGTAGGTCAGCCCCAGGTACGGCGTGACCACGCTGTTGTCGCGGATGCTGTAGTGCTCATTGAAGCCATCCAGATAAGTCGTGGACTGATCATCGCTGTAGCGGCTGATGCGGGCGCCGAGGATTGTCGAAAGACGCTCGGTCAGGCTGATGCGTGATGCCGTGTAAGCGCCGAGCTGGGTGATGGTGTTGCGTTGCTCGGGATAGGCCATCATTTCGAAGTCCGGGTTGGCCTGCCAGTCGGGGATCGGCATGCTTCCATCGAAGCGATAAATGTCTGCGATGGGATAACGCATGCTGAGTACGCCCGATCCGTCACTCTGCACGCGGTAATAATTGCTGCCCAGTATCCATTGATGACTTTGGCCAAACGCGTCGAAATCGGCCGTCAGTGTCGCGCCTACGGCGTGCTGATCGGTTTCCGCTTCACGGTAGCCTGCATTGAGACTGCTTTCGTTGCTACCGGCGGTGATCTCCTGGGTGGCGACCCCATAGAGCTGATCCATCTTGCTGCGCGTGAACGAATAGTTCATCCGAGCGCGCCAGGTGTCGTTCAACTGCTGCTCCAGAGCGGCGAACAGCGTGCTGTGCTGATCCTCGTAACGCGTCCAGTCAGTAGCGGAGTTGCGGCTGCGTCCGAAGTGGGTCGGGTTCCCGTCCGTGTCCTCGACCTGAAAGGCATGCATGGCCGAGGCGCGAGCGCTGCCATTCTGATGTTCGAAGCCGACTGTCACCAGCGTGTCGGGGGAGAAGTCGTGCTCGACAACGCCATAGAACGTTCGGCTGCGTGCGTCGGCATTGTCCTGCCAGGAGTTTTCGCCCTGAACGTCGACTACGGCACGGGCGCGCGTGCTGCCGTCGTGGCCAAGTGGGCCGGAGGCATCCAACTGAGTCTGCCAGGACTGGCGGCTGCCGAAGCCTTGACTGAGGATCACCGATGTTTCCCGTGTGGGCCGCTTGCGGTTCAGCGCGACCATGCCACTCGGGTCGCCGATGCCGTTCATCAGGCCGGTGGCGCCACGCACGATGGTCACGTTGTCGTAAATGGCCGAGCTCAGGGTGCCGATGCCGGTGTTCTCGACGCCGGAAAAGCCATTGCCCGAAACAGGCAGGCCGTCGACGGTGAAGTTGTGCAACTCCGAGCCGCGTGAATGGATGATCTCGTAACCGCCGGCCAGCGCGCCGTTGCGTTCGGTGCTCAGGCCGGTGGTGTAGTTGACTATCTCGCTCAGGTTGTCGAGGCCCTGTCGACGAATCTGCTCCTGGGTGACAACGGTCACTGACTGCGGTGTGTCCTTGAGCGGTAGATCGAGTCCGGTGACGCTTTCCGAGCTGTACAGGGTGTAGGCACGGTCGGGCGGAACCGACTGGCCCGAGGCGCCCTCCAACACTGGGCGTTCATAGACGTAGGTGTCTTCGAGGCGCAAGTGCTTGCGTGCAGCAAGGGTTACTCGCAGCGAGCCGCTCTGGCTGTAGCTAGGCACCCGGCCTGTTCCATCGAAGACTTTGCGCAAGGCCTCCTGCGTCGTGTAGTTACCCTCGATCGGGTTGCTCGTAAGGTTCTTCACATCTTCGGGCAGGAAGAGCACTTGCTGGCCCGTTCGTTCGCCAATGGCGAGGAGAGTGTCGGCCATGGGAGCGGCCGGTAGCGTGAAGTCGTAGGTCTGCTGGCGGGCGTCGGCCAGACAACTGCTCATGATCGTGAAGGAAAGCAGGCCGACAGGGTAAATCAGTGGGTGACGCATCATGGACTCCAAGCGATGGCGCCATCCGTATGCGGCGCTTCTTTCTGTCTTGTGCGTCGAGCGGGAAATTTTTTAGGCTATGTCTGAGTTAGCTGTTGCATAGCCGCTCGTCCCAGCGCTTCCCTCAAGCAAATCAATGGATTGAGCTGGGTCTTATGACGTTCGAGCAGGCGACGCCATCCCAAGTAATGCGTCAGGTACTTGGTGGCCACACCATGAAAGGGAATCATCCAGCCCTTCAACCGGCTGTCGTAGGCGTTCACGTTCTGGATGTGGAAAGGTCCATCGACCCTGCGCTTCTGGCTAGGATTGATCGGTCGGTGA
>JBKEBY010000028.1:0-18325 GCA_047973445.1 Pseudomonas sp.
CTCACCGACCAATCAATCCTAGCCAGAAGCGCAGGGTCGATGGACCTTTCCACATCCAGAACGTGAACGCCTACGACAGCCGGTTGAAGAGTTGGATGATTCCCTTTCATGGTGTGGCCACCAAGTATCTGACGCATTACTTGGGATGGCGTCGCCTGCTCGAACGTCATAAGACCCAGCTCAATCCATTGATTTGCTTGAGGGAAGCGCTGGGGCGAGCGGCTATGCAACAGCTAACTCAGACATAGCCTAACAAAATGCCTGCATCTCTGCGGGCGCTTCGCATTCATCGAATTGTTACTCCGGTACAGGCAGTGCCCAACTTTTCCTTTACCTCATCCGCATCGGACGAGAGGTGTGTTTGCTCACCCGGTACCGGCCTACCAGCGGTAGGTGACGGTGGCCAGTGCCGTGCGACCCTGTCCGTAATAGCACTGCAGCGCGCCTTGGCAGTAGCCGACGTAGTGCTTGTCCAGCAGGTTGCTGACGTTAACGCGCAGGTCCAGCCCGTCGAGGCTGGCGCTGGCCTGGCCCAGGTCGTAGTGCAGTGTGGCGTCGAGCAGGGTGCGTCCAGGCATCTCCAGGGTGTTGGCGTCGTCGCCGTAGGACTTGCTCTGGTAGCGTACGCCGATACCTGCACCGGCACCGGCCAGGGCGCCGTCACGCAGGGTGTAGTCGAGCCATAACGATGCCTGATGTGCCGGTACCTGGATCCGCTCGTTGCCCTTGATACTGGGGCCGAAGGCGGATGGGTTGGCCTTGGTGATCTCCGAATCCATATAGGCATAGGCCACCAGCAGGTCCAGCCCGGTGGCGAGGTTGGCCTTGCCTTCCACTTCCAGGCCGCGTACCCGGGCTTCGCCGGTCTGCACGTTGAAGCCGCTGTGGGTCGGGTCCGGGTCGGGGGTGGTGACGTTTGCCTGGGTCAGTTCGAAGGCCGACAGCGTGATCAGGCTGACGCTGCCCGGCGGCTGGTACTTGATTCCCAGCTCATACTGCTCGCCGGTGGTGGGCTCGAACGGCTGGCCGAAGTAGTCGGTGCCGTTGATGGGGTCGAACGAGGTGGCGTAGCTCAGGTAGGGCGTCAGGCCGTTGTCGAAGGCATAGGCCAGGCCGACGCGGCCGGTGAAGTCGCTGACGTTCTGCTTGATCTTGGCCAGACGTGGGAGTTTGTTGCGGGTGCGGCTGGAGGCTTCGTCGTAGCGGCCGCCCAGAGTCAGTATCCAGTTGCCATAGCGCAGCTGCTCCTGGAGATAGATTCCGACTTGCTCGCGGCGCTGGCGATAGTCGATGCGTGGGATCAGATCCGGCACCGCCTGGCCGTAGGCCGGCTGGTAGATGTCGATGGGCGTCGCGTAGAGTCCCGAGGCGAAGCGGTACTCGTCGTTCAGGTGCAGGTAGTCGACACCGAATAGCAACTGGTGGCGGATGTTGCCGGTGGCGAAGTCGGCCTGGGCGTTGCTGTCCACAGTGAGGCTGCGGGCCTCTCCCTTGCCATGAGTGGCGACTCGGCTGAGCTGGCGTCCGCTGCCGTCGAGCATGAAGCCCGGGCTGGCCTTGATGTCGACGTCGACATGGTTGGATTGCAGGTTCTGGCGCAGCGTCCAGGTTTCGTTCAGGCGATGACTGAAGGTGTAGCCGAGAGAAAACTGCTCGCGGCGGTATCCGTCGAAGCCAGGTTCGCCGGTATAACGGGTGATCGGCAGGCGGCCGTTTGCACTGTGTCGCAGGGTGCCAGCGGCAGGCAGGGGATGGTAGTCGGAAAGCGTGTCGTCCTTCTGGTAGTGGCTGAGGAAGGTCAGCTCGGTGTCGGCGTTCGGCCGCCAGGTCAGCGCGGGCGCGACGAAGCTGCGTTCCTCGTAGCCATAGTCGATGCGCCCGTCGGTATTGCGCGCCAGTCCGGTGAGGCGGTAGGCCAGGGTGCCGGCCTCGTCCAGCGGACCGGAGAAATCGAGACCGCCCTGGGCGCGGTCGTGATTGCCGGTCTGCAGCTGGATTTCGTGCAGCGGTGCGAACGTCGGGCGTTTGCCGACCATGCTGGCGAGGCCGCCCGGCAGTCCCTGGCCATAGAGCACCGAGGCGGGCCCTTTGAGGATTTCCACTCGCTCCAGGCCGTAGGGTTCGATGCGCGCCATGGCAGCACTGTAGGCGCCGAATGGCAGCTGGGAACCGTTGAGGTTGTAGCGGGTATGGAAGCCGCGGCTCTGCAGTACGTCGTTGCGGCTGTCGCTGTCGCCGAAGCTGGCGATCACGCCGGGCGTATAGCGCACCGCCTCGGTGAGATTTTGTGCACCTTGAGCCTGGATCTGCTCGCGCGTGATCACATTGACTGTCTGCGGGATTTCGCTGATCGGTATGTCGGTCTTGGTGGCTCCGGCGCTGCGCCTGGGAACATAGCCGCCGGCAGGTCCCCAGGCGTTTTCCCGGTAGGCGTCGATCTGCAGTTCCGGTAGCTGGATCGGTCGCTCCGGTAGCGCCTTCAAGACATACCCGTCGGCGCTGGGGTGGGCGGCTAGCCCGCTGCCCTGCAGCAGCAGGGCGAAACCGGCATCGATGTCATGGTTGCCCTGCAGCCCAGGGCTCTGTCGGTCGCGCACTTGCCGCGCGTCGAAGGACAGCGCTACGCCGGCCTGCCGGGCATAGCGGCTCAGTGCCTGGTCCAGCGGTCCGGCGGGAACGTCGAACGTGCGTGGTGCTTGCTGTGCTGCGGCGGGGAGGGCTGCCAATAGCTGGAAGCCGCTTAGCGCGAGCGGTACGAGCAGGGCGAAGGCGGGAAGGCGGCGCTGTCTGTCGCGCCGTGGTCGTGAAGTGTTGGACATGTCGACTCCGTTTGTTGGCTGGCTTCTGCCTGTCAGGACGGGTGAGTCGACAAAAATGGAACCGAATGAGAATATTTTTTATTGGTGAGGCCTGAAGACTGTTATGGATGTTCGTTCCTGGTGTTCAGAACATCGGGGTATTCCAGGCAACACCTCAGGCAGGGGCTTCACTTCTCCGTGATGGGTTTCACCCGCGTCCACCAGGGCGTCAATTGCTGGACCTCGATCGGGAAGCTGCGCGCCAGCAGGCGCAAGGCCTTGTCCGGCTCGTCCAGCGGCAGCACTGCGGATACCCGCAGGTGCTCCAGCGCCGTGGCGTTGAAGCCGAGATGGCCGGACCGATGGCGAGCCAGCTCGGCCAGCACCTCCGGTAATGGCCGATCTTCGACCAGCAACTGGCGTTGCCGCCACGCCTGCTCCCGTTCGTCGGGATCGAAGCTTTCCGTACTGCCGATACCTTCGGCGCTCAGGCGCACGCGCTGGCCGGCGCTGAATTGTTGTATGCCTTTTCCGGTTCGCACCTCGACCCGGGATTCGAGCATGTCCAGTTGCGTGACTCTTCCGTCCGCGTCGACGATGAAGCGCGTACCCAGTGCACGAATGGCGCCGTGCGTAGTCTGCACGATGAAGGGCCGACTCGCGTCGGCGGCGACCTCGACGAGGATTTCGCCCTGCAGCAGGTGCAGGGTCCGTTGCTGCGCGTCGAACTGCAGATTCACCGCCGAATGGCCATTGAGGGCCAGCTGCGAGCCGTCCTCCAGTGGCTCCGTTCGCCATTCGCCGGTGGCGGTGCGGATATCGGCCAGCAGGTAGGAAGGTGGGTTGTGCTGCAGATAGAGCGCCGCCGGCAGCGATATCAGTGCGGCCAGGGCCAATGTCTGCAGGCCGCGGCGTGGTCCGCTGCGTCGGGCGGCGCGCAAGGCGGCGTTGGCCGGGGCGGTGGGCAGCACGGCGAGGCGCTCGATCACGCCACCGAGGCTCCGTGCGGCAGCTTCGTGCGTCGGGTCGGCGGCGCACCATGCCTCGAAGTCGCCGCGGCAGGAGGGCTCGGCGTCGACCCGCACCAGCCAGTGTGCGGCCTGTTCCAGCACTGACGGGGGGATGCGGTTCATGGTGCGTCCCCGAGATGACGGTGGCAGTGCAGCAGCGCCTGGACCAGGTATTTCTGCACCATCTTCACCGATACGCCCAGGCGCTCGGCGATCTCGGCGTGGGGCAGACCGTCCAGATGGCGCAGCAGGAAGGCCTGGCGGGGTTTCTCGCGCAGCCCCTGCAATGCTGCAGCGATCTGGGCCAGCGCTTCGACTGCCTGCAGCACCTGTTCGGGGGACGGGAAGCCTTCGATCTCCAGGCTGGCCTGATAGAGTGCTTCCAGGTAGGCCTGTTCGATGCGCGAGCGCCGGGCGCGGTCAATCAGCAACCGACGGGCGACGGTGGCGATGAATGCCTTGGGTTCACGCAGGCCCAATTGCTCGCGCGAGGCGAGAATGCGCATGAAGGTGTCTTGGGCCACGTCCGCGGCGTTGTGCGGGCAGCCCAGGCGCTTGCGCAGCCAGCCGAACAGCCAGCCATGGTGGTCGCCATACATCTTGGCGAACTGCAGGGAGGCGGCGCCCACCTCGGAGCGGGGTGTGGAAGGCGAGGGTATAGGCATGGCATGGCTGCAGGATTGAGAATCGTTCGCAATTTAACCGGATTACTCTTGGGGAGCAATGGGTGCTGCCGGGGGCGGTGTCGTGCAGGGAATACGGAAAATGTCACGCATGGTGGAGTGCGGGCCATCTTTGATAGATGCCGCGGTGGATGAGTTTCGTGTCATCCACCTTTCGACACTACTTGTCGGCACAGCGCTTCAGAATATGCTGGCAACGCCAGACTGAAGCGCACGGTTCCATGGCGCGGGGTTGTTCAGGGCCTGGAATGCCTACGCTTCCAATAGCTTGCCGAAGCTCAGTTGAAGGTGATGTAGAGCTTGTAAAACAGCGTGGAAAGTACTGAAAGGATGCCGATGGCGAGAGCGCCAATACCCCATTGCCTGTCGCGGAAGCTGAAGCCCACGCACATCAGTGCAAAGCTGATGAGGAGAATGATCAGCATCAAGTCGATATCGTACATGGAGCGCCCTCGCGGTTTCGTTGACAGCTTTACCTTAGCGCTTTCTTGTCGATGAGACTTTGATTCAGAACAGTCCGTGGGGCCTGATGAGAAAAGGCGAAGCTCTGGCTTCGCCTTTTCTCTTGTGCATCAGTGCTTGCGCGGAACCGGGGTGAGCAGCTCGGCGGGAGGCGTTTCGCAACTGATCTTGCGTCCCAGCAGAGCCTCGATGGCGGGCAGGGCGAAGGCATCGTCCTCGCCGGCGAAGCTGATGGAGGTGCCGCTGGCGCCGGCGCGGCCAGTGCGGCCGATACGGTGTACGTAGTCGTCCGGCACTTCGGGCAGGGTGAAGTTGATCACGTGGCTGATGCCATCGACGTGGATGCCGCGGCCGGCCACATCGGTCGCGACCATGACGCGGATCTTGCCTTCGCGGAAGCCTTCCAGCGCTCGGATTCGCTTGTGCTGCGGCACGTCACCGGACATCTGCACGGCGCTGATGCCGTCGCGTGTCAGGCGCTCCTCGATGCGGCGCACTTCATCCTTGCGGTTGGCGAACACCATGACGCGTGTCCAGTCGTTCTGCTCGATCAGGTTGTACAGCAGCTTGTACTTGTCGCTGCCAGCCACGGCGTAGACGTGCTGCTCGACGGTTTCGCTGGCGACATTCTGCGCCTCGATCTCGACGATGGCCGGGTCGGTGGTCCATTGCCTGGCCAGGTTCATCACGTCGTCGGTGAAGGTGGCGGAGAACAGCAGGGTCTGGCGTTCGCTTTTGGGTGGTGTCTGGCGAATGATCTGGCGAACCTGGGGAATGAAGCCCATGTCGAGCATGCGGTCGGCTTCATCGAGGACCATGACCTCGACCATGTCCAGATGCACGTCGCCGCGCTGGTTGAAGTCCAGCAGCCGCCCCGGGGTCGCGACCAGAATGTCGCAATAGCGGCTTTCCAACTGCTTGAGCTGTTTGTCGAAGTCCATGCCGCCGACGAAACTCATCACGTTCAGACCGGTGTACTTGGCCAGTCCCAGAGCATCCTTGGCGATCTGTACCACCAGTTCGCGGGTCGGCGCGATGATCAGCGCGCGCGGCTCGCCCATGTAGCGCTCCTTGGGCGGTGGCGTTTCCAGCAACTGGGTGATGGTCGAGATCAGGAAGGCCGCTGTCTTGCCCGTGCCGGTCTGGGCGCGGCCAATGGCGTCGCGTCCCTTGAGGGTGAAGCCCAGCACTTGCGCCTGGATCGGGGTGCAGTAGGGAAAACCCAGGTCATGGATGGCGTGCATCAGTTCCGGGGCGAGCTTGAAGTCATGAAAGCGGGGCTTGCCTTCGGCCGGTTCGACCACGAAGTCTTCCAGCTTCCAGGTGGGGGCGGGTGGGGCCGAAGGCTTGCTGGCACGCCGTGGCTTGCTGGCTGCTGACGACTTGGCCCGAGAGGCCGATGCGACGCGGTCGGGCTGCTTTTCTTCGCCCTTGTTCGAGGGCGTTTCGATGGCCGGCATACCCTGCTGTTCGGCCGGGTCCTTGCCAAAGATCTTCTTGAGTGCTTTGAGCACGGTCTTCTCGTCGTTGATCAGAAAATTCGGCGGCCAGTGTAATGCAAGATGCATGCAGGGCGAAGCCTTGCTGCCTACGCCCCGCGGCGCCACGTCAGCGGTGCCTCCGTATCGACGATCCGCCGTGAAAATCGCTCGACCTTTGGCCAGGCCGATGAGGTTGAGAGGATCAGGCGAGGCGCGCGGCCAGCCAGTCGCCGATGTCGTGAATCTCCTGAGGCAGTACTTCGTGAGCCATCGGGTAGTCGCGCCATGTTGTATCGATACCTTCGGCTGTCAGGCACTCGTAGGCGTCGCGGCCCATGGCTGGCAATACCACGTTGTCGTTGCGGCCATGCAGGCACAGCACCGGATAGCGCTTGCTGGCGGGCATCAGCGGCAGCGGCCGGCTGAAGGTCGGTGCATAGGTCGACAGCGCGATCACGCCGCCCAGCGGGCCTTGCCAGCGCAGGAACGCGGTATGCAATACCACTGCGCCGCCCTGAGAGAAGCCGGCCAGGAAGATGCGCGCCGGGTCGATACCGCCGTCGCGTTGCGCCTCGATCAGGCTGATGACCTGTTGGGCCGAGGCTTCCAGCTGTTCACGGTTGATCGCCCGGGCGGGGCTCATCGCGAGAATGTCGTACCAGCTCGGCATGCTCCAGCCGCCGTTGATGGTGACTGCCTGCGTCGGTGCTTGCGGCAGTACGAAACGGGTGCTCGACAGGCGTTGCTGTAGGGCTTCGGCGACCGGTTGGAAATCGTAGCGGTCCGCGCCCAGCCCGTGCAGCCAGATAACGCAGGAATCGGCTACCTGTGCCGGTTCGATGATCAGGGGTTCGTTCATGGTCCAGTTCCAGTTGGGGGCGGCTTGCCTCAGGTTGGGGCGTTTTTAGCTGAATAGAGCATTGAAAGCATGCCCGGTGGCCGGGAGGTTACCCGTTCCTTGCGGCTCGATGAAGCGGGGCCCGGCGTGGCATGCCGTTTGCTGTTCCACCACGGAACCCGTTGTGCGGGGCTGTCTGCATTTTCTGCAAGACGACGCATGGCGGGCAGTTGCCGATCATCAATCGGCGACTAGACTCAGGTCAGGTTCTTCTGTCAGTTCGATCGGCGCGTGTCGATTGGCATCCAGCGATCCCGGGTAGAAGACCCGACCCCCGCAGAATAAAAGCAAACTGGAGGTTTCGATGATAAGGGCTAAATCCACTCTGGCCGTGCTAGGTGCCGCGACACTTTTGGGCACCAGCGGCTTGGCGCAGGCAGGGGCGACCCTGGATGCAGTGAAGAAAAAGGGCTTCGTGCAGTGCGGCGTCAGCGACGGCTTGCCGGGCTTTTCGTATACCGATGCCAAGGGCCAGTACAAGGGAATCGATGTGGATGTCTGTCGCGCCGTCGCGGCTGCGGTCTTCGGTGATGCCGACAAGGTCAAGTTCAGTCCGCTGACCGCCAAGGAGCGCTTCACCGCGCTGCAATCCGGCGAGATCGATGTGCTATCGCGCAATACCACCTGGACCAGTTCGCGTGACGCGGCCATGGGGCTGAATTTCACTGGCGTGACCTACTACGACGGTCAGGGCTTTCTGGTGAACAAGGAGTTGGGTGTCAGCAGTGCCAAGGAGCTTGATGGTGCCACCGTCTGTATCCAGGCCGGCACCACCACCGAGCTGAACCTGTCTGACTACTTCCGCGCCAACGGTCTCAACTACACACCCATCACCTACGATACTTCGGACGAGAGCGCCAAATCTCTGGAATCCGGTCGTTGCGACGTGCTCACTTCCGACCAGTCCCAGCTCTATGCCCAGCGGATCAAGCTGGCCGATCCGGGCAGTTACGTGGTGCTGCCGGAAGTGATCTCCAAAGAGCCGCTTGGCCCGGCCGTACGCCAGGGGGACGAGGAGTGGTTCGACATCGTGCGCTGGACGCTTTTCGCAATGGTCAATGCCGAAGAGCTTGGATTGACCGCCGCGAATGTCGAAGAAACCGCGAAGAACACCAAGAACCCTGATGTTGCGCGCCTGCTCGGTGCGGAAGGTGAATATGGCAAGGACCTGAAGCTGCCGAAGGACTGGGCGGTGCAGATCGTCAAGCAGGTCGGCAATTATGGAGAGGTCTTCGAACGCAACATCGGCTCGGGAAGTGATCTGAAAATCGAACGCGGCCTGAACGCGCTCTGGACCAATGGCGGTCTGCAGTACGCACCACCGGTGCGCTGATCGTGCGAGGCCAGCCGTCACGCTGGCCTCCTTTCAAGGATGAGCGTTGCCGGTGCGCTGGTGCTGGCAAAAGTCGTGTGAGGTTTCTTGATGCGAACCAACGCCAAAGCGGGGGCTGTACGCGGCTCTCTGCTAACGGACCCGCAGGCGCGTGCCTGGGCGTTCCAGATTGTCGCCGTGATCGCCGTCGTGGCGTTCGGCTGGTTTTTGTTCCACAACACCCAGACCAACCTTGCCCATCGTGGCATCACTTCGGGGTTCGGGTTTCTCGACAATGCAGCCGGCTTCGGCATCCCGCAGCACCTGATCGACTACAGCGAAAGCGACACCTACGGCCGGGTCTTCTGGGTCGGCCTGCTCAATACACTGCTGGTCAGCGTGATCGGCATCATTCTGGCGACCATCATCGGCTTCATCCTGGGGGTGGGGCGGCTATCGTCGAATTGGCTGATTCGCCAGATCGCTACCATCTATATCGAGGTCTTCCGCAACATCCCGCCGTTGCTGCAGATCTTCTTCGTCTACTTCGCCGTGCTCAGCCCCTTGCCGGGGCCGCGTGACAGTCTGAGTCTGTGGGACGTCATCTTCATCAACAATCGAGGCGTGCAGATGCCGGCGCCCAGCGCGGGTGAAGGCTTCTGGCCGTTCTGGACGGCGCTGGGGCTGGCACTGATCGCCATCGTCCTGCTCAACCGTTGGGCGCGTGCCCGTCGTCATGCAACCGGACAGACCTTTCCCGTTTTCTGGGTCAGTCTCGGGTTGTTCATCGGAATTCCCTGGCTGAGTTCACTGCTGTTTGGCGGACCATTCCTCTGGGAAATTCCCGAGCTGCGCCGCTTCAATATCCGTGGCGGCTGGGTGGTGATTCCCGAACTGGTGTCGATCGTGCTGGCCCTGTCGATCTACACCGCGGCCTTCATCGGTGAAACCGTACGTGCCGGCATCCAGTCGGTGAGCCATGGCCAGACCGAAGCGGCGGCCTCGCTGGGACTGCGTCCCGGTCGTGTGCTGCGGCTGGTGATAGTGCCGCAGGCCTTGCGCGTGATCATCCCGCCGTTGACCAGCCAATACCTCAACCTGGCGAAGAACTCCTCGCTGGCGGCGGCCATCGGCTACCCGGACATGGTGTCGCTGTTCGCCGGGACGGTGCTCAATCAGACCGGTCAGGCGATCGAAACCATGGCCATCACCATGAGCGTCTACCTGGCCATCAGCATCAGTATTTCGCTGCTGATGAACTGGTACAACAAGCGCATCGCGCTGATCGAACGGTAAGGAAGGGCGCATGACGACTCATACCTTCAAGCCCGACCTGCCGGCACCCTCGCGCAGCATCGGAGTGGTCGGCTGGTTGCGCACCAATCTGTTTTCCAGCTGGCTCAATACCTTGCTGACGTTGGTCGGCCTGTATCTGATCTGGCTGATCGTGCCGCCGATCATCGACTGGGCAATCGTCAAGGCCGACTGGAGCGGTGAGACGCGTGCCGACTGTAGCCGTGAGGGCGCTTGCTGGGTGTTCATCCAGACGCGTTTCAGCCAGTTCATGTACGGTTTCTATCCAACGGAGCTGCGCTGGCGGGTCGATGCTGCCGCCTGGCTGGCGATCCTCGGTGCGGCGCCGCTGTTTCTCCGTCAGATGTCGCACAAGGTACGCTACGGCATCGCCTACCTGCTGCTGTATCCATTGCTGGCCTACTGGCTGCTGCATGGCGGCTTCCTCGGTCTGGAAACGGTCCCGACGTCGCGCTGGGGCGGGCTGATGCTGACCATCGTCATCGCTGCCGTGGGGATTGCTGGCGCCTTGCCGATGGGCATTCTGCTGGCGTTGGGACGCCGTTCGGACATGCCGGCGATTCGCGTGCTGTGTGTCACCTTCATCGAGTTCTGGCGCGGCGTGCCGCTGATTACGGTGCTGTTCATGTCGTCGGTGATGCTGCCGCTGTTCCTGCCCGAGGGCATGAACCTCGACAAGCTGATGCGGGCCATGGTGATGGTGATCTTCTTCGAAGCCGCCTATATCGCCGAGGTGGTGCGTGGCGGCCTGCAGGCGATACCCAAGGGTCAGTACGAAGCGGCTGCCGCGATGGGGCTGGGCTACTGGCGCAGCATGATCCTGGTGATCCTGCCGCAGGCGCTGAAGATGGTCATTCCAGGCATCGTCAATACATTCATTGCGCTGTTCAAGGACACCAGTCTGGTGATCATCATCGGCCTGTTCGACTTCCTCAACAGCATCAAGCGCGCCACGAGCGACCCGGCCTGGCTGGGCATGTCGACCGAGGGCTATGTCTTCGCCGCGCTGGTCTACTGGCTGTTCTGTTTCGGCATGTCGCGCTATTCCATGCATCTGGAACGCAAGCTCGACACCAGTCACCGGAGTTAGGAGAGACATCATGAGTGATACATCACTGCAATCCGCGCAACCCGAGCGCTCCGGCGAGCCAGTCATCCAGATGCAGGGCGTGAACAAGTGGTTCGGCCAGTTTCATGTGCTCAAGGACATCGACCTGAGCGTCACCCAGGGCGAGCGCATCGTGCTGTGCGGGCCATCAGGCTCGGGCAAGTCGACCACCATCCGTTGCCTCAATCGGCTTGAGGAGCACCAGCAGGGCCGTATTGTGATCAATGGCGTGGAGCTGACCAGCGATCTCAAACAGATCGAGGCCATTCGCAGCGAGGTGGGCATGGTCTTCCAGCATTTCAATCTGTTCCCGCACCTGACCGTGCTGCAGAACTGTACGCTGGCGCCCATGTGGGTGCGCAAGCTGCCGCGGCGTCAGGCCGAGGAGATTGCCATGCACTATCTGGAGCGCGTGCGCATTCCTGAACAGGCTGGGAAATATCCGGGGCAACTCTCCGGTGGCCAGCAGCAGCGCGTGGCTATCGCCCGTGCGCTGTGCATGAAACCGAAGATCATGCTGTTCGACGAGCCTACCTCGGCGCTCGACCCCGAAATGGTCAAGGAAGTGCTGGATACCATGATCGGCCTCGCCGAAAGCGGCATGACCATGCTCTGCGTGACCCATGAAATGGGTTTCGCCCGGACGGTGGCCGACCGGGTGATCTTCATGGACAGAGGCGAGATCGTCGAGCAGGCCGATCCAGAGGTGTTCTTCACCAATCCAGTCAATGAGCGGACGAAGCTGTTCTTGAGCCAGATACTGCATTAAAGGCAGCTTGAAGCCGAAAGCCCGAAGCTGGAGAAAAGCTTGACGGGCTTTGGGCGCGCCGGCCTGCACATCGATTCGCTTCCAGCTTCCAGCTGCCCCTTGCCCATCGTCATAGGCTAGAATACGCGGCCCGACTGCTCCCCTCTCCGAGGCTGTTCCGACGATGTTGATCCTGCGCGGCGCTCCCGCTCTTTCTGCCTTCCGTCACGGCAAGCTCCTGGCACAACTGACCGCGAAGGTCCCCGCTGTAAGCGGGCTCTATGCCGAGTTTGCTCATTTCGCTGAAGTAACCGGCACGCTTGGAACGGATGAGGAGCAAGTGCTCGCCCGGCTGCTCAAGTACGGTCCGAGCGTACCCGTGCAGGAGCCGGTGGGCCGGCTGTTCCTGGTGGTGCCGCGTTTCGGCACCATCTCGCCCTGGTCGAGCAAGGCCAGCGATATCGCCCATAACTGCGGTCTGGACAAGATCCAGCGCCTGGAGCGCGGCATCGCCTTCTATGTGCAGGGTGAACTGTCCGATGGCGATGCGCAGCTGATCGCCGCCACGCTGCATGACCGTATGACCCAGCTGGTGCTCGAACGCTTCGAAGACGCCGCCAATCTGTTCAGCCACGCCCAGCCCAAGCCGCTCACCGCAGTGGACGTGCTGGGCGGTGGCCGCGCCGCGCTGGAGCAGGCCAACGTTGAGTTGGGCCTGGCGCTGGCCGACGACGAGATCGACTACCTGGTGACCAGCTTCACCGACCTGGGGCGCAACCCTCACGACATCGAACTGATGATGTTCGCCCAGGCCAACTCCGAGCATTGCCGGCACAAGATATTCAATGCCAGCTGGGACATCGACGGCGAGAGCCAGGACAAGTCCCTGTTCGGCATGATCAAGAACACCTACCAGATGCATTCCGAGGGCGTGTTGTCGGCCTACAAGGACAATGCCTCGGTGATCGTCGGCCACGAGGCCGGGCGCTTCTACCCCAATCCCGAGACCGGCGAATACGCGGCGAACCGCCAGCCGGTGCACATCCTGATGAAGGTAGAAACCCACAACCACCCGACCGCCATCGCACCGTTCCCTGGCGCGGCCACCGGCTCGGGCGGCGAGATCCGTGACGAAGGCGCTACCGGCCGTGGCTCCAAGCCCAAGGCGGGGCTGACCGGTTTCACCGTCTCCAACCTGAACATTCCTGACTTCGAGCAGCCCTGGGAAAAGCCCTACGGCAAGCCTGAGCGCATCGTCACGCCGCTGGACATCATGATCGAAGGCCCGCTGGGCGGCGCAGCGTTCAACAATGAATTCGGTCGTCCGGCACTGGCCGGCTATTTCCGGACCTTCGAGCAGCGCGTCGAAACCCCGCGCGGCGAGGAAGTGCGGGGCTACCACAAACCGATCATGCTCGCTGGCGGCATGGGCAACATCCGCGAAGATCACGTGCAGAAGGGTGAGATCAGCGTAGGTGCCAAGCTGATCGTGCTCGGCGGTCCGGCTATGCTGATCGGCCTCGGCGGCGGTGCGGCATCGTCCATGGCCACTGGTGCCAGCTCGGCCGACCTGGATTTCGCCTCGGTGCAGCGTGACAACCCGGAAATGGAGCGTCGTTGCCAGGAAGTCATCGACCGTTGCTGGCAGTTGGGCGAGCAGAACCCGATCAAGTTCATTCATGACGTCGGCGCCGGTGGTCTTTCCAATGCTTTCCCTGAACTCGTCAACGACGGCGGTCGCGGAGGTTGCTTCGATCTGCGCAACATTCCCAACGACGAACCCGGCATGGCGCCGCACGAGATCTGGTGCAACGAGTCCCAGGAGCGCTACGTGCTCTCGGTGGACGTGGGCGACTTCGAGCGTTTCAAGGCCATCTGCGAACGCGAGCGCTGCCCCTTCGCGGTGGTCGGCGAGGCCACCGAGGAACTGCATCTGACCGTTGCCGACAGCCATTTCGGCAACAAGCCGGTGGATATGCCGCTCAATGTGCTGCTCGGCAAGACCCCGCGCATGCACCGTAGCGCCAGTCGCGAAGCCGAGCTGGGCGATGATTTCAGCGCGGCCTCGGTCTATCTGGATGAGGCCGTCGCCCGCGTACTGCGCCATCCGGCGGTGGCCAGCAAGAGCTTCCTGATCACCATCGGCGATCGCAGCATCACCGGCATGGTGGCGCGCGACCAGATGGTCGGCCCCTGGCAGGTGCCGGTGGCAGATTGCGCCGTGACCACCACCAGCTATGACGTCAACACCGGCGAAGCCATGGCCATGGGCGAGCGCACCCCGCTGGCGCTGTTGGATGCTCCGGCTTCGGGGCGAATGGCCATTGGCGAGACCCTGACCAACCTCGCTGCCGCGCGCATCGAGAAGCTGTCCGACATCAAGCTGTCCGCCAACTGGATGGCCGCCGCTGGCCACCCCGGTGAAGATGCGCGGCTGTACGACACGGTCAAAGCCGTCGGTATGGAGCTTTGCCCGCAATTGGGCCTGACCATTCCGGTGGGCAAGGACTCGATGTCGATGAAGACCCGCTGGGACGAAGAGGGCGCCGAGAAGAGCGTCACCTCGCCCATGTCGCTGGTCGTCTCCGGTTTCGCGCCGGTGGTCGACGTGCGCCAGACCCTGACCCCCCAGCTGCGACTGGACAAGGGCGCTACCGACCTGATCCTGATCGATCTGGGCCGTGGCCAGAACCGCATGGGCGGCTCGATCCTGGCCCAGGTGTACGGCAAACTCGGTCGCCAGGCACCGGATGTCGACGATGCCGAGGACCTGCAGGCCTTCTTCGCGGTGATCCAGGGATTGAACGCCGACGGCCTGTTGCAGGCCTATCACGATCGTTCCGATGGCGGCCTGCTGACCACCGTGCTGGAAATGGCTTTCGCCGGCCACTGTGGGCTGAGTCTGAACCTGGACAGCCTGCTGGACGATGCGGACGAAATCCCCGCCGTGCTGTTCAACGAAGAGCTGGGTGCGGTGATCCAGGTGCGTCAGGACGACACCGAGGTCGTCCTGGCACAGTTCAGCGCCGCCGGCCTCGGCGACTGCGTGGCGGTGATCGGCCAGCCGATCAACAACGGTTATGTCTCCATCAGCCTCGGTGGCAGCGAAGTTTTCAGCGGCGATCGTCGGTTGCTGCAGCAGCAGTGGGCCGAGACCAGCTATCGCATCCAGCGTCTGCGCGACAACGTCGACTGTGCCGACCAGGAGTTCGATGCCCTGCTGGAGGAGGACAATCCCGGCCTCAGCGTGAAGCTCAGTTTCGACGTCGACCAGGATATCGCCGCGCCCTACATCAAGCGTAGCGTGCGTCCGCAAGTAGCGGTGCTGCGCGAGCAGGGCGTCAACGGTCAGGTGGAAATGGCGGCGGCGTTCGACCGCGCCGGCTTCGCCGCTGTGGACGTGCACATGAGCGATATCCTCTCCGGGCGCATCAGCCTGGAAGACTTCAAGGGCCTGGTGGCCTGCGGTGGCTTCTCCTACGGTGACGTGCTCGGCGCGGGTGAGGGCTGGGCCAAGTCGATCCTGTTCAATGCCCGTGCGCGGGATGGCTTCCAGGCGTTCTTCGAGCGCAGCGACAGCTTCGCCCTCGGCGTGTGCAACGGTTGCCAGATGATGAGCAACCTGCACGAGCTGATCCCGGGCAGCGAGTCCTGGCCGCACTTCGTGCGCAACCGTTCCGAACAATTCGAAGCGCGTGTGGCCATGGTCCAGGTGCAGGAGTCGCCCTCGATCTTCCTGCAGGGCATGACCGGTTCGCGCCTGCCGATCGCCATCGCCCATGGTGAAGGCCATGCCGAGTTCGAAAACGAGGCCGCGCTGCTTGAGGCGGATCTGTCCGGCACAGTGGCGTTGCGTTACATCGACAACCACGGCAAGGTCACCGAGCGTTATCCGGCCAACCCCAACGGTTCGCCACGCGGCATTACCGGCCTGACCACCAGGGACGGACGCGTGACCATCATGATGCCGCACCCGGAGCGGGTCTTCCGCGCGGTGACCAACTCCTGGCGCCCCGATGAATGGCAGGAGGATGGCGGCTGGATGCGCATGTTCCGCAATGCCAGGGTCTGGGTCGACTGAGGCGGACTGGCGTCATGAGAAAGCCCGGTTGCATGCGAATGCACCGGGCTTTTCCTGTTGTGAGGGGGCAGCGCTGTCTGGCTGAACCTGTCCTGCGACAGCGCGTCTGATCATTGATCGATAGCAGCGTTTGACGTTCTTACGGAAAACTGGTTTTTACCGTGAGGCCGGTGTTCTGCCTGCGGCTCTCTGTGTGGAGATGATGATGTACAAACTGTGTTTCTATGTTCCTGATAGCCACCTGGACGAAGTCAAGAAAGCGGTTTTCGCGGCAGGTGGTGGGCGCATCGGCGCCTACGATCAGTGCTGTTGGCAGGTGCTTGGGCGTGGGCAGTATCGGCCGCTGGAAGGCAGTCAGTCCTATCTGGGCGAGCAGGGGCAGGTGCAGTCGGTATCGGAGTGGAAGGTCGAGATGGTGGTCGCGGACGAATTGATCCACGACAGCGTCAAGGCGCTCAAGCGGGTGCACCCGTACGAAACGCCGGCATACGATGTATGGCGTCTGTCGGATATGGTTTTCTAAGAGCCTGTTCACGATCTGCTGCGCGTCGGCCCTGCTGCGTTAAAAACAGGCTCGGAATGCTCATTTACATCAGTAAACTCCGCTTCCTCGCCTGTTTTTGCCTTGCAGGACTCTAGCTCGCTAGATCGTGAGCAGGCTCTAAGGGCAATCAGGCAGGGCTTGTTTACGTCGTTGCGGTCGCGACGACACTCGTTCGGACTCTCAAATGCGGTCGAGTGAATTCGGGCTTACGAACGGCAGTGTTTTGCCTGTTTAACAGAAAGGCAGCTGTTCCTACGGCCTGATTTCGATCAGTGTGCCGTCTTTCACCAGATTCCAGATTTCCCGCATGTCGTCGTTCTTCAAGGCGATGCAGCCTTCGGTCCAGTCCAGTGTGTGGAAGAACCACTCCGGGTACTCCTCGTCCAGAGGCGTGCCGTGGAGCATGATCATGCCGCCGGGAGGGACGCGCTCGGCGCTAGCGCGGGCCATGTCCTTGGCGTTCGGGTAGGAGATGTGCATCGCCAGGTTGAATCTGTCGGAGGTCTTGCGCCAGTCGATCCAGTAGAAACCTTCGGGCGTGCGTTGATCGCCCTCGCGTTGCTTGGGACCCGTCTGTTTGCCAAGCGAGATGCGGTAGCTGCGAACAGCCTCGCCGCGGCTGATCAGATGCAGTTGCCGTTCGGACTTGACGACCAGCACCTTGTCGATCAGCGCCCCCTTGAGGGTCGGAGCGGCAGTGGCATGGGACATGCTCGCGAACATCAGGCAGAAAACGGCAAACAGCCAGCGCATTGGGGCTTCCTGGATCATGACGGCATCAGACCTGTCTGCATTGGTAGCCTGAGGGCGCCAATATATGAAGCGTGCCGGGAAGGTCTGCCGCACCCGGTCATGGAGTCGCATTCTAGGGGAGGCGTCATCGCCCGAAAAGCGGGGGCTGACCGGTCGTATCCGAGAATGTTCATGGCAGGTGCTCCGCGTGGTGATTTTCGTCCGCTGTTCCTTGGGCGGGTTCGCGCTTTCATGCCATGATGCCGGTCAAAGACGCAAAGAGAACATTCATGCTCGACAGGATTCTCCAACGGGTGCGCGATTACTCGCCGTATCTCCTGGAGCCCGAGGGTCCGTTGCCCGAGGCTGCGGTGTTGATGCCGATAACGCGCGGCGAATCGCCCGAACTGGTGCTGACGCTGCGTGCCAGCGGTCTTTCCACTCACGGTGGTGAAGTGGCTTTTCCCGGCGGTCGGCGTGACCCCGAAGACGACGACCTGATACAAACGGCCCTGCGCGAGGCCGAGGAGGAGGTCGGTCTTGCACCTGGAATCGTGGAGGTCGTCGGGCCGCTCAGCAGCCTGATTTCGCTGCACGGCATCCATGTCACGCCCTACGTCGGCATCGTGCCCGACTACGTCGAGTACCGCGCCAACGATGCCGAGATCGCCTCGGTATTTTCGGTGCCGCTGGAGTTCTTCTGCCAGGACCCGCGTGAAGTGACCCATCGCATCGACTATCAGGGCGGCGCCTGGTACATCCCCTCTTACCGTTATGGCGAATACCAGATCTGGGGGCTGACAGCGATCATGATCGTCGAGCTGGTCAACCTGGTGTATGACGCTGGTATCGAGATGCGCCGGGCGCCCGCTTCCTATATCGATCTAACCCGCTGAGAGAGTCGCGCCGTGCGATGAGGAAGGCCGCTGTTGTGGCCTGTCAAACCAGGAGGTCAACACCGTGAAATATCGTCTGGGGCAATCCCGCGTCGAGAATCATCCAGAGAGCTGGGCTGCACCGAATGCCACGCTGGTCGGCAAGGTCCGGCTGGACGCCGGCGCGAGTGTCTGGTTCGGTGCCGTGCTGCGTGGCGACAACGAGCTGATTCATGTTGGCGAGAACAGCAACGTCCAGGATGGCAGCGTGCTGCATAC
>JBKEBY010000110.1:0-21115 GCA_047973445.1 Pseudomonas sp.
ATCTCGCCAATTGCTCACGCTGCCCCGGGCTGAGCTGGGAGAGCCGGGCAATCCAGCTGTTGAAATGACTCGCTCTCATGATTCACCTCCCGTATGTGGAGACGTCATGATCAGCTTAGCCTGTTGCAACAGTTAGCTCAGACATAGCCTTTCGGAATCCCCATCCGTCGCAGGTTTCAAGGCCTTTTCAGGCCTGCGACAGAAGCCCCATTGAGCTAGATGAATCGGAAAATTCATAGCCCATTGCCCTGTAGCCGGCCTGGCGCTTGCTCCACATACGCAGCAAGGCTGGATGCCCAGAGTCGATGAAATCGATGATACGGACATCTGCTTTGTCAGCATGCTCCCGATGCAGACGACCCGCATATTGCTGAAGGGTGCCCTTCCAAGACACCGGCATCGCCAGCACCAAAGTATCCAGCGCAGGATGATCGAACCCCTCACCGACCAGTTTCCCAGTGGCCAGGATCACCCTGGGTGCATCGGGTGGCAGCGCTTCCAGCTCACCGATTAGCGCAGCACGCTGTTTCTTGGACAGCCGTCCATGCAGGGTGAACAGGTTTTCAACCCGCCCAACCAGCCTCTCCTCAATAGCGCTGAGGTGATCCGTCCGCTCCGTCAGCAGCAGAATCTTCCTCCCCTGCCCAAATGCAGCTTCAACCTCAGCCACAATCTTGTCTGTCCGCTCCGCATCGCTGCACACCTGCAAGAAGACATCCTGAATACCTGCACCGTCTGCCATGACGATAGGCCGGGGCAACCACTTGGGGATCACCGTCAACTCAGCAGGCGCACTCTCAGGCCTCGATGCGGTATGCCGGATCGGCCCGCACTGCATGAAAATAATTGGCTGCTGACCATCGCGCCGAATGGGCGTTGCGGTCAGCCCCAGCACATATCTCGCAAGGGCCGCCTTGAGAAGGGCCTCAAACGAGAACGCCGACAGGTGATGGCATTCATCCACGATGATTTGCCCGTAGTTCTTCACCTGCTCGCTGACCTCACCCAGCCGCGATAACGACTGCATGACCGCCACATCAATGATGCCGGTCGGCTTGGCCTTACCTCCACCGATGCTGCCAACAGTCTTCTTGTCTGCTCCCAGAAATGCCTGCAATCGCTCCTTCCACTGCTGGAGTAGTTCCATTCGGTGAACCAGCACCAGCGTGTTCACGCCGCGCTGGGCAATCAGCGCCGCAGCAGTAACGGTTTTGCCAAAGGCTGTTGGGGCACAAAGGATGCCGGTGTCGTGCACCAGCATACCCGCCAGTGCAGCCTCCTGATCCGAGCGCAATTTGCCCACGAATCTGACATCAATAGGACTCCCTGCGAAGCGCTCATCATGCAGCACCAGCTCTATCTTGTTTTCACCCAACAGTGCCTGGACGTCATCCAGGCATCCGCGCGGCAGAGCAATGTGCTGCGGATAGTTTTCGGCACATCCGATGATCCGGGGCTTGTTCCACACCGGCAGGCGCATGGCCTGAGCTTTGTAAAACTCCGGATTCTGAAATGCCGCCAGCCGAATGAGCTTGTTGACCAATGGCTGGGGTAGTTCGGACTTGCTGAAATAGATCTGGTTGGCCAGTGTCACGCTCACTGATTCTGGCAACGGACAGGTCAGTTTCCGTGTCTTTTCCGGTGTGCGCTGCCAAGGCTTCGCGCTGTCATCATCTGTTAGGTCAGCAACATCCAGCGGATGACGACCGCCACTGGCTTTCAGCGTTGTTGGTGCAATGTCCCTCACCTGCATGGGTTGAACACTTGCCAGAAATGCCCACTGATCTGGATAGGGCACCAGCGTCTCATCGACAAAAACACTACCGCCCAGAGCGCGAGCCCGTTTCTGCAAGGGCAAAGCAATCAAGTTGCCGAAACCACCCTTGGGCATGCTGTCCTGATTTGGAAACAGCCGGTCATAGGATCCCAGTGTCAGCTGTCGGGTACGTTCACAGGTATGACTGATGATCGCGGAGCCCAGTAGACGTGCCTCAGACGCAGGCACGCTGTGCTCGAAGAATATCCAGGCATGCGCGCCATTACCGGAGCGAGAAATCTCCACCGCGACCGGCACGCCCAACTCGCGGCATGAGAGGGCAAACGCCGTGACATCCTCACGCCAGTCGGCTTCATCAAAGTCCACAGCCAGGAAGTAGCAGGTGTCATCCGGCAACAGAGGGTAAACGCCGACGACGATCTCTCCAGCCAAATGCTTGTAGAGCACCTGGTCGGTTAGCGGTAGTAACTGCCGGTACGAGCAATCGCCGCATTTGATTCTGGGTTTCTCGCACACACCTGGGCGCCATTCATTCGCGCATGCAGGTGAGTAGCCGGTCTTTCCGGCCTTGCTTTCCCATCGCAGAGGAAAGACATCGGCACGCCCCCGGAACAGACGCTTGAACAGCGCCAGCTTCTCATTGGTATCCAGAACCGGGACTAGCGGTGGCAGCGCCACGGCCTGCTCAGGCTTCGGCAGCTCAGCCGGTAGCTGCCACTCAATGCCATGCATTTCCAACAATGCGATCAGACGAGCATTCTCGGCCCTCAGTTGCTCAACCAAATCGTCATCACTCATCGTATCAGAACCAGAATCTGCCTGACGTAGGCAGGGTATTACTTGAGCCGCTCAGCGGCCTTGCGGTACGCCTGCTCACGGTCACGCCGATCCACCGCAACGACAAACACCACCACCTCATGGTCAATCACCTGGTACACCAGGCGATAACCACTGCTGCGCAGTTTGATCTTGTAACAATCGGGTAGTGAGTGAAGTCGATTCGCCTCAACGCGCGGATTGACCAGCACCTCCGCGAGCTTTTTCTTGAGCTGCTCGCGGACGGTATCCCCCAGCTTGTGCCACTCCTTCAGTGCCCGCGCATCGAATTCGAGGCTATAGGTCATCCAGCGAGACCTTCACGCGCTGGGGAGCAGCAAGGCGCTCACGCACCGTGGCAATCAGGGCCTCATCTTCCTCGGTCATCAGTACCGGACGGAAGGGCAGTTGACCGCGTTCGGCCACGAATTGCAGAGCTTGGCGCATCAGCTCAGAAGGGGTGACGCCAAGCTTTTCCAATTCCCGGTACGCGCGGACTTTCAGCTCGTCGTCGATGCGGATATTGATCGAAGCCATGGGGGCGGCCTCCACGTAAAGACATTCGTCATTACGATGACAGGAGAGGCCACTTTTGGCAACCCAAAGCCGCTATGTGGCAAGACTGGAGGGATCTACCTTACCCCTTGGGGCCGATGAAAATTGACCTACCGCTGGAGGAACTGTCTCCAGCAGGGACAGAATCCATTGCGAAGGAGCATCCTGTCCCAGTGTGTCAAAGACAAACTCCTGCCCCCTGGCCACGCTATTGAGCAAGCACTCATTGCCCACTACGTGCCATCGACGCATATCACCGTGATAACTCAGCAGTGAGCGTCCATCTACTGGGGCAAAAAAGCTTGGAAGCCTCCAATTAGTCTGTGCAGCACTCTCGGAGGCTGTCAGCAACAGCCTCTCATCAAAGTGCGTGAATACGCCTGCGCCTGGAGCATGGGTGTGAGCACCGCCAATGACTAGCTGATCTACCGACTCGTACAGGGTATTGGATGCATCTGGGGAGTAGGCGAAATGCGGGTGATAGCGGGCCCAAAGCATTTCATCGCTGGAGAGTTCATCGACCTGGTGAATCTGCCCAATCTGCATCCAGCCCCAGATGATATGCCGCGCCCGTTCCGTTCTTTTGAAACGCCAGCCATCTGCTGTCTGCCCAACAGACCGGAAAGATCCAAAGAACAGAAACACATCACCAGCCTGAACGCCCTGCTTACGCAGGTGCCCCTGGGCACTGCCGGTCTGCCCCAATAAAGGTTTCCAACTAGGCAATCGCGGTAAAGAATCAGCGCGCAGGTCTGGATCTAAGTGGGCGAAATGGCGACTCCGCTTGGCATCGCCTGTGAGTTCTACAACCAGATCACCAACGTTCATATCCCCAAACGACAGGTCTTGATAAGCAATGGGGGAGCCTTTATCCGGAATAGGCAATGAAAGCATGCGCCCATCCGGAAAAATCGGGCTTGGACACCCCCCTGCCGTGGAATCAAAACCTTTGCGGCTCAGGATGATGCGCATCAGCGGCCTCCGCATTTAGACATGCTGGCGAGCTCATCTTTTGGCCACTGCGTCGGATGACCATGCCTGCCCGGCTGGTAACGCGACCGTATGAAGGAAATAAATCGCTCGGCTAACGCTTCGGAAGGCTGAATGCCATGAGCCGACTGCCCACGGGGTAGCGCTGGGCGGACGGCTTCAGGAAGTGAAATGGCTTGAGCTCCGAAGTAATAGAACTCGTCGGCAATCAGGGCGTACTGTCCAGATACATCCCGACGTAGATCATCATCACTGGGAGCATCAGCCCCCGTATCCCAGTGATTGGGATTACGCACTTGCTCAAAATGTCCCGGCTCAAATGCACCCGGCACAAGGGGCCGGTAGATGTTATCCCCCGCTTTGGGTACAGGGCCGGACTTGCCGAGGTTAGGCGTTTTATCCTGGAACAAGGGATCGCCGAAGTAGTCGCGTAGATGCAGTTTTTTCCCCACTTGCATCAGATAAATCAGGCGTTCTTCACCAACCCGATCTCCCGTCAGCGCCTTGGATGTGAATCCAGCGATCCAATCACCCTGTTTCTTTGAGCGGCGAATCTGCGGCTTGCAGGTAGCTAGTGTCAGTGTGTGGCCGAACGGATTTGGAGCAAATCCAGTGTCGTGGGTCATTTTGTAGCTGAACAACCGCATTGGTAGCTTCCTCTTACCAGCAGAACATCAAACTAAAGGGCTCGCCCGTACCGGCCTCAAGCCATTCCAATGCGGTTTGTTTTAAAGAAGCCGCAAGCGTGTCGCATCGCCCTGCCCATCATCGATGGGTTGTGATGGGCGATGCTATTTTGATTGGCGTGAATTGCATCGCTCCGTCTACCTCTCAAAATCCCCCAGATTCAGACACCGCCAAAACGAGATTTTTCGCCTCTTCCTTGTAGCTTCACTACACAGCTAGCCTATGCGTGGCTGTCTGGCTATGCCTAAAAGCTTGATCTACAAAGAAAAACCCCGGCGCTAGGCCGGGGTAGTGACAGAAATTGTCATGACAATAACTCGTTAAATCATGCCAATTAACCTGCCCGTCGACAAAAAATTAGAAATCCAGATTCGATACCGCCAATGCGTTGGTTTCGATGAAGTCTCGACGAGGCTCTACCGCATCGCCCATCAGCGTGTTGAAAATCTGGTCGGCCGCAATCGCGTCTTCGATGGTCACCTGAAGCATGCGCCGTACAGCAGGATCCATGGTGGTTTCCCAGAGCTGATCAGGGTTCATCTCACCGAGCCCCTTGTAGCGCTGCACACTGTGGCGGCGCGTACCTTCGGTCATCAACCAATCGAGCGCTTGTTTGAAGGAGGTGACAGTCTTTCTGCGATCGCCTCGCTGGACGTAGGCATCCTCTTCAAGAAGGCTGTTAAGCCTCTCGCCCAGGAGGGTAACGGTTCGATAGTCGTTACTGCCGAAGAAATCACGGTTGAAGGTGACGTAGCTGGACAGCCCGTGGGACAGAATTTCCACCTCAGGCAACCAGATCTTGCGCTCCTTGTCTTCGCGCAGGCTCGCTTTATAAGTCAGTCCCGAACGCTCCGCATTCTTCAATACCGTTGCGTAGGGTTCCAGCCATGCCTGCATGGCTGCCTGGTCGGCCAGGTGTTCCAGCGTCACACGCGGCAGATAGATCAGAGGCTCGGTCAGTTCCTGAGGATAGAGTCGCGACAGCCGTTGCAGCGTCTTAAGCACCGTGCGGTAATCGTTGACCAGTTGTTCGAGCGATTCGCCCGAGAGGCCTGGCGCTCCCGCGTTCACGTGAAGGCTGGCACCTTCCAGAGCCGACTGGGTCAGGTACTCGTCCATCGCCTCGTCGTCCTTGATGTATTGCTCGTGCTTGCCGCGCTTGACCTTGTACAGCGGCGGTTGCGCGATATACACATAGCCACGCTCGATCAGTTCGGGCAACTGACGGAAGAAGAAGGTCAGCAACAGCGTACGAATGTGCGATCCGTCGACGTCAGCATCGGTCATGATGATGATGTTGTGGTAGCGCAGCTTATCGATGTTGTATTCCTCGCGCCCGATGCCACAACCGAGCGCAGTGATCAGCGTGCCGACTTCCTGCGAGGATATCATCTTGTCGAAGCGGGCTTTCTCCACGTTGAGAATCTTGCCCTTGAGCGGCAGGATGGCCTGGGTCTTGCGGTTACGGCCCTGCTTGGCAGAACCACCCGCGGAGTCACCCTCCACTATGTAGAGTTCGGAAAGGGCCGGGTCTTTCTCCTGGCAGTCGGCGAGCTTCCCAGGCAGGCCGGCAATATCCAGTGCGCCCTTGCGGCGCGTCATCTCACGTGCCTTGCGTGCCGCCTCGCGGGCACGGGCAGCGTCGATCATCTTGCCGACTACGGCCTTCGCCTCGTTGGGATGTTCGAGCAGGAAGTCGGCGAAGTACTTGCCCATCTCCTGTTCAACAGCCGTCTTGACCTCGGACGAGACCAACTTGTCCTTGGTCTGGGAGCTGAACTTGGGATCTGGCACCTTGACCGAAATAATTGCAGTCAGGCCTTCACGTGCATCATCCCCAGTGGTGGAAACCTTGTGCTTCTTGGCCAGGCCTTCCTGCTCGATATATGCATTGAGGTTGCGCGTCAGCGCGGAGCGGAACCCTGCCAGGTGAGTACCACCGTCACGTTGCGGGATGTTGTTGGTGAAGCAGAGGATGTTCTCGTTGAAGCTGTCGTTCCACTGCAAGGCCACTTCGACGCCCACACCATCATCGCGCTGGACATTGAAATGAAAAATCTCGTTGACCGCCGTCTTGTTGGTGTTCAGATAGCCCACAAACGCACTGAGGCCACCTTCATACTTGAACATTTCCTCTTTGCCG
Organism: Pseudomonas sp.; assembly: GCA_047973445.1. GTDB lineage: Bacteria > Pseudomonadota > Gammaproteobacteria > Pseudomonadales > Pseudomonadaceae > Stutzerimonas. The sequence continues at coordinate 6,969 of JBKEBY010000110.1, forward strand.
TTACGCTCATCACGCAGGAGAATGCCAACCCCCGAGTTGAGGAAGGACAGCTCGCGCAGCCGTTTGGCCAGGATATCCCAGCTGAAGTGGATGTTCTGGAAGGTTTCCGCCGAAGGCTTGAAATGGATCTGGGTTCCGGTGTCCTCGGTTTCACCGACAGCAGCCAGTGGTGCCTGGGGAACACCATGTCGGTAAACCTGCTCCCAGACCTTCCCACTACGACGAATCGTCAGCACGAGCTCTTCCGAAAGAGCGTTCACGACCGAGACGCCGACACCGTGGAGACCACCGGAGACCTTGTAGGAGTTGTCATCGAACTTACCACCGGCATGCAACACGGTCATGATGACTTCAGCAGCCGACACGCCTTCCTCGTGGATATCGACCGGAATGCCACGGCCGTTGTCACGCACGCTGATCGACTCATCGACATGGATGGTAATGCTGATGTCGCTGCAGTGACCTGCCAGTGCCTCGTCGATCGAGTTGTCGACAACTTCGAACACCATGTGATGCAGGCCGGTTCCATCGTCCGTATCACCGATATACATGCCTGGCCGCTTGCGCACCGCATCGAGGCCTTTCAGCACCTTGATACTCGACGAATCGTACGTGTGGTTTTCGCTCATGCCTTCACTCCCGAGGGGCCGTGGTCCGGGGTAATCACCCCATGTTCCACGTGAAACATTGAGACCGGCGTGTCGTCACGCCAGCCTGCTCGCAATACATTCGAATCAACGCAGGTGATGAAAACCTGACAATCCAACAACTCCAGCAATTCGCACAACGCCCGGCGATGCTCATCGTCCAGTTCGGACGGCAAGTCATCAACGAGATAAATGCACTGCCCACGTCTGACCTCACCGACCAGATGGCCCTGGGCAATTCGTAAAGCACAGACCACCAGCTTCTGTTGGCCCCGGGACAGCACGTCCACGGCGTTGTGGCTATCGATGCGCAACCGTAGATCCGCCCGTTGGGGCCCTGCCTGGGTATGGCCCAGCAACTTGTCGCGCTCGAACGAGGCAGCCAGCACTTGGTCGAGTGGCCTCTCTCGATCCCAGCCCCGGTAGTAACTCAGTTGAAGCCCCTGAAGGTCACACAGCTTTGCGAGCGTACGTTCGAATACGGGTTTAAGGGCCTGGATATAGGTACGCCTATAGCCGTCTATCTCGTCGCTCGCGCCGACCAATTCTCGGCTCCAAGCCGCCTGCGAAGCGCTGTCAAGTGTACCATGGCGCAGCCACGAGTTCCGCTGCCGCAGGGCTTGCTGAAGGCGCTGCCAGGCGCCCAGAAAACGGGGTTCCACGTGGAACACTCCCCAATCCAGGAACTGCCGCCGCAATTTGGGAGCGCCCTCAAGAAGGCGAAAGCTGTCCGGGTTGATCAGCTGCAGCGGTAGCGTTTCAGCAAGCTCGACCGCACTGCGCACGTTGCGCCCATCGATACGAATCTTTACCTCTCCGCTACGATCCCTCGAGATGCCAAGCGCGTTGCTCTGGTCCCTCCCTGTTTCGACCTGCCCGAACACGGTGCAGGTCGCCAGATCATGGCTGATCACCGGATTCAAGCGAGTGCTACGGAATGAACGCGCGAGCCCCAGCAAGTGGATAGCCTCGAGCAGGCTCGTCTTGCCGCTTCCATTATCGCCGTAGAGGATGTTGATACGCGGGGAGGGGGATAGCGTCACCGGCTGCAGATTGCGAACACCGGTGACAATAATACGGCTCAGGGTCATTAAGGGGATGGTTACAGACGCATCGGCATCACGACGTAAGCAGAGTCGTCGTTGTCAAATTCCTGGATAAGCGCGCTGCTATTAGAATCGGAAAGAATCAAACGAATCTGATCGGTGGTCATCACGCCCAGCACATCCAGCAGATAACTAACGTTGAAACCGATTTCCAGCGGAGAACCGCTGTACTCGACGACGATTTCTTCTTCGGCTTCTTCCTGCTCAGGATTGTTGGCCTGAATCTTCAACAACCCGTTCTCCAACTGTAAGCGGATACCGCGGTATTTCTCGTTGGAGAGAATGGCGGTCCGACTGAAGGCTTCACGAAGCAGCTGTCGATCCCCCACTACCAACTTGTCTCCCCCGCGCGGCAATACCCGCTCGTAATCGGGGAATTTACCGTCCACCAGCTTGGAGGTGAAGGTGAAATCGCCGGTGTTGGCGCGAATATGATGTTGGCCCAGCACGATGCTGACATCGCCGTCCTGTTCGCCGAGCAGACGGGCAAGTTCCAGGATACCCTTGCGCGGAACGATGACCTGATGGCGATCAGGCTGTTCGATACCCGCTTCCATCGAGCACATTGCCAGGCGATGACCATCGGTCGCGACTGCACGCAGCATGCCGTTGGAGACTTCGAGCAACATGCCGTTAAGGTAATAACGCACATCCTGCTGGGCCATGGCGAACCCGCTGCGCTCGATCACGCGACGCAGCTTGCCCTGATTGACACTGAAGTTAAGCGAGCCCGGCCCTTCCTCTACGGCGGGGAAGTCATTGGCCGGCAGGGTCGACAGCGAAAAGCGGCTGCGACCCGATTTGATCACCACCTTCTGATCATCGAGTCTTACGCTGATCAACGCATCCGCAGGGAGGCTTTTGCAGATGTCCATCAGCTTGCGCGCTGGAACGGTGATCTCACCGGGTTCGCTGGCGTCTTCGAGGGCCACACGTCCGACCAGCTCGACTTCCAGATCGGTCCCGGTCAAAGACAGTTGCTGATCCTGAACGACCAACAACACGTTGGACAACACCGGCAGCGTCTGCCGCCGCTCGACGACACCGGCCACCAACTGCAGTGGTTTCAACAAGGCTTCGCGTTGAATGGTGAAATGCATGGTCTGGTCCCTTGCCTAAGGTAAATGGCCGCTGTCAGTTCAGGTTGTCAAAGTGCGCAGCAGATTCTTGTAGTCTTCCCGAATATCGGCATCTGTTTCTCGAAGTTCAGCGATTTTACGGCAGGCATGCAAGACCGTCGTGTGATCCCGGCCACCAAATGCATCGCCTATTTCCGGCAGGCTGTGGTTGGTCAGCTCCTTGGACAAGGCCATCGCTACCTGCCGTGGCCGCGCCACCGAACGCGAGCGACGCTTGGACAATAGATCGGATATCTTGATCTTGTAGTACTCGGCGACGGTACGCTGAATATTGTCGACGCTGACCAGCTTGTCCTGCAACGCCAACAGATCCTTCAGCGACTCGCGAATCAGCTCGATGGTAATGTCCCGTCCCATGAAATGGGCGTGGGCGATGACCCGCTTCAGAGCACCTTCCAGTTCGCGCACGTTGGAGCGGATGCGCTGGGCAATGAAGAAGGCCGCATCATGGGGCAGATCGACCTTGGCCTGGTCCGCCTTCTTCATAAGGATCGCCACGCGCGTTTCCAGCTCTGGTGGCTCAACCGCCACGGTAAGCCCCCAACCAAAGCGGGATTTGAGGCGCTCTTCCAGACCATCGATTTCCTTGGGATAGCGATCACTGGTCAGGATTACCTGCTGGCCGCCTTCGAGCAAAGCATTGAAGGTATGGAAGAACTCCTCCTGGGAGCGTTCCTTCTTGGCGAAGAACTGGATGTCGTCGATCAGAAGAGCATCCACCGAACGATAGAAGCGCTTGAATTCATTGATCGCGTTGAGCTGTAGCGCCTTGACCATATCGGCGACGAAACGCTCAGAATGCAGGTAGACCACCTTCGCGTTGGGATTCTTCTGCAACAGGTGATTGCCCACTGCATGCATCAGGTGGGTCTTGCCCAGACCAACGCCGCCATACAGAAACAGCGGGTTATAGCCGTGCTTGGGGTTGTCGGCGACCTGCCAGGCCGCAGCGCGGGCCAACTGGTTGGATTTACCTTCGACAAAATTCTCAAAGGTAAAGGTACGGTTGAGATAGCTGGTGTGCTTGAGCCCACCCTCCACCTGGACGTTGCGCTCAGCTCTGACAGTGGGAGCCGCTGCAGCCTGATTCACTTCGACAGCAGGCGCGGCAGTCAGTGTCGCGCCTTGCACGTGTTCGCTTGCCGCGGGCACTGGAGCCGGACTCTGGGCGCGGGCGACCGATGCGGAAGGTAACGCATTCAAAGAGGTACGTTTGCTGCCGATGAGCAGCGACAGGACAGGAGCCAATCCCGTTGCGCGCTCGGCCAGAAGCTCGAGCAAGCGCGACAGATACTTTTCGTTGACCCAGTCGAGGACGAAGCGATTAGGCGCGTACACACGCAGTTCGTCGCCATCGGCCTCCGCCTGAAGTGGGCGTATCCATGTGTTGAATTGCTGGGCGGGCAGTTCGTCGCGCAGGAGATCCACGCACTGCTGCCAAAGTTCCACCGACACGGAAGCTCCTAACTAGCTCAAGGTTAAACCGTGCCATTGTAGCCGCCCGCAAGGCAGTTATCCACAGTAGCCCGGTATCGAAGAAGTCGTTTATCCGACTCACTAGAGGATCGTTCCGCCATCAAAAAGTCATCACCAGAATCCTGTTGATAACGGTCTCTGAACCCGCTGAACAAAGCTGTGGGTATCATGATCTTTTCGCTGGCTGTGAGTAACTCACCCTTTTATACACAGCTTCCCCAGCGCATACGCACCTTCAACGCACCGCTTGCGCACCCGTTTCCTGTTTCGCATACGCCAGTAAAATCGAGCGTTACAGCAGGTTATCCACAGATGTCTTCGACACCATCTATAAACACTGCTTCAAGAGAGCTTTAAATCTCTCTTTTATTTTTCATGCTTACCTCTGGCTGGAAATTGACCTGACATCCCTGCTTCTCTACAATCGCCGGTCTCTTAAAAGGGGGCCATTCCGGCCCGCAATGGATCACCAGGTAAACGCATCATGAAACGCACTTTCCAACCCAGCACCATCAAGCGCGCTCGCACCCATGGTTTCCGTGCCCGCATGGCCACAAAGAACGGCCGTGCCGTCCTGTCGCGTCGTCGCGCCAAAGGCCGCAAGCGTCTGGCCGTCTGATACCTCGGAACAGGTAGTGAGTCGGGACTTCGGCCGGGAAAAGCGACTGCTGACCCCCCGCCAGTTCAAGGCAGTCTTCGACTCCCCTTCCGGTAAGTTGCCGGGCAGGAATGTTCTGCTGCTGGTGCGAGAGAACGGCCTTCCGCACCCTCGCATCGGATTGGTGATCGGCAAAAAGAGCGTCAAGCTCTCGGTGGAGCGCAACCGTATCAAGCGGCAACTGCGCGAGACCTTTCGTCATCATCAGATGGACCTGGCGGGGTGGGATATCGTGATCATTGCTCGCAAGGGTTTAGCCGATCTGGATAATCCGGAATTGGCCAAGCAGTTCGCCAAGCTCTGGAGGCGACTGTCACGTACCCCTTCGCGGCCTCAGGGTGAGCCGAACCCGGCCAAAGCTTCCCATGCGTAAACTGGCCCTCGTTCCGATTCGGATCTACCGGTACGCCATCAGCCCCATGATGGCCAGTCACTGTCGTTTCTATCCCAGTTGCTCCTGCTATGCACAAGAGGCCATCGAGACACACGGCCTGTTGCGCGGTGGCTGGCTGAGCCTGTGCAGGCTTGGCCGTTGCCATCCATGGAATCCGGGCGGCTATGATCCCGTGCCCACCAATAACACCTCCAATTCATCATCGATGACCGAGTAACCATGGATATCAAACGCTCGATCCTGCTCGTAGCCTTGGCAGTTGTTGCCTACCTGCTGGTTCTTCAGTGGAATCAGGACTATGGCCAGGCAGCCCTGCCTGCCGAGACCAGCCAGACACAATCCAGCGCTGTTCCTCAACTGCCCGATACGCCTTCGGCACCTGTTGCCGGCAGCGGTACGCATGATGATTTGCCGGCCGTTGCAGGTCAGGAACAAGCCAGTGCATTGCCGTCCAGCAACGCCTCAAGCGAGGACCTCATCCGGGTTCGCACCGACGTACTGGACGTTGCTATCGATCCGCGTGGCGGCGATATCGTCGAGCTGCATCTGCCGCAATACCCACGTCGCCAGGATCGCCCCGACGTTCCCTTCCAGCTCTTCGAGCGCAGCGACCAACGCCTCTACGTGGCGCAGAGCGGATTGATCGGCGATGGTCCGGATCAGGCCAGTGGCCGTCCGCTGTACAGCAGTACGCAACAGCAGTATCAGCTCGGCGAAGATCAGGACCAACTGGTGGTCGACCTGACTTACAGCGCCGATGGCGTGAACTACATCAAGCGCTTCACCTTCGCACGTGAAAACTACGACCTGAACGTGCGTTATCTGATCGACAACCAGAGTGGCAAACCCTGGACCGGTTACATGTTCGGCCAGCTCAAGCGCGACAGCAGTGGTGATCCTTCCTCAAGCACCGCTACCGGTACCGCCACGTACCTGGGCGCCGCACTCTGGACCAAGGACGAGCCTTACACCAAGGTCTCCATGGGGGACATGGACGACAAAAACCTTCGCCAGACAGTGGAAGGTGGCTGGATCGCCTGGCTGCAGCATTACTTCGTGACCGCCTGGATTCCACCGGCCGACCAGACCAACCAAGTGCAGACCCGCAAGGACGGCCAGGGCAACTACATCATCGGTTTCACCGGCCCCGCACTTAGTGTTGCGGCAGGCACCCAAGGCGAGACCGGTGCCACGCTGTATGCCGGTCCCAAGAGCCAGGGCAAGCTGGAGGAACTCTCTCCCGGCCTGCGTCTGACCGTTGACTACGGCATCCTCTGGTTCATCGCCCAGCCGATCTTCTGGCTGCTGGAAAACATCCATGCGCTGCTCGGCAACTGGGGCTGGTCGATCATCGTCCTGACCATCATCATCAAGCTCGCGTTCTTCCCACTGTCGGCCGCCAGCTACAAGTCGATGGCACGCATGCGGGCGGTATCGCCGAAGATGCAGGCCCTCAAGGAACAGTTCGGCGACGACCGCCAGAAGATGTCCCAGGCGATGATGGAGCTGTACAAGAAGGAGAAGATCAATCCGCTGGGCGGCTGCCTTCCAATCCTTGTGCAGATGCCAGTGTTTCTGGCCCTCTACTGGGTATTGCTGGAAAGCGTCGAGATGCGCCAAGCACCCTGGATGTTCTGGATCACCGACCTGTCGATCAAGGATCCCTTCTTCATCCTGCCGATCATCATGGGCGTGACCATGTTCATCCAGCAGCAGCTCAACCCGACGCCACCGGACCCCATGCAGGCCAAGGTGATGAAGCTGTTGCCGATCATCTTCACCTTCTTCTTCCTGTGGTTCCCGGCAGGTCTGGTGCTGTACTGGGTCGTCAACAACGTCCTGTCGATCGCCCAGCAGTGGTACATTACGCGGCAGATCGAAGGCGCGGCGAAAAAGGCCTGACGCCACTGCTACTCTCGCAAACGCCCCTTGATTGGGGCGTTTTGCTATTCGTCCAGCGGCCGAGGAAACCAGCATGACCCAGGATCGCGAAACTATCGCTGCCATCGCCACCGCCCCCGGTCGTGGTGGCGTCGGTATCGTCCGGGTGTCAGGACCGCGGGCGAAGGCCATGGCAATCACCCTGACCGGGCGCGAGCCACTCCCCCGGCACGCCCATTACGGGCCCTTCCATGCCGACGACGGCGAGGTACTCGACGAAGGCCTGTTGCTGTTCTTCCCTGGTCCCAACTCCTTTACCGGCGAGGACGTGCTCGAGCTTCAGGGACACGGAGGTCCAGTGGTGCTGGACATGCTGCTCAAGCGTTGCATCGAACTCGGCGCTCGCCTGGCGCGTCCGGGCGAGTTCAGTGAGCGTGCCTTCCTCAACGACAAGCTCGACCTGGCACAGGCCGAAGCCATCGCTGACCTGATCGAGGCCAGTTCGGCACAGGCTGCCCGCAATGCCGTGCGTTCGCTGCAAGGCGAGTTTTCCCGGCGCGTGCATCAGTTGACCGAAACCCTCATCCAGCTACGCATCTACGTGGAAGCGGCTATCGACTTTCCCGAGGAGGAGATCGACTTTCTCGCTGATGGCCATGTACTGCAGATGCTCGAAGGCGTCCGGACCGAGCTGTCCGGGGTACTGCGCGAAGCAGGGCAAGGCGCACTGCTGCGTGAAGGCATGACTGTGGTCATCGCGGGTCGACCCAATGCTGGCAAATCAAGCCTGCTCAATGCGCTGGCCGGCCGTGAAGCCGCCATCGTCACCGATATCGCCGGGACCACCCGGGACGTGCTGCGCGAACATATCCACATCGACGGCATGCCCCTGCATGTGGTGGATACGGCCGGCTTGCGCGATACCCAGGACCAGGTGGAACGAATCGGTGTTGAAAGAGCCATCCAGGCCATTCAGGATGCCGATCGGGTGCTTCTGGTCATGGATGCCAACGCTCCGGAATCGGCCGACCCGCTGGCGGCCTGGCCCGAGCTGCTGGCCGTCAGGCCTGCCCCGGCAAAAACCACCCTGATTCGCAACAAGGCAGACCTCACCGGGGAACCGGCGAGTCTCTTCACCGGCGCCGACGGGCAGGTAACACTGGCTCTTTCTGCAAAGTCCGGCACGGGGCTGGAGACGCTACGCCAGCACCTTAAGGACTGCATGGGCTACGAGCAGACCACCGAGAGCAGCTTCAGCGCCCGTCGCCGGCATCTGGATGCCTTGCGCCAGGCCGAGGTTCATCTGGATCACGGCCACGCCCAATTGACTCTGGCCGGAGCCGGCGAGCTGCTGGCCGAAGACTTACGCCTGGCCCAGCAAGCCCTGGGCGAAATCACCGGAGCTTTCAGCTCCGACGACCTGCTGGGTCGTATCTTCTCCAGTTTTTGTATCGGCAAATGATCTGATCGCTGGTTTGGTGCTTCGTCGAGTCAGGCGGGGCATCGTCTTGCCTGTATGAAAGCGTATAACCCTATTAAACAGAGCAAACTGAGCCCTGTGGAAAACCCTTCCTCAGCTCGGTCGATAAGTTTCGGATAAAACTGAGGATGATGGTAGCTGTGGATAAGCATCATTTTTACCCACAGCCTGATCACTGGATTCACACGGGCACCACTCAGCTTCGACACAGGGTTGTCATTTGCTGTGAGCTCGGTACCACAGGCCCTTGACATGGTTATCCACAGAAGTGGGGCTTAGCATTTATAAACATAAAAATAAGCTTTAAAGAATTTCTTTATTCATATCTATTTCTAAGCCCGCCATCGCTCCCTCGTGAGTTGGTTATTTTTTATCCAGAAGCCCTTCTTTCAGCCCCCACGAATCCCTATACTTGCGCGCTTCCCCAGAAATCATCTGAACAGGCACGAGGTGCGTGGTGGATTTCCCTTCCCGTTTTGATGTCATCGTGATTGGCGGTGGCCATGCCGGTACCGAAGCGGCTTTGGCTGCTGCACGAATGGGTGTGAAAACCCTGTTGCTGACACACAACGTCGAAACGCTTGGGCAGATGAGCTGCAACCCCGCTATTGGGGGGATCGGCAAGAGCCATCTGGTCAAGGAAATCGATGCCCTGGGCGGTGCCATGGCGACCGCGACCGATAAGGGAGGCATCCAGTTTCGTATGCTCAACAGCCGCAAGGGGCCGGCTGTGCGTGCCACCCGAGCACAGGCCGATCGGGTTCTATACAAGGCTGCGGTACGCGAGATTCTCGAGAATCAGTCGAACCTGTGGATCTTTCAGCAGGCTGTCGATGATCTGATCGTGGAACAGGCCGAAGTCAGGGGAGTGATCACCCAGATGGGGCTGCGCTTCTTCGCCGAGTCGGTGGTGCTGACCACAGGCACCTTCCTCGGCGGACTTATCCACATCGGCCTGCAGAATTATTCCGGTGGTCGCGCTGGCGATCCCCCCTCTATCGCGTTGGCACAACGTCTGCGTGAGCAGCCACTGCGAGTCGGTCGCCTGAAGACCGGTACCCCACCGCGTATCGACGGTCGTTCGGTGGATTTCACGAAGATGATCGAGCAGCCTGGGGATAACCCGCTGCCGGTGATGTCCTTCCTCGGCAATCGCGAGCAGCATCCGCGGCAGGTCAGTTGCTGGATCACTCACACCAATGCGCGCACCCACGAGATCATCGCTGCCAACCTGGATCGCTCACCGATGTATTCCGGCGTCATCGAGGGGGTCGGTCCACGCTATTGCCCATCGATCGAAGACAAGATTCACCGCTTCGCCGACAAGGACAGCCACCAGGTGTTCATCGAGCCGGAAGGCCTGACCACCCACGAGCTGTATCCCAACGGCATCTCTACTTCGCTGCCGTTCGACGTGCAGTTGCAGATCGTGCAAAGCATTCGCGGTATGGAGAATGCCCACATCGTGCGCCCTGGCTACGCTATCGAATACGACTACTTCGACCCGCGCGACCTGAAACACAGCCTGGAAACCAAGGTGATCGGTGGCCTGTTCTTTGCCGGTCAGATCAACGGCACCACCGGCTACGAAGAGGCCGGCGTACAGGGTCTGCTTGCCGGTACCAATGCCGCGCTGCGTGCACAGGGGCGCGATAGCTGGTATCCGCGCCGCGACGAAGCCTATCTGGGTGTATTGATCGACGATCTGATCACCCTCGGCACCCAGGAGCCCTATCGCATGTTTACCTCTCGCGCCGAGTACCGGCTGATTCTGCGCGAGGACAATGCCGACTTGCGCCTGACCGAAAAGGGTCGCGAACTGGGCTTGGTGGACGACGAGCGTTGGGCGGTGTTCGAGCGCAAGCGCGAGAGCATCCAGCGCGAGGAACAGCGTCTGAAGGAAACCTGGGTGCGCCCCGGTACCGAACTGGGCGATGCCATTGCCACCCGTTTCGGCACGCCGCTGACCCACGAATACAACCTGCTGAATCTGCTCGCGCGGCCGGAGATCGACTACCGCGGGCTGGTCGCCCTGACCGGCGGTGCCGTGGATGACCCGCAGGTAGCCGAACAGGTCGAGATCAGGACCAAGTACGCCGGCTACATCGAGCGTCAGCAGGATGAGATCCAGCGCCTGCGCGAGAGCGAAAACATCGCGCTGCCCGAGGATCTGGACTACTCGACGATTGCCGGCCTTTCCAAGGAAATCCAGCACAAGCTGTCCCAGGCCAGGCCGTCCACGCTCGGCCAGGCTTCGCGTATTCCCGGCGTCACGCCGGCGGCGGTGTCGCTGCTGATGATCCACTTGAAGAAACGCAGCAGCGGTCGCCAGCTGGAGCAGAGCGCTTGATGAACATCGTCACCCCGGCGCACGCCGCCGAACTGGTCAGCGGTGCCGCCGAGCTCGGTGTCGCCCTGAGTGATACCCAGAAACAGCAACTGCTTGCTTACCTGCAACTGCTGATCAAGTGGAACAAGGCCTACAACCTGACAGCGGTGCGCGATCCGGACGAAATGGTCTCGCGGCACCTGCTCGACAGCCTGAGCGTGGTGCCCTACGTCGCCGAAGGCGGCGAGCGCTGGCTGGATGTAGGTAGCGGTGGCGGCATGCCCGGCATTCCGCTGGCGATCCTGTTCCCCGAACGCGCCTTCACCCTGCTCGACTCCAATGGCAAGAAGACGCGCTTTCTCACCCAAGTGAAGCTCGAACTGCAGTTGGCCAACCTTGAGGTTATCCACAGCCGGGTCGAGCAATACCGACCGGAACGGCCCTTCGACGGAATCATGTCGCGGGCATTCAGCGCGCTGGCGGATTTCATCGATTGGACACGCCATCTCGGCGACGGTGATACCCGCTGGCTGGCGATGAAAGGCGTGCAGCCGGATGACGAGTTGCAGGCGCTGCCCGGCGACTTTTCCCTGCGCAGTTGTGAAGTGCTCAAGGTTCCCGGTTGCCAAGGCCAGCGTCATCTGTTGATACTGCGCCGCACTTCATGACAGCGGACAGACACTGACATGGCCAGAGTATTCGCCATCGCCAACCAGAAGGGCGGTGTCGCCAAGACCACCACCTGTATCAACCTCGCCGCGTCGCTCGTCGCCACCCGGCGGCGGGTGCTGCTGATCGACCTCGATCCACAGGGCAATGCCACCACTGGCAGTGGTGTGGATAAGTTGAATCTGGAGTATTCGGTCTACGATGTGTTGATCGGAGAATGCAGCCTGGTCGACGCCATGCAGTTCTCCGAGCACGGCGGATATCAGTTGCTGCCGGCCAACCGCGACCTGACCGCTGCTGAAGTCGCCCTGCTCAACCTTCCTGCCAAGGAAAATCGCCTGCGTGAGGCGCTGGCACCGGTGCGTGAGAATTACGATTACATCCTCATCGACTGCCCGCCGTCACTGTCGATGCTGACCATCAACGCACTGACCGCCGCCGACGGTGTGATCATTCCGATGCAGTGCGAGTATTACGCCCTTGAGGGCCTGACCGACTTGGTCAACTCGATCCAGCGCATCAGCCAGGCACTCAACCCGACACTGAAGATCGAGGGCCTGCTGCGTACCATGTACGATCCGCGCAGCAGCCTGACCAACGACGTGACCGAGCAGCTCAAGACGCATTTCGGCGACAAGCTCTACGATACCGTCATCCCGCGCAACGTGCGGCTGGCCGAAGCGCCCAGCCATGGCATGCCGGCGCTCGTCTACGACAAGCAATCCAAGGGCGCACTGGCCTATCTGGCGTTGGCGGGAGAGTTGTCGCGCCGCCAGCGGCGTGCCGCCCGCAGCGTAACTGCATAAGGAATTTTTCATGGCGACCAAGAAAAGAGGCCTGGGACGCGGACTGGACGCCCTGCTCGGCGGCGCCAACGTCAGCGCCATGCAGGAACAGGCCGTGCAGGCGGATGCCCGTGAATTGCAGCATCTGCCGCTCGATCTGATTCAACGCGGCAAGTACCAGCCGCGCCGAGATATCGACCCCGTGACGCTCGAGGAACTGGCGCAGTCGATCAAGGCCCAGGGCGTGATGCAGCCGATCGTGGTGCGTCCCGTTGGCAGCGGTCGCTACGAGATCATCGCCGGTGAACGCCGCTGGCGTGCCAGCCAGCAGGCAGGCCTGGAAAAGATTCCGGCCATGGTGCGCGACATACCCGACGAAGCTGCCATTGCCATGGCGCTGATCGAGAACATCCAGCGCGAGGACCTCAACCCGATCGAGGAGGCCATGGCGTTGCAGCGGCTGCAGCAGGAGTTCCAGCTGACCCAGCAGCAGGTTGCCGACGCGGTGGGCAAGTCGCGGGTGACTGTCAGCAACCTGCTACGGCTGATCGCCTTGCCGGACGAGATCAAGACGCTGCTCTCTCATGGCGATCTGGAAATGGGGCATGCCCGCGCCTTGTTGGGGCTACCTCCAGAACAGCAGGTCGAGGGGGCGCGTCATGTTGTCGCAAGGGGGATGACCGTCCGGCAGACCGAAGCCTTGGTACGCCAGTGGTTGAACGACAAGCAGGTGGGGAAGGTTGAGCCGAAAGGCGATCCGGACATCCAGCGCCTGGAACAGCGGCTGGCCGAGCGCCTGGGCTCGCCCGTACAGATCAGGCATGGGCAGAAGGGTAAGGGTCAGCTGGTGATTCGCTACAATTCGCTGGATGAGTTGCAGGGCGTACTGGCGCACATTCGCTGAAACAAATTGAATGTAGTGACCATCGGAAATAACTACCTGGCGGTTGAACCCAAGTTGGCCTACTTCTATACTCGCGGCGCTTTTTTGACCGCGGTCATTTTGGATCGTGGGTGCGACAACAACGGAATCCTGGTGAATATACGCAACCGCACACCTCTGCATCGTTTGCCGGTTGTGCGTGTGCTGTTCGCGCAGGCTGCGGTGGGTTTGATCGCCGCCGTTTTCTGCGGGGTTATGTTTGGTATCGTCGCCGGCTACTCAGGATTGCTCGGCGGCCTGATTGCGCTTTCAGCGAACGTTTATTTCGCGTTCAAGGCCTTTCGTTATTTTGGTGCGCGTTCGGCGCGCGCTATTGTCCAGTCCCTTTGGGCTGGTGAGATGGGGAAACAGATTCTGGCAGCAGCGCTGTTTGCGCTGGTGTTCGTGGGAGTGAAGCCGCTCGAGCCAATTGCTCTGTTTACCGGCTACCTGCTGGTTCTGGGCACTGGAGCGAGCGCTCTCCTGCTGTTGAAAAACAATCCGAAGCATTGAGCACTTGAGGCGTTTATGGCGAGTACCCCGGCGGAATATATTCAGCATCACCTGCAGAATCTGACATACGGAAAACTGCCGGCAGGCTACGTTCGCGCGGACGGCTCGGTCGTCGACCAGGCTACCTGGACCATCGCTCAGACCGGTA
>JBKEBY010000075.1:0-15239 GCA_047973445.1 Pseudomonas sp.
CAGTTCACTTCGCGCAGGCTGGTCACGGTGACGTCACGCGTCAGGCCGCCCACGGTGAAACTCAGGCGATCGCCCAACTGCAACTGGAGGCTTTCGGCCAGCTCGACTTCTACCGAGACGCCCGGCAGCTCATCCGCTGAGCCCGTTTGCCACCAGCTGCCCGCGGTGAGGTGGTTGTCGGCGGGCAGTTCCTCGGCCCAGGTCAGGCTCAGATCGCGGCGGACGGCGCGTTCGCCCTGGGACTCCTTGCTGACTAGTTGGCGCACCGGCTCGCCGTTGATCGCCACCAGGCGGCCGGGTACCACCGGATAAAGCGGCACGGAGCTGGTGGACAGAGCCTGAACCCGCTCGTTGAAGGCATCCCGGTCGACGGGCAGCACGTTCAGCACGAAGTGATTCGGTGCATCGGCCGGAAGTTGATCCTGCCAGGTATCGAGCAGTTCGCCGCGCAGCAGCGCAATCAGCGCCATGGCCAGCAGGATCAGGCCGAAAGCCAGCGACTGGCCGGCAGCCGCCAATGGGTGGCGCAGCAACTGGCCCAGTCCCAGCCGCCAGGGCAGGGATGCGCCCGCCAGCAGGCGTCGCAAGCCCTTGAGCGCCCCCAGCAGCAATCCTCCCAGGAGCAGCGTGGCCAGCAGGCCGCCGCCGATCAGGGCCAGAGTGAGCTTCAGGTCCAGGCTCAGGCGCCACATGATCAAGCCCAGTGCGAGTAATGCCGCGCCGTAGACCAGCCAGGAGCTGGGCGGAATCGGCAGTATGTCCCGGCGCAACACCCGCAACGGGGGAACCCGACCCAGGGCCGCCAGCGGAGGCAGGGCGAAGCCGGCTAGAGCCACCAGGCCGGTGGCGATGCCGGACAGCGCTGGCCAGAAGGTTGCCGGCGGTACTTCACTGACCACCAGGTTACGCAGCAGGAAGAACAGTCCATGCTGGGCCGCCCAGCCCAACAGCGCGCCGGCCAGGCTCGCGATCAGCCCAAGCAGACCCAGCTGCAGTGCGTAGAGCCCAAGAGCCTCACGACGCGACAGGCCCAGGCAGCGCAGCAAGGCGCTGGCATCGAAGCGCCTTGCTGCGAAGCGCGAGGCGGACAGCGCGACCGCCACGCCCGCCAGCAATACCGCAGCGAGACTGGCAAGGTTCAGATACTGTTCGGCGCGACCCAGGGCGCCGCCGATCTGGCGGTTGCCGTCCTTCGCGGTCTCCAGTCGTTGGTGTGGCTGCAGATCGGTTTCCATGGCCTTGCGGTAGCGCTCGAGATCGGCCGTCGGGCCACGCCACAGCTCGCGATAGCGCACCCTGCTGCCCGGCTGCACCACGCCAGTGGCAGCCAGGTCGTCCAGGTGCATCAGCACGCGCGGGGTCAGGCTGTAGAAATCGCCGACGCGGTCCGGTTCGTAGGTCAGTACGCGAGTCAGCCGCAGCGGTTTGCTGCCGACTTCGATGATGTCGCCGATGTTCAGGTTCAGTGAGGCGAACAGCCGTGCCTCGGCCCAGGCTTCGCCGGGTTGCGGGCCAAGTCCGGGCTCCTCGGCCTGGTAGGGCGCTGCTGCGCTGCGCAGCTGGCCACGCAGTGGATAACTGTCGCTGGCAGCCTTGACGCTGCTCAGTTGCAGGTCCTCGTCGGTGGCGATGACGCTGGAAAACTCCACCACCTGCGCATGCTCGAGCTGCAGGTGCTTGCCGGCCTCGATCTGCGCAGGCGTGGCCGGTTCACTGCCATTGAGCACCAGGTCGGCACCGAGAAATTCCGTGGCGCGCAGCAACATGGCGTCGTTCAGGCGGGCGCCGAAATAACCGATGGAGGTGCTGGCGGCGACTGCGATCAGCAAGGCGAAGAACAGCACATGCAGTTCGCCCGCGCGGGCGTCGCGTAATAGTTGGCGCAGCGCCAAGGCCACCAGTCGGGTGGCGGGCATCTGCTTCATTGCTCTGCCTCGGCAGCAAGCTGACGGCCGCCTTCCAGGCGCAGCAGATTGTGGCAGCGTTGCGCCAGGCGTTCGTCATGGGTGACCAGCACCAGTGTCGTACCGCGTTCGCGGTTGAGCTCGAACAGCAGCTCGGTAATGTTGGCGCCAGTGTGGCTGTCCAGGTTGCCGGTGGGTTCGTCGGCGAACAGCACGTCCGGTTCCGCGGCGAACGCGCGAGCCACCGCTACACGCTGCTGCTCGCCACCGGAAAGCTGCCGCGGATAATGATGCAGGCGTGCGCCGAGACCAACCCGCTCCAGCAGATTGCGCGCCCGCTGCTGGGCGTCACGCCGCCCATGCAGCTCCAGCGGCAGCATAACGTTTTCCAGCGCGTTGAGGCTGTCGAGCAGTTGGAAGGACTGGAAGACGAAACCGACATGCTCGGCGCGCACCCGTGCCCGCTCGTCCTCGTTCAGCGCACCGAGCAGGTGGCCGGCCAGCTGCACCTCGCCCGAACTCGGTAGATCAAGGCCGGCGAGCAGGCCGAGCAGGGTGGATTTGCCGGAGCCGGAGGTGCCGACGATGGCTAGGCTGTCGCCCTGGGCCAGGCTCAGCGAGAGGTCGTCGAGAATAACCAGCTCGCCTTCCGCGCTGGTTACCACTTTGCTAAGGTTCCGGGCGTTGAGAATGCAGGCGCTCATGGAGAATCCGATGCGAATGTGGCTGAGAGGTGGTGTCCTGGCGGCGATGCTGTGGGCTCAGGGCGCCCTGGCCGGGACGGCGCTGGTGGTGGGCGATAGTATCAGTGCCGCTTTCGGGCTGGAAACCAGCCAGGGCTGGGTGCATCTGCTGCAACAGCGCCTGAATGACGGCGAACGCGACTATCGGGTTGTGAACGCTTCGATCAGTGGTGACACTTCGGCCGGCGGGCTCGCGCGGCTGCCCGCGCTGCTTAGCGAGCATGAGCCGGATATCGTGATCATCGAACTTGGCGGCAACGACGGCCTACGAGGACAGTCGCCCGCGCAATTGAAACGAAATCTTGCGGCGATGGCAGAGCAGGCGCAGCAAGCCGGCGCCAAGGTATTGCTGCTGGGCATGCGCATGCCGCCGAACCTGGGACAGCGCTATACCAGCGCCTTTGCCGATGCCTTCGATTCGCTCGCAGCAGAGAAGGACCTGCCCTATGTGCCGTTCCTGCTCGAGGGGGTCGGTGGCGTGCAGGGCATGATGCAGGCCGATCGTGTCCATCCCACGGCGCAGGCCCAGGAATTGATGCTGGATAATGTCTGGCCGGTGCTCGAACCCTTGCTTTGAGGCGGCGGCGCGGCTACTGTCGCGCCCCTCACTGGAGCTCTCGATGTCGCGCTCGGCCTCATCCCTTTTCGCCTATCGACTCATCGTGCCGGACGAGCAGTTCGACCTGTTCGCCTGTCGCGAGAATCGCTTGCATCTGGCATTACGGCAGCTGGAGCTCAATGGCCTGGTTGACCGCACCCTTTGCGGCGGTTTTTTGCCTGCGCATCCACGCTGGGCCGAGCCGGACCGTACTCTGCTGAAGGACCGCCGTTTGTGTCCTTTATGCCGCGAAGCCTTCGATGCGCGACGCAAAGGCCTTCCGTCTGCCATCAGCGCCTGGTAGCTCGGCGCTGATGGCCGCTTCGCGTACAATCGCCCGATGAACGCATCCATCTCGACCAAGGAATCCTGAATGTTTCCGCGCGCGTCCGCTCTTGCCCTGTGTGTCTCCTTCGCCGCTTTGCTTTCCGCGGGGCAGAGCGCGGCGCTGGAGCTGCCGTTGCCCCCCGAAGGGGAGGATCTGGTCGGTGAGATTCAGGTCATCAAGGCGAAGTACGAGGACACCTTCGCTGCGCTGGGCGAGCAGTACGACCTGGGCTATCTGGAGCTTGTCGCCGCCAACCCGGGTGTCGATCCCTGGCTGCCCGGCGAAGGCACCGATATCGTACTGCCGACGCGCTTCATCCTGCCGCCGGGGCCGCGCGAAGGGATAGTGATCAACCTGGCGGAGTATCGTCTGTATTTCTATCCAGAAGGCCAGAACGTGGTGCATACCTACCCTTTGGGTATAGGAAGGGAAGGGTGGGGATCTCCAGTGGGTAAAACCCATATTGCCGCCATGACCAGCAACCCGGCTTGGTACCCGCCCCAGTCGATCCGTAATGAGCATGCTGCCGAAGGTGATCCGTTGCCGAGGGTGGTACCGCCAGGACCCGATAATCCACTGGGGCCGTATAAGATGACCCTGGGAATGCCTGGTTACCTGATCCACGGTTCGAACAAGAAGTTCGGTATCGGTATGCAGGTCAGTCATGGCTGTTTCCGCATGCTGAACCACAACGTGCTCGAACTGGCGGGGTGGGTAAAGGTGGGGACTTCGGTACGTATCATCGATGAGCCGTACAAGTTTGGCATCAGTCAGCAGAAAGTCTATCTGGAAGCCCACGCGCCGCTGGGCAGCGAGGAACAGAACCTGACGCTGATGGACAGGCACGCAGCGGTGGTCAACACGTTGCTGCAACGAGACGAAGATGCCGGCAGCCTGCGACTGGACTGGGAGACAGTGAGGGAAATCATCGCTGGTGAAGATGGCTTGCCTATTCAGATCGCCGAGCAGAACCATGCGCTGGCCAGCCAGGAAGAATCGTTGTTCTAGAAAGTGTTGAAACGGGTGTCGATACTACTGACGCACATAAAAAAGCCGACCTGATTGCAGGTCGGCTTTTTTTATCGCCTGAAGCTTACTTGCGGCTGGCGCGTTCCAGCATACGCAGCGCACGCTCGTTGGCTTCGTCAGCGGTCTGCTGAGCCTTCTGAGCAGCTTGCAGAGCCTCGTCGGCCTTGCTGTAAGCCTCGTCGGCACGAGCCTGAGCACGGGCAGCGGCGTCTTCGGTAGCGGTCAGACGAGCTTCGCTTTCCTTGGTCATGCTGTTGCTGCAACCAGTGGCCAGAATGGCGGCGAAAGCCAGGGCAGAAAATTTCAGAGCGTTGTTCATCGTGTTCCCCTTATAGGATTAAATCCATGGCCACTTCCGGTGTGGAAAGTTGGCGCGGCCATATTACCTGTTAGTTACGCTAAAAAAAATGAGCCAAGTAAAGGCTTGCGTGTTCTTCACGGCTTGGCGGGTCTGAAACAGTTCAAACCTTTCCGAGGTTAAATGCCGCTCGGCCACCGCACCGAGAAGTGGACTCTGCATTGGATGAAAAGTTCGCGCTGTCCCTTTGTCTTGTTGAATTATCGCGAAGCGGAAAGCGCCTATAACGATAGAATTGTAGGGAAATAGCGCCAGACGGTAGCATGCTGTCGAGACGGCGATATGTATCCAGCCACATGGTTATTTCCGGGCACCGAAGGCGGACCTGCTAAGGAGGCAAGATGAGCGACAAATTGGCCATCCACCATGATCGGGCGGGGCATCAATTCGAAACTACCGTGGACGGTCACCGCGCCTATCTTGCCTATGTGGATCTGGGGAAACAGACCCTGGATATATACCGAACCTTCGTTCCGGATGCATTGAGAGGCAAAGGGATTGCGGCTGCGCTGGCGCAGCACGCGTTGGATTACGCCAAGCGTGAGGGCTACGCGGTGATTCCTTCCTGCTCATACGTCGAAAGCTATATCGAACGACAGAGCAAGCGGACAGACGGGGAGGCCGGCTGATCAATCAGGCGTCCAGGCCAAACCGGTGACCTGAACGCTTGATTTCACCTGGAGCTAGCCGCGGGAGCGTTTGGGCAGTACGTCCTTCAGCTTGGCATGCATGCTCAGTACCGCTTTTTCGGTAGTGTCCCAGTCGATGCAGGCATCGGTCACCGATATGCCGTAGCGGAGCTCGGAGCGGTCTTTCGGGATCGATTGGTTGCCCCAGCCCAGGTGGCTTTCCACCATCAGCCCGATGATCGACTGGTTGCCTTCGACGATCTGATTGGCGACGTTTTCCATTACTAGCGGTTGCAGCGCTGGGTCCTTGTTGGAGTTGGCGTGGCTGCAGTCGACCATGATGTTGGGGCGGATGCTCGCCTTGCCCAGTTCCTGCTCGCACAGTGCGACGCTGACCGAGTCGTAGTTGGGCTTGCCGTTGCCGCCGCGCAGTACTACGTGACCGTAGCTGTTGCCCTTGGTGGTGACGATGGAGACGCCGCCGGCTTGGTTGATGCCGAGGAAACGATGCGGGCTGGAGACCGATTGCAGAGCATTGATAGCGACGGTCAGGCTGCCGTCGGTACCGTTCTTGAAGCCCACGGCCGAGGACAGGCCCGATGCCATCTCGCGATGAGTCTGGGATTCGGTGGTGCGAGCACCGATGGCGGACCAACTGATCAGGTCCTGCAGGTACTGCGGCGAAATCGGGTCGAGTGCTTCGGTGGCAGTCGGCAGGCCCATTTCGGCGAGTTCGAGCAGCAGCTTGCGACCAATGTGCAGGCCATCCTGGATCTTGAAGGAATCATCCATGAAGGGGTCGTTGATCAGTCCCTTCCAGCCGACCGTGGTGCGAGGTTTCTCGAAATACACCCGCATGACCAGGAACAGGCTGTCAGACACTTTCTCGGCGAGCACCTTGAGACGTTCGGCATATTCGCGTGCGGCCTTCAGATCATGAATGGAGCAGGGGCCAATCACGATGAACAGTCGATGATCCTTGCCATCGAGAATGTCGCGCACCACCTGGCGCCCGTGGGATACGGTCTGCAATGCGGAGGCGGTCAGGGGCAATTCGTGCTTGAGTTGCTCCGGTGTGATCAGGGTGTCGTTGGAGGCAACGTTGAGGTCGTCGATCGGTAAATCAGCCATCGTGTTACTCGTCAGGGTCACGGATGCCGTCCGCCAGCCATCCCGGTGCGGCGGAGCAGAGCGTAGGTGCAGCGGGAAACCGGAACCTTATCGCGTATTGCCGCGGCTAGACAATGGAATTGACGCATGCTTCCTGCGCTGATTCTTCGCTGGTAACTGCCCCGTGCCGAGTGTTTTGCCGCAGGGCGGAGCTGTGAAGTGAGTGGATCGCTCCCGGAGACTGGTGAAGTGTCGTGATGTCGCTCATGTTCCGACATCACATTGCAGATGTGCTGTTGTCGGGGGCATTAGGGTCTGTTGCCATTTCGTCCGCGGCTCGCGACGAAACGGCAACAGACCCTAGTGCTTTGCCTTCGCCCTGCTAAGCTCAATCGGAGTCGCGAGGGGGCGCCAGCTCGTTGGGGCATTCCACGATTCGTTCACGGGTGAGGCGAAAAGTCTAAGGGCATCCATAGGAAAATGATCTAGAATCCAATTTTCCTAGCGCCTGTAGTTATAAGGATGACGCTTGGGTATGTCATCGGTCTTTGAGGGATTTCTATGAAGCTTCAACAACTGCGTTACATCTGGGAAGTGGCGCATCATGACCTCAACGTCTCGGCAACTGCACAAAGCCTGTTCACCTCACAACCCGGCATCAGCAAACAGATTCGTCTGCTCGAAGACGAACTGGGCGTCGAGGTTTTCGCGCGCAGTGGCAAACACCTGACCCGTGTTACGCCTGCCGGCGAGCGCATCATCACTACCGCCGGCGAAATCCTGCGCAAGTGCGAAAGCATCAAGCAGATCGCGCAGGAGTTCTCCAACGAGAAGCGCGGCACCCTGAGCATCGCTACCACGCACACCCAGGCCCGTTACGCATTGCCGCCGGTAATCAGCAGCTTCATCAAGCAGTACCCCGAGGTCTCCCTGCACATGCATCAGGGTACGCCCATGCAGATCGCCGAGATGGCTGCAGACGGCACCGTGGATTTCGCCATTGCCACCGAGGGGCTGGAGCTGTTCGGCGATCTGGTGATGATGCCGTGCTATCGCTGGAACCGCTGTGTGGTGGTGCCGCAGGGACATCCCCTGGCAAAACTCGAAAAGCTCACGCTGGAAGCGCTGGCCGAACATCCCCTGGTTACCTATGTGTTCGGTTTCACCGGTCGTTCCAAGTTGGATGAGGCCTTCTCGCACCGTGGTCTGTCGCCGAAGGTGGTGTTCACCGCGGCCGACGCCGACGTGATCAAGACTTATGTTCGCCTGGGGCTCGGCGTGGGTATCGTCGCGCGCATGGCGGTGGATGCGAAGCTCGACAGTGATCTGGTGGTACTCGATGCCAGCGAGCTGTTCGAGTCCAGCATCACCCGAATCGGTTTTCGGCGGGGTACCTTCCTGCGCGGGTTCATGTGCGACTTCATCCAGACCTTCGCGCCGCACCTGGACCGCGACACGCTGGACAAGGCAATCCAGTGTCGCAACAAAGTCGAGCTGGAAGAGATGTTCGAGGGTGTGGAGTTGCCGACGTACTGATAGAAAGGAGCTGGAGACTGAAAGCGGGGCGGGACGAAAGCCCGCCTCTGAGTCTTCAGTCTCGCGCCCTAGGTCTTGGCGATCAGGTTCCCAGCGTGCAATCCACATTCCTTCTGCGTGGACTCTTCCCACCACCAGCGACCTTCGCGCTCGTGCTGGTTCGGCAGGACGGGACGGGTGCAAGGCTCGCAGCCGATACTGATGAAGCCCCGCTCATGCAGGCTGTTATAGGGGATTTCGAGCATACGAATGTAGGCCCAGACTTCCTCGCTGCTCATCTGCGCCAGCGGGTTGAATTTGTACAGGTTGCGTTCGGGGGTGGAGAAAGCGCCGTCGACTTCCAGCACGGCGACCTGGCTGCGTGTGCCGGGGCTCTGGTCGCGGCGCTGGCCGGTAGCCCAAGCGCGCACACCAGCCAGCTTGCGACGTAGCGGCTCGATCTTACGGATGCCGCAGCACTCGCCATGCCCGTCACGGTAGAAGCTGAACAAGCCCTTTTCGTTGACCATTGGCTCCAGCAGTTTCGGATCCGGGGTCATGATCTGGATAGGAATGTCGTAGTGATCGCGGACCTGCTCGATGAAACGATAGGTTTCGCTGTGCAGGCGGCCGGTGTCGAGGCTGAACACCTTGACGCCCTTGTTCAGCTTCCAGGCCATGTCCACCAGCACGACGTCCTCCGCGCCGCTGAAGGATATCCACAGGTCGTCACCGAACAGGTCGAAGGCGAGCTTGAGAATGTCTTGCGGGGATTTGCCGGCATAAGCAGAGGCAAGCTCGGCAACATCGATAGAGTGGCTCATCAGGCGGCTTCCTTGGTTGGCGCTTGGTGCGCTCTGGAGGCTGCGGATGGTAACAAAGAGGCTTTATGTCGCTAAATAACCTTTACGGCGGGTTGAGTGGTGTTTTGGGAATAAGTCGCTCCGTTGCGTCGCTCAGCCCTTGCCGTTAGAGTGCCCGCTTCATTTTTGCTGCTGTGAGGAGTGGCCCGTGGAAATAGCCTGTCTCGACCTGGAAGGTGTCCTGGTTCCGGAGATCTGGATTGCCTTTGCCGAGGCTACCGGAATCGAATCGCTGCGGGCCACCACGCGCGACATTCCCGATTACGACGTACTGATGAAGCAGCGCCTGCGTATCCTCGATGAGCATGGCCTGAAACTGTCGGACATCCAGCAGGTGATCTCGACCCTCAAGCCGCTGGACGGTGCCGTCGAGTTCATCGACTGGCTGCGCGAGCGTTTCCAGGTGGTGATCCTGTCGGACACCTTCTACGAGTTCTCGCAGCCACTAATGCGCCAGCTGGGCTTCCCCACTCTGCTGTGCCACAAGCTGATCGTCGACGACAACGATCGGGTCGTCGATTACCAACTGCGCCAGAAGGATCCCAAGCGCCAATCGGTCATCGCGCTGAAGAGCCTGTACTACCGCGTGATCGCGGCGGGCGACTCCTACAACGACACCACCATGCTGAGCGAAGCCCACGCCGGCATCCTGTTCCATGCGCCGGACAACGTCATCAAGGAGTTCCCGCAGTTCCCCGCGGTGCATACCTTCGCCGAACTGAAGCAGGAATTTATCAAGGCGTCGAATCGCAAGCTCGCGCTGTAAGGTGGATCACCTGCAACCCGAAATGCCAGTCAGTTGAGCTGACTGGCATTTTTCTGGGGGATGTTGTGTGAGTCGTCTCTTCAGACCGTTCTCTTCTGCCAGAGCCAGAACAAAGGTTCGGCGAGGAACATCACCAGGAACAGGCGCAGCACCTGGAGCGCCGTCACCAGAGCCACCGAAAGCTGCAACGCCTCGGCGGTCAGGCAGAGTTCGGTGATGCCGCCGGGCATCATGCCCAGCATCAGTGAGGTACCGTCGAGGGTCGTCACCCAGCTCAGCGCAGTGGCCAGTGTCGTTGCGGCGAGCATCGCCAGCAGAGTGATCAGCAGGATGCGCAGCAGGAAAGATGGCGCGCTGCGGAAGAACTGCCGATCGAAATGACAACCCAGAGAGCAGCCGATCAGCCACTGGCCCAGCTGACCCAGACCTTCGGGCAGGCCGATATGCAGGTCGAACACGACACTGGAGACCGCGCAAACGGTCAGCGGTCCGAGCATCCAGGGGTTCGGTTGTCGGAGCCTTTTCCACAGCATTGCCAGCACGGCGCCGCCAGGCAGCAGCACGGTCAGCCACGGCCAGCTCACGGGCGCAGGCGGTGGTGCCTCGACAGCCGGCAGGCTCCAGGTGAATAGTGCGGGCACGATCAGCACCACCAGCAGCAGACGTGTACTGTGCGCCGCGGCGACCTTGGCCGGGTGTGCGGCATGACGGCTCGCCAGATTGACCATCTCGCTGGCTCCGCCCGGCAGGCTGGCGAAGAACGCCGTGGCGCGGTCGGTGCCGCTGCGCAGCAGGACGAAGATGCCGATCAGGCTCAGCAGCAGGGTGCCGAGGGCGCCGGCCAGTATCACCCCCAGGTGCTGTAACACCTGCTGCATGACCTCGTGGGTGAAATGCAGGCCGATGGCGCTGGCGATCAACCATTGCCCGGTTGCCCGGCCATGTGGCACTTCCTGGAGCATGCAGCCGCTGCAACGTACTGCGATCACCGCCAGCAGCGAACCGATGATCCAGGGCAGAGGCCAGCCGATCAGGCTCGCCAGGTAGCCACCGACGGCGCCGAACAGGGGCGTCAGCCACCAGTCCGGCAGCTTGCGGATGGCTCTTCTCAACACACTGTCCGCTTCAGGCATTCGCCAGTTGAGCCTTCTGCTGGACGCGTTTGCGCCAGGTGCGCCAGATCGGCAGAACGATCATCAGCAATACCAGGCCCCATACGCCCCATGTGATCGGACTGGCGAACAGGATGCCAAGGTCACCGTTGGAGATCGACAGGGCGCGGCGCAGGTTCTGCTCCATGAGGCCGCCAAGGATGAAGCCGAGCAGGATGGCCGACAGCGGAAAATCCATCTTGCGCAGGATGTAGCCGGCTACGCCGATACCGATCATCAGGTACAGGTCGAAAGCGGTGGCATGAATGGCGTAGACCCCGATGGAGGTGATGATGGCGATGGCCGGCACCAGCGCCCAGTAGGGCACGACGAGGATCTTGGTGAACACCTTGATCATCGGCACGTTCATCACGATCAGCATCAGGTTGGCGACGAACAGCGAGGCGATCAGGCCCCAGACGATCTCTGGCTGATTCTGGAACAGCAGCGGGCCGGGCGTGATGTTGTACAGCGTCAGCGCACCGAGCATCACAGCGGTGGTGCCCGAACCGGGTACGCCAAGGGTCAGCATCGGCACCATGGAGCCGCAGGCCGAGGCGCTGTTGGCCGTTTCCGGAGCGGCCAGTCCGCGCAGGTCGCCGTCACCGAATTTGTTGTCTTTATGCGCCAGGCGTTTCTCGCTCATGTAGGCCACCGCGCTGGCCAAGGTGGCGCCAGCGCCGGGGAGGATGCCCATGGCGAAGCCGACCACGCCGCTGCGCAAATTGGTAGCCAGTACCGAGGCACCCTCCTTGAGGTTGAACAACATCCGACCACTGGTATTCAGAGCTTTCTGGCCGCGGTGGGTGCGTTCGAGCAACACCAGAATCTCGCTGACCGAGAACAGCCCGAGCACCAGCACCACAAACTGGATGCCGTCGGCCAGACCGAGGCTGCCGAAGGTGAAACGGTAGACGCCGCTGTTGGAGTCGATGCCGACGCAGGAGAGGAACAGACCAATACAGGCCGCGATAGCGGTCTTCATTGGCTTATTCCCCGCCATGCCGGCCAGACAGACGATCGCAAACACCATCAGCACGAAGTATTCGGCGGGGCCGAAGGCCACTGCCCACTTGGCCAGCAGCGGGGCGAAGATCACCACGCCGCAGGTGGCCATCAGGCCGCCGATGAAGGAGCTCCAGGCGGAGATCGACAGGGCGATGCCGGCCTTGCCCTGGCGTGCCAGCGGGTAGCCGTCAAGGGTGGTCATCACCGCTGAGGCCTCTCCGGGGATGTTCAGCAGGATCGAAGAAATTCGACCGCCGTATTCGCAGCCCAGGTACACCGCGGCGAGCAGGATCAGCGCGCTCTCCGGAGGTAGTCCGAGTGCGAAGGCGATGGGGATCAGTAGCGCTACGCCGTTGATCGGGCCCAGGCCTGGCAGCAAGCCGACGACGGTGCCGATCAGGGTGCCGCACAGGGCTGTGATGAGATTGTAGGGGCTCAGAGCAACGCCGAAGCCCTGGCCAAGGTAGCTCAAGGTTTCCATGTTTCAGATCTCCAGGGCGGACAGGATGCCCAGCGGAAGAGGTACGTCGAGGGCTTTGTCGAATAGCAGGTAGAGGCTGATCGCTATGGCTGTGCCGGTGATCAGGCTGGTACGCCAACTGCCGTCATAGAGGCGCGCCATTGCGATGCCGAACAGGATGCTGGCCGGAATGAAGCCCAGGGGCTCGAAAAGCGAGGCGTAGATAACCAGTACCAGTACGCAGCCGGCGACCTTGCGAAGCACATGGCGATCCATGGGTGGCTCTGCCAAATGCGAGCTGGCGGTGACGGGCTTGAGCAACAGGTAGATTGCGCCCAGGCCTATCAGGGCCAGCAGCAACACAGGGTAGGCGCGTGGGCCGACCGGTTCGTAGGAGAAGGGCGCCTGATAGCTCCAGGCGGTGATGCCAAGTGCCACGCTGGCAACGAGCAGCACCAGGCCGAAGATACGTTGGTACATGAGGAAATCCTCGATATTGGTGGGGCCGTCGGACGGGCACGCGCAAGGCAGCCATCCCTGGTCATCCTGGACGGTGGGTTCGGTTTTCGAAGGTGAGTCGCAGCCATGTCACCCATGGC
The DNA here is from genome assembly GCA_047973445.1 of Pseudomonas sp. GTDB lineage: Bacteria > Pseudomonadota > Gammaproteobacteria > Pseudomonadales > Pseudomonadaceae > Stutzerimonas. The sequence goes on from JBKEBY010000075.1 coordinate 13,062, forward strand.
TGCGAGTCCAGGGTTACTGGATCAGCCCGAATTCAGTGGCCAGTTGCTTGTACTGCATGACTTGCTGCTTGACGTAGGCATCCAGTTCCGCGCCGGACATGGCGAAGGGATAGAGCTGGCGATCGGTGCGCAGTTGGGCGAAATCTTCCGAAGCGAGCAATTGGTCGAAGGCGTTCTTCCACCATGCGTAAGCTTCGTCGCTGACCTTCGGCCCGAGATAGAAACCGCGCATCACCGGCCAGACCACGTCGTAATCCTGCTCCAGGGCGGTGGGAATATCGGCGACCGATTTACCGGGCAGGCGCTTTTCGGAAAGCACGGCAAGAATGCGCATGTCACCGCTTTCGATATGTGGCACGGAGTCGGCGATATCGGTGCTCGCCACCTGGATGTGTCCCCCCAGCAGCGCGGTGGCCAGTTCACCGCCACCTTCCATGGCGACATAGCGCAGTTTCCGGGGATCAATGCCGGCAGCGCGAGCGATAAGCGCTGTCTGCATCCAGTCCTGGCTGCCCACGGTGCCGCCGGAGCCGATCACTACCTTGCCGGGGTCGGCCTTGATCGCCTGTACCAAATCGTCGAGCGTCTTGAAGGGTGAATCCGCACGCACGGCGATGGCACCGTAGCTGGTGCCGACACCGGCCAGCCACTTCACCGCGCTTTCGTCGAAGCGGCCGAACTTGCCCTGGGCCAGGTTGAGCAGTGAGCCGCTGGAGAAAGCGGTGATGGTGCCGGCCTCGGCCGGGCGCTGGGCGACCACAGCGTTATAGGCCACGGCGCCGACGCCGCCGGGCATGTAGGTCACGCGCATCGGCGCTTTCAGCAGTTTGCTTTGTACCAGCGCGCTTTGCGCCAGCTTGCAGGTCAGGTCAAAACCACCACCGGGCGCGGCGGGTGCGATGCATTCGGGGCGGCGAGGTTCATCGGCGGCGGCGGGGCCGGCGAGGGACAGGCATGTGGCGGCCAGCAGGGTCGCTAACAGGGGCGTTTTCATCGAGTGGGTCTCCATTGGAGTTTTGTTCTGTGTGTTACCAGATCGGCAGGCTGTAGCTGACTATCAGGCGGTTCTCATCGGCGTCACGGGCGAAATCGGAACGGAACATGGCGTTGCGCAGACGTACGGAGAGATCTTTCAGCGGTCCGCTCTGGACCACGTACTTGAGTTCGATATCGCGTTCCCACTCGCTGCCGGTAGCGGTACTGCCAGCGATCTCGGCATGGTCGCCGGAAATGTAGCGGGTCAGGAAGGTCAGGCCGGGTACGCCGATGGCAGCGAAGTTGTAGTCGTAACGTGCCTGCCAGGAACGTTCGTCGGCGTTGGCGAAGTCGTTGATCTGCACGAAGTTGACCAGGAAGGGATCACCGCCGTCGATGTAGGCAAAACCGGTGTCGCCGCTCATCTGCTGGTAGGCAAAGCTGACCTTGTGGCCGTTCAGGCTGTAGCCGAGCATACCGTTCCAGGCCTGGTTGTCGATCTCGCCGGCGTTGGCCGCGCCGCTGTCCTTGCTCAGACTCACTCGCAGGTCGGCGCTCAGTTTACCGGGTCCCACGGGCTGTTCGGCGAGCAGGCCGAAGAAGTGCTGGCGGTAGATATCGTCGAGATCGGCGAAGTAATAGCGGCCGGTGATCTTGTCGGTGAACTGATAGTCGAGGCCGGCAAGATCCAGATGGTCAGCCTGAGCGCTGCGAGCGAAGCGCTTGTTCTTGTTGTTCAGTGCAAGATCTTCGGAATTGGTCGAGGACCGATCGATGACCTTGTCCAGCCGCCCGCCAGTGAAAGTCAGACCCTGCAGTTCGTCGGAGGTCAGCAGGCCGCCTTCGTAGACCTGCGGGAGGGTGCGGCTGGTACTGGCCTTGACCACCGGCAACTCGGGGATATGCGAGCCGTAGCGGAGCTCGGTCTCTGAAAACTTGACCTTGGCGGTCAGCCCCAGGCGACTGAACTCGTCCGGGGTGCTGCCATCCTCGCTCACCGGCAGCAGGTCGGTGCCGCTGCGGCCGCGACCCGAGTCGAGCTTGATACCGAGCATGCCCAGCGCGTCGAGGCCGAAGCCGACATCGCCCTCGGTATATCCGGACCTTATGTCGAGCAGGAAACCTTGCGTCCATTCCTCGCGCTTGGCCTGGCCGTCGCCTTCGCGGAAGTCCCGGTTTAGGTAGATGCTATGGGTATGCAGG
>JBKEBY010000048.1:0-33559 GCA_047973445.1 Pseudomonas sp.
CGCCGCTGGTACCCCACGGACGCAACTCGCTGGACTGGCAATGCGGGCAGCTATTGGGCGTGGGGATCATATCCTGCGCAAGAGGTCCTGATACCGAAAGGCATCTCGCCAATTGCTCACGCTGCCCCGGGCTGAGCTGGGAGAGCCGGGCAATCCAGCTGTTGAAATGACTCGCTCTCATGATTCACCTCCCGTATGTGGAGACGTCATGATCAGCTTAGCCTGTTGCAACAGTTAGCTCAGACATAGCCTATTGTTTTCGGGTAGCCGACAGCCGAGGCGTTCAGATTGGCGCCGTTGAGCATCAGGCTCATGTTGTTGCCGGAGAAGTAAACAGCAGCGATGGTACGAATCTGGCCATCAGCTAGCTTGATCGAGGCGCCGGGTTTGAATGCCGTACGGTTGGTATTGGTAGCTGGTACCGACAAACCGGCAGATTTACGCCATATGCCCTTTAGCCAATCGTTATTGGTGAAGTTGTTGATCTGGGCTACTTGCTGAGCCCGCGCTGCCGCTGTCTGGGAGGACGGCTGGGTGCTGCTTGCATGGGTGAAGGTGGTGAACCCGAATAACGCGCCAAGGGACGCGCTGATCAGGCGTTTGCGAACGCCTGACGTTGCGTTGAAAAACATGAGATCTCCGGAACTTGATACGACAAAAGGCGTGTGCGCCTTTTAAAAAGTACGGAGGCAGAGAAGGTGGTGATTTGACCGTTCCAATGCCGCCAGATGTATATGAACAAATCCGCGAGTGACGAAGTGTTCAATAGACATGGATAGGCTTTATATAGGAAGGCAGTCGCAAGATGAAGTTGGCGTGGCGCCAAAAAGTCGGCTCAAATTATTGACTCAATAGCCTGAGTATCAAAATGATATTTAAATGATGGTGAAGTGGGTTCCCTGATTGCTTTTATAAGTTATTGAAATCAAATGGATGCTGAATTATTGACGCTTTGGCGCAATATTGGCGGTGAAAATCTTGCCGTGTTTCTCGGTTGTGGGAACTGACAAACATGACTCCCAAGTTGTTTCGTTATGTTTCTTTTGTCTGATTTAAAGCCCGCAATGTATCGGCGGATTTTCATGGGTCATGAGCTAACGCGTCTGTTGGAGGCTTTCGACGGTCAGCTCCAGCGCCTTGCGCATGTCCAGTCGGGCAGAGCGCCCGATGTCCCGATCATCCAGTTGATAGCCGCGCTCCGATGGCAGGATAGGGGCGGTCAAGTCATCCGCTTCGGCAGGCTCGAAGTCGCTGTCGCGGCCAATGGTCATGGCGCTGCGGCGTAGCAGTTCCCGTATCTGTGAAGGCTCCAGTTCGGGATTGATCGAGAGGATCGCCCCCACCACACCGGCGACCATCGGCGTGGCGTAGGACGTACCGCAATGGACGCCGCCACGTTTGCCTTCCTCCAGGGTGGCCGAGCGTGTGCAGGCCGATGCGGTGATGTCGACACGCTGGTCGAGATTCGACGAGGGCCGCCGAGTCACGTAGTCCGGATGTTCCACGGCCACGTTGCGCTCGTGATTGCGTTGATGGCCACCCACCACCAGCAACTGGTCGGTGATGAACGAGGAGGGCAGGCGGTAGTCGTCCTGGCTGGAATATGCCGAGCCGTTACCTGCCGAATTCACCACCAGCACGTCGGGGTGCTCGCGGCGCAGCCAGAGAAAGAACTCCTCGAGCAGCTCCTCGTAGCCGCTCATGGCAATGCCGGAGCGGATCAGCGAGTCGATCTCCTCACCCTCGATGTCCCGGGTGCCGATGCGGTGGATGCCCCAACTCCAGTTCAGTATCCGCGCGCCATCCTCGACGAGGTTCACCGAGGCGGCGACGTTGGCCGTGATGCCCGCGTCGGAGTTGCGCTCGACGATCACCTCGAATCCGCTCCCTGCTTCTTCCAGTGCGCTGAGAAAACCGCTGTCTTCGGGGTTTTCGTTGCGCGCGGCGAGGATGGCGGTGACGGTGGTGCCGTGTTCACCCGGCGCCTCGGCATCCCGGGCATAGACGCAAGTGCGCGGCGTGCGCGGATCGCAGTTGCCCAGGTAATCGGCGAACTCGGGGGCATCGAAATCCACGTCGCGTTCGATGATGCCGATACGTACGGGCGTGGTCTGAATCCTGTCTCGGTCGGATTTCAGCCGATGCCGATAGAAAGCCACAGCGTCGAGAAAGCGATTGGAGACCCACTCGTTGTTGCGCGGCTTCGTTTCCTCGTCCTGTTCGAGTGGCTCTTCTGGGCCAGTCTCTTCGATCACGATGGCGTCGACGCTGACTTCGTTGCCCAGGCGCAGCACCAGCGCATCGCGCTCGGTCAGATTCTTCACCGGCAGGCGCAGCTGGTAGGTGTTCAGCGCCGGTATGGCACCGACTACTTCGGCCCCGTAGCGTTCGGCGAGTCGGCGTGATTCCTTCAGGCCGTCGTATTTTTCCTCGATGATCAGGCTGACCAGATCCAGGTAGGTGTTCTGCCCGTCCATGTTCTTCACCACCTTGTCGGGCCCGGCCGCCAGCACATGGTTGCGGTTGAGGGTCAGCCAGACCGGGTTGCTCGTGCGCCCGTCCTGCTCCAGCCAAAGCGGACCGCTGCGGTGGTCTTTCTCGTTCAGGGTCAGGCGCAGGCGATTGCGTTCCTCTCGCTGCATGGCAACCGGTTTGCCCTGCAGCATGACGCGCAGATCGCTCTCGCCGAGGCCCTTGCCACGCAGGCAGTAGGTCAGCTCGCCAGAGGCGAAAAGATCGCCGCAGCGCTGCAGATCCTTGAGGCGCAACGCCGTTTCATCCGCCCATGCCGTGCTCGTGGCCAGCAGCAACAGACCAGTCAGGACAGGCTTTCTCATGGCTGGCGTTGCAAGTAGTGAACGCTGAACAGCTCGCGGGCGTCGGTCCACTGGCTGCGGCAGGCGAATCCAGCGCTATTGGCCAGGGCAGCAAAGGAATCCAGCGTGTACTTGTAGGAGTTTTCCGTGTGCAGGCTTTCGCCGGGTTGGAAATGGAAATGCCGGCCTTCCAGTCTGACCTCCTGCGACTCGCGGCTGATCAGGTGCATCTCGATGCGCGATTCGCTTTCGTTGAAAAAGGCGCGGTGGACGAAGCGCGACGGATCGATGTCGCAGTCCAGCTCGTTACGGATGCGTTGCAGCAGGTTAAGGTTGAAGGCAGCCGTGACGTGGGCGCGGTCGTTGTAGGCGGCTTCCAGCACGGTCTTGTCCTTCACCAGGTCGACACCGATCAGCAGACCGCCACCGGGCGGCAGGATCTCGTGCAAGTGGCCCAGCAACTGGCGGGCCTGCTCGGGGGTGAAGTTGCCGATGCTGGAGCCGGGAAAGAACATCAGTGGGTGATGGGTCTCGAAGTCGTCCGGCAGCTCCAGCCCGTCGCAGAAGTCGGCGTAGGCGGCATGGACGTCCAGCCAGGGGTAATCCGCCGCCAGTCGCTGGGTGCTGGTCCGCAGGAAGTCCTCGGAAATATCGATGCCCAGGTAGCTGACCGGCCGCAGTCGCTCAAGTAGCAGTCGCACCTTACGGCTGGCTCCGCTGCCCAGTTCGATCAGGTCCGTTTGCGGCCCGGCGATCTCACGGATGTCATTGGCGGCGTCGGCAAGAATCTGCTCCTCGGTGCGGGTCAGGTAATACTCCGGCTGCTGGCAGATCTGTTCGAACAGCTCCGAGCCGCGCCGGTCGTAAAAGAACTTCGGCGACACTTGCTTGGGTGCGGCGGCGAAACCGGCGAGCACCTCGTCACGTAGCGAGGCAGCATGGGGTTGCTGGATCTGATCGTGGAAATGAATGGCAAGGGCCATTATCGAAGCTCCCGAGCCAGGCGCAGCCCGGCGAATTGCCAGCGCATGGACGGCTGGAAGAAGTTGCGGTAGGTGGCACGGATATGCGCCTGCGGGGTGGCGCAGCAGCCACCGCGCAGCACCATTTGGCCGGACATGAACTTGCCGTTGTATTCGCCGAGGCTGCCTGGCAAAGGGCGGAATCCGGGATAAGGGCGGTAGGCGCTGGAGGTCCACTCCCAGACGTCGCCGAACAGCTGTGCGGGGCCCTCGTGCGGGCTGCCGGGCGCGGTCGGATGCAGGTGATCGCTTTCCAGGAGATTGCCATCTGTAGTCCGTCCCTCTGCCGCCACTTCCCATTCCGCTTCACTGGGCAGGCGGGCCTCGGCCCAACGCGCGTAGGCGTCGGCTTCGTAGAAGCTGACGTGGCAGACAGGTGCCTCGAGTTGCAGCTCGCCGAGCCCGCCCAGCGTCATCTCGTACCAGGCGTCATCCCGGTGTTGCCAGTACAGCGGCGCATTCCAGCCGGTCTGCTCCAGCAGTGACCAGCCGTCTGCGAGCCACAGCTCGGGTCGCGCATAACCGCCATCGACGATGAACGACAGGTACTCGCGGTTGGTGATCAGGCGATCGGCAAGCTGGAAATCCTCGACGAACTGCCGGTGTCGGGGCGTTTCGCAATCGAAGGCGAAACCTTCGCCGGCATGACCGATGTGCTTCACGCCGCCGTCGAACGAATGCCAGCGCAGGCGCTCGCCGTGCGCCTCGGGTGCCGGCTTCAGGTCGTTGCGGTAGCCCGGATGCAGGGGGCTTTGCGCGAGGATATGCTTGATGTCCATGAGCAGCAGTTCCTGATGCTGCTGCTCGTGCTGCAGGCCCAGTTCGACCCGCCGCCGAATCTCGTCGGCGTGGACCTCTGGCGGGTTTGTCAGCAGTTCGCCCATGGCCTGGTCAACGTGGCGGCGGTAACGGTAGACGTCCTCTACGCCCGGGCGTGAAACCAGCCCGCGCTGGCTGCGTGGAAAGGGCGTGCCGTGGGTTTCGTAATAGGAGTTGAACAGGTAGTCGTAGAGCGGGTTTGGCGTCCGATAATCGGTGAGATAGGTCTTGAGCAGAAAGGTCTCGAAGAACCAGCTGACATGCGCCAGGTGCCATTTCGGCGGGCTGACCTCGGGCATGCTCTGGATCACGTAATCCTCGATCTGCAGCGGTGCGCAGATCGTTTCGCTGAGTGCGCGAACCTGCTGGTAGCGATGAAGCAGCCGATCGAAGGCGACGGGTGCAGGTTGCTTATTCGGCTGATGCGCCAGGTTGCCCATGCGTACTCCCGTTTCGGGTGTATGGAACGGCTGGAGCCGCCTCTATAGCGACCCGAAGCGCGACGTGAAAGTTTCGGCCGGATAGCCGATCGCTCGGGTCGAGAGGGCTGAGTGAGCGGGTAGATCACCGACGGCACGTGGCATTCAGGGCACGCTCAGGTCGCTCAGTAGTTCGGTGGTGTTTCGGGAATACCGCTGTCGTCGGTGATGACTGGCATGGTCCAGGGTTCCAGACGGCAACCCTTGTCTTCCACGTCGAGGCGCGCCTGTTCGAGCATCTCGCCCAGCAGCTGCGGGTTGCTGTATTGGCTGTTCGGCACGGCGGCCACTCGCATCACCTCGGCGCCATTGCCGCTCATTACGGTGAAGCCGTAGCTGTCTTCCTCTGCGTTGGCGCTGGTTATGCAGCCGCAGGGGAGGAAGGCTTCGGTGGTCAGTTTCATGGCTTGGTCGAGGGTCAGTGAAGAAGGGCGCATGGCGAGCTCCTGGACAGTCTGCTATGCGGTGGACCCTCATTGGAAAGGACCGTTCCTGATGCCGGTCGCTGGAACGACGCTAGCGTCTGGTGTCGTCCAGGCAGCCCAGCGAGGCCAGGTCGTCGTGCAGGCCCCGCAGGCGCTGGCTCAGGCGGCTGCGTTGCGCTGCGCTGGCCATCACGTACAGGTCGCGGATCAGTTCCAGCGTGGCCAGCTCGGTCCGTGGAACGCTACGCCGATAAGCCTCGGTCCAGAACGCCTCGGGCTCCTGCAGCAGCGGCGCCAGGCGCGCCGGGAAGCCGGTGTCGTGGCGCTGTTTGACGGTTTCGACGAGTGCCGCCTGCCAGTGCCGGCGGTTCTCCAGCCAGCGACGGTTCTGTTCGCCCAGCGCATGGGACCATTGCAGGATGCGTTGCCGCTGGGCGGCATCCAGGCGGCCGACCCAGTGTTCGACGCGTTCCTGCATGCGTTCGGCGCGTTCGCGAATCTGCCGCGGCAGCTCCGGCTCGACGAATTTCTCCTGCAGTTGCCGCTGTTTCTCTGCGAGCGTCTCCTGCAGGCGACGCACCTGGTGCTCGTCGAGGCTACCGAGCAGTTCACTGACCGAGGGAGTGATGCGCACGGCGATCGCCTCGATGGCCTGGTGCATTTTTCGCTGGTGGGCGCGCAGCGTCGCGATTTCGATTCGATCTCCGTCGACTTCGCCCTGCAGTGTCTCCAGCCCTTCGAGATAGATCGGCAACTGGCTGCGACAGTGCCAGGCCTGATGCTCGCGTAGTTGTGCCTTGAGGCGTGCCTGTTGGACGCTGTTCATGTCCAGGTAGTCGTTCAGCGACCAGGGAATCAGGATGTCCAGGTTGCGGTAAGCAAGGTTGATGCGGCTGCAGGCACCCAACAACAGCAGTGCCGCGATCAACAGCAGCAGTAGTTTGCTGCGGCCTGTCAGGTGGTTATCCATCGTGCTCTCGCATCCGGTGACCTTCGCACTCGAAAATACCGGCGCCAGGGGTGGATGTCGCTTTTTTGCATCCACCGTGACCTTTGTGTATGGGCCGATTTGTGGCCGGTCCGGTTACCGACAGCGGGCGGGGCAAGGCAGTGGTTGCAGTTGTGGCGGCTCCTCCACCAGCTGGGATACCAGTTCGAGGGCCTTTTCGAACGAGGGATAACCGCTTAGCGCGACGTCCAGTTGTGCGTAGGCCTTGCGGTAGCGCTCGGCCTCGAGCGGGTCGCGTTTCTCGATCAGATAAGGCTCATGGTGGATCTTGTAGAGCAGCGCAACGGCGTGCGGATGGCCCTTTTTCTGCGCCTTCTTCAACTGCTTCACCACCTCGGAAGGCTGCGGTCCCTGGCGGATCATCAGCAAGGCCTGGTAGAAGTCGGTCTCGCCGTGACGATCCTGCGGGGCGCTGCGCGCGAGCAGCGCATGAGCGAGTTCGTAGCCTTCTTCGTTGCCGGTGGAGATGAGTATCTTGGCCTGCAGCAGATCATTCTCGTAGAGCAGCCGCTCGGTACGGCAGGCTTCGCTGTTCCGGGATTGATGGCAGGGCTGCGAGGCGCAGCCGCCCAACGCCAGAAGCAGGCCGATCACCAGTATTTTTTTCATTGCGGCTTGTGTTCTCTTCGGTTCGTCATTCGTTCATGGCGCTTCGACATCGTTCGACCCGTGCGGTGCCGTGCCGTTCACCGGTTCTGCTTATTAGCAGCGATGGGTTGCAACCCGTAGCGATCGAGCAGACGGCGCCAGCGAGGGTATCCGAAAGCACTTCGGTGATCTCGCGCAGGTAGCTGTTCACCGCATTGTCGAGTCCGACGGCCTGCATCAGACGAGTGCCCGGCATTGGGGTGTGTCGATTGAGTGGGTCAACGAAGGCATCCGGCGGTGCGAAGTGGCGAGCTGTGGTAACTCCAGGCTTCGACCGGCTTCTGCGCAACGCAACGCAGGGCAGAGGCGGCAACCCGAGCAGTAACGCCAGGAGAATTCTATGCACGATGCACTCTTTTCGACGAGACTCTGAAACAGTCTAGTGGCCTGTCTGGCCAGTTCAGTTAGTCAATTTCGGCGCTCAGGGCTCCGATACGGCGTTGCTGCTCCTCGTCATCGCCCGCTATGACTCGTCACAGCGCCTTGTCTCAGAATCCTGATCATCCGAACTTGAGTTAACAGACTAACCACACAGGCCACTAGTCGTCACCGAGGGGGATGCATCTCCCGCCGACTTGCGCGCGAGCGCGTCAGAAGCGCTCGTGCTCACCGAGGTAGCGCCAGTTCCCGAGCGGCAACTTGGCCATCGACAGGCGCCCGATGCGGATGCGCTTGCAGGCGATCACACGCAGCCCGATCGCCTCGCACAGCTGTCGCACGTCGCCGGGCTGAGGTTCCTTGACGACGATGCGCAGGCGGGTTTCGTTCTGCCAGCTGGCCTTGGCCCTGGGCAGGACCCGGCCGCGATGGCCAATACCCTTGTCGAGTAGGGTCAGACCGTTGGTTTCCGGCTCGCCAGCGACCTCGACGATGTATTCCTGTTCGAGCTTGTTGCGCGAGTCGCTTAGTCTCCGGATCACCTCGCGCTGCTGACTGAACACCAGCAGACCGCTCATGTCCGACTCCAGCGGCAGTAGCTCGGTATGACGAGCGAGGTGTCGCTGCAGGGGCGCGATCCGGGTCGGGTCATCCGCCCAGCGAGCGGCCTCGTTCAGCATGTGCTGGATGTTGGCGGAATCAATGGATGGCGCCTGTCCGGCTGCTTTGTGCATCAGCAGGGTCACGGGCGGTGTTTCGATTGCACGAGCACCGGGCAGCAACTCGATACGTTGCGTCTGGACCTTGAAATACGGGGCCTCGACAGTCTGCCCGTCGACCTTGACCCAGCCGCCTTCGATATAGAGCTCGGCTTCACGCCGGGAGCAGCCCACTTGCTCGGCAAGGCGTTTGGACAGGCGGGTAGGTTCGGTCATGTCAACTCGGGGGAGGAAAAAGCGAGCGAGCTGCCGTGGGAAAGCGCACCTTGCAGCTCGCTGAGAGGGGGTGGGATTACTTCTTGCTGATGGTGATCTGGCGCGACGGGCCTTGCGTCTGTCCGCTGACCCCGTTGGGAATTTTCTGGATTTCGCCGCCGGCCTTCAGGAATGCGGCCATCTGCGCCGCGAGGGACTGGCTGGTTTCGCTGGCGGGTTCCGGCTTGCGCTTGGCTGATGTGGTCTTACTGGCCATCGTACTCTCGTTTCCTTTGGTCAATCGAACCGGGCATTATACAGATTTTTTTGAAGAATGTTCGGTTACCCGCTCGGCGGCTCGCGCTGCATCGGTATTGCGCGGCGATGCTGCCCGTGCGGAACGCCCGGCCATGGTCTTCGCTCAAAGGTCCGGTGCGGTTTGTTGCCGCAGCCCGATCGCTGGAGGGTTGCACATGTTGATCCGTTGCTTGTGCGCTGCGCTTGGGGGCGTTGCGTTGTTCGCTTCATCGATGGCGCTCGCGCAGATTTTGCATTACCCGAGCGAGGAGGGGCGGGTCAGCGTCGAGGAGGTCGTCGGTGGGCTGGCGTTTCCCTGGAGCCTGGCGTTTCTGCCCGATGGCGAGCGGATGCTGGTCACTGAACGGCCGGGTCGGCTGCGCCTGGTGAATCGCGATGGGGCGCTGTCCGAACCGTTGGAAGGCGTGCCGGAGGTGTTCGCCAGCGGTCAGGGCGGTTTGCTGGACGTGCGACTGTCGCCGGATTTCGAACAGGATCGGTTGGTCTATCTCAGCTATGCCGAGGCCGGGAGCGGTGGCCGGGCGGGAACGGCCGTGGGGCGAGGAAAACTCAATGCCGACCTGGCTCGCCTGGAAGATTTCGAGGTGATCTTCCGCCAGCAGCCCAAACTGTCCACCGGCCAACACTTCGGTTCGCGGCTGGTCTTCGACCGGGACGGCAATCTGTTCGTCGCCCTGGGCGAGAACAATCAGCGTCCCACGGCTCAGGACATGGACAAGCACCAGGGCAAGGTCGTGCACATCCGGCCCGATGGTCAGGCGCTGGCGGGCAATCCATTCGTCGACCGGCAGGGTGTGCCGCCGGAGATCTGGTCGCTGGGGCACCGCAACCAGCAGGGTGCCGCCATCAACCCCTGGACCGGTGAACTCTGGACACACGAGCATGGGCCGCGTGGCGGTGATGAAATCAACCTGCCCAAGCCGGGCCGCAACTATGGCTGGCCGCTGGCGACCCATGGCATCAACTACAACGGCCAGCCGATTCCCGAGGCGGTGGGCGAGGTCGTCGAAGGCAGTGAGGCTCCGCATTATGTGTGGGTGGAATCGCCCGGCATCAGTGGGATGGCCTTCTACGATGCAGAGCGCTTTCCGGCCTGGCAGCGCAACCTTTTTATCGGTGCGCTGGTGGATCGCTCGCTGATCCGGCTGCAACTGAACGGTGACGAGATCGCCCACGAAGAACGGCTGCTCAAGGAGCTGGGCGCGCGCATCCGTGACGTACGGCTGGGGCCGGATGGCTATCTCTACCTGCTCACTGACTCCGACGATGGGCAATTGCTGCGGATCGGGCTCGAAGCCGACTGAGTGTCATGCATTCGCAGCATTCCGGGAGCAAAACCTGACCTCCATCGGTCAACTTCATACGAGGCCGCCGTAACGGCGACCGGCGATATGCCGCGGTGAGGTTGCGGCCCGACAACAAGAAGGAGACTCCGTGGCGGTCGTCATCAGTGGCGTGTTGTGCATCATCCTGGGCCTGGTGCTGACAGTGGGTGGCGTCAAGCTCATCGGCCTGGGCGGTACCTGGTATTTCACCATTCTCGGTGTTGGTTTCCTGCTGACTGGCGTGCTGTTGTTGGCACGCCGCCGCGCGGCACTTTGGGTATATGCCCTGGTGATGCTCGGTACCCTGGGCTGGGCCCTGTACGAGGTGGGGTTCGATTGGTGGCAGCTGGCGCCGCGCGGCAGCCTTATCGCGCCACTCGGATTGTGGTTGTTGACGCCCTGGGTAGTGAGGCACCTGAGCTGGCAACGCTACGGTGCGCGTGCCTGGGGCGGCAGCGCGTTGCCGCTGCTGCTGGCTGTGGTGCTCTGGGGTGTCGCGGCCGTGCAGGCCATCAATACCGATACCCACGACATCAAGGGCATGCTGCCCGCACCACTGGCCATTGCGCCGGAGGCGACCGAGGCGCAAGTGCCCGCCGGCGAGTGGCATGCCTACGGGCGTACCCAGCATGGCACCCGTTATTCGCCACTGACGCAGATCACGCCGAGCAACGTGGATCGGCTGGAGCCGGTATGGCACTACCGCACTGGTGACGTGCGGCGCTCTGGCGATCCTGAGGAAACCACCTACGAAGTCACGCCGCTGATGGTTGATGACAGCCTGTACCTTTGTACGCCGCACAACCTCGTCATCGCTCTGGATGCGGAAACCGGTGAGGAACGTTGGCGTTTCGATCCGCAGGTGCCGGATTCGACCAATCGCCAGCATCTGACCTGCCGTGGCTTGGCCTATCACGCCAGCGCCGGCCCGGACGAGGGGCAGGTCTGCCGCCAGCGCTTGTTCATGCCGACCGCGGATGCGCGGCTGATTGCCCTGGATGCCGGGACCGGCGAGGTGTGTCCGGCATTCGGTGACAAGGGGCAGGTCAACCTGTGGGCCAACATGCCGAACGTCACCGAGGGCTTCTACTATTCCACCTCGCCGCCCGTCATCGCCAATGACCTGCTGATCATCGGTGGGGCGGTGAACGACAATATTTCACCCTCGGAGCCGTCGGGGGTGATCCGCGCCTACGACGTCATCAACGGCGAGTTGAAGAGGAACTGGGACCCAGGCAGTCCCGAACGGACCGAGCCGATCGGCCCCGACGAAACCTATGTGGAAAGCACGCCCAACAGCTGGAGCATTTCCAGCGCCGACGAGGCGCTGGGGCTGGTGTACGTGCCGCTGGGCAATCCGGCTACCGACCAGTGGGGTGGAGAGCGAAGCGAAAGCAGCGAGCGCTTTTCCTCATCCATCGTGGCGCTGGAAGTGGCAACCGGTCGCCTGCGCTGGGAATTCCAGACGGTGCATCACGATCTCTGGGATATGGACGTGCCGGCGCAGCCTAGCCTGGTCGATATCCAGACCGCTGACGGCCTGGTGCCGGCGCTTGTGGCGCCGACCAAGCAGGGTGACATTTATGTTCTCGACCGCCGCAGCGGCGAGCCGATCCTGCCGGTGCGCGAGGTACCGGCGCCGCAGGGCGCGGCCGACGGCGACTGGACGGCACCGACGCAGCCGGTTTCGGCGCTGAGCTACGCGCCGCCGGTGCTGCGAGACAAGGATCTGTGGGGCGCCACCTTCGTCGATCAGATGATGTGCCACATCCAGTTCCATTCGCTGCGCTACGAAGGGCGCTACACGCCGCCCTCGACTCAGGGGTCGCTGATTCATCCGGGCAATTTCGGCGTCTTCAACTGGGGAGGGGTGGCCGTTGACCCGGTACGGCAGATGGTATTCAGCACGCCGGCCTACCTGGCGTTTACCTCGACCCTGGTGCCGCGCGAGGATGATGAGACCGCCTACGTTTCCGACCGAGAGCCCTACCTCAACGAGAACTTCGGTGCACCATTCGCGGTGAAGCTCGAGGCCTTCGTCTCGCCCATCGGTCTGCCGTGCACCGCGCCGCCCTGGGGTTATGTGGCGGGTGCCGATCTGCGCACCGGCAAGACTCACTGGCTGCGCAAGAATGGCACTGTGCGTGATCGGGCGCCGATTCCACTGCCGTTCAGGATGGGGGTGCCGAGCCTCGGCGGGCCGATGCTGACGGCCGGGGGCGTGGCCTTCCTCAGTGGCACCCTGGATTACTACCTGCGCGCCTACGACGTGACCACAGGCCGAGAGTTGTGGAAAGCACGGCTACCTGCTGGTGCCCAGGCGACACCCATGACCTACGAAAGCCGTTCCGGCCGGCAGATGGTCGTGGTGGTCGCCGGTGGCCATGGCTCGCTAGGCACCAAGGCGGGGGACTCGGTCATCGCCTATGCATTGCCGCGATAGCGGCCGGCCGGGCTCCGGCTGCTAGAATCACCCGCTTTCATCTCAGGATCATTCGTCATGGCGGCAATCGGGCGCTACAACAGCCTGCAAATCACCAAGCACACCGGTTTCGGTCTCTACCTGGACGGTGGCCCGGACGGCGAAATCCTGCTGCCCAACCGTTACATTCCCAAGGATGTGCCCAGCGAGGTGGACGATTGGCTCAATGTGTTCATCTATCTGGACAGCGACGACAAGTTGATCGCCACCACCGAGAAACCCAAGGTGCAGGTCGGTGAGTTCGCCAGCCTGAAGGTGGTACAGATCAATCGCGTCGGGCTGTTTCTCGATTGGGGCCTGCCCAAGGACCTGCTGCTGCCGCATTCGGAAGAGAAACGCCCGCTGCAGGAAGGCGACTACTGCGTGGTCCACGTCTATCTCGACAAGCACACGCGACGCATTACCGCGACTGCGAAGCTGGATCGTTACCTGGACAGGACGCCGCCGCGCTACCGGGTCGGCGAGTCCGTCGATCTGCTGGTGGTAGAGGCTACCGACATGGGCTTCAAGGCCATCATCAATGGCCAGCACTGGGGGCTTATCCACAAGAACGAGGCGTTCAAGTTCCTGCGTGGCGGCACCCGCGAAAAGGGCTACATCAAGCAGCTGCGCGACGACGGCAAGATCAGCCTGAGCCTGCAGCCGGTAGGGAGCGAAGCGGCTGATGCATTGCAGGCGCTGATCCTGCAGAAACTCCAGGAAAATCAGGGCGCACTGACCGTCAGCGACAAGAGCCCGGCCGACGAGATCGCCCGGCTGTTCGGCGTCAGCAAGGGCAACTTCAAGAAGGCCATCGGTGGCCTCTACAAGCAGGGGCGGATCGTCATCCACCCTGATCGCATCGAGCTGATCTGAGCGCTTCCCTCCTTACTCCTTCCTCCATACGTATGGCGAACGAACGGAAACCTGCCCGTCCCGTTCGTCCTTGCATTCGTATCCCGATGTAAACGCGGGGAACTCCTGGCGACTCGACCGTGTCCAGAAAGGGCGCCTGATACAGGTGCCTCTGGTGACTAACAGGCGTTACTGAACGCCGATGTCGAGGGGCTGCGGAGAAGCTGTGAACAGATCGACTGAATTGCCAACGAGTGCCTGGTACCTGCTTCAGTGCAAGCCGCGTCAGGATGGGCGGGCGCACGAGCATCTTGACCGCCAGGGTTTCGAATGTTTCGCTCCGACCATTGCCCGCGAAACCATCCGTGCGGGCAAGCTCAGGCAGCTGCAGCAGCCGCTTTTCCCGGGTTATGTATTCATTCGTATGGGCGCGGACGACAGCTGGCTGTCCCTGCGTTCCACCCGGGGCGTCAGCCACGTCGTCGCGTTCTGCGGACAGCCCTGCCGGGTTGGGGATTCCATCATCCATCACCTCAAGTTGCGTTGCGCCGCCATGACGCACGACCCCGTGCTGATGCCCGGTGATCGCGTGCAGATCAAGGTAGGGGAGTTCGCCGACATGGAGGCGATCTTTCTTTCGATGGATGGCCAGGAGCGGGTCATGTTGCTGCTCAACCTGCTCAACCGCGAGCAACACATTGAGGTTGGTCTGGCCAGCTTGAAGCCGGTCCAGACGCGGGGTGCGATGGCGTCCTTCTAACAGGAAACATCCAGAACCACATTGATTTGCCTGCCTCGGGAGAAGCCGTCCCGGGACTTGGGCTAGCGGCCTATCGAGTCGACGAGGCCGTTGTCGCGCACAGGGTTACGAACGCCTGGGGCGGTAGCGTGCCTGAAGCCTGAGCGGTCAGGGCAGGGAGGAAACGGAGGGGTGAACGGGGTTTCGCCAGAAATCCGTCACTTTGCAACTGTTTTGTCAAATCGCTGTCTGTTGCCTGGCTCCTGATCCGATGTGATGCAGGCAGAACAACAACATCCATCTCCGAGAAGGGATTCCCCATGAGGAACATCACGCTTGCCGGTGTATCGCTGCTCTGTTTGAGCACCAATAGCTGGGCGGAAATCGATCCACAGGACGTTCATATCGGTGTCTTCCGTTTCACGCCGACGCTGGAACTGCGTGAGGGTTACAACGATAACTATCGCGGCCTTTCGGACGACGAACAGGCCTCCTGGGTAACCGGTATCAATCCGACGTTCCTGCTCAGCACTGGTAACCGCAACAGCGAATACGAGCTGCAATACTCCTTCAACAGCGAGATATTTCATTCCGATTCGGAAGCCACCAATACCGACCATCACCTGCGACTGCGCAGCATCATGGAATTCACCTCCAGGCATCGCTTGAGCTGGGGGCTTGAATACCACCGTGTCGAAGATACGTCGGATACCGAGTCGATCACCGAGAACGACAAGTACAGCCAGGCAATTGGCCGCGCCTCCTATCGGTTTGGCGCAGATACCGCGCGCAACCAGCTTGAGTTCGGTACTCATTATGAGCAGCGTCGCTACCACAACAGCGGTGACCTCAATGCCAGCGAAGAGCGCGACAGCCTGATGTTCAATTCGATCTGGTACCACCGCCTGGGCGGGATTCGCTCGCTACTGGAAGCACGGCATACCGATCACGACTACAAGCTGGCCTCGGCGCGACGCGACAGCACCAACGTCGCTCTGCTTGGTGGTGCTGTTTGGGATGCCACATCGAAGACCTCAGGCAACGTACGGATCGGCGCCGAGCGCAAGAATTTCGATAGCAGCACACGGGAAGACTTCACGAGCCCCATGTGGGAAGTGGGTGTGACCTGGAAGCCACGGACCTATTCGGCGTTTGACCTCAACACCCGCCGTGCCTTCGATGAGGGCGACGACGGTGCCAGCACTATCAATGACTGGACCACCGAGGCGACCTGGGATCACGAATGGACGTCGCGCATCGCCACTGAATTGAAGTACCGCTATTCCGAGCGCGAGTACGAAGGCATCAATCGTGATGACGAGCGAACCTCGTACGGTGCTGGAGTGACCTATTCGCCTGACCGTTGGATCGACGTCACCCTTTCCTATCTGAGAACCGAAAACGACTCGAATCTGGATACGGAAACCTTTGACCGAAATATCTACCTGTTGAGTCTCGAACTGAGCCTGTAAGGCCAGGGAAGTACCGTGCCAATGAAGGAGTCGACAATGCACAACCGGAACATCTTCAAATACTTCGCCCTGTTGCTGTTGCTGGCCTGCAGCTTCTCGGCGACCGCCACGCAATACCGGCTCGGTTCGGGCGACGTGATCAGTGTCAGTGTTCACGGCGAGCCCGACCTGACGTTCGAGCAGATACGCCTGACCGACGCGGGAACCTTCACCTTCCCCTTCATCGGCGAGGTGGATGCCAACGACAAGACCCCCGGTGAAGTCCGCAACCTGCTGGTCGAGCAGCTCAAGGATGGCTATCTGAAGGACCCGCGGGTATCCGTCAGTGTCGTCAACTACCGCGAGTTCTACATCGCCGGTGAGGTCAAGACGCCCGGTGGCTATCCCTATCAGCCGGGTCTCACGCTGGATCGTGCCATCGCGCTGGCCGGCGGTCTGACGGAGCGTGCCTCCACCAACCGCATGAGCATCGTGCGCAATTCCGAAGGCAGCCGCAAAGCGGAGAAAGCTACCTTGGATACGCTGGTTCGCCCTGGCGATACGATCAACATCGATGAAGGATTCTTCTAATCATGAACAGCCCTGTTCGTCCGGATCGTCCGTGGCAGCGCTCTACCAGCACCGGCGATAGCGACTTCATCGACCTGAAAAAAATCTGGCACGCGGTCTGGTCACGCAAGTGGGGAATCGTCCTGCTGGTGGCGGTGGTGGCGGTGCTGATGGCCGTGCTGCTGTCGCGCATGACGCCTATCTACAAGGCCGTGACCTCGGTGATCATCGAGGTCAAGGGCACGCCCGTGGTGTCGTTTCAGCCAGCGAACGCACCCACCGAGGTCAGTGAATACCTGCAGACCCAGCTGAGCCTGATCCAGAGCCGCGGTGTTGCGGAAAAGGTCGTCCGCGATCTCGAACTGACCGAGCATCCCGAATTCGACCTTCGCCAGCAGCCCGGTCCGTTGATCGACATCGGCGGCATACTGGACACCGTCATGGGCAAAGATCCCGAGCCGTTGACCGAAGCGCAGATCATGGACCATGCGACCCAGGTCTTCATGGACAGGACCACCGTATGGGTGGAGGGCAAGAGCCAACTGGTTTACCTGTCCGTCGCGATGGCCGACAAGCTGATGGCTGCACAGGCAGCCAACCATCTGGCAACCAGCTACATCGAGGCTCAACTGGAAGCCAAGGTGGAAATGTCGATGACCGCGGCGAGCTGGATGAACACTCGCCTGGTCGATTTGCGGCAGAACCTGAAGGATTCCGAGGACCGTCTGCAGGCTTACCTGGATGCCGAGGGGCTGGTCGACATGGATGGGATCGGCACCATCAGCGCCAACGAGCTGTCGTTGACCGGTGATCGGATGATCGATGCACGACGTCAGCGTGCCGAAGCCGAGAGCCAGTTCCGTCAGGTGGAATCCATGCGCAATCAGGGCTGGGAGCGCATGGCCAGTGTGCCTGCCGTGCTGGGACATCCGCTGATCCAGCAATTCAAGGCCGATCGTGCTCATGCCCGTTCCCGCGTCGAGGACTTGTCGCGACGCTATGGCGATCGGCACCCGGCCATGCAGTCGGCGCGTTCCGATCTCAATGCGGCAACCGCCAGCCTGCGCCAGCAGGTGGAGCAGGTGGTGGCGAGCATCGAACGCAGTTATCAGCTGGCGGTGGCCAACGAGAATTCCCTGCGCGCCTCGTTCAACGACAACAAGGAGCAGATTCAGGACATCTCCCGCAAGGAGTTCAAGGTTCGCGACCTGCAGCGTGAAGTAGAGGCTAACCGTGCGCTCTACGACACCTTCATGACCCGGTTGCAGGAAACCACCGCAACTTCCGATCTTAGCTCGACCAACGCCCGTATCGTCGACGAAGCCATTCCGCCGGCCCAGGCCAGCGAGCCGAACACCAGGCTGTTCATGGTCGTGGCGTTGTTCCTGGCGCTGATCGTCGGCATTGCTCAGGCAATCATCCGTGAAATCCTGGACAACACCTTCAAGAGTTCGGACGAGGTTGAGACCAAGCTCAACCTGCCGGTCATGGGTATCGTGCCGCAGGTGCCGCGCAATCTTCGCAAGCAGGTCAGTCACCTGTTCCAGCGTAACGAGGAGAAGCGCTTCTGCGAGTCAATTCGCACTATTCGCACCAACATCACGCTGACCGAAGGTAACCAGCCGCGCCAGGTACTGGTGGTGACGTCCACCGCACCGGGCGAGGGCAAGAGTTCGGTTTCGGCCAACCTGGCCTTCGCCATGGGCCACCTGAACCGCGTGCTGCTGATCGATGCCGACCTGCGTCGGGCGACGCTAGCAGAGACCTTCGAGTTCGCGCCGGGCACGCCAGGCCTGGCCAACCTGATCGGCGGCAACGCCAAGCTCGAGGACTGTATCCGCAGCGTGGGCAACGTCGACATGATTTCCGCGGGAACCGTGCCGTCGAACCCGCTGGAGCTGCTCTCGTCACCGCGGTTCGCCAAGCTGCTTGAAGTAGTCAAGGGGCGCTACGACCGGATCATCATCGATTCGCCGCCGAGCCAGGCGGTCAGCGATGCGGCCGTGCTGTCCATCCTCGCGGATGCGGTGATCTACGTCATCAAGTCGGAAAGCACGCTGATTCCCCATGCGCAGAAAGGCGTCGCCCAACTGCTGCAGAGCAATGCGCCGGTCGCCGGCGTGGTGCTCAACCATGTCGATGTCGAAAAAGCCAAGCGCAACGGACAGTTCCGCGGCTACTACGACCATTACGGATACAGCGAACAGACCGTCTAGTCCGATTCGCTGTCGAGCAATAGAGCCCGGGGTTCCGTGGAGCCCCGGCCTTTCCTGATCACTGCCCGGCAACCCTGACTGCCAGTCGTACTGGCGGGGCGGGCTGCGGCATGGCTGAACAACGTCTAAAACGAGGAATCGGGTATGAATATCACGGTCGTAGGGAGTGGCTACGTCGGCCTCGTGACAGGGGCCTGCATCGCGGAGATGGGCAATACGGTCTACTGCGTCGATGTCGACAAGGAGAAGATCGCCAACCTCAAGCAAGGCATCCTGCCGATCTACGAGCCGGGGCTGGAAACTATCGTCAGCGAAAACCACGCCTCGGGTCGCCTGCATTTCACCACCTCGCTGAGCGAGGCGGTGGAACAGTCCGAAGTATTCTTCATCGCCGTCGGTACGCCGCCCGGCGAGGATGGCTCGGCGGATCTGCGCTACGTGCTGGAAGTAGCCCGGCAGATCGGCGATCACCTCACCAGTCCGGCTATCGTGGTGAACAAGTCCACCGTGCCGGTGGGCACCGCGGACCTGGTGCGTGTCGCCGTCGCTGAACGCCTCGAAGCGCGCGGCGTGGACGTGGAGTTTTCGGTGGTCTCCAACCCCGAGTTCCTCAAGGAAGGCGCGGCGGTCAACGATTTCATGCACCCCGACCGGATCGTCATCGGTGCCGACAGCGAGCACGCGCGGCAGGTCATGAGCCGCATCTACGCGCCCTTCATCCGCAATCGCCCGCGCACCATGTTCATGGGCATCCGTGATGCGGAAATGACCAAGTACGCCGCCAACGCCATGCTGGCGACCAAGATTTCCTTCATGAACGAAATCGCCGGGCTCTGCGAACGGCTGGACGTGGACGTGGAGAACGTGCGCCTGGGCATCGGTTCCGACGAGCGCATCGGCTACCACTTCATCTATGCCGGCTGTGGTTATGGCGGCTCGTGCTTCCCGAAGGACGTCAAGGCGCTGATCAACATCGCCCACCAGATCGACTTCGAACCCAAGCTGCTGCAGGCGGTTGAAGCACGCAACGAGCAGCAGAAGCACACCCTGTTCGACAAGATTTCCGCCCACTACGGCGGCGACCTCAGCGGCCGTACCTTCGCAGTCTGGGGGCTGGCCTTCAAGCCGGGCACCGACGACATGCGCGAAGCGCCGAGCGTGGTGCTGATCAACAGCCTGATTGCGGCCGGCGCCAAGGTGCAGGCCTTCGATCCGGTGGCCAGTGACACGGCCCGCCGCGAATTCCCCGAGGCCTGGTTCGCCGAGCAGAAGCTGCAGATCGTCGAAGGCCAGTACGAGGCGGCTATCGATGCCGATGCGCTGTGCCTGGTGACAGAGTGGAAACCTTTCCGCCGCCCGGATTTCCGTGCGCTGAAGCGGCTGCTGAAGACGCCGCTGATCATTGACGGCCGCAACCAGTACGACACCGAGCAGATCGCCCGCGAAGGCTTCGCTTACTACGGTATCGGCCGCAAGTCGATCGCGGCGTGAGCGGAAATCGCCAGTGAACGTCATCGAGCAGCAGGATGGTCAACCGGCTTCCGGTTCTTCCATGGAACGGTTGAAAGAGGCCTTGCGCGGCGGCATGCGTAGCAAGCTGTTGCGCAACATCCTGACGGTCGTCAGCGGCACGGCCGGCGCCCAGGCCATCACCATGGCCTTCATGCCGGTCATCACGCGCATCTATGGGCCCGAAGCCTACGGCGTGCTGGGTACCTTCCTCAGCGTGACGCTGATGCTCATTCCGATTGCGGCGCTGACCTATCCCATCGCCATCGTGCTGCCCAAGCGTGACGGTGATGCACGCGGGCTGGTGCGGCTGTCGCTGATGATCGCCGTGTTGCTGGCAGCGCTGACGGCGTTGTCAATTCACCTTTTTGGCGGTTGGCTCGTCGAGAAGGCGGATGTCGTGGTGATCGAGCCCTACCTGATGCTGATACCGCTGGTGATGTTCAGTGGTTCGGCACTGGAGATCGCCCAGCAATGGCTGTATCGCACCCAGCAGTTTCGCATCACTGCCAGCGTGGCGGTGGGCAACTCGCTGCTGTTCAATTCGCTGCGCACCGGGGCGGGGCTGATCCAGTCGTCCGCGCTGGTGCTGGTCTGCACCACTGCGCTGCAACAGGCGCTGCATGCCGCGATGCTGGGCCTGGCCATGTGGCGCACCAAGACCCATGACCATGGTGCGGAAAAAACCGCGGAGCCGATCCCCGGCCTGGCAGCTCTGGCGCGGCGGCATGCGGATTTTCCGCTGTACCGCGCGCCGGTGATCCTGATCAACGCTATCTCCCAACACCTGCCGACGCTGGTGCTGGCGGTCTACTTCGGGCCGGCGGCAGCAGGCTTCTTCGCCCTGGGCAAACAGGTGCTGAGCATGCCGACCAACCTCATCGGCAAGTCAGTGGGGGATGTCTATTACCCGCGCATCACCCGTGCCATCCACGACGGCGAGGCGGTCACCTCGATGCTGGTGAAGGCCACGTCCGCGCTGGCGCTGGTGGGGTTGGTGCCGTTCACCGTGGTGATAGTCGCCGGCCCGGCGTTGTTCGCCTGGGTGTTCGGCGCCGAGTGGCGGGTGGCCGGCGAGTTCGCGCGCTGGCTGGCGCTGGCAGAGTTCTTCATCTTCATCTCGCGACCCTGCGTGGTCACGGTACCGGCGCTGTCGTTGCAGAAGCGCTTCCTGCTGTTCGAGGTTGTCAGCACGGCGTTGCGCATCGGCGCACTGTTCGCCGGCGCGCTGCTGTGGAGCGAGGCGGTCGTGACGGTACAGGCCTTCGCCTGCGCTAGCGTCCTGATCTATTCGGCGCTGATGGTGATCGTGCTGATTGCCTCGCGGGTGTGGTATGCGCGGCGAACGGAGCAGGGCCAGTGAGCATGCTCCGGTACATCTTCAAACACTCATGTAGTTCGGATTAGATATGACAGTCAACTTGCCCACCGTCGTCGTCATTGGCTACAACCGGCCGAAAAGCCTCGGCCGCCTGCTGCGCTCGTTGAGCAAGGCGCATTATCCGGCCGGCAACGTGCGCCTGGTGATCAGCCTGGACAAATCCGACACCCTGGAGCCTCTGCAGGTAGCCAGGGATTTCGACTGGCCCTATGGCGAAAAGCGGGTGATAGCCCGCGAGCAGCGCATGGGCTTGCGCCAGCACGTGTTGAGCTGCGGCGACCTGACCGAAAAGTACGGCGACATTGTGGTGCTGGAAGACGATCTGTTCGTCTCGCCGCACTTCTACGACTACAGCGTGCGGGCCGCCGAGTTCTATGTTGACGAGCCGAAAGTGGCGGGCATCAGCCTCTACAGCCAGCAGTTCAACCAGACCGCCAACCTGCCGTTCACACCTATCGACAACGGCGATTCGCATGTCCACTTCATGCAACTGGCGGCGTCCTGGGGGCAGATCTGGTCGCGTCGCAACTGGCAGGGCTTCCGCTCCTGGCTGCAGGAGCAGGGCACCGATGTGAGTGCCATCGAGGGCATTCCTGGGGATGTTCGAAGCTGGCCTGAGTCGTCCTGGTTGAAACTGCATAACGCCTACATCATTTCCCAGGACCTGTACTTCGTTTATCCCTACCGCTCGCTGACCACCAACTTCGGTGATCCGGGGCAGCATTTCTATATCGCCTCGTCGCGTTTCCAGGTGGCGATCCAGCAGCAGCGCATCGACTACCGCTTCGCCCGGCTGGAGGACAGCCTGGCCGTATACGACGCCTTCTGCGAGCTGTCGCCGGCGAGCATCAAGCGCCTGAACGGCAAGCTGGCCCACCTGGATTTCACAGTCAATCTCTACGGCTGCAAGGACTTTCGCAATGGCCTGCAACTGACCCGCACGACCAAGCCGGGCCTGCACAGTTTCAGCCTGTCGATGAAGCCGATGGAGCTCAGCGTCCTGCATGACGTGGAAGGCGAGGGCATCGCCCTGATCGAGGCCGCGCAGATCGACGAGGCGTCGCTCAGCGCTCCGCGTACGCAGTACGACACCTATCGCTTCTTCTACAAATTCCCGTCGTTGCCGGTCATCTGCTTCGGTTTTCTGGAGCGTCTGCAGTTGATGCTCAAAGGCGCAAAACCTTGACCCCCACTCATCTTTCTTATTGACCAGGAGTTCATGAAATGGATCGGAAAAGAGCGTTGATCACCGGGATTACTGGCCAGGATGGTTCATATCTCGCGGAACTGCTGCTGGAGAAAGGTTACGAGGTCCATGGCATCAAGCGCCGTGCTTCGTCGTTCAACACCCAGCGAGTGGACCATATCTATCAGGACCCGCACGTCCAGAACCAGAATTTCGTCCTGCACTACGGCGATCTCAGCGACTCCTCCAACCTGACCCGCATCATCCAGGAAGTGCAGCCCGATGAGGTTTACAACCTCGCGGCGCAATCCCACGTGGCGGTGAGCTTCGAGGCGCCCGAGTACACCGCCGATGTCGACGGTCTGGGCACCCTGCGCCTGCTCGAGGCCATCCGTCTGCTCGGCCTGGAGAAGAAGACCCGTTTCTATCAGGCATCGACGTCCGAGCTGTACGGCCTGGTACAGGAAATTCCGCAGAAGGAAACCACGCCCTTCTACCCGCGTTCGCCCTACGCGGTGGCCAAGCTCTACGCCTACTGGATCACGGTCAACTACCGCGAGGCCTATGGCATGTATGCCTGCAACGGCATCCTCTTCAACCATGAATCACCACGCCGTGGCGAGACCTTCGTCACCCGCAAGATTACCCGTGGCCTGGCCAACATCGCTCAGGGACTGGAGGACTGCCTGTACATGGGTAACCTCGATTCGCTGCGCGACTGGGGGCATGCCAAGGACTACGTGCGCATGCAGTGGATGATGCTGCAGCAGGAGCAGGCCGACGACTTCGTCATCGCCACGGGTGTGCAGTATTCGGTGCGCGAATTCATTCGCTGGTCGGCAGCTGAACTGGGTGTGCGCCTGCGCTTCGAGGGCAGCGGCGTGGACGAGCGGGCCGTCATCGAGGGCATCGAGGGCAACAAGGCGCCGGCACTGAAGGAAGGCGACGTTATCGTGCGTGTCGATCCGCGTTATTTCCGCCCGGCGGAAGTCGAGACGCTGTTGGGTGATCCGGGCAAGGCCAAGCAGAAGCTGGGCTGGACGCCGGAGATCAGCGTGCAGCAGATGTGCGCCGAGATGGTCGAGGAAGACCTGAAGATCGCCCGCCGTCACGCCCTGCTCAAAGAGCACGGGCACGATGTTCCAGTCAGCGTGGAGAACTGAGCCATGCCACGGGAACAGGATCAGCGCATCTTCATCGCCGGCCATCGCGGGATGGTCGGCTCGGCGATCGTGCGTCGGCTGCAGGCGCTGGGCTACGGCAACCTGATCACCCGTTCGCGGGACGAACTGGACCTGCTGGACCAGGCGGCGGTCGCTGCCTTCTTCGCCGAGCAGCGGATCGATCAGGTCTATCTCGCCTCGGCCAAGGTAGGTGGCATCCACGCCAACAACGCCTATCCGGCCGAGTTCATCTATCAGAACCTGATGATCGAGGCCAACATTATCCATGCCGCCCACAGCCACGGCGTGCAAAAGCTGCTGTTTCTCGGCTCTTCCTGCATCTACCCCAGGGAGGTCGAGCAGCCGATGAAGGAAGAGGCGCTGCTGACCGGCACCTTGGAGCCAACCAACGAGCCCTACGCCGTCGCCAAGATTGCCGGCATCAAGCTTTGCGAGAGCTACAACCGCCAGTACGGGCGTGACTACCGCAGCGTGATGCCGACCAACCTGTATGGCCCGAACGACAACTTCCACCCGGAAAACAGTCACGTCATCCCGGCGTTGCTGCGCCGCTTTCATGAAGCCGGTCAGCGTGGCGACGAACAGGTAGTCATCTGGGGCAGCGGCAAACCCATGCGTGAGTTCCTCCATGTCGACGATATGGCCGCGGCCAGCGTGCATGTGATGGAACTGGAGGCGAGTGCCTACCAGGCCTGCACGCAGCCCATGCTTTCGCACATCAACGTCGGCACCGGCGTCGATTGCAGCATCCGCGAACTGGCGGAAACCGTCGCTCGGGTGACCGAATACCAGGGGAAGCTGGTATTCGACAGCAGCAAACCTGATGGAACCATGCGCAAGCTGATGGACGTTTCACGCCTGAAGGCTCTGGGCTGGCAGGCGAGCATCGAGCTGGAGGAGGGGCTGCGCGACGCCTACCGATGGTTTGTCGAGCATCAGGATCGGGCAAGGGGCTGAATCGCCTGTCCGTCGCAGGCGAGCGACGGATAATTACGCCAGCTCCGTTGTCCATGAACACGCGCGGGCGCCGTCTAGTACGGGCGCGCCGGCGGTCAAGGCCGCGCCATGGCGATCGAAACTCAACGGGGATTAGTGCTTTGTTAAGGAAAATACTGGCCTACCGAAACCTGCTTTTCATGCTGGTTTTTCTGAACTCCGGCTGCTTCTTCCTCACGGATGACAAAAGGGCGGGTGTTCCCTATCTGCAGGAGATTTTCCTGCTGTTCGTCGTGGGCGCGACGGCCTGTCTGTTCGTTGCCTGGCGATGGGTCTACCAATCGAAGACGAGCCTGTGGATCATTTTCATGGGTACGGTGCTGCCCGTGATTTCGGCGGTACTGGCCTATCTGAATTTCGAGCAGCCAATCATCTACGGGCTGTTCGAGGAGAGGCGCTTCTTCCAGTACCTGATCTTCTTCCCGACGCTGTTCCTGCTGATCCAGGCACAACCGACCCAGGCCGAGCTGGAGAAGTACTTTCTCTACATTGCCATCTTCTGCGCGACCTTCGGCTTCACCTATTACCTGGGCATCATTCCGCAGAACCAGGCGGCGGCGTTCACGGTAGACAACTGGCTGCAATACGAAGACGCGCTGCGACCGAATCGTTTCCGTATCGCCTCGCCCTACATCTCCGTGGCGGCGTTCATGGTGATGTACAGCATGCGAGATAGGGTCACCCTCGGCAAACTCTGCATCTTGCTGTATCTCGTCGCCTATCTCTGGCTGGTCCTGCAGACCCGTCAGACGATGTTGGTATGGGCGCTGGCGGGGCTCTGGATCTTCCGCAAGCGTATCGATTCATTATTGAAGATGAGTATATTGGGACTGGCTATTCTGGTTGTTTCTTATATGTTGATGCCCGAGTTCTATCAGCAGCAGTACGACAGACTCCATGCGCTGATATTCGAAGCGACCGGCCAGACCAGCGTAAGGGATGTAACAGTTTCAATCATTCTCGACGCCATTCGTGATAATAATTATTTCGGCATGGGTGCGCTATCGCTGCAGTGGCAGGGTGGTTTCTCAGCGATATACAACTCGCACTTCTATCTTTCCGATGTGGGGCTGTTTGGTGTTTATTATCGTTATGGTTTCCTGGCGCCCGTCGCCGTGTTGCTCTTCTATGGTGGTTTCATCTGGATAATGCGCAAGTGTCCTGATAAAGGGGGCTTGCTTGCCGCTCTGCAATTGGCGTTCGTGTCGGGAATGTTGAACTTCACGTTGTCCAATGCGTTGACATTCTCCGGCGATATATATGGGATGGCCGCTGCGTTCTTCCTTTATTTCGCCAAGGTTCAGGCCAGTGAAAGAACCTTAACTGCAAATATAGAACAGGTGAATTATGGTCGGTTTCAGTATCGTAACTATAAACTGGAATAATCTGGACGGGCTGCGCGATACCTACCAGAGCCTGAGCTGTCAGACTTGTCGAAACTTTCGCTGGATCGTCATCGATGGCGCATCCACCGATGGTAGTGTCGAGTGGTTGCGAGCGCTGGACGATGCCCAGGCGGAAATCACCATCGAGCCTGACAAGGGTATCTACGATGCGATGAATAAAGGGCGTGCGAAGGCCGTGGAAACCCCAGGCTACACGCTGTTTCTCAACAGCGGTGACTGCCTGGCGGACGCTGAGGTACTGGAGAGAGTCACCGCGCAAGTGCAGCGCGCCGATATTAGGCCGAAGTTCATTTATGGTGATTTCTATCAGAAGACCGTCAGCGGAAGGCTGATCAGAACCAGTGCCAGGCTCATCGAGCGCGCGTCAATCGGCATGCCGGCCAGCCACCAGACCATGTATTTCGAAAATGAACGCCTGCGCCAGTTCAGGTTCAGACTCGATTACAAGTTATCGGCCGATTATTGCCTGCTCATCGAGTTTCTGCAGGGGGTCGATGTCAAGACGGCGGTCATGCAGTTGCCATTTCCACTGTGCATATTCGATACGACTGGTGTCTCCCATAGGCGACGTTTCGACGCCATTCGTGAAGACATGCAGATTCGCAGACGTTTTCTGAACTTTTCGCGGATAAACGCCTTCGCCTTGTATGTACTGCACTACGTCCATACCCATACCAAGCAGTTGCGCTCTTCACTGAGCCGTTAAGACGGTTCGAGGAGCAGGAGAAAGCAACAACAAAGATCGACGGACAGGAGAGGTCCATGAAATACAGAGGCTTGAACGACCTATCGCAACTTAGCTCGCGGTTTGCCAGCAGGGTACCCAGTGATGTCGAGCTGATTGTCGGTATTCCACGCAGCGGTATGCTGGTCGCCAGCATCATCGCGCTCAAGCTCAATCTGCCGTTGACGGATCTCTATTCATTTCTTCGCAATGATGACCTGAAGAAAGGCAACACGCGGGCCTACAAACACGACCAACTGGTCAAGCCACATGAAGCGCGTACCATCCTGCTGGTGGATGACAGTCTTTCGACGGGTAATTCGATGCGGACTGCCTGCGACAAAGCCAAGGCGATCTATGGCGGAACCGTGGTGACCATGGCGGCGTTCGTGGAAAGGCACAACCGGGATCAGGTCGACCTCTACTTCGAAGAGGTGGAACAGCCGCGTGTCTTCGAATGGAACATCATGCATCACCCGCTTCTGGCCCACGCCTGCCTGGATATCGACGGTGTGCTCTGCGTCGACCCGACGGCGGAGGAGAACGACGATGGGCCGGGTTATCTTGATTTCCTCTGCAATACACGGCCGCTGTTCATCCCATCGGTGAAGGTCGCTCACCTGGTTACCAGCAGGCTGGAGAAGTACCGGCCAGAGACCGAACGCTGGCTGCACAAGCACGGCGTTCAGTACGGCCAGTTGCACATGCTCGATCTGCCCAGCGCCGAGGAGCGGCGGCGACTGAACATGCACCACAAGTTCAAGGCGGAGGTGTTCGGCAGGGACCCCGCGGCGCGTTTGTTCATCGAAAGCGAAGTCAACCAGGCGCTGGAGATCACCCGCCTGACCGGCAAGCCGGTGTACTGCATTGAAACCAACGAGATGTACCTGCCGGGACAGTTGCCGAATCTGAAGGCCGATATCGTGCGCAAGAGTCACAGCCTGAAACGCAAGGTGCTCAACAGGGTGAAATCGAGGATATCTCGCTGGTTGCCGGACTCCCCGGTTTCCAAGGTTTGAGTAGGTAAGGCATGCGACCCTCTTTGCGCGGGCCGCAACCCTGTTCAGCCTCTTGGTCCGATTGCCTGGCAGTCGCCCTGGCCGACGTACTTTTCGAGTACTGCCCACTGTGGACGGTCCTTGCCGTCCTTCGGCTCGACCGAGAGCTTGTAATTGCCCCAGGCCTTGCCAGCGGCCCAGTAGTTCAGGGGGATGCAATGCTGTTGCAGGTACGACAGGAGATTGTCCATCGCTTCCAGCAGGCGAGGGTCGTCACCGGGGACCCCAAACTCACCGATATGTCCTTTACGGCCATGTTCGATCAGCCACTCGACGAAGGGTTTGGCTCTTTTCACACCGACCATGGTGTCGAAATCCTCCGGCAGTGGATCCTTGTACAGACCGTTGCCGTGCTTATCGACATACAGGTGCGCCGAGAAGATCAGTTTGTCGACGGGGTCCTTCAACTGCAGAAGCGGGTCGTTGTACTTGCGCCAGAGGTAGCTGCTGGACCAGAAGTTGCCTTCGATGAGCAGCGGGCGCTCGCGATCGTGTTTGCGTATCGCATCGATCCCGGCCTGGGCGGCGGTCGGCCAGTATTCGTCCACGCCGTGGGGCTCGTTCATGATGTCGTAGGCGTAGAGCCCCTCGCTATCCTTCCAGCGCCTGGCGATTCGCTCGAGAAGGTCCTGGTAGGCCGAAATGGGTACCTGTTCGGAGCCGATCTTCTGTTTCTTGTAGCGCGCGTAATTGTGGATATCGAGGATGACGCGCATGTCGTATTTGGCAGCCTGCTCGAGTACCCCGTCGATCAGCGAGGCATAATCCTCATTCAGTTCCTCGTTCAGCTCCCATTGCAGGCGTTCCCACAGGATGGGGAAGCGAATGGTGCGTATGCCCTTGTCTTTCCACTGCTGCAGGTAATCGGGGGCGGGGAAGAAGTAGTTGGTCTTGTACTTGCCGGGATAGATGCCGCCGGCGAACGCAGCGCCGCCGATGTTGAGACCTATCAGGTCGATGGTCTCTGCCTGCGCAACCGTGCTGGTGGTTATCAGTGCGATACCGGCGAGCATCCGTTTTGCTCTCCGGGAAATGCTACCTATTCCTTTCATGGCTATGCCTCGTCATCTGTCGGGTTGTCGTTGAAGGTTGCAACAGTTTTGTTTGTCCTGTAGCGAAGCACTTTGTTCAGTTTCTCAATGAACCGCTTGCCTTTAATAGCGGGACGATTCGCCCGGTGGGGTGTCCGGCCGGTTGGAAGTGAATTTAAAACAGAGAAGTCATTTATGAAAAACTCGCTCACCAGAAGGATGGATCCTTTGATAGGGAAACTTAAACTACTGGATGAGGCTGATACTGGTTCGCTGATGACGGAATTGCGTAAGCGCGAAAAGCCGACGATTATCGGCTTCTTGAATCAGCATGCTTACAATATTGCACAGCGCCATCCAAAGATTTATGAAAGTTTCTTCGAGGTAAATTACCTGTTGCGTGATGGCGTTGGGATAAAGATGGCCTGCCTGCTCAATGGCGTGGAGCCGAAGGCCAATTTGAATGGGTCGGATTTCATTCCCCGCTTGATAGAGGACTTTGTCGGAGACTCGGAAGAGCACTATGAATTATTCGCGCTGGGTACCCAGGAACCCTGGTTGAGTGATGGCGCCAGGGAGCTGTTCGGGGATCGGTCCTTTCATGCGCTGGATGGCTTTCAGAGATCCAGCGATTATCTGCGGTTCGTGGCCTCAAGGCACGTGAAAGGACGCTTCCCCATCATTGTGCTGGCAATGGGAATGCCCAAGCAGGAGCAAATCGCCGTTCAGTTGCGCGACGCACTGGATACACCCGCCTTGCTGATTTGCGGCGGTGCGATTCTGGATTTTACTGCTCAGCGCTTTCCTCGTGCGCCCCTGCTGATGAGACGTTTTGGGTTTGAATGGCTGTTTCGCCTGCTGATTGAGCCGCGCCGCTTGTTCAAGCGCTATGCGCTGGGTATTCCGTTGTTCTTCTATTATCTGTCGCGCAATGCTTTCGGCAAACAGCGTAACGGCGGTGACTGGGACGTGCTGGAGCGCGAACCCTGAACAGCTGAAGCACCCGAACTGCCGCCACGAGGCGGCAAGACGTCTATGCCAGGGCACCGATAGAGGTGCCGCTCCTCCTTCTTCCGTACGGTACCAAGCGGGTGCCGTCACGTCTCTGCTCGCGCTCAGCCTTGGCCGAGCGTCCCGCCGCGCACCATCAATACCCTTCGACCGCCACGTCTGATGGACGGGCATGGCGGTAGCCTTGTCCATCAATCGAGCTTCTTGAGCGCGCGCCCTTGTGCATCGCGATGTGATCGGTCTTGATCTCGTACTGGGGCTCTTTCGGGCTGGCCCGACGCCGATGTCCTTTGTAGTCGGTGTTGGCGATATGCACCTTGATTATCCTGCTGCTGATAAATCCAGCTTCGGAGCTCCACCGAGCATGATCGTAAACTTTTAATGAATGGATAGTTGAACGATTCATTTACGCTTCGGCTATTAAATGTAACGAATTGTCCACTGAGTTTGCGGCTTGGAGATGGTACTGGCAGCACCGCCGTTCGTCGGGAGCGATAATAGTAGAGCATTAGCTACCAGTATGCCGCATTCAAAAAAATGACACCGTCCAGCGTCGACATGCAACGTGTTGAAGGGCTTCGTTTGCAAATTTCTGGGCTGGCAAAGTGCTATTGAGTAATGGCAGGTTAGTGGCTGCGTCATTTATGTGACGGTTGTCTAGCGGTATTTGGCTGGCGAGAAATTTCCATTATTTCAGGAAATCTATTATAAAGCCGCCACGCAACAGGATGGCTCGCTGAAACAGCAGGTCGGACAGGTTGCAAAGTGGTTCGTTCGGTTATGTAGATAGAGACAATTCCGCAGGTAAGCACCCCGTACGACTTTATAAACTCCCGCTACTTTTTTATTGGCTCCGCCTTTAGAAGTATTAAGTTACGGAGAGACGGCATGTCTATCAATGTATTTTCTTGTGCCCATAAAGTTCTCGCGGCTTCTGTCGCTATGGCTGCAGTGTTGGGCACTGTCGCAGCTTCCGGTGAAGCTTATGCGGCCGTTAATGCTGCTTCTACAAATGCAGCATTCACCTCGCCAATCAATAATTTCAATAGCAGTGACTTTGTCAACGGAATCTGGAGAACCAGCGCAGGTCTGTCAGTGCCGGCGACTACCGCTTCTATCGCCGCTTTCAAACCTGGCACTTATATAAGGTTCGCAGATGGCCAGGTCCGCAAGATCACCAAGGTGTTCAAGGTTGGTGCGAACCTGAGCGTATATGTAGATGGCGCTCTCCTCGATGGTAATAAAGTTGGCGCACCTAAGACCGTCAGTACTGTTTCTGATGGGGGGGGTGTTTTACCTGAGGTTCCTGATTCGAAGCCGGATGCCGGGGGTTCTGGTGGGATTAGTTACTCTGCGTTGATCAACAACTTCACCAATCAAGACTGGTTGAACGGCACATGGAGGAAATCTGCTGGAGTTTCAATAGCCGCAACAGAGTCCAGTATGACTGCGTTCAAGGTTGGTGGTGCTGTAACGTTTTTTGATGGGCAGGTGCGCAAGATCACCACGGTTCAGAGGGTGGGAAATAACCTTAGTGTGTTCATGGATGGCGCGGTTCTTGACGGTAATGTGATTGGTCATCCAAACAAACTCACCACTTACACCGGTTCCGACTCTGGCGGTTCAGGTGATTTGATCAATCCACCTACTGAGCCAGTAGAGCCTCCTGAAAATTCTGTTACCAGTGCTCTGAATAACTTTACCAATGAGCATTGGATCAATGGCCTCTGGAGACAGTCTGCCGGCTTCACCATTGCGGCGACTGCGGCCAATCAGAAGGCGTTCGTGGTGGGTGCTTCCGTGAAGCTGGCCGACGGCCAAGTGCGCAAGATCACCCAGGCCCAGCTCAATGGCAACAACATGAGTGTATTTCTGGATGGTGACACCCTCGATAGCAACCTGCATGGCTATCCGAAAACCGTTTCGGTGATCAGCTCGTCCGATACCGGTGACACACTGGAGCCGGAAGTCACGCCGCCTACCAATAAGCCTGGCAATGGCTCCATACAGTTGGTGGGTGTGAACCTTTCCGCAGCCGGCTTCGGCGCTCATGTTGCTCTGCCGGGGGTTTACGGCCAGCACTATTTCTATCCGGAAGAGTCGTATTACAAGAAGTACGCGGACAAGGGTATGAACTTGGTGCGTCTGCCGTTCGTCTGGGAGCGTATCCAGCCGAGGCTGAATACCAACCTGGATTCCACCGAGCTTGCTCGCCTGATGCAGTCGCTTGATTTCGCCCAGAAGCATGGCGTCAAGGTGATTCTGGATCTGCACAACTACTACCGCTACTACGGCAAGCTGATCGGCACCAAGGACGTTCCGATCGACTCTTTCGCCGGCGTCTGGAAGCAGATCGCGCAGAAAGTGGTAAACCACCCGGCCGTGGACGGTTACGGCCTGATGAATGAGCCTTACTCCACCAACGGGCTGTGGCCGCAGGCAGCCGAAGCAGCAGCGAAGGCCATTCGCACGGTGGACGACAAGCGCTGGATCTACGTTGCTGGTGACCGCTACTCGAGCGCCTACCACTTCCCGAATTACAACGCCACGCTGGTCAACAGCCCCTGGATGCGTGACCCGAAAAACAACCTGGTCTATGAAGCGCACATGTACCTGGATAGGGACTTCTCGGGTAACTACGCCGATCGTAACGAGACGTTCGCCGCCAACCTGGGCGTGGAGCGCGTCAAGCCCTTCGTTGAGTGGCTGAAAGCCAACAAGCTTCGCGGTTATATCGGTGAGCATGGCGTGCCGGACTTCTCGCCATCAGCGATGGTGGCGATGGACAACCTGCTGAGCTACCTACGCCAGAACTGCATTCCGATGACCTACTGGGCCGCCGGTCCGTGGTGGGGCGAGTATGTTCTCTCGCTGGATACCCAGAGCGGTTCGTATCGCCCACAACTGCCGGTCCTTACCAAGCATGCAGCCGCAGCCAACAGCTGCACCAGCATTGGGCCACTGCAGTAATAGTTAGTGCTCAAGTGGTGCGACACAGAACGGGCCTTCGGGCCCGTTACTTTTGCCAGGAAGTTGCTCTCCAGCGAGTACCGGAGTTGTCTTTCGTCCACTGCAACGTGGCTGAACGAGCCCGTCTAGATGGCTGGATAGCGTTGCCTCGACATGATGGAACTGAAAATACCTGCTCCGGCCACCTTTTTGTATGTCTTGCACCGAGGTTCCGTTGGAACTTGCGATATGCAGCTGTGACCGCGCAGTTTCTCGGTCAGGCTTGAGTCCGGCCCGACAACGCTCGATAATGCCTCGCTGGCGCCGGTGTAGCTCAGTAGGTAGAGCAGCGCATTCGTAATGCGAAGGTCGGGGGTTCGACTCCTCTCACCGGCACCAATGAGATCAAAGGGTTAGCGAAAGCTAGCCCTTTTCATTTGGAGTTGTGTCCCCGACGAGCCCTTCCCGGCAAGTCAGTTCGCGCAGGTTGCAGCACCCTCATTGCGCCGCCAGGACCGCATCGTTCGTCTTCTGCGTCTGGGCAGTATCCCCCGAGGTGGTGTGCTGATGGAGTGCGATCATGTGCTCTAGGTTGTTGCGCACGCGATTTTTCATCGCTTCGATCACGGTCTGCAGTTCGGCTTTCTGAGTATCGCCGAACGAGGTGATCAGGGCTGTC
>JBKEBY010000032.1:0-41333 GCA_047973445.1 Pseudomonas sp.
AGCTCGGCCGCCTGCGCGGCAATCTTGTAGGTGATGATGCCGTCGCGCACGTCCGGCTTGGTCGGCAGGCCCAGGTGCTCCGTGGGCGTGACATAGCAGAGCATCGCCGTGCCGTACCAGCCGATCATCGCCGCGCCGATCGCGCTGGTGATGTGGTCGTAGCCGGGCGCGATGTCGGTGGTCAGCGGGCCGAGCGTGTAGAACGGCGCCTCGCCGCACTCGCGCAGCTGCTTGTCCATGTTCTCCTTGATCAGCTGCATAGGCACGTGACCAGGGCCTTCGATCATGCACTGCACATCGTGCTTCCAGGCGATCTTGGTCAGCTCACCGAGGGTCTC
This sequence comes from Pseudomonas sp., assembly GCA_047973445.1. Lineage (GTDB taxonomy): Bacteria > Pseudomonadota > Gammaproteobacteria > Pseudomonadales > Pseudomonadaceae > Stutzerimonas. The sequence continues at coordinate 339 of JBKEBY010000032.1, forward strand.
CAGCTCGCCAAACTGTGCGGCATCGTTGGCGTCGGCAATCGAGCCGGGACGCAGGCCGTCACCCAGGGAGAAGGACACGTCGTAGGCCTTCATGATTTCGCAGATGTCTTCGAAGTGGGTGTAAAGGAAGTTTTCCTTGTGATGGGCCAGGCACCACTTGGCCATGATCGAACCACCACGACTGACGATGCCGGTGACGCGCTTGGCCGTCAGCGGCACGTAGCGCAGCAGCACGCCGGCATGGATGGTGAAGTAGTCCACGCCCTGCTCGGCCTGCTCGATGAGGGTGTCGCGGAACAGCTCCCAGGTCAGATCCTCGGCGATGCCGCCGACCTTCTCCAGCGCCTGATAGATCGGCACCGTACCGATCGGCACCGGCGAGTTGCGGATGATCCACTCACGGGTCTCGTGAATGTGTTTGCCGGTGGACAGGTCCATCACCGTATCCGAGCCCCAGCGGATGCCCCAGGTCAGCTTGGCGACTTCTTCCTCGATGGAGGAACCCAGCGCCGAGTTGCCGATGTTGCCGTTGATCTTCACCAGGAAGTTACGGCCGATGATCATCGGCTCAAGCTCCGTGTGGTTGATGTTGGCAGGGATGATGGCGCGACCGCGGGCGACTTCGTCACGGACGAATTCAGGGGTGATTTCCTTGGGAATGCTGGCACCGAAGCTCTGGCCCGCGTGCTGCTGATCCAGCAGGCCGGCGGCGCGGTGCTCCTGCAGCTTCATGTTCTCGCGGATGGCGATGAATTCCATCTCGGGCGTGATGATGCCCTGACGCGCATAGTGCATCTGGCTGACGTTCCTGCCCGGCTTGGCGCGGCGTGGATTGCGCACATGGGCGAAGCGCATCGCGGTCAGCTCGGCATCGTCCAGGCGGCGCTGGCCAAACTCGGAGGACAGGCCAGGCAGGCGCTCGGTGTCGCCGCGATCCTCGATCCAGGCGCTGCGTACGTCGGCCAGGCCCTTGCGCACGTCGATGCTCACACTCGGGTCGGTGTAGGGGCCGGAGGTGTCGTAGACCAGCACCGGCGCATTGATCTCGCCACCGAAGGCAGTGGGCGTGACGTCGAGACTGATCTCGCGCATCGGCACGCGAATGTCCGGGCGCGAGCCCTCCACGTAGATTTTCTGCGACCGCGGGAAAGGCTGGATCGACTGCTGGTCGACCTGGGCGGATTTACTGAGATGTTGTTGTTCTGCACGCATCAGACTGGCTCCTCGATAGTTGTCGGGGCGAACCTGAAAAACACGGCGGGATAAGGGCATCGGGATGCGCCAGGATTGGCGCCGAGGGACTCGCGGGAGAAGCTGGCGAGCACATCTTGTTCCCTACGCAGGCCTTAACCTGATCAGGTTCAACGGGATCCGGAACTTTCCGATCTCAGCCTTCGATTCAAGGCACCCCGACAAGAACGCGACCGAGTCTAATCAAGACCCCAGGAGAAAGCCATGCCAAAGCGTGCAAATCGCGACCGCCGGGTCACGCATGTGCCGCCGTATCCGCCTCTTGCGACGCGACGCTCGGCACCTTGACCCCCTTGCCTGGCGCCGCTTAGCCTTGCCCATCACTCCGCTTCAGGGAAAGACGCCAATGCTGCGCCGACTCACGCTGGCAATCGCAGTCACCACTTCTTCAGGCCTGCTCTGGGCCGAAACGACGGCTTCGCTTTCCCCGCGGACCGATCTGGTCAGCGTCTATCGCCAGGCCGTGGCGAACAATGCGGATCTGGCCGCCGCGCGTGCGCAGTTCCAGGCGACCAGGGAAGTGGTGCCCCAGGCCCGAGCCGGCCTGCTGCCCAACCTGAACGCCGGCGCCGAGCTGAACGACACCCGTACGGACGTCGATACCAGCGTCGGCACACGCTCGCTGTCGCGTAGCGGGGTCGTCTATCAGGCCACCCTGAGCCAGCCGCTGTTCCGTGCAGATCGCTGGTTCCAGCTGCAGGCGGCGGAAGCGATAAGCGAACAAGCGGCACTGGAATACTCGATCGCCGAGCAGAATCTGATTCTGCAAAGCGCCCAGGCTTATTTCGCGGTACTGCAGGCCCAGGACAATCTGGCAACGGTCAAGGCCGAGGAGGCCGCCTTCAAGCGACAGTTCGACCAAGCCAACGAACGCTTCGAGGTCGGCCTCTCCGACCGCACCGACACCCTCGAAGCGCAGGCCGGATTCGATACCGCGCGAGCGAACCGGATGATCGCCGAGCGCCAGGTGGAGGATGCGTTTCAGGCACTGTTCACCCTGACCAACCGCAGTCATGTCGCTCTGGAAGGCATCGAGCACAGTCTTCCGGTGCTCCCGCCGACGCCCAACGACGCCACCGCTTGGGTCGACACGGCGACGCAGCAGAACCTGACCCTGCTGGCGGTTGATCAGGCCGTCAATGCCGCCGGCGAAACCCTGCGCCAACGGCGGGCCGGTCACGCGCCGACGCTGGATGCGGTGGCCAGTTACCGCAAGGGCGACAACGACAGCCTGGGCTTTTCCAATACGGGGATGGACGAATTATTTCCGGGTTATCCGCGCTATAACGGCGACGTCGAGCAGGGCAGCATCGGCCTGCGGCTCAACATCCCGCTCTATAGCGGCGGAATGACGAACTCACAGACCCGTCAGGCGTTTCATCAGCTGACCCAGGCCGAACAGCAGCGCGAAAGCCTGCGCCGGCAGGTGGTGGAGAACACCCGCAACCTGCATCGTGCGGTAAATACCGATATCGAGCAGGTGCAGGCACGCCGCCAGTCAATCATCTCCAACCAGAGCGCGCTGGAGGCTACCGAGATCGGTTATCAGGTCGGCACCCGCAACATCGTTGACGTACTGGACACCCAGCGCCGGCTGTACGCGGCAGTGCGCAACTACAATAACGCGCGCTACGACTACATCCTCAACAACCTTCGGCTCAAACAGGCCGCCGGCACGCTCAGCCCCGACGATCTACAGGACCTGGCCACCTACCTGAAGGCCGATTACGACCCGGACACCGACTTCCTGCCGCCGGACCTGCATCAGCGCTGAAGGCTGCCACTGCTGCATCCTAGGCGGCTTGCCTGTCCGTTTTAGGTTCGTCGCCCAACGCCGCCTCTATCGCCGCACGAGCCTGACGCGCCAGGGTCGAGCGTTGGCCGCCAACGCTGGCGATGGGCTCCAGTAACTGGATTCGCAGCACCGCGTGGTCGGCGGCGAACAGACGCAACAGATGTGCGGGCAGTTCGTCCTCACCGATGAAAGGTGCCAGCGGGTCCACTACGTCGCCACGCATGTAACGCAACGCCACCGGCTGCAACGGTACGCCCGCCTCTATCGCCCCGGCCAGCAGCCGGCCGTGGAAAGGCAGCACCTTTCGACCATCGCTGCTGGTGCCCTCGGGAAACACCAGCAACGCACAGCCACTGCCAAGGCGCTCGCCTATCCGCCGGGCGAGCAACAATCCATCTCCCGCACCGCGACGGATGAACAAGGTGCCCGCACACTGCGCCAGCCAGCCGGCCAGCGGCCACTGGCGAACCTCCGCCTTGGCCAGGAACGACAGCGGCGCCAACTGCCCGAGCAGCGGGATATCGGTCCAGGACACATGATTGGCGACCCAGAGCATCGGCTGCTCCGGCAGCTGACCGCTGAGCTCCAGACGAAACGGCAGCGCCGCGGCCAGCCAGCCCATGAAGCGCTGGCTCAGGCGTTGCCGCAGGGCTTGCAGTTCACGCCGCGCGAGCGACTCGGCAAGGGATACCAGGCCGGCCAGCAGCACCCCACCGCCAAGCGCCACGAAGAGTCGGACCAGACGCAGGCCCTGGCGTAACCTGCGCATCAGACCGCTGCCTTGAAGTGCCGTGCGTAGCGTGGACAGAGCTGATCACGCTTTAGCAGGATGAACAGGTCGGCAACCTGGAAGTCCGGGTCCCAGCAGGGTTCGCCGCATATTTTCGCCCCCAGGCGCATGTACGCCTTGAGCAGCGGCGGCAGTTCAGCGCTGAGATTGTCCGGCAGGTACAGCGCTGGCAGCGGGTTGCGCGGCTCGGCACGCAGGTGTTCCTGGCACAGGTAGCGCTCGCGCAGACACTGCATGATCGCCTGGGCCTGGATACCGCCGTCCTTCATCGGAATGCTCGCGCAGCCCATCAGGTAACCGTAGCCACCCTCGTTGAACACCTCGGCCAGCTCGGCCCAGAGCACGGCGATGGTCGCGCCGTTACGGTAGCGCGCATCGACGCAGGTCCGGCCGATTTCCAGCACCGGCCCATCCAGATGCGCCAGACCGTGCAGCTTGAATTCGCCTTCGCTGTAGAAACGTCCGAGGCGGCGGGCGGCCTGGTGATCGAGCAAGCGTGTGGTGGCGACCAGACGACCACTGTCAAGATCGCGCACGCCGATGTGTGCGCAATGGGCGTCGAACTCGTCAGCGTCCAGACCGCTTTCGGCGCCCTCCAGGCGTGCCTCCAGCTCGTCGCTGAATACGGTGAAGCGCAGGGTCTGTGCTTCGAGAAGGGCGCTCCCGCCTGCCAGGCGCACGGCCTGCAAACGACGTGAGGGGCGCGAGTCGATCTTGTGCATCGGTCAGCCTCCAGTGAGCATCGCCGCGCGTGTGCGGACGTGTTCTGCAGGCTCAGGCTAGGTAGTGGTCGCGGCAGCTCCATGAAGGTTCGGTGATAGTTGCATGACAGCGATTGGCCATCTGCCCTGATTCGCGGAAAGCGGGCTTCTAGGGTCTGTTCCCGTTTCGTACGCAGCCGCGCCGTAGCCTGTTTTTGCGCGAGGCAAGGCACGAGGAGTGCAGTTTGGTCGTTCCAAATAAGCGACGAGAAACGCCGCATCGCGCAGAAACAGGCCCGGCCCGAAGGGTTGCGCGGCAAATGGCGCCATGCGGCGTTGCGAGACTTGGCAAGGGTTCACCATTGCCTGCGTCCCGCGCCTTGCCTGGCGCCACTTGGCGCAGCAACACGGCTTGCGACGAAACGGGAACAGACCCTAGCGCTGGAGCAGGGCTTCCAGGCCGCTCAACAACCGTTGCAGCGCGCCCTGGTTGTTCGCCAGCACGGACAGACCCGCCGTCCGACTCTGCTCGGCGCGTATCGGGTCCGTTAGAAAGCCATCGACCGCTTCAGCCAACTCGCCAGCATCGACCACTTCCCTCAACGCACCGGCGTCGCGTAGCTGTGCCGCGATTTCGAGGAAATTGAACAGATACGGGCCGCTGATCACGGGCTTGCCCAAGGCCGCCGGTTCCAGCAGGTTGTGACCACCATTTGGCACCAGGCTGCCACCGACGAAGGCGATATCCGCCAAGGCATAGAGAAACAGCAGCTCGCCCATGGTGTCGCCGACCAGCACCTCGGTCTGCGCGTCAACGGCCTCGCCCAGGGAGCGCCGAACGCTGACGAACCCCGCCTTGCGGCACAGCTCGACCACCGAGCCGAAGCGTTCCGGGTGCCGTGGCACCAGGATCAGCAGCGCCTGCGGATGCTGCGCCAGCAATTGCCGGTGCGCGGCCAGGATGATCTCGTCCTCACCGGCATGGGTGCTCGCGGCGATCCACAGTGGCCGCTGCGCGGCGTTCCACTGTGCACGCAGTTCGCTGGCACGCACCAGCAAGGCAGGATCGATGGTCAGGTCGAACTTGATCGAACCGGTCACCTCGATGCACTCGGGCCGTGCGCCGAGCTGGCGAAAGCGCTCGGACTCGGCAGCGGTTTGCACCGCAATCAGGTTCAGTTCGGCCAGCATCGGCGCAGTCAGTCGGGCGAAACGCGCATAACCGCGCGCCGAGCGCTCGGACAGCCGTGCGTTGGCCAGCGCCACCGGGATGCCACGTCGCGCACACTGGTGAATGTGGTTGGGCCACAGTTCGGTTTCCATCACTACCGCCAGCCTCGGCTGAACGCGATCGAGGAAGCGTGCCGCTGCCCAGGGCAGGTCATAAGGCAGGTAGCAGTGCTGCACCGAGTCACCGAACATCGCCTGAATCCGCTCGGAACCCGTTGGGGTCATGCAGGTGACGGTGATGGGCGATCCAGGGTGGCGCGCCATCAGTTCGCGAATCAGCGGCGCCGCCGCGATGCTCTCTCCCACCGACACCGCATGCACCCAAATGCCTCCCGGCCGGAGCGGCGGCAGGCCGATGGCAAAGCGCTCGCCGATGCGCCGCGAATAGGCCGGCGCCCGCCAGGCACGCCAGAGCAGACGCAGGAAAACCAAGGGCAGGCCGAGGTGGAACAGAAGGGTATAGAGGGTGCGATTCATGGTGGCGAAGTTTACTCGAAAGCTGCATATGGGAATGGTGGACTCATAAACAGAGAACTGTCTGTAACGGCAGACCTTTTCCACCACAGCCCAAGAAAAGCAAACCTGAACGCGTGACGACCGCTACCCGTAGTGCCGAATTTATTCGGCCAACGATGCGCAGCCGAACAAGTTCGGTCCTACAGAAACACAGGAGCCATGTGGCCGCTTTACTTGAGCGTGTGGCTTGAAGCTTGCCACTGCTCCATCCGGTTTATACTGCCGGCCTGTTTTCCCCAGCGAGGTCTGCCATGCCCGAATCACTCAGCACTGACGTCCTTATCGTGGGCGGCGGTGTCGCCGGCCTCTGGCTCATTGCGCGCCTGCGTCGCGAGGGTTTCGCGACGGTACTGGTAGAGAAAGGAACGCTGGGCGGCGGGCAGAGCGTGAAGTCCCAGGGCATCATCCATGGCGGTACCAAGTACGCCCTGCAAGGAGCGCTGACCGGCGCATCCGAGGCCATCGCTGATATGCCGCGCCGCTGGCGTGAGGCGCTGTCGGGCAACGGCGAACTGGATCTTTCGGGTGTGCAACTGTTGTCCGACGCCCACTATCTCTGGTCGCCCGGTACCCTGGCCGGCAACCTCACCAGCTTCTTCGCCAGCAAGGCCGTGCGTTCGCGAGTCGGTCAGGTCAAGGGCAACGACCTGCCGCCGGCGCTGCAGCACCCAAAGTTCAAGGGCAAGGTCTATCGCCTCAGCGAACTGGTGCTGGACGTGCCGAGCCTGATCGCCCGGCTGGCGGAACTCGCGGGCGACAGCCTGCTGGCCGCTCAGCAGATAGAGTCATTGCGCGAGGGGGAGGAACTTGTCGGCCTGCGCATCGATGAGCGGGAAATCCGCGCCCAGCGCATCGTCTTCAGTGCAGGCGGCGGCACCGCGGAACTGCTCGCCACGCTGGACCTGCAGCAACCGGCCATGCAGCGCCGCCCGCTGCATATGGTCATGGTCAAGGCGCCGACATTGAAACCGCTCTACGCCCATTGCCTGGGCGGTGGGACCAAGCCACGGATTACCGTGACCAGCCATCCGGCAGCGGACGGCGAGTGGGTCTGGTATCTGGGCGGCGACCTGGCAGAAGCCGATGGCGTGGCGCGCGACGAAGCCAGCCAGATTGCCGCGGCGAAGAAGGAGCTGGCCGAGCTGGTGCCCTGGATCGACCTGTCTGCTGCGCACTGGGCAACCTTGCGCATCGATCGCGCCGAGCCGGCACAATCCAGCCTGGCCCGCCCGGATAACGCCTTCCTTGCCGAGAAGGACCATCTGCTGGTCGGTTGGCCGACCAAGCTGGCGCTGTCGCCGGACTTCGCCGATCGCGTGCTGGCAGCGCTGAAGCGCGACGGCATCCGCCCGCAGCACCAGCCTCCCCTACCCCCGTTGCCACGGCCAGCCATCACCGGCCCTTTCTGGGAAGGATTGCTGCCATGACCACCTCCTTGCATCAATTGCATCGCCCGCTGGGCAGCACCGGGCTGATGGTTTCCCCGCTGGGCCTGGGCACGGTGAAGCTGGGCCGCGACCAGGGCGTGAAATACCCCAACGGTTTCAGCATTCCCGACGACGAGCAGGCACGGCAGTTGCTGGCGCTGGCCCGCAACCTGGGCATCAACCTGATCGACACTGCACCGGCCTATGGCGTCAGCGAGGAACGCCTGGGGCCACTGCTGGCCGGTCAGCGCGACGAATGGGTGCTCGTCAGCAAGGTCGGCGAAGAGTTCGAGAACGGCCAGTCACGCTTTGATTTTTCCCCGGAACACACACGGTTCTCCGTCGAGCGCAGCCTCAGGCGGCTGCACACCGACCGGATCGAGCTGATGCTGGTGCATTCGGACGGCAACGACCTGGAGATTCTGCGTGACAGTGGCGTCTATCAGACCCTCGCCGAGCTCAAGCGCGAAGGCAAAATTCTCGCCTTCGGATTCTCCGGCAAGACCGTCGAAGGCGGGCTGCTGGCGCTGGGACAGGGCGATTGCGCCATGGTCACCTACAACCTCAACGAACAGGCCGAACGCCCGGTGATCGACTACGCGGCGGCACATGGCAAGGGCATTCTGGTGAAGAAGGCATTGGCCAGCGGTCACGTCTGCCTCAAGCCGGGTGAAGATCCGCTGCGACGCAGTTTCGAGCTGCTATTCGGCCAGCCCGGCATCGGCAGCGCCATCGTCGGCACGATAAATCCCCGGCATCTCACCGACAACGTGCGAACGGTCGCTGCCGTGCTGACAGGCAGTTGAGCTAGGCTTCTCCATCCGCCATAGGGCCGACCCGCCGCGAGGAGCAAGCAATGCCGAAAGTTCTGCTACGCAAGAGCCCTGCCGCATTCAAGACGCTGCCTCTGCATGTCGAAGCCTGCCAGGAAAGCCTGGGCTATCAGAGCCTCGGCAGACCCCTGAACTTCAGCGAAGTCATCGAGCGACGGCGCCCCGTGGAAATACCGGACGCCGAGCATTTCACCGTCGAGCTGGCCAACCTCGGCGTCTCGGTGCGCCTGACCCTCTGCTGGCAGGGCCGCGAGTACTGGGTGCTGGTCCGCCAGCGACGCCTGGACCGGGGCGACGTGGTGCTCAAGCTGATCTCCGGCTATATCCCGGCACATGAGCTGAACCTGCCGTTACTCACCGCGATTCAGGAAATCGCCGAGGAGTGCCTGCTGGAAACACCCGAAGACTGGCTCGCCGGGCGCTTTGGCGACACCTGGCTACCGACGCCCTATCAGGCCAGCTTGCACTACCGCGAAGCGACGCATTTCACTCTCGCCTCGCAGTCGGGTGCCGCGCGCCCGGTGCAGTGCGGCAACAAGGTGCTGATGGAGCGCCCGCGCGCCTATGTGCACTTGCCCACCGCCTCGCTGCAGTTGGTCTACGACATGCGTATGGAACTGCCCCGAGATGTACGTCAGCTCAGCCTGTTCCACGTCGACGAACGTCTCGAAGACGACCAGCTGGTAGCGCGCCTGGACCGCAGTAAGCCCGATCTCTACCTGATTCCCCTGCACGAGGGCCAGCCGCAGGAACAGCTGCTGCAATTGCGCAACGGCCAGTTCAGCTCGGTAAATACACGGGGGCTATGGCTATCGGAAAGCTTCGCGCCGCAAAGCGGCTGGCTGGTGCGTGAGGAGCGCGTGCAGTGGAAGGACTGGTGGGCGGCAAGACCCATCGCCGGGTGCTGAGTTGGTGTATCAGCCCTCCCCGGCAGCTCCCATCTACGCCTTGCGTATCTTCTCGACGATGGCGGTAGTCGAACTGTTCTCCACCAGCCCCAGCACCTTCACCACACCGCCATAGGCCTTGACCAGTTCGGCACCGACCACCTGATCGACGCCGTAGTCGCCGCCCTTGACCAGTACATCGGGCCGCACCTGGGCCAGCAGGTTTTCCGGCGTGTCCTCGGTGAAGCACAGCACCCAGTCCACCGCCTCGAGCCCGGCCAGCACCGCCATGCGACGATCCACCGAATTGATTGGGCGCCCCGGCCCTTTCAGACGGCTGACCGAGGCATCGTCGTTGACCGCGACGATCAGCCGGTCGCCCTGCGCGCGGGCCTGCTCCAGATAGGTCACATGACCGGCATGCAGGATATCGAAGCAGCCGTTGGTGAAGACGATCTTCTCGCCCTGCGCCCGAGCGTCCTCGACCACTGCAAGCAACTGCTCGACACCCATCACGCCCCGCTCAGAACCCTCCTCGCGCTGCACGGCGCGGCGCAACTCCGGTGCGCTGATGGCCGCGGTACCGAGCTTGCCGACCACGATTCCGGCAGCCAGGTTGGCCAGCGCCACCGCCTGGGGCAGTTCCTCGCCAGCGGCCAGTGCTGCGGCCAGCGTGGAAATCACCGTATCGCCGGCACCGGTCACGTCGAAGACCTCGCGCGCGCGCGCCGGCAGGTGCAGCGGTGCATGCTCGGGACGCAGCAACGTCATGCCATGCTCACCGCGGGTGACCAGCAACGCACCCAGCTCCAGCTTGCGCATCAGCTCGCCCCCGCGGGAGACCAGTTCAGCCTCATCGGCGCACTGGCCGACGATCGCCTCGAACTCACCCAGGTTCGGCGTGATCAACGAGGCGCCGCGATAGATCTCGAAATCCTTGCCCTTGGGATCAGCCAGCACCGGAATACCACGACGGCGAGCTGCCTGGATCAGCATCTGATGATTCTTCAGCGCGCCCTTGCCGTAATCGGATAGCACCAGCACCTTGACCCCGGCCAGCAGGCCCTCCACCTCGGCAAGCAGCGCTGCGGGGTCGGTATCGAACGGTTCTTCGAAATCCATGCGCAGCAGTTGCTGATGGCGGCTCATCACCCGCAGTTTGACGATGGTTGGCTGATGCTCGATGCGCTGGAAATGGGCCTGCACACCCGCAGCAGCCAGGCTGTCGGCCAGGCTCTGCCGCGCCTCATCCTCACCGGTCACCCCAACCAGCGCAACCGGTCCGCCCAGCGCCGCAATGTTCAGCGCGACGTTGGCAGCACCACCGGGACGGTCCTCGATCTGTTCGACCTTGACCACCGGCACCGGCGCCTCGGGCGAAATCCGCGACGTACCGCCATGCCAGTAACGGTCGAGCATCACATCACCCACCACCAGAACGGGGGCTTGGTCGAAACGGGGCATGGACAGCTTCATGGGGGCTCCGGAGAGGAAGAAAAAACGGTGCAAAGCATACCAGCATGACGCCGACCAGTTCATTCAAGACTGCGGCCTAGCCAGTCATCGGTCAGGCTTCGTCTTCATCCTTGAACTGCTTGGCATGCAGCCCGGCGTAGGCTCCGTTCGCGGCGAGCAGCTCGGCATGAGTGCCACGCTCGACGATACGGCCCTGCTCCATCACGAGGATCAGGTCAGCCTTCTCGATGGTGCTCAGGCGATGAGCGATGACCAGCGTGGTACGCCCCGTCATGGCATGGTCCAGCGCACCCTGAATATGGCGCTCGGACTCGGTATCCAGGGCCGAAGTCGCCTCATCCAGGATCAGCACTGGTGCATTCTTCAAGAGCGCGCGCGCGATCGCCAAACGCTGACGCTGACCGCCGGAGAGCAACACGCCATTCTCGCCGACCTGTGTCTGGTAACCCTGGGGCATCTGCTGGATGAACTCTTCAGCATAAGCATCGCGGGCAGCACGCTGGATATCCTCCAGCGGCGCACCGGCCAGATCGCCATACGCGATGTTATTGGCAACAGTGTCGTTGAAGAGCGTGACCTGCTGCGTGACCAGCGCGATATGCCGACGCAGGTTGCGCAACTTATAGTCTGCGACCTCCACACCATTCAGCAGAATCTGCCCTTGATCATGCTGGTAGAAACGAGGAATCAGGTTCGCCAGCGTCGACTTGCCGCTACCCGAACGACCGACCAGCGCCACCATCTGCCCGGGTTCGACCGTGAAACTGATATCGTGCAACACCTGTTTGTCAGTACCCGGATAGACGAAGCCAAGATCACGGACTTCCAGTCGCCCGCTGACCTTGTCACGCTCCACCGTGCCGACATCCACTTCAGGAGCCTCGTCCAACTGCTCGAAGATGCTCTCCGCGCCTGCTACACCTTTCTGAATCGTCGAGCTGACCTCCGAAAGCTGCCGAATCGGCTTTGGCAGCAGGCCGGCCAGAGTGATGTACGCCACCAGATCACCTGCAGATGCATCCCCGCGCAACAGCAGAACCAGAAACATCAGCAGCGCCATTGCGGTATAGATCACAAGCTGCAGGCTGGGCGTATAGACGGCATTGGTCTTGACCATGCGCAGCTGCTTGGCCGTGTTATCCGTACTGGAAGTCAAAAAACGAGTCTGCTCGTAAGCCTCGCCACCAAAGCTGCGCACCACGCGATAGCCCTGGATAGTCTCGGATGCCACATGGGTGACATCGCCCATCGCCACCTGGATCTTCTTGCTCTGCTTGCGAAACTTTTTGCTGGCACTGGATACCATCACGCCGATTACCGGCAGGATGGCCACCATCACCAGCGTCAGCTTCCAGTTCATCCACAACAGCGTGCCGAACAGGAAAATGACGGTCATGCCTTCACGCACCACCACCTTGATCGCATCGGTCGCGGCCCCAGTGACCATTGTCACGTTGTAGGTGATGCGGGAAATCAGATGCCCGGAGTTGTGGCTGTCAAAATAGCGATTGGGCAATGTCAGCATGTTGTTGAACAGCGCGACGCGCAGATCGTGAACCAGCCCCAGCGAGACACGGGCCAGGAAATAGTTTCCGAGAAACGAGCCAATGCCCTGCAGCAGCGCGATGAGCACGATCAGCAACGGCACCGCCTGCAACAACTTCAGTTCAGCCAGCCATTCCAGCTCGTTCAGATGAGGCACCTTGGCGAAAAAGCTGGCGTCCGGATTGTTCAGCCCATCGACGAAAAACTTGAGAATGTAGCCCAGCATCGGCTGGGTGGAGGCAAAGATCAGGAAGCCGAGAATACTCAGCATGAAAAGAGCGACGTAGGGCTTTACGTAGCTGAGCAGGCGAAGGTAAATCTTCAGGCTGGAAGACTGGCTAGCGCTGGATTGATGATCTGGCATGCGTCCACGCATCAACGTTTGAAAAAGGCGAGAGAGATTACCATACAGCTGTAGCTGCCTCTCCTCACGCTATTGCTTTACCATGCCGGCTCCGTAGCAATAGCCGAATGACTTTCACTGTGACGAGACTACTTCCTTCTGCACACTCTCTAGACGAGTTCATTGCTCGCCGCTGGCTAATCGTTGGTTACGTTGCACTTCTGACTGGCTTGTTCTGGCTGGACGATACTAGTTCGTACACCAAGTTCTACTATGGATTGATGGCAGCACCCGCGCTAATAGCCCTCATCGTCCGTCCACGCTACTGGCTGACTGTGCTTCGCGAACCAGTAATACTGGCTTTTCTGGCTCTGGCAGCCTGGCTGTTACTGAGTCTCTCCTGGACTAGCAGCGAAGACGATCCAGGCGGGCTTGCGAAGCGCCCGATTTACGTATTCATGATGTTCGCCGCCTGCGCGATCATAGCGCTGAAGAATCGAGACCACCTCCTTGGGGCACTACGCGTTGCTGCGATGCTGGCCTCGCTTGCAGCCTTGGTCGGTCTAGCCATGTTCCTGAGCGGACCAGGGCAAGACCGCATGATCGGCACAGGCGCCCTATCCAACCCTCTTCTCTCTTCCCATGTGTTTGGTTTCTTCTGTACCTACTGGGTGGCGGTTTGGTTAACGGATCGCGACTATCCATCCTGGCTTTCAATCATTTTCACGATTCCGCTACTGGCGGCCGTGCTGGCAACCGGCTCGCGTACTCCCCTGATGGCGATGGCATTGACGAGTTTCTGGATGGTAGCGCTGGCCGGACGGCGTGCGCTGTATCTGGTGGCAGCAGTAATCACCACCGTGATTGCAGGGATTGTGCTGATGCCGGAAGTGCTGCTCCAGAGAGGGCTTTCCTTCCGCCCTGAATTATGGAGCGACGCCATACGGCAGGCCTCCGACCATTTTTGGATTGGCCATGGCTATGGTGCAGAATTCAGCTTCGATATAGCCGAACTCGGATTTACTCTTACGGACCCACACAACGTTCAGTTAGCAGTACTTCTGGAGCTGGGAATAGTAGGGCTCGTTCTTTGGCTACTGATGTACTTGTTAGCATTCTTTCGCTGCCTTTCTCAGCAACATCATGCCAGTCTCCAGCTGGCTTCAGCCTTGGTAGCTTATGGCCTGGCTGCGGGACTTACCGAAGGAAGCAACTTTCTTTCACGTCCCAATGAGAACTGGTTTCTCATCTGGATACCTCTCTCATTGATCGCTGCAATTTCCATAAGCTTGCGGCAGGAAGCTCCACGGAGCAGAACCTTGAGCAGAGACCAGCTCAATGAACTGTTACAAACTGCCCGCATCATTGAAGAAGATGGTCACGGCGTGAAGGTCGCAGAACTGGCGGACGGCAATTACCTGAAGCTGTTTCGACGCAAGCGCATGATCTCTTCAGCACTTTGGTCTCCACCTTCGCGCCGCTTCGCCGACAACGCCAAACAGCTGCAATCGCTTGGCGTTGCAGCCCCTCTAATTGATTGCTTCATCCGAATACCCGCAGCCAAACTGGACGGCATAATTTACCGGCCACTTCCTGGCGATACGTTGCGTAATCGCTGGCGAGGCTTGGGAGATGAGGAGCGCGAAGAGGACATTCGCCAATTTGGCACCTTTCTCGGCCAGCTCCATCAATCAGGTGTTTACTTTCGCTCACTTCACTTGGGCAATGTGCTGATGCAGCCGAACGGAAGAATGGCCCTGATCGATGTTGCCGACATGACGATTGCTCAGCACGCATTATCCCCTTGGAAACGTCGCCGCAACCTCACGCACATGCTGCGTTATAGCGAGGACAGCCATTGGCTGACGGTGCAACATATTTCCGCCCTGACTTCAGGCTATGCCGACCAATGCGGCCAACCAGCCGCCGGGAAGCTGGAGCAGCGACTTCGTACAATTGATGGCGGCACCCAATGAAGATACTTAGCCGCCCTTCAAAAGAAAAGCACAAAAGCCACCCAAACTACAAAGAGCCCAAGAAAAATTCCGCCAGCGCTACCCTAGTTACTCAATAGGTAACGGTACTTATGGAATGCCGGAAGTTCATGACTGGAACGAAGGATCAACCCTGCACATAGGGGCCTATTGCTCTATCGCCGACAATGTAAAGATATTCCTCGGAGGCCTGCATCGAACCGACTGGATCAGCACGTTTCCCTTTCCGGCGTTCATTGAGGAGGCAGCCGGCATAACGAATTACAACGGCACAAAAGGCGATGTAAAAATAGGTAACGACGTCTGGCTCTGCTCTGGCTGCACCATTCTTTCCGGCGTAACTATTGGAAACGGTGCTGTCGTGGCCAGTGGAAGCATCGTGACCCGAGACGTCGAGCCTTATTCAGTAGTTGCAGGAAGCCCCGCCCGCCATATTCGGTGGCGCTTTTCGGAAGAGCAGCGCCAAGTGCTACTCGAAACCAGTTGGTGGAACTGGCCCGAAACCGAGATCAGAGAAGTTTCATCTTTGCTTTGCTCTAACGATGTGGGCGCGCTTTCCGCATACGCAGCCTTGCGATCAACTGAGAAACAAACGCCCTAACCCACGCAGAGTTTTCATATCCCAGTAGCGCAGCGGTAATCTCCGTAGCAATTCCCGCGCTAGCGCCTTATCGTCATTGGCACACTTAATCAGCATGGAATTCAGAAACTTGGCACATGCATTCGGGTAGTCAGGATGGTCTCTAAAACAGGCGTAAGTTGCCATCACCTGCTCCACCATGAAGCGCCGATTCTTGTATGTGTTGGCACCATGGACTCGGTATTTCGCCAAAACGTCACTCAACACATCGATAAAGAAGCCTGCATGGGCAATTTTCAGCTCGACCTGCAAATCCTCCAGACGTATCTCCGGATCAAAGCCTCCCACAGCTTCCAGCGCTTCGCGCCGGAATAGTAATGTTGGAGCAGGAGGCCCGGCATCCGTTGCGTTGAACATCGCATTGAAGTCCAACCGACGAAACCCTCTGACTCGGCAGCGTCTTTGAATGATATTGCCTTGGGCATCGATCGTTTGGATGTTTCCCGCGCAGATCCCTACCTCTGGCTTGTCCTGGATATAAGCTACCTGAGTGGCGATGCGCTCCGGCAACATCACATCATCCGAGCCAAGTGGCGCAATCAGATTTCCTTGAGCTCTAGCAATACAGTCATTCAGTGTGCGGGCAAGGCCTTGATTGGGCTGAGTACGAAAATCAAACTCGTACCTCTCCTGTAGCCGCTGAATACGCTCGACGCTGTCATCCTTCGAGCCATCATCCACGACCAAAAGCTCAATATTTGGATAGGTTTGCTGCAGAACGCTCAGAATGCTCTCTTCGATGTAAGGCCCATGGTTGTACGAGGCGATAATCACCGTTACGAGTGGGAGATCGAGATCACTCATGGTTCCGTTTTCCATTACTCAGCATTTCTTCGAGCAGATCTCGGTACTGCTTGCGAAAATCTTCAATAGCATGCGCCCGGCAAAGATACTCGTATGCTCGCTGCCCCTCTTCTGCGCGCTCTTGGGGTGTCAGCGAAACAATCTCCCGCAGCCGCTCCGCCAATATCATCGGCTGGCCCGCAGGGTAAGTACGCCCGCCACTGTCCTCCAGAATCGTTCGCATGCTGTCAATATTCGAGCCGACAACCGGCAAGCGGGCACTCATTCCCTCAAGCAGTGCCAGAGGCAAGCCTTCACTGACGGAAGACATCACGAAAACATCATAGGCCCTGACATATTGCAGAGCATCATCCTTTGCCCCCAACAAACGTACCCGCCCGCCCAGCTGGCGAGCCTGGATTATCGCCTCCATTTCCTGGCGTGAGCGCCCTTCACCAATAATGGCCAGTAGCGCTTGAGGATAATCATCCTTTATCTCGCTGAACGCCTCCAGCAACTGAATATGCCCTTTGACCGGAACCAAGCGTCCGATGGTACCAATCACAAACGCATCTTCGGGTAAGCCCAGTAGTTGCCGCGCCTGGGGCTTGGGATGCTGCAAGCGTTCAGCGCGAGAAATATCGATAGCGTTGTTGATCTGCCGGACGTTGTAAGGCTTGAAGCCCGCACCGCTATTGATCAGGTCATCGCAAACAGCGCGGGAAACTCCCACCATTCGCCAAGCCTTACTGATCAAGGCGCGACTTTCCCAGCGGCGATAAGGGCGATCATACTCGCCAAGGCCATGCAAGACCCCGACACAGGCTGGTATGCGCAGGAAGAGATTCAGCAGCATCATCATATTGATAGGCTTGAAACGATGGGCAATGACCGCATCGTAGCCCTGAGCACGACAATGCCTGTACAGCAGCCAAAGTGCTTTGAGGCGCAGGCCCTTGGTCGAAGCGCTGCTCAAGTCGAAATACACCGAGCATGCCGCCTGGCTTTCAGGTTCGCCAGGCTTTGGTCGGCCACGCAGAAATACGGTCGTCACTTCGTAGGTTTGCGTCGGTAACCCTTGAATTACCTGTTCGGCAAGATCCGATGCATTGACGTTATAGCGATTCTGCAGCTGTAAAACCTTGATCTTACGAGTCATTGCTAACTGCCCAGCCACAACCGCAGCGCCTTGCGCGCATAGGAAACATTCAACAATACACGGCGGTCATGCCGTAACGCCGTACGAAAGTACTCCTTGGCGGCGCCAGCATCACCCGCCAAATAAGCGCTGCGAAACAACGACAGGCATCGCTGCACGGCAAATTCCTTTTTTAATATTTGAAATTCCTCGTCCAGCCGTTGCGGTGAGAAAACCTCATCAACCAACGCCAAACCTCCGGCTTTGGCATGACTGAACTGGTGTCGAAGGCTGTCATCATGTTTGTGAATTACAGCCAAGGGCTGGGCCAGCACTGTGCATGGGTAGTGCGCCAATACTTGACTGAATACCGGAATATCTTCCGCACTACGAAACCGCTCGGGATAATCACCACGCGAAAACACTTCGCGATGCATGGCGCAAGCTCCGTTGGACAAAGCGAATCGCTTGTCCAGCAGGTAACCGCGCAGTCTGTCCAGGCGTGATTCCGGCAGAGCTGGAGGGGTATAGGAGCGACGCTTGCCATTGCTCAAGATTGCATCGTGACCACCGATGACCATACGTGTCTCGGGGTGCTGCTCGATGTGCTGCACCAGCGCTTCCAGTGCCCCTGACGCCATCTCGTCATCAGCATCGAGAAAGACCAGATAATCCCCCCTGGCTTCACGGATACCTCTATTGCGCACCGACGCCAACCCACCATTTTCCTTGCGCAGCGCTCGAAACCGCCCTGGCCAGCTTGCAAGTAGAGTTTCGATTACTCGAGGCGTGTCGTCGCTCGAACCATCATCAATCACGATCAGTTCTGCGAAGGCTTCATTCAGTTGTGCCAACACAGACTCCACAGCACGCGGCAAAGTCTGTGCATAGTTATAAGCCGGAATAACGACGCTAATCAGCATTTCAGAGGACGTCATACCTGCTCTTCTTTCACCACCAACACATCCTCCATGATCAGATACTGCAGATCCGATCCATAGAACATATTCAACGCATCGGTCGGCGAACAGATCATGGGCTCGCCGCGACGGTTGAGGGAGGTGTTGAGCGAGACACCGTTACCGGTCAGCTTTTCCAACTCCAGCATCAGGTCGTACCAGCGCGGGTTGTATTCGCGCTTGAGCACCTGGGCGCGGGAGGTGCCGTCTTCGTGGACAACTTCGCCGACACGCTCTTTCCAACCTTCGTTGACTTCGAAGGTGAAGGTCATGAAGGGGCTGGGATGATCGACCTTGAGCATCTGCGGCGCGACGGTATCGAGCATCGAGGGGCAGAAGGGTCTCCAGCGCTCGCGGAACTTGATCTGCTCGTTGATGCGGTCGGCCACGCCCGGCACGCTCGGGCAGCCGATGATGGAGCGGCCGCCGAGGGCGCGCGGACCGAACTCCATACGCCCTTGGAACCAGGCGACCGGATTGCCATCGACCATGATTTTGGCGATACGCTCGGGGACGTTGTCGATCTTCTGCCACGCAGGCTTGTTCGGATGACGGGCGCAGGCAGCAATGACGTCTTCGTTGCTGTATGAAGGTCCGAGGTAGACGTGTTCCATCTTTTCCACCGGCACGCCGCGCTGGTGGGAGACGTAGGCGGCTGCACCCACCGCGGTGCCGGCGTCGCCGGAAGCGGGCTGAACGAAAAGCTCCTTAACCTCGGGCCGGGCGATGATTTTCTGGTTGAGCTTGACGTTCAGTGCGCAGCCGCCGGCGAAAGCGATCTTGCCGGTCTGCTTGATGATGTCGCCCAGATAGTAATCCATCATCTCCAGCGCCAGCTTCTCGAACAGTGCCTGCATGGCGGCGGCGTAATGGATGTACGGATCGTCGGCGATATCGCCTTCGCGCTTGGGCCCGAGCCAGTCGATCAGCTTGGGCGAGAAGTAGTAACCCTTGCCGTTTTCCTTGTAGCGACGGAAACCGATGACGTTGGCGTAGTCGGTGTTGATGATCAGCTCGCCATTCTCGAACTTGGCCAGACGCGAGAAGTCGTATTTGGCTGCCTCGCCATAGGGCGCCATGCCCATGACCTTAAACTCACCGTCAAGCATCTCGAAGCCGAGGTATTCGGTGATCGCACCGTACAGGCCGCCCAACGAATCCGGGTCGTAGAATTCCTTGATCTTGTGGATCTTGCCGTTCTCGCCCCAACCGAAGAAGGTGGTGGCGTATTCGCCCTTGCCGTCGATACCGAGGATGGCAGTCTTCTCGGTGAAACCGGAGCAATGATAGGCACTGGAGGCGTGGGCCAGGTGATGCTCGACCGGCTGCAGCTTGACCTTCTTCAGGTCGAAGCCGAGCTGCTGCAGGCACCACTGGATGCGCTTCTTGTAGCGGTGGTAGCGACGGTTGCCCATGAGAATGGCATCCAGCGCACGATCCGGCGCGTACCAATAGCGCTTGGCGTAGTGCCAACGAGCCTTCTCGAAGATGCTGATGGGTGCGAAGGGAATCGCCACCACGTCGACGTCGGACGGCTTGATGCCGGCCTGCTCCAGGCAGAACTTGGCCGACTCGTAGGGCATGCGGTTCTTGGCATGCTTATCGCGCACGAAGCGCTCTTCTTCAACGGCGGCGATCAGTTTGCCGTCGATGTACAGAGCGGCGGAAGGGTCATGACTGAGGGCGCCGGAAAGACCGAGAATCGTCAATGTCACAGGAAGGCCTCTGGAACAGGTGATAGCGTAAAGCTATCACGAAATATCGAACACGACCGCAGTATGCGATCACTGACAAAGAGCGGAATTATACCGACACGACTGCCGAGGAAGTACACGACAAAGCGCGAAACCTCGCGCAGACTTCGAACGACACACGGAACGAGCAGGTCAGAGTCGTGGCAGACGCTCGTCCAGTAGGCGATGTAGCGCCGAATCGACCGGCCAGTTGCGCAGGAACCTCGCACGATCCTTGGCGTAAGCACGGGCGAAGCTGGCATCGCTGCCGTGCTGCTGAACGGCATCAAGGTCGATAAGTGACCAGCGGCCCTGCTCCCACAACAGATTGGAACCCTTCATGTCGCCATGGCTGATTCGCTCGCGCAGCAATGCGGCGAACAACTGATCAAGTGCCAACAGTTCGGTTTCGGGCGGCGGACTGGAGAGATATGGCTGGAAACGGGTAGCAATATCCTCGCCTGCGCCGTACTCGGTAACAAGATAGCTGCGTCGGCGTAGCCCCAGCCAACGCAACTCCAGCACTGCCAGCGGTCGGGGCGTGGCGATGTCGAAAAACATCAGGCGATTGCCTTCGACCCAGCTGTGCCAAGCGCGACTCGGACGCCAGCAGCGCCGTAACCAGTGCCCAACGCCCTTGATGTTGTAGCGTTTGATCACCAGTCGCCTGCCAGCCTGTTCGATTAGCGCCACTGTCGAACTACCGCCCAGCTTTAGTGCTCGTCCCGCTTCGACAGCTACATCCGGTGCTGCCAGCAGCTCACGCAGCGCGGGCTCATCCTCGCGACGAACGATACGCAACTGGCTGGCACCACGGCTTGCGCTGAACAGGGAGCAATCACGCTCAAGCTTGCCAAGGTAGTCGCGCAGCCGCCAGCGCCGCACGCTGGCGATCTCCTTTAGCAAAGCCTCCAGGGGAAGCGCATGCTCGCCATTGACCAGCAGGTAATGCACGAGCAATTCCTCGATATGAGGCTCCAGACTGGCAGGCAGCTGGGCAAAGAACACACCGAGGTTCGCCAGCACCTTGTCACGATCGAGCGGTTGCCCCGGCACCTGTGCCTGTACACCTCCGCCATCGATGAGGTGCAGTTGTCCTTCATGGCGCAGCAGATTGTCCAGATGCAGGTCGCTCTGCCACAACCCCTTGGCATGCAGCCGTGCAATAGCGGCAAGCGCCTCGCCCAGCACGCCCTGCTGCGCATCGGAAAGCAGGGGTTGCCCTGCCACCTCGCGCCACGCCTGCTCCAGACTTTCAGCTCCGGTCAGGTAGTCGAACAACAGCCAGCCACCCTGCCCCTCCGCAAAACCTTCGGCAAGTAGCGCTGGTGTAGTCATGCCCTGTTCCGCCAGCAATCGGGCACCACGCCGCTCACGCTCGAAGTGCCGCCCGGCCTTGCTTCCGACCAGCAGCTTGGCCAGTACATCGCGGCCTTGCCAGCGTGCCTTTCCGACATAGCGCTGGCACGGCAGCACCCGCAGCCACTGCTGCACCGTCAGTTCACCAGCGGGCAATGCCAGTATCAACGGTAGCGCCGGGGAACGACCGGCCTGCGCGAGCTCTGTCAGGTTCATGTACGTGCGGCCTTGCGCTGCCGCCGCCCGGCGATTTTTTCCAACCAGGCATCGACAGCTAACTCACTGGCATTTCGCGCAAGATAGGTCTCGACCAATTGCCGCACCTCGCCTTCGCTCCAGATCGTTGCACGCCGGATCAGCGCCTCGAGGTCGAGGGTTCGATCACGCCGCCCAAGCAGCAAAGGGCGGGTCTTCTCCAGATCGATCAGGCACGCCTCGAACCGCTCGCCCACTGGACGTAGAAAAATATGCTTAGGATAGAAGCAGCCATGGCGTTGGCCAGCCTGGTGCAGAGTTCGTGCAAGCTCGGCGCAGGCGAGCAGCAGCGCCTCACGCGTTGGCCCATCCAGCTCACGCCAGTCGTCCAGCCAACCGTGCAGGTCCCGCCAGTCGTCCAGCGCGCGAGAGAGCAGAATGGCACGGCGCTCACCAGCAACGCGGCGCTGGCCGAAGTATGCCGCCTGCAGAGTAGGAATTCCCAGGCGCTGGTACCGCTGGATATTACGGAACTCGCAGGCGAACGTCGGCTCACCGAATGGACGGTGCAGGGTATGAGCCAGGTAATTGCTCTGACGCTTAAGGTAATAGGCCGTCTCGCCCAGTTCCAGGCGAAAAACGCTGCTCCAACCACCGCGCGCGTTGTTCGGCGCATCCACCGAATCGAGCTGTAGCGCCCAGAGCGCATCGAAACTATCCAATCCATGCGCTTGCAGGAGCGCCCTGTCACTCGCGGAAAAATGCTCACTCATTCGCGGCCCTCGAAATACTTGAGCACCTGATCGATAAAGGTGTGATCGCCCGGCACCAAGCGCGAACGCTGCTGGTACTGCAGATAGAAGCGTAGCCGCTGGGTACGACTCAGGCTGTATTTGGCCACTTTGTCCAGGCAAGCCAGGTCCTTGATGATTCTGCGACGCAGAAAGGGCCCACGCCAGAAATCACCGGACGGACAATCGATCAGGAAAAGTTCACCAGTATCGTTGACCAACAGGTTCCGCCACTTCAGATCGTTGTGGGCAAAGCGATGATCGTGCAGCGTACGTGTCGCCTGCGCCACCTGTCGGCTGATGTGATCGACCCAGCGCCGATCGGTCAGACGCGGGTCCGCATGGTTGGCGATCGCGGCCATATCCATGGTCCTGGGCACTTCCAGTGTGATCAGTGCTCCACGCGAAAATGCTCCGGCACGACGCTCCATGCCCCATGCCACCAGCGGCGCCACGGGTATCCCCCAGCGCTCGAAATGCTTGAGATTCTGCCATTCGGCCTTGACCCTGGGGCGGCCCAAGTAGCGGCGCAACCCCTTCCCGGCGGCCCAGTAGCGTTTGACGTAATAGCGCAAACCACCTAGCTCGACACGAATCACTTCTGACAGCGGGTCGCGCGCGATCGGCTCACCCTCGAGCGCGAACACCGAGCCCAGATCGGCAAAGGCCTCGACCGCTTCTGCTCTCGCTCCCACGACGACCTTCCAGGCGCTCACTCTTGTACTCCTGGGGCATATCTACGCTCATAACGACTCTGCAGACGCTCAGCCTTGCTCTCCAGCCAGCTCAGCAGCGCTGCCTCATCTGCGAGGATCTCCCGCAACGGCCGCTGGAAGTACCCACGCAGGAAACGCAGTTTGTCGCGACGGGTCAGGCCGATATTCAACGCAGAGAAATACAGCCCTGCCAGATCCTTGTTGCGCCAGCGGCGTGGCGTAGCGGCACGGGTCTGAGCGCGGTGCAGGTCGATCAGCGACAGGCGGAAATCGTCGGCGCTCACCGGCTTGTCGGTGTGCAGCAGGAAGTGACAGATGTAGAAGTCCCGGTGATTGACCCCGGCACGATGCATGGTACCGGCCATCTGCGCCACTTCAGCGATGAGGGCGCGCTTGAGCGTCGGCGCGGGTGGCTGCTCGCTCCAGTTGGCCGCGAAGTCCTCCAGGCTGATGGTCGGCGCCAGCTCTTCGGTGATGATGAACGAGTGCTGTCGCGCCGGGTTGCTGCCGCGCTCACCGTAGGCGACGGCAGTCATGGTCGGCACGCCGACCTCGTGCAGGCGCTGGATGGCGCGCCACTCCTGGCCGGCGCCGAGCACAGGCGCCTTGGCGGTGAGCAGATTCTTGGCGATCTCACCCCAGCCGATGCCGCGGTGAATCTTGACGAAGTAGCCGCGACCGTCGACCTCGGTGCGCAGGGTACGACGACCTTCCAGCTCGCGGTAGACCTGACCTTCGAGGCGCTCGACTGCGACGAAGGCGTCCTTGTCGCACCAAAGGGTTTTGAAAGGCTCAGCGAGAATCAGTTGCATGCGGCCTCCTCTCGCCCAACCCGCTGCCCACGAAATCGTAGGGCAGGTGCAACCCGCCAATGGGGTGCGGGCATCTGGCACATTCGACGGGTTAAAACCCGCCCCACGATGCCGGCTCCTACAAAGGCATTCATGGGCGCTCCGCCAGAATCACATCCGCAGCCTTCAGCGGCATCGAATAGAGATCGGCGCCATCGGCATAGGTCAGGCCATTATGGTGCCAGATGGCGCGCTGCTCATCGTCGGCAAGCATCTGCGCCAGCGCGCTGTCCAACGTGGACTGCTCGAACGGGCTCGGCACCACGCGCCCAGCGTCGGCATCCTCGATGTAGTGGGCGTAACCGCAGACATCGGTAACCAGCACCGGCAAGCCAGACACCAGCGCCTCCAGCAGCACGGTGCCGGTGTTTTCGTTGTAGGCCGGGTGAATCAACAGGTCGGCGCCGAGCAGGAAGCGCGGAATGTCGCTGCGCCCCTTGAGAAACTCCACCTGGCCCGACACGCCCAGCGCCTTGGCCTGCAGCTGAAAGGGCTTGGGGTCGTCCTGGCCGATAACATATAGGCGAGTACGCTTCTTCAGCTCGCGCGGCAGTGCGGCAAGGGCCTTGAGGCTGCGGTCGACGCCCTTGGTCTTGAAGCCCGAGCCGATCTGCACCAGCAGCAGCTCATCCGCTTTCAGCGCGAACTCGTCACGGAATTCGGCGCGTATTTCAGCGGCATTGGCCGGTGCGCGGCGGTCCTGGGCGATGCCCGGTGGCAGCAGGTGAAAGCGTGCGGCCGGCGTACCGTAATGCTTTACGAACAACGGCTGCTGTACCTCGGAAATCATCAAGACATCGGTCTTCGAGTCGGGGGCGAACACTGCGCGCTCGTACTCGGCGAAGTGCTTGTAGCGCCCCCAGCGACGATAAATCGGATTGCGCAGAGTTTGCGCCTTGTCCTCGAAGCAGGGATCGGCGGCGTAATAGACATCCAGCCCGGGCATCTTGTTGAAGCCCACCACGCGATCCACCGGACGCACGGCAAGGTCACGCTCGACCCAGGCGGTGAAGCGCTCATTGCGGGTGTGGTTGAACAGCGCCTTGACCGGTGCGATCAGCACCTCGAAGCCGTCCGGCACCTCGCCTTCCCAGATCATCGCGTAGACACGAATGCGGTGGCCGCGGCGCTGGCACTCCAGGGCGATGCGCATGAAATCACGCTGCAGGCCGCCGAAGGGAAAATACTTGTAGAGGATAAAGGCCAATTGCATCAGTTCGTCTCCGCTGACCGCAACAGGGCCTTGAGTTCACTGGCGACGCGCTCGGGTAGCAGGTCGTCGAAGCAGGGTTTGGCGCGGTCCCCCTTGCCAGCATCCGGACCGCTGGCGCACAGGTGCACCTGCGAGCGACCGTAGGCGCCTACGCGGCCCGGCAGGGTCGGGCCATAGAGCGAAATGCTCGGCACATCCAGCGCCGCCGCCAGATGGCCCAGGCCGGTATCCACCGCCACGCAGGCACGGGCACCGGCGACCACCTTGGCCACACCCCCGAGATTCAGACGGGGCAGCACAGATGCACCGGCAATGCCCTCGGCGATGCGTTCGGCACGGGCCTTTTCCTCGGCATTGCCCCACGGCAGGCGGATTGCCCAGCCAAAGGCGCTCATGCGTTCGGCCAGTTCGCGCCAATAGGCTTCCGGCCAGTGCTTGCTCGGCCATGTGGTCCCATGCAGGAACAGAAGATAGGGCTCCTCGCCGGGCGTGGCCAGCTGGGCGCGATCCAGGCCGTAATCGCCAATGCCCTGCGGTACTTCATAGCCCAGTGCCTGAGCGAAAAGTTGGCGCACCCGCTCCAGCGCATGCTGGTCACGGAGCACGGCGTAGCGCCGGTCATAGAAGCGCGAGGCCAGCGGCTCGCGTGCCGAGTCACGGTCCAGGCCGGCCACCGGCGCCTTGACATAACGGGTCAACCAAGCGCTTTTCAGCAGACCCTGGGCGTCAATTACCAAATCGTAACGGGTTTCCCGCAGACGCGCCTTGAAGCGCCGCCATTCACCGGAGCGCAGGGTCGGCCAGAGGTTCTTGCGCCAGCGGCGGATGGCCACCGGAATCACCTGGGCCACCGCCGGATGCCAGGCGGGAATCTCGGCGAAGCCTTCCTCGACCACCCAGTCGAACTGGATGCCGGGAATCGCCCGCTGCGCATCGGTCAGTGCCGGCAAGGTATGCACGACGTCGCCCAGCGACGAGGTCTTGATCAACAGAACGCGCACTCAGTGCTCCAGCGGCAGCGGGTCGGCCAGCGGGTCGCCGGCCAGGCGTTGCAACGCATCCAGCACCGGCTGCGGATGCAGGTCGCGCAGGCAATTGTAGTGGCCGAAACGGCAGGTACGGTCGAAGCAGGGGCTGCATTCGAGCCCCAGGCGGACGATTTCTACCTGCTCGGCCAACGGTGGCGTGAACTGCGGCGACGTCGAACCGTACACCGCCACCAGCGGCCGGTTGAGCGCAGCAGCCACGTGCATCAGACCGGAGTCGTTGGAAACCACCGCGCTGGCACAGGACATCAGATCGATGGCCTCGGCCAGGCTGGTTTCGCCGCACAGGTTGGTCGCCTCTTCCTGCAGGCCGGGAATCAGCTCGCCGCGGATCGCCTCGCCCACCGGATGATCCTTCTTCGAGCCGAACAGCCACACCTGCCAGCCAGCGCGAATCTTCGCCTCGGCCACGGCCGCGTAATGGCCGGAGGGCCAGCGCTTGGCTTCACCGAATTCGGCACCTGGACACAATGCCAGCACCGGGCGATCCAGCTCCAGGCCGAACTTGGCGAGCGCTGCCACGCGGCTGGCTTCGTCGATCTGCAGGCGCGGCTGCGGATAGGGCTTGGGCAGTTCGGCATCCGCCTCGAACGCCAACGCCATGAAGCGCTCGATCATCAGCGGGTAACGCTGCTTGTCGAGCTTGCGCATATCGTTGAGCAGGCCGAAGCGCATCTCGCCACGCCAGCCGGTGCGCTTGGGAATGCCGGCGAAGAACGGCACCAGGGCAGACTTCAGCGAATTAGGCAACAGGATCGCCTGATCGTATTGACCACGCAGGCCCTGCGCGACGGTGCGTCGGGTCGCCAGGTCCAACACCCCATGGCCGAGCGGAAAACTCAGGGCCTGGCGCACCTCGGGCATGCGTTCGAGAATCGGTCGACTCCACTCTGGCGCCAGCACGTCAATCTGGCAGTCCGGATGGCGCTGCTTCAGGCAGACGAACAGCGTCTGCGCCATCACCATGTCGCCAACCCAACTGGGACCTACGATCAGAATATTCATAAGGGCAGCTTCAAGCTGCAAGCCTCAAGCTGCAAGTTCAAGCACACCGGCACTTGTAGCTTGCAGCTTGTCGCTTGCGGCTTACTTGACCAACGTCCGCCATTCGGCGTGCGCATCGGTCTTGCCGGTGACCAGGTCGAAGTAGGCCTTCTGCAGCTTCTCGGTGACCGGGCCGCGGCGGCCGATGCCGATCTGGCGACCGTCGAGCTCGCGAATCGGCGTGACCTCGGCAGCGGTTCCGGTGAAGAAGGCCTCGTCGGCGATGTAGACCTCGTCGCGGGTGATGCGCTTCTCGACGATTTCGATGCCCAGCTCGCGCGCCAGAGTCAGCACGGTGCCGCGGGTAATGCCGTTCAGGCAGGCGGTGACTTCCGGAGTGTAGATCACGCCGTCCTTGATGATGAAGATGTTCTCGCCGGAGCCTTCGGCCACGTAGCCTTCCGGATCGAGCAGCAGTGCTTCGTCGGCACCGGCGGATACCGCTTCCTGCAGCGCCAGCATCGAGTTGACGTAGCTGCCGCTGGACTTGGCGCGCGTCATGGTGATGTTGACGTGGTGCCGGGTGAAGGAACTGGTGCGGATCTTGATGCCGCTTTCCAGCGCTTCGTCGCCCATGTAGGCGCCCCAGTGCCAGGCCGCAACGACGACGTGCACCTTGAGGTTGTCGGCGCGGATGCCCATGCCTTCCGATCCGTAGAACACCAGCGGACGCACGTAGGCGCTTTCCAGGTTGTTCTCACGCACGGCTGCGCGGGTGGCCTCGTTGATCTGCTCCTTGGTGAAAGGAATCTTCATGCCCATGATGTGAGCGGAGTCGAACAGACGGTCGGTGTGCGCCTGCAGGCGGAAGATCGCCGTACCCTGCGGGGTGTTGTAGGCGCGCACGCCCTCGAACACGCCCATGCCGTAGTGCAGGCTGTGGGTCAGCACATGAGTGGTCGCGTTGCGCCATTCGACCAGTTCGCCGTCATACCAGATCACGCCATCACGATCGGCCATCGACATTTGTTGCCACCTCGAAATTCAATATGTTGGGTTACCGACGAGCCTCAGCGGAGCCCAAGCTCACGCCAGATGCGCATGACCGCGCGACGCTCGTCATGAAATCGGTCCCCGCTCACCACTTCAGGCAATTTTTGCAGTGATTGCCGGTGGGCCGCGGCACGGTAGGCCTTGTAGGCGTCCTGCAGCAGCCGAACCTCATCGCCGGTCATCAACCCGGCCTGCTCCAACCCATCGAGAATGCGGATGTTATCGGTATAGCGCAGCAGTTGCGGATGCTGGTGCGACCACGCCAGAGCCGCGTATTGCACCATAAATTCGATATCCACGATACCACCGGCATCGTGCTTGAGATTGAAGTCCACCTCCGCCTCGAACGCCTTGTCGGCCATGCCCGCCTGGGTAATGCGCGTGCCGAGGTTGTCGCGCATCTTAGCGCGCATCTCGCTGACCTCCTGGCGCAGGGCCTCCACATCGCGCTGCCGACCAAGGACTTCAGCACGCACGCGCTCGAAATCTTCGGTCAGTTGCGCGCAGCCCACCAGCACCCGTGCGCGCACCAGCGCCTGGTGCTCCCAGGTCCAGGCCTCCTGCGCCTGGTAACGCTCGAAGGCGCTCAGCGAACTGACCAGCAAACCCGACGCGCCCGAGGGCCGCAGGCGCATGTCCACTTCGTAGAGCTGCCCCGAAGTGGTCTGGGTGGTGAGCAGATGGATGATGCGCTGACCGAGACGAGTGAAGAACTGCGCGCCATCGATCGGCTTGGCGCCGTCGGTCTCGGCATTGGAATCGCCATCGTGGATGAATACCAGGTCCAGGTCGGAGCCGTGGCCCAGCTCGATGCCGCCAACCTTGCCATAGCCGAGGATGATGAACGCCGGATCACACGGCGAGCCATCGCTGCGTTTCGGCTGGCCGTGGCGGGCGACCGTATGCCGCCAGGCCAGCGCCAGCACTTCCTTGAGAATCGCCTCCGCCAGCCAAGTAAGGTAATCGCTGACCTTCATCAGCGGCAGGGTGCCGGCTATTTCCGACGCCGCCACCCGCAGCCGGTGGGCCAGTTTGAAATGGCGCAGCGCCTCCATCTGCTGCTCCAGATCGTCCTCGGGGATGCGCGCCAGCCGCTCGTTGAGCTCGGCCGCCAGCTCCGGCGCCTGCGGCGGCTTGAACAGGCGACCGGCGTTGAGCAGTTCGTCGAGCAACAGCGGGAAGCGTGCGATCTGCTCGGCGATCCAGGGGCTGGCGGCGCAGAGCTCCAGCAACCGCTGCAGGGCACCGGGGTTCTCGGTCAGCAGCACCAGGTAGGCCGAGCGCCGTGCCACCGCCTCGATCAATGGCAGCACTCGCTCCAGCGCCAGATCGGGGTCTTCCTGCTCCACCGCCTGAGCCAGCAGGCGCGGTACGAAGGCATCCAGCCGCTCGCGACCGAGCCGCTGCATGGTCCGCACCTGGCTCGCGCTACGCAACGCCGCCAGCCCACGGCACGCCGCATGGCCGTCACGAAATCCCGCTTCGGTCAGCTGTCGGCAAGCGAATTCCTCGTCCCAGTCCTGTTCCCACAACGGTAACCACTCACCGCCGACCAGCTCTTCACCCTCGCTCAGCTCGTCCTCGTCGGGATCGGCGATCACCTGGCGGAAATGCCAGTCGATGCGCTCTCGCCAAAACAGCAGGCGCGCGTGAAACTCGTCCCAGCTGTCAAAACCCAGCATGAAGGCAACCCGCACGCGATCGATCGCGTTGTCGGGAAGCATCTGCGTCTGCCGGTCGTCGATGGCCTGCAGCGCATGCTCGGTGTAGCGCAGAAATTCATAGCCCTCACGCAGTTCCTTGACCACGGCCGAAGGCAGGTAGCCCTGCCCGTCCAGGGTCGTCAGCAGCTGCGCCAGCGAGCGCAGTTGCAGGCTCAGATCGCGCCCGCCGTGAATCAGCTGGAACGCCTGACCAATGAACTCCACTTCACGAATGCCACCGGCACCCAGCTTGATGTTGTCGGCCATACCCTTGCGCCGGACCTCCTGCTGGATCAACTGCTTCATGCCGCGCAGCGCCTCGATCGCGGAGAAATCCAGATAACGCCGGTAGACGAAGGGTCGCAGCATATTGAGCAGTTCCCGGCCGGCTTTCTGATCGCCGCCGATCACCCGCGCCTTGATCATCGCGTAGCGCTCCCAGTCGCGCCCCTGGGTCTGGTAGTACTGTTCCAGCGCATTGAAGCTGAGCACCAGCGCGCCCGACGAGCCATAGGGACGCAAGCGCATGTCGACGCGGAACACGAAGCCATCGACGGTGGGCGCATCGAGCACCTTGATCAGGCGCTGGCCAAGCCGCAGGAAGAACTGATGATTGTCCAGCGAGCGCTTCTCGCCCTGGGTTTCGCCGCTTTCCGGGTAGCCGAAGATCAGGTCGATGTCCGAGGACAGGTTCAGCTCGTGGCCACCGAGCTTGCCCATACCGAGGATCACCAGGTGCTGCGGCTTGCCGCTCCGGGCACCGATGGGCACCCCATGCTGCTCGCAATGGCGCGCGTACAACCACTGGTAGGCAAGGTCGACACAGGTATCAGCCAGGTCGGACAGATCGCCGCAGGTTTCCGCGAGGCCCGCTTGGCGTGTCAGGTCGCGCCAGATGATCCGCACTTGCTGGCGGTTGCGAAAACGCCGCAGGGTACGCTGCAGCCGCGGCTCGTCGTCGCAGCCGGCCAGCTCGCTATCCAGCAACGAACGCATCTCGCCGAGGTTCAGCGGGCGTTCCAGCAGCCCCGCCTCGGCCAGCCCCAGCAGCATTTCAGGATCTCGACTAACCTGTTCGATCACGAAGTTGCTGGCCGCGCAGACTCGGCCAAAGGCTTCACGGCGCTCGGCCGGCCAGGTGTCGAAGCGTTCGAGCGCCTGCCCCGACAGATCGCGCAACGCGCTGAGGAACATCTCTTCGGCACGACGGACCAAAGGCAGAAGCGGCGTCGGCATTGCAACCAGCGATGGCAGACTCATGATAAGTTCCTCAAGCGCCGAAAACGGCTGTCGCAACAGCGACATCGCCCGGCCCAGAGCCTTGGCGGTGAGCAATGACAGCCTGATTCAGACGCTGACGCTGTAGTTTTACTACGAAAGAATACTCGGCGGGGCTGATTCGGAAACGGTTTTGTAGTAAAACTACAGAAGCCCGGACCTACCCCCGGTAACAAAACATCCAAGAACATACGCACCGGCTCACAAAGCCGGTAGCGAAGCAGGCAACCGATTCTGGAAGCCTTTCCGCCCTGGAGCAAGCCATGCAAGATCTCGATCCCGTCGAAACCCAGGAATGGCTGGACGCCCTCGAGTCAGTACTCGATCGCGAAGGTGAAGACCGTGCCCACTACCTGATGACCCGGATGGGTGAACTGGCCACCCGTAGCGGCACACCCCTGCCCTACGGCATCACCACGCCCTACCGCAACACCATCCCCGTTACCCGCGAAGCGAAGATGCCCGGCGACCTGTTCATGGAGCGCCGCATTCGCTCCCTGGTCCGCTGGAACGCCCTGGCGATGGTGATGCGCGCGAACCTGAAGGACCCTGACCTGGGTGGACACATCTCCACCTTCGCCTCCAGCGCGACCCTGTACGACATCGGCTTCAACTACATTTTCCAGGCCCCGACCGAAGAACACGGCGGCGACCTGATCTACTACCAGGGCCATGCCTCTCCCGGCATCTACGCCCGCGCCTTCCTCGAAGGCCGCCTGACCGAAGATCAGATGCTGAACTTCCGCCAGGAAGTCGATGGCCACGGGCTGTCGAGCTACCCGCACCCGCACCTGATGCCGGACTTCTGGCAGTTCCCCACCGTTTCCATGGGCCTGGGTCCGATCACTGCGATCTACCAGGCGCGCTTCATGAAGTACCTGGAAAACCGCGGTTTCATTCCCGCCGGCAAACAACGCGTCTGGTGCTTCATCGGCGACGGCGAGTGCGACGAGCCGGAAACCCTCGGCGCGATTTCCCTGGCCGGTCGCGAGAACCTCGACAACCTGGTGTTCGTCATCAACTGCAACCTGCAGCGTCTGGACGGCCCGGTGCGCGGCAACAGCAAGATCATTCAGGAACTGGAAGGCGTGTTCAAAGGCGCCAACTGGAACGTCAACAAGGTGGTCTGGGGCCGCCTGTGGGACCCGCTGTTCGCAGCCGACGAAGACGGTCGCATGCAGCGCCGCATGGACGAGGCAATCGACGGCGAGTACCAGAACTACAAGGCAAAGGACGGCGCCTACGTGCGCAAGCACTTCTTCGGTGCCGACCCCGAGCTGCTCAAGCGCGTCGAGAAGATGTCCGACGAGGAAGTCTGGAAGCTCAACCGCGGCGGCCACGATCCCTACAAGGTCTATGCGGCCTACCACCAGGCGGTCAACCACAAGGGCCAGCCGACGGTCATCCTGGCCAAGACCATCAAGGGCTACGGCACCGGTGCCGGTGAGGCGAAGAACATCGCCCACAACACCAAGAAGGTCGATATCGACAGCCTAAAGATGTTCCGCGACCGCTTCGACATTCCGGTCAACGACTCGCAGCTCGAAGAACTGCCGTTCTATCGCCCGGCCGAAGACAGCGCGGAAATGCGCTACCTGCGCAAGTGTCGCGAAAAACTCGGCGGTCACCTGCCGCAGCGTCGCGCCAAGAGCTTCAGCATTCCGACGCCCCCGCTGGAAACCCTGAAAGCCGTGCTCGACGGCTCCGGCGATCGCGAAATCTCCACCACCATGGCTTTCGGCCGCATCCTGTCGCAGCTGATCAAGGACAAGGATCTGGGCAAGCGTATCGTTCCGATCCTTGCCGACGAAGCCCGAACCTTCGGCATGGAAGGCATGTTGCGCCAGCTCGGCATCTACTCCCCCGTGGGGCAGCTGTACGAGCCGGTCGACCGCGACCAGGTGATGTACTACCGCGAAGAGAAGAACGGCCAGATTCTGCAGGAAGGTCTGAACGAAGCCGGCGCCTTCTCCTCGTTCATCGCCGCCGGTACCGCCTACAGCAACTACAACCAGCCGATGCTGCCGGTCTACATCTTCTATTCGATGTTCGGCTTCCAACGTATCGGCGACCTGGCCTGGGCGGCGGGCGATGCCCAGACCCGTGGCTTCCTGCTGGGCGGCACCTCCGGACGCACCACGCTGAACGGCGAAGGCCTGCAGCACGAGGACGGCCACAGCCACATCCTCGCCAGCACCATCCCCAACTGCCGCAGCTATGACCCTACCTACGGCTACGAGCTGGCGGTGATCATGCATCACGGCATGCACGAGATGATGGAGCAGCAGAAGAGCGTCTACTACTACATCACCGTGATGAACGAGAACTACCAGCAGCCGGCCATGCCGCAGGGTGTTGAGGACGGCATCATCAAAGGCATGTACCTGCTCGAGGAAGCCAAGGGCGACTTCAAGCATCGCGTGCAGTTGCTGGGCAGCGGCACCATCCTGCGTGAAGTGCGCGCCGCGGTGGACATCCTCGCCAAGATGGGCGTGGGCGCCGACGTCTGGAGCGTGACCAGCTTCAACGAGCTGCGCCGCGACGGCCTGGCGGTCGATCGCTGGAACCGTCTGCACCCAACCGAGGAGCCACGCAAGAGCTACGTCCAGCAGTGTCTGGAAGGCCGCGAAGGCCCGGTGATCGCCTCCACCGACTACATGAAGCTGTTCGCCGACCAGATTCGCCAGTGGGTTCCATCCCGCGAATACCAGGTGCTGGGCACCGACGGCTTCGGCCGCAGCGACTCGCGCGCCAAGCTGCGCGACTTCTTCGAAGTCGACCGCCGCTGGGTGGCTGTCGCCGCGCTGCAGGCACTTGCCGATCGCGGCGCAATCGAACGCAAGGTCGTGGCCAAGGCCATCACCGAGTTCGGTATCGACCCCGAGAAGCGCAATCCGCTGGATTGCTGATGCTGCGTGCGCAAAGGAGAATCTATTGTGAGTGAAACCATACGCGTACCCGACATCGGCAGCGGTGAGGGTGAAGTAATCGAATTGTTCGTCAAGGTCGGCGACCGCATCGAAGCCGATCAGAGCATCCTGACGCTCGAGTCCGACAAGGCCAGCATGGAAATCCCTGCGCCCAAAAGCGGCGTGGTGAAGAGCCTGAAGGTCAAGATGGGCGACAAGCTGAAGGAAGGCGACGAGCTGCTGGAGCTGGAAGTCGAAGGTGGTGAAGAAGCCGCAGCTCCGGCGAACGAAGCTGCCCAGCCTGCCGCCAGCGAAGGCGCCGCCGACGAGACAGCAGCATCAACGCCGGCGGGTGACGAGAACCCTTCAACTTCGGCCGAAGGCGAGTCCCAGGAAATCAAGGTGCCGGACATCGGCTCTTCGGGCAAAGCCAGCGTGATCGAAGTCTCGGTCAAGCCCGGCGACACCATCGACGCCGAGCAGACGCTGATCACGCTCGAGTCCGACAAGGCCAGCATGGAGATTCCCTCTCCGGCGGCAGGCGTTGTCGAGAGCATTTCGGTCAAGGTAGGCGACGAAGTCGGCACCGGCGATCTGATCCTGATCCTCAAGGGCGCTGCGTCCAGCAAGCCCGCGAGCGCCGCCAGCGCACCGGCGGAAAAGCCCAAGGCACAGCAACCGGAAGCCGCCGCTGCGCCAACTGTCGAAGAGCCGGCCGGTGAATCCGTGGAAGAGGTCCGCATCCCGGACATCGGCTCCAGCGGCGCCGCCAACGTTATCGAAGTCATGGTCAAGGCCGGCGATAGCGTCGAGGCGGACCAGTCGCTGATCACCCTGGAGTCGGACAAGGCCAGCATGGAGATTCCTGCGCCCAAGGCGGGCGTGGTGGAATCCCTGTCGATCAAGATCGGAGACGAAGCCAAGACCGGCGATCTGATCCTGACCCTGAAGGTGAAGGGCGCCGCCCCGGCGAAGAAGGCCGAGGCGCCGCGCGAGGAAGCCGCTCCGCAGCAGCAGGCCGTAGCGCCGAACAAGCAGGGCGTGCCGGAAGCCAAGGCAGCGGCGACACCTGCGCCAGCGGCGAGCGGCCCCAGCAAGGCCGGCACCAAGGTCCACGCGGGCCCTGCGGTGCGGATGACGGCACGCGAGTTCGGTGTCGATCTCGCGGACGTTTCAGGCACTGGTCCGAAAGGGCGGATTCTCAAGGAAGACGTCCAGGCCTACGTCAAGAGCATGATGGGCAAGGCCAAGCAGGCGCCGGCAGAAGGTGCTGCGAGCGGCGCGGGCATCCCGCCGATCCCGACCGTCGACTTCAGCCGCTTCGGTGAAGTCGAGGAAGTGGCGATGACCCGCCTGATGCAGGTCGGTGCCGCCAACCTGCATCGCAGCTGGCTCAACGTACCGCACGTGACCCAGTTCGAGTCGGCCGACATCACCGAACTGGAAGCCTTCCGCGTGGCGCAGAAGGCCGCGGCAGAAAAGGCTGGCGTGAAGCTGACCGTACTGCCGCTGCTGCTCAAGGCCTGCGCGCATCTGCTCAAGGAGCTGCCGGACTTCAACAGTTCGCTGGCGCCGAGCGGCAAGGCGCTGATCCGCAAGAAGTACGTGCACCTCGGCTTCGCCGTGGACACGCCGGACGGCCTGATGGTGCCGGTCATCCGCAACGTCGATCAGAAGAGCCTGCTGCAACTGGCGGGCGAAGCGGCGGCGCTGGCCGAGAAAGCGCGCAACAAGAAGCTGTCGGCGGACGAGATGCAAGGTGCCTGCTTCACCATTTCCAGCCTCGGTCATATTGGCGGTACCGGCTTCACGCCGATCGTCAATGCGCCGGAAGTGGCGATCCTGGGTGTCAGCAAGGCAACCATTCAGCCGGTATGGGACGGCGAGGCCTTCCAGCCCAAGCTGATGCTGCCGCTGTCGCTGTCCTATGATCACCGCGTGATCAACGGTGCCGCGGCGGCGCGCTTCACCAAGCGCCTGTCGGAGCTGCTGGCAGACATCCGCACCATGCTGCTGTAACGCGACGAGTCAGCCGCAAGGCTGTCCCCGAAGCCCCGAGCCTTCACCGGCTTGGGGCTTTTTCGTTTCAGCGACCTGAAAGTCATACCCCGGCAGGCGCGCTGCGAGCCAGCAACGCGGCGATGTCCAGTCCTCGCGGCAAGGTGCCGTAGGCGTGCCCGCGCCCTTCCAGCCGGCTGGCGATGAAGGCGTCCGACACCGCGGCGTTGCCCGCTTCGAGCAGCAGCTTGGCCTGCAACGCGACCGCCACATCCTCGGTGAGCTGGCGGGCGCGGTACTGGATGTCGTCAGTGTCGCGGAACGCGGCCTTGAGCCCCTCGATATGTCTCCCGAGACGCGGATCACCGTGACCATCACCAAGCTCGGCGAAGAGCGCATCGAGCACGCCGGGCTCCTTCGACAGGGCACGCAGCACGTCCAGGCACTGCACGTTGCCCGAGCCCTCCCAGATGGAATTGACCGGCGCCTCGCGGTACAGCCGCGGCAGTATGGTCTCCTCGACATAACCGGCGCCGCCCAGGCACTCGGACGCTTCGGCGATCATGTTCGGCGCGCGCTTGCAGATCCAGTACTTGCCGACGGCCGTGACCAGGCGAGCGAATCCGGCCTCCTGCTCGTCATTTGGATTATCCAGCGCACGGCCCATGCGCAATGTCAGTGCCAAAGCCGCTTCGCTTTCCAGTGCGAGGTCGGCCAGCACGTTCTGCATCAGCGGCTGCTCGATCAGCGGTCGCCCGCCGACCTGACGGTGCGCGCAATGGTGCTGGGCCTGGGTCAGCGCCTGGCGCATCAGCGAGCTGGAGCCAATCATGCAGTCGAAGCGGGTCATGGCGACCATTTCGATGATAGTCGCCACACCTCGCCCCTCCTCGCCGATCAGCCAGGCCAGTGCACCACGGTATTCGACCTCGCTGGAGGCGTTGGCCCAGTTGCCCAGCTTGTTCTTCAACCGCTGGATGTAGAAGGCGTTGCGCGTGCCATCCGGGCGATGGCGCGGCAGCAGGAAACAGGACAGCCCCTTGTCGGTCTGCGCCAAGGTCAGGAAGGCATCGCACATGGGTGCCGAGCAGAACCACTTGTGCCCGACCAGCTCGTACGGCTGGCCCGGCCCGCCGGCACCGACCGGCCAGGCCCGAGTAGTATTGGCGCGCACATCGGTGCCGCCCTGCTTTTCGGTCATGGCCATGCCGATGGTGGCGCCGCGCTTGTCACCAACCGGCACGTTGCGCGGGTCGTATTCGGTCGCCAGCACCTTGGGCAGCCAATTCGCGGCGACATCCGGCTGCAACCTCAGGGCAGGGACGCTGGCGAAGGTCATGGTGAGTGGACAGCTGCTGCCCGCTTCAGCCTGGTTGTGCAGGTACATCAGGCCTGCGCGGGCCACATGAGCGCCTGGTCGAGGATCGGTCCAGGGCAACGAGGGAATGCCGTGCTCGATGGCGGCCTGCATCAACTGGTGATAGGCCGGATGAAAATCCACCTGATCGACGCGATGGCCGTAGCGGTCATGGCTGCGGAACAACGGCCTGTTCTCGTTGGCGAGAAAACCCGCCGTCATCAGCGGCCCGCCCGCAAGCGCGCCGTAGGCATCCAGGCGCGCTTCGGCCCAGCTACCCTGATAACGCAGGACCCACTCCTGCAACGGTACGTCGAGCCGGTAGAGGTTGGCGCCTTCGAGTGGAGGCACCTGGTTGGTGACTTCATGGGTTTCAGCAAGAAGATGCGTCTGCATGGCGATTGCTCCATGGCTCAGGGGTGCGACCCAGTGAAGCATGGACCATGGCCGTAAAAAAGCGCGGTATCGGCCAAATCAAAGCGCGCCTCTTAGGCGTTATCCAACTCGGAAACGCCCTTGTGTCCAGCTTTCCAGCCCCCGGCGCTTCTTATCGTCTTCCCGTCGTTTAGTGCTAAGCTCGCACGCCATGAAAACGCCAACTTCCCGTCCCGTCGTCCTCTGTCTTTCCGGCCACGATCCCAGTGGTGGTGCCGGTCTGCAGGCGGACATCGAAGCCCTGCTCGCCCAAGGCTGTCACGCCGCCCCGACCGTTACTGCGCTGACCGTGCAGGACACCGTCGATGTTTCCGATTTCCGCGTACTCGACCGCGACTGGGTCATGGCCCAGGCCAACGCGGTGATCGCCGACCTGCCGGTCGCTGCCGTCAAGCTGGGCATGCTCGGCTCCGTCGAGATGGTCGACACCGTGCTCGACATCATGAGCAAGCTGCCCGGCGTACCGCTGGTCTGCGACCCGGTATTGCGTGCCGGCGGCGGCGGCGCGCTGGGCCGCGACGAAGTCGGCTACGCCATGCGCGAGCGGCTGTTCCCGGTCGCCACCATCGCCACACCGAACCTGCCCGAAGCGCAGATTCTGGCCGAGCTACCCAACGGCACGGCAGACCAGTGTGCCGAAAAGCTGCTCCCCTACATAGGTCATCTGCTGATCACCGGCGGCCATGGCGACGAAACCGAAGTTCACAACCGGCTGTACGCTCGCGACGGTAGCCTGCACACCTTCACCTGCCAGCGATTGCCGGGCAGCTATCACGGCTCGGGCTGCACCCTGGCCAGCACCCTCGCCGGTCGCCTGGCCCTGGGCGAGAATCTGACCAGCGCGGTCGAGTCCGCCCTCGACTACACCTGGCGCACCCTGCGCGACGCCGAAGCCCCGGGCCACGGCCAATACATCCCGCGCCGTCTGCCGCTGGAACTGTGAGCGAGGCACAGCGCATGAACGAAACCTCTCCGCTGCGCGGGCTCTACGCGATCACCGACAGCCAGCTGCTTGCCGAGGGGCGTCTGCTGCCCTACGTCGAAGCCGCGCTGCGCGGTGGCGTGCGGCTGTTGCAGTACCGTGACAAGTCCAGCGACGAATCGCGGCGCCAGCGTGAGGCCGAGGCCTTGGCTGAGCTCTGTGCGCAATACGGCACAGCGCTGCTCATCAACGATGATCTGGAGTTGGCCGCGCGCCTGGGTGTTGGCCTGCATCTGGGTCAGGAAGATGGCTCACTGGCCATCGCTCGCGAACGCCTCGGTTCCCAGACAATCATCGGCGCCACCTGCCATGCGCAGCTGGCCCTGGCCGAGCAGGCTATCGTCGAAGGCGCCAGCTACATCGCCTTCGGTCGTTTCTTCAATTCCAATACCAAACCCGGCGCTCCAGCCGCCGACTGTGCCTTGCTGCAACAGGCCCGTGCCCGCTTTCAACAGCCCATCGTCGCCATCGGCGGCATCACCCTAGACACGGCGCCACAACTGATCGCCCAGGGCGCCGACCTGATCGCAGTGATTCACGCGCTGTTCGCAGCCAACTCGGCCACCGAGGTCGAACAACGCGCACAAGCCTTCAGCCGGCTGTTCGCAACCCCCTGATTTCATCGGCGGGTCATCGACGACCCGCCCATCTTCTTTTCGAGAGGTTCAGCATGTCCCGTTCCGAAATACTTTTCGCCAGCGCCCAGACTCATATCCCCGGCGGCGTCAACTCACCGGTGCGCGCCTTCCGCAGCGTCGGCGGCACACCACTGTTCCTCAAGCACGCCGAGGGCGCCTACGTCACCGACGAGGACGACAAGCGCTATGTCGACTATGTCGGTTCCTGGGGTCCGATGATCCTCGGCCACAGCCACCCGGACGTGCTCGACGCGGTGCGCCGCCAGCTCGACCACGGCCTGTCTTATGGCGCGCCGACAGCCATGGAAACCCAGATGGCCGAGTTGGTCTGCAGCCTGGTGCCGTCGATGGAAATGGTGCGCATGGTCAGCTCCGGCACCGAAGCAACCATGAGCGCGATCCGCATCGCACGCGGCTATACCGGTCGCGACGCCATCATCAAGTTCGAAGGTTGCTACCACGGCCACTCCGACAGCCTGCTGGTCAAGGCCGGTTCCGGCGCCCTGACCCAGGGCGTGCCCAGCTCGGCCGGCGTACCGGCGGATTTCGCCAAGCACACTCTGACTCTGGCCTACAACGACCTGGCCGAAGTCGAGGCCACACTGGCCGAAAAAGGCGAGCAGGTCGCCTGCATCATCGTCGAGCCGGTGGCCGGCAACATGAACTGCGTGCCGCCGGCGCCGGGCTTCCTCGAAGGCCTGCGCAGCCTGTGCGACAAGCACGGCGTGGTGCTGATCTTCGACGAGGTGATGACCGGTTTCCGCGTCGCCCTCGGCGGTGCCCAGGCGCATTTCGGCGTCACGCCGGACCTGTCCACCTTCGGCAAGATCATCGGCGGCGGCATGCCGGTCGGCTGCTTCGGCGGCAAGCGCGCCATCATGGAATGCGTCGCGCCGCTCGGCCCGGTCTACCAGGCCGGCACCCTGTCGGGTAACCCGCTGGCGATGGCCGCAGGCCTGACCACGCTGAAGCTGATCAGCCGCCCCGGCTTCCATGCCGAGCTCACCGACTACACCACACGCATGCTGGCCAGCCTGAAGGAACGCGCCGAGGCCGCAGGCATTCCGTTCGTCACCACCCAGGTCGGCGGCATGTTCGGCCTGTATTTCAGCGGGGCCGACGACATCGTCACCTTCGCCGACGTGATGGCCAGCGACGCCGAACGCTTCAAGCGCTTCTTCCATCTGATGCTGGATGGCGGGGTGTACCTGGCGCCGAGTGCATTCGAGGCGGGCTTCACCTCCATCGCCCATGGCGAAACCGAGCTGAAGATCACCCTTGACGCCGCCGAACGCGCCTTTG
Organism: Pseudomonas sp.; assembly: GCA_047973445.1. GTDB lineage: Bacteria > Pseudomonadota > Gammaproteobacteria > Pseudomonadales > Pseudomonadaceae > Stutzerimonas. Next base: position 41,190 of record JBKEBY010000032.1, read on the forward strand.
CCCAGCTGGCATAGATCCGGTGCCTGAACTGTTGCAAGCCACGCTGCTGACGCTTACCGCGTCAGCCGGCGTGATCCGTCTCGGCATCGCACGCCGCGGTTACGGCGAGCCTTACCAGCCCGCGTTGTTCTGCGTCCAACTGGC
>JBKEBY010000104.1:0-5586 GCA_047973445.1 Pseudomonas sp.
ACGTCCTGTTAGCGGCGCGTGGCCAGGTAACCGATCAGCGCCACTGTGCCAGCGGCCAGTGCCAGGGTACTCAAGGGATGCTTGCGTGCGCAGTCGGTTGCCATGCGTGCGGCCTGGCGACTGCGGCGGGACAGCTCCTGGCAATGCTCATCCCAGTTGGCGTCGTGCCAAAGTGACTCGACGCGTGAGCGCAGGTCATCGAGTCGATGGCGCGAGCCACGGGTTGCATCGTGCCTGAGCTCGTCCAGCGCGCTCATCAGGCTCTGGATCTCACGTTCGATATCGTTACGGGTCGTGGGTGTGCTGCTGAAGCGGGACATGCGCGTTCTCCCCTGGTTGACGACTGGAGGTTGGACAGCCTCGAACGTTGAAGGTGCGATAGAGCGGCGGCGTGGAAATTCTCTTCTACACTCGACCCACACGAAAGTAGCGCAGCGTTGCCGTGACGGAGTGCGCTTTTCCGTATACTGCACGGCGCTTTTTCATTTAAGTTCGCCTTTTTCCGGTGCCTTTTCAGTGAAGCTTCGTCATTCGATTTTTGGCCTGCTGCTGGCCTGCAGCAGTGCCTTTACCAGCTCTTTTGTGTCGGCCGCTCCGGCCATGGTTCAGCAGGAACTTGCCTCAGGCAGCGCTCTGTTGGTGGATCTGAAAACCAGCCAGGTGCTCTACTCCAGCAACCCCGATCTGGTGGTGCCCATCGCTTCGGTGACCAAGCTGATGACGGCCATGGTGGTGCTCGATGCCAAGCTGCCGCTGGACGAGCGCCTGCCCATCACCATCCGCGATGCGGCGGAGATGCAGGGCGTGTTCTCCCGTGTGCGCGTCGGCAGCGAGATCAGCCGCCGTGACATGCTGCTGCTGACGCTGATGTCTTCGGAAAACCGTGCGGCTGCGAGCCTGGCCCACCACTACCCAGGCGGCTATGCGGCCTTCGTCCAGGCGATGAACCTCAAGGCCAGTGCGCTGGGCATGAGCAGCACCCGCTACGTAGAGCCCACCGGGCTGTCGGAACTCAACGTATCCAGCGCCAATGACCTGGTGAAGCTGCTGCGTGCCAGCCAGGCCTATCCGCTGATCGACGAGCTCAGCACCATGTCCGAGAAGACCGTGGCCTTCCGCAAGCCTAACTACACGCTCGGCTTTCGCAATACCAACGCCCTGGTCCGCAAGCCCAACTGGGATATCCAACTGACCAAGACCGGTTTCACCAACGCCGCTGGCCACTGCCTGGTGATGCGCACCGTGATGGACCGGCGCGACGTGGCCTTCGTGGTGCTCGATGCCTTCGGCAAGTACACCCACATGGCCGATGCCAATCGCCTGAAAAAGTGGCTGGAAACCGGAACGGTCACGCCGGTGGCCCCCGCCGCCCTGGCCTACAAGGCGCAGAAGCAGGCCGAGCGCCAACTGGCCGGGCAGCCAGGCGCTGCCGCGACTGCGGTGGCCGGCGCACGCTGATACGACTCTTCCCGGCATCGCTGCATCCTGTGATGCAACGATGCCGCTGCGCCCGACTCAAACGACGTATCGTCTCTCGCGCACCGGGAAATGCACGTCGTCATGAGCACACCAGACAGCAGCTACATCGAATGGCTGGAAAGCCAGTCCATGCTTCAAATGGCCCGCGAGCAGGCTCGCCACTATGCCGGCCAGGCCCGGCTCTGGCAGCGCCCCTATGCCCAGGCGCGGCCACGCGATGCGAGCGCGATTGCCTCGGTTTGGTTCACCGCCTACCCGGCCGCCATCATCACGGCCGAGGGCGGCTCGGTACTGCAGGCGCTGGGCGATGAGCGGCTCTGGAGCGCCCTCTCCGAACTTGGCGTGCAGGGCATTCACAACGGCCCGATGAAGCGTTCCGGCGGACTGCGCGGGCGTGAATTCACCCCGACCATCGACGGCAATTTCGACCGCATCAGCTTCGACATCGACCCCAACCTCGGCACCGAGGCGCAAATGCTGCAGCTCAGCCGCATGGCTGCTGCGCACAATGCCATCGTCATCGACGACATCGTTCCGGCGCACACCGGCAAGGGTGCGGATTTTCGCCTCGCCGAGATGGCCTACGGTGATTATCCCGGCCTGTACCACATGGTCGAGATCAACGAGGAAGACTGGCCCCTGTTGCCCGAGGTGCCGGCAGAGCGCGACTCGGTCAACCTTCCGCCAGCGTTGGTGGACCAGCTCAAGGACAAGCACTACATCGTCGGTCAGTTGCAACGGGTGATCTTCTTCGAGCCGGGTATCAAGGACACCGACTGGAGCGCCACCGGCGTCATCACCGGCGTCGACGGCAAGCGCCGGCGCTGGGTCTATCTGCACTACTTCAAGGAAGGTCAGCCCTCGCTGAACTGGCTGGACCCGACCTTTGCCGCGCAACAGCTGATCATCGGCGATGCCCTGCATGCCATCGACGTCTCGGGCGCGCGCGTGCTGCGCCTGGACGCCAACGGCTTTCTCGGCGTCGAACGCCGCGCTGAGGGCACCGCCTGGTCAGAGAGCCATCCGTTGTCGGTCACCGGCAACCAGTTGATCGCCAGCACCATCCGCAAGGCTGGCGGCTTCAGCTTCCAGGAGCTGAACCTGACCATCGACGACATCGCCGCCATGTCCCACGGCGGTGCCGACCTGTCCTACGACTTCATCACCCGCCCGGCCTATCACCATGCCCTGCTGACCGGCGACACCGAGTTCCTGCGACTGATGCTGCGCGAGGTGCATGCCTTCGGCCTTGATCCGGCCTCGCTGATCCACGCGATGCAGAACCACGACGAGCTGACCCTGGAACTGGTGCATTTCTGGACATTGCACGCTTACGACCATTACCACTACCACGGCCAGACGCTGCCGGGCGGCATCCTGCGCGAACATATCCGCGAGGAAATGTACGAGAGGCTGACCGGCGAACACGCGCCCTACAACCTCAAGTTCGTCACCAATGGCGTGTCCTGCACGACCGTCAGCGTGATCACTGCGGCGCTGGGCATTCGCGACCTGAACAGCATCGGCGCCGCCGAGATCGAACAGATCCAGCGCCTGCATATCCTGCTGGTGATGTTCAATGCCATGCAGCCCGGCGTGTTCGCCCTCTCCGGCTGGGACCTGGTCGGCGCCCTGCCGCTGGAAGCCGAGCAGGTCGAGCACCTGATGGGTGACGGCGATACCCGCTGGCTGCATCGAGGTGCTTACGATCTGGCCGATCTCGCACCCGAAGCCGACGCTTCTGTCGAAGGCTTGCCCAAGGCGCGCTCGCTCTACGGTAGCCTGGTCGAGCAGTTGCAGCGCCCCGGCTCCTTCGCCTGCCAGCTCAAGCACATCCTCAGCGTCCGCCGCGCTTACGACATCGCCGTCAGCAAGCAGATCATGATTCCCGACGTGCAAGCGCCAGGCCTGCTGGTGATGGTGCATGAGCTGCCTGCCGGCAAGGGCGTGCAGATCACCGCTGTGAATTTCAGCGCCGAGCCGATCAGCGAAATGATCCTCTTCCCCGGCATCGCACCCGGCCCGGTAGTCGATATCATCCATGAGCGGGTCGAGGGTGATCTGACCGAAAACGGTGAAATGACCTTCAACCTCGACCCGTATGAAGGGCTGGCGTTGCGGGTAGTGAGTGCGGCTTCACCGGTGCTTTAAGACCAGCGGCACGGCAACGACCCCTTCTGCTGGTCGCCGCCGGCCTGGATACGCCAATCGCGTGATCAGCTGGCGCTTCAGGAAAGCAGCCAAGCCACCGCCGGCAGCGTAGAAAGCAGCGTCGCGTTCCTCTGTTTTGCTAAGGTAACGTTGAGAATGCGTATAGCCAATGTAATGTGGCTCCTTGCTTGCTCCAGGCTCGCACGGGAAGAGTACCTCTATTATGGGGCAACCAAGAGCGATCCCAATTCCGAGAGCTCTCCTCGCCCATCCACCACCTTGCGATCTCGGAGCTCCACGTTTCAGCTAGCACCACTCTATATAATTTTCTAGCTTCGATCGGACGCAAACAGAGATTGTCAATTACAGGTCTAAGATTTGCTAGAGTCATGCGTTCGTAGTCACGCCAAAGCTCTTTCATCTTATCGACGTTATATATTCGCTTAGATTCTACGAACAACGCGACATAGCGATCGAACATCAATGCGTCAACGTGATGGCCGTATACGTTACGCCTTGCATCCTTGAAAGGGACCTCCATGAAAGCACAAGACGCCTTGCGTTTTTCAAAGGATTTTGCCATTTGATAGGTGAGATTTCTTTCATTAAATCCATTTTTCCCCCAAGCAGGGTAGAAATAATTAAGGCCTGAGTTTAGTGAAGACGCGGCGTCATTGATTACATTAATAATTACCTTGCTCATATTAACTACAAGCCAATATCCTCGGCCTGCCATAGCTTTATCCCGTCTCCCTCCGATAGCAGCCAACTAGAATTTCCTGGCATAAGCCGTAAACGGTCAACGCAACAAAAGTCACCGCTTATTTTCCTTCCGTGGAAATCAAAGACTGCCACTTCTTGCCCTAAAGGAATGAAGACGTGATTGTTAAAAACTACACCCTGCCCTGGCGTCTTATCGAGATGGGAAGTAAAGGTAGTAATTAGAATATCCTCATTGGTAACAGATACTTTGTATTCATTATCGTCATAATAGAGGCGATGATAATTCACTTCTGGCCCGCCGGAAAAACCAGAAAACGTATCGGCCGGCCAATTGCCAAAGTCCTTGCTAAACCAAGCCAAGTTCTTCATAAGGTATCATCGCAGCTTCCAGACGGTCCTGATTTTCATGGCGTACAATAACCAATGCTTGCGGGTTAAATTGAAATCTAGGAAGTTCGGCTGACCTGAAAAGAGCGGCCAATTCACGTGGAAGTGGACTGAATCTAGAATTAATCGTTAGCGAGATGCCAAGAGCACGCTTGTTTTTATAACCCTCTGGGTGATCGTAGAAAACTTGAGCACCATTTTCTCGATCCATGACGCATAACTTTGTCAAAACAGAGCGGCCTGACTGTTCTTCATTATAAAAGACGAATTTATTCATAGCATCATTTGCGCCGATTAGTCGTCCTTGGCACTCATTGCTGAAAGAGATACTGCTTGAGTCGTTGATTGAACTCCACAGCCACTGGTACATGAGGTAACTAAGCACTACCGGACCGGCGACCGCAAGAATAATTCCAAATAAAATGGCATTTGAGCTGCTTCTAAGAAAACTAACCGTACTCACGCTTCGTCCCTCTGGTTCCCTACGATATAATGTGAAGGCAATATGCTATCAGTCGGGGCAAGCTGGATACCACAAAACTTTCACTGCCCCAGCAATTGGCTCAGAGCAAGCGCTGTAGATAATCCATTTTTATTGGCTATGTCTGAGCTAACTGTTGCAACAGGCTAAGCTGATCATGACGTCTCCACATACGGGAGGTGAATCATGAGAGCGAGTCATTTCAACAGCTGGATTGCCCGGCTCTCCCAGCTCAGCCCGGGGCAGCGTGAGCAATTGGCGAGATGCCTTTCGGTATCAGGACCTCTTGCGCAGGATATGATCCCCACGCCCAATAGCTGCCCGCATTGCCAGTTCAGCGAGTTGCGTCCGTGGGGTGCCAGCGG
>JBKEBY010000059.1:0-9591 GCA_047973445.1 Pseudomonas sp.
AAGGCCGGGATGATCGAGCTGACCGCGCCGAAGGCGGGCAGCATCATGATGTACACCTCGGGATGACAGAAGAACCAGAACACATGCTGGAACAGCACCGGGTCACCACCACCGGCGGCGCTGAAGAAGCTGGAGCCGAAGTGGAAGTCCATCAGCATCATGGTCACCACACCGGCCAGTACCGGCATTACCGCGATCAGCAGGAAGGCGGTGATCAGCCAGGTCCAGACGAACAGCGGCATCTTCATCAGCGTCATACCCGGTGCCCGCAGGTTGAGCACCGTGGCGATGACGTTGATCGCGCCCATGATCGAGCTGATACCCATCAGGTGGATGGCGAAGATGAAGAAGGTCACCGACTCCGGCGCGTAGGTGGTCGACAGCGGCGCGTAGAAGGTCCAGCCGAAGTTCGGCCCGCCCCCCTCCATGAACAGCGTCGAGACCAGCAGACCGAAGGCCGCCGGCAGCAGCCAGAAGCTGAAGTTGTTCATCCGCGGCAGGGCCATGTCCGGCGCACCGATCATCAGCGGGATCATCCAGTTGGCCAGGCCAACGAAGGCCGGCATCACCGCACCGAAGACCATGATCAGGCCGTGCATGGTGGTCATCTGGTTGAAGAACTCCGGCTGCACGATCTGCAGGCCCGGCTGGAACAGCTCGGCACGAATGACCATGGCCATCGAGCCGCCGAGCAGGAAGGCACAGAAACTGAACCACAGGTACATCGAGCCGATGTCCTTGTGGTTGGTGGTCAGCAGCCAGCGCGAGAGGCCCTTGGCCGGGCCGTGATGATGGTCGTGCCCGGCATGACCATGGTCGTCGATCACTGCACTCATCGCCATCTTCCTCTTATTGGGTGGCTTCTTCGGCCTGTTTGAAATCGAGCACGTCTTTCGGCGTGACCATCTCACCGGTGTTGTTGCCCCAGGCGTTGCGCTCGTAGGTGATCACCGCGGCCAGATCGACCTCCGAAAGCTGCTTGCCGAAAGCCGCCATGGACGTGCCGGGCTTGCCGTTGACCACGACATCGATATGCGCCTCGATATCGGTAGTGGTGATCGACGAGCCCTTGAGCGCGGGGAAGGTCGGCGGCATGCCTTCGCCACTGGCCTGGTGACAGGCCACACAGCTGGTCAGATAGACCTTTTCACCACGCGCCACCAGCTCATCGAGCGTCCACTCCTTGCTGGTCAGCTCGGCCAGCTTGGCGGCCTCGGCCTTCTTCTCGCCCAGCCAGGCGGCGTAGTCTTCCGGCATGCGCACATCCACCACCACCGGCATGAAACCATGGTCCTTGCCGCACAATTCGGTGCACTGCCCACGGTAGATGCCGGGTTCCTCGACCCGGGTCCAGGATTCGTTGATGAAGCCGGGAATCGCATCCTTCTTCACTGCCAGCTGCGGCACCCACCAGGAATGAATGACATCCGCCGCCGTGATCAGAAAGCGCACCTTGGCTCCGGTCGGTATCACCAGCGGCTCATCGACCTCCAACAGGTAGTGTTCACCCTTGGGCGCCAGGTTGTTGATCTGGTCGCGCGGTGTGGTGAGGTTGCTGAAAAACTCCACATCTTCGCCCAGGTACTTGTAGTGCCACTTCCATTGGTAGCCGGTGATCTGAATGTCGACGTCGGACTCGGTCGAGTCGTAGATGTGGATCAGTGTTCGAGTTGCCGGAACCGCCATACCGACCAGGATCAGCAAGGGAATGACCGTCCAGAGCACCTCGACCTTGGTGTTTTCGTGGAAGTTTGCCGAGTGCGGGCGTTTGGAGCGGCGATGCGCGATCATGGAATAGATCATCACGCCGAACACCAGCGCGCCGATCACCACGCAGATCCAGAAGATCGCCATGTGCAGATCGAACACGGAGCGACTGACATCGGTTACGCCGGCTGGCATGTTCACGTCCCAGGCGGCATGGGCCTGACCGAACATCAACCACAGCCCGATACTCATCCAGAACTTTGGATGTCGAGACATTGCGGGTTCCCCTTATGGTTCTTGTTATCCCGCCGACCGCTTCGCTCCGCCGAGAATCGGCTGATTCGGGCCTGAAGCCATGGCCTCGGTGGTTTCAGCTACGTTCTCGATCGGACCGATCTGCTCTGGCTGTGCCACCGATACCCCAGTGGCCAATCCTTCGCCTGCACGCACAGTCGGATTGCACTCAGTACCCCTACGCTTCGGAGTATAGACAGCGATCGCTCAGTCGCAATTCAGGAGCCCTTCGTCCCGTCATGGTTGGTGCCGCAGCGCTGTGCAGAGTTCCGAAGCTGGCGCCCATGCGATGCAAGGGTGGAAGACCCGCATAGCGACTTTCCACGCGTCCGGTCCAGAGCCAGAACGCACAAAACGCAGAACCAGACACCGTCCCCTTGGTTGGCTTCGGCCATCCACCCTACGCAGATCAGGGTCCGCACGCGTCTATAACAGACTCATCTGCTGGCCGGGCGGGGCGAAGCGACTGCAGTCCAGTCCGAAATTCTGGTCGCGGCGGTTATAACCCAGGCGCCTGCAGGCCAGCCGGAAGCGCTGGGCAAGCAGCTCGGCGAACTGACCCTCGCCACGCATGCGGCTACCGAAACGGCTGTCGTTGTTCCGCCCACCGCGCGACTGGCGCACCAGGCTCAGCACGTGCCCGGCGCGCTGCGGGAAGTGTTCGACCAGCCAGTCCTCGAACAGCCCCGCCAGCTCGTAGGGCAGGCGCAACAGCACGTAACCCGCCGACGCCGCCCCCGCTTCGCGAGCGGCTTCGAGCATGCGTTCCAGCTCCATGTCGTTGATCATCGGAATCATCGGCGCACACATCACGCTGACCGGCACACCCGCCTGATGAAGGGTACGCAACACGCGCAGACGCGCCGCGGGCGAGGCGGCGCGAGGCTCCATGATGCGCTTGAGTTCGTCATCGAGCGTGGTCAGGCTGACCGAGACACTGACCAGCCGTTGCTCGGCCAAGGGCACCAACAGGTCCAGATCGCGCAGCACCAGCGAACCCTTGGTGATGATGTGCACCGGATGGCGGTAGCGCAGGAGGATTTCCAGCGCCTGGCGGGTCAAGCGCTGCTCGCGCTCCAGCGGCTGATAGGCATCGGTGTTCACGCCCAGCGCGATGGGTTGCGGCACATAGCCGGGCCTGCTCAGCTCCTGCTCCAAACGTTCCGCGAGGTTGGTCTTGGCGATCAGCCGAGTCTCGAAGTCGATACCCGACGACAAGTCCCAGTAGGCATGGCTGGGCCGCGCAAAACAGTAGATGCAACCATGTTCGCAGCCACGGTATGGATTTACCGAACGATCGAAACCGACATCCGGCGACTGATTGCGGCTGATGACGGTCTTGGCCGTCTCGCTGCGTACCTCGGTGGCACGCGTCGGCGGCACCTCCTGCTCCCAGCCATCGTCGTATGCCTCGCTCCGGGTTGGGGCGAAACGGCTGTGCGGGTTGCTGGCGGTACCGCGACCGCGTGGGGTAGGCTGAGGCATGATTCATATCCAAATACTGTTCATGCATACAGTATAGAAGAGTGATTAATCTCTGCTTTCGTTTCCGCCGCCAGAAATCACGAAATAAGACCTCGTTCGCCAGGATCACGCACCGCAGACATGCTCGCTCGTAACGACGTCAGTGGCGGCGACGCGCCTGTACATCCCGGTAGTCGGCGGCCAAACTGTCGCTGAGCTGGATAGCCCCGCGCTGCGCCAGTTGCCGAGCTCGCCAGTAGAGGAACAGGTCGGTAGCGAAGAAGCCGTCGCAGCGGGCCATCACCTCGGCCATAGCACGGGCCAGCGGCATCCAGTCGGCGCCACAAGCCGCCAACAGCTGACCATCGATAAGCGCATGGTCCTCGCCTGAGAAACGACCCTCGGCCCAGCGCCGAATCGTCGCGTTATCCTGCACGACGGCACGCCATTGGCTGGCAAGCTCGGCGATCCTCTGCGGCCCGACGGCACGCGGCTGATACAAGATCACCAGCGCATCCGGTGCATGCATGGACACCGCCATGCGCGTGCCGACGCGACTGTCGCCGGTGCCGCACACAACTTCCTGGAACGGCAGCGACGAGCCTTCCAGGGCTGCCGCAACGCGGGCCAGCAGCAGCTTTTCGGAAGCGCTGTCGCCGTGCCAGACCGTCACCGGTCGCGGCTGGCTGGCCAGCCCTGCCAGCCACTCGGCATCATCGGCGAGACCCACGGCGAACTCCGGGCGTGGTGCCAGAGCAGCCGGCCAGACGCCTTCCCAGAACGCCACGCGCTCCGCACAGGGAGGAGATTCGATATCGGCAAGCGGCCCGACAGCCAGATCGTCGCGCAGGACTCGCACCGCTTCGCCGTTGCCCTCGCCCAGCAGCCGCCGAATGCTATCGGCGGCAAGATCGCCACAGGTGAGATGTCACATGACGAAGCTCCCGGTCGATCAGTCGGTTTTTTTCTTCAGCTTCGGGTTGGGGAAGAACTGCACCGATTGCACCTGCGGATCGGCCGCCTTCGGCTTGAGCTGGTTGACCCGCGTGCCCAGTTCCGAGGGCACCGACTGGCCCTGTTCATTGAGCGTGTCGGCATAGCCGCAAACCACGCATTCGCGGTTCGGAACGCCATCGACGTCCCACATCTTGATGCTGTCCGCCGCGCTGCAGGCCGGGCACACGGCGCCGGCGATGAAGCGCTTGGTAGTGACCTTCGATTCCTCGCTCATGCCACTTTCTCCGACAGGCCCAGGTGGCGCAGCAGCGCATCGGTAGACGGCTCGCGACCACGAAAATCGACGAACAACACCATCGGCTCCTGCGAGCCGCCACGGGCCAGAATGGCCTCGCGGAAGGCGCGGCCCGTCTCAGGATTGAACACGCCTTCTTCCTCGAAGCGCGAGAAAGCATCGGACGACAACACTTCGGCCCATTTATAGCTGTAGTAACCGGCCGCATATCCGCCGGCGAAGATGTGCGCGAAGCTGTTGGGGAAGCGGTTGCTGGCCGGCGGACGCATCACCGAAACTTCGTCGCGAATGCTCTCCAGCACTTCCAGCACGCTGCGATCGTCGCCGTGGGTGGCGTGCAGTTCGAAGTCGAACAGCGAGAACTCCAGCTGGCGCACCATCATCATGCCGGATTGGAAGTTCTTCGCCGCCAGCATCTGGTCCAGCTTGTCCTGGGGCAGGCGTTCGCCGGTCTGGTAATGGCCGGAAATCAGCGCCAGGCCCTCCGGCTCCCAGCACCAGTTCTCCATGAACTGGCTGGGCAGCTCGACGGCATCCCAGGCCACACCGTTGATGCCCGAGGCGCCGGCATGCTCGATCCGGGTCAGCAGGTGATGCAGGCCATGACCGAACTCATGGAAGAGGGTGGTGACTTCATCATGGGTCAGCAGCGCCGGGCGCTCGCCCACCGCCGGGGTGAAGTTGCAGACCAGGTTGGCCACCGGCGTCTGCAGCGTGCCCTGGCAGGTGCGGCGCTTGTCGCGCGCACCGTCCATCCAGGCGCCGCCGCGCTTGTTGGCACGAGCGTAGAGGTCGAAGAAGAAGCGGCCGACGTGCTCTCCGTTCTCGCGAATCTCGAACAGGCGCACGTCCGGATGCCAGCTGTCGAAGCCCTCCAGTTCGTGAATCTCGATGCCGTACAGGCGCTGGACGATGGCGAACAGCCCCGACAGCACCTTGTCGATGGGGAAATACTCGCGCAGCTCTTCCTGGTTCAGGCTGTAGCGCTGCTGGCGCAGCTTCTCGCCGAAGTAGCCCAGATCCCAGCTCTGCAGGTCGGTCACACCATTGTCGGCAGCGAAGGCACGCAGCTCCTGCAGGTCGCGCTCGGCGAAGGGTTTGCTGCGCACGGCCAAGTCACGCAGGAAGCCCAGCACCTGGTCGGTACTTTCGGCCATCTTGGTGGCCAGCGACAGCTCGGCGTAGTTGCCGAACCCCAGCAGCCTGGCCAGTTCCTGGCGCAGATCAAGAAGCTCTTCCATCACCGGGCCGTTGTCGAACTGGCCGGCGTTCGGGCCCTGGTCCGAGGCGCGGGTGGAGTAGGCGACGTAGACTTCTTCGCGTAGGGCGCGGTCGTCGGCGTAAGTCATCACCGCGTAGTAGCTGGGGAATTCCAGGCTGATCAGCCAGCCATCGAGCTCCTTGGCCTTGGCGGCTTCGGCCATCTGCGCCTTGGCCGAGTCGGTGATGCCGGCCAGCAGGCTTTCGTCGGTGACCTGCTTGGTCCAGGCCTGGGTCGCATCGAGCAGTTGGTTGGAGAACTTGCTGCCCAGCTCGGCCAGTTTCATCTGGATGGCGCCAAAACGCTGCTGCTCGGCTGGCGGCAGGTCGATGCCGGACAGACGGAAATCACGCAGGGTATGTTCGATGATGGTCTTCTGCGCCACATCGAAACCGCCCGCCTCGGGGCTCAGCGACAGCGCCTGGTAGGCAGCGAACAGGTCGGCATTCTGCCCAAGTTCCGTCGCATAGGCGGACAGCTTGGGTAGGCAGGCCTCGTAGGCGGCGCGCAATTCGGGGTTGTTGCGTACCGCATTCAGGTGGCTTACCGGGCTCCATGCGCGGCTGAGGCGCTCGTTCATTTCATCCAGGCCGACCACCAATGTCGACCAGTCGAGGCTGTCCGCCGGGCGGCTGAGCAGTTCCTGCAAGGCGACGCGGTTGTCGCCGAGGATGCTGTCTACGGCCGGCTCGACGTGCTCGGGGCGAATCTCGGAATAGGGCGGCAGGTCGAAATCGCGAAGCAGCGGATTGGTGGCGGTCACGGCATTGGCCCTTTCTGATGGATACCCGTGGCATGTTAAAGACAAATGCCTGACCGCGCAGCTGGGAATCGGCGCTATAGCGCTTCCCTATGCCTTACGGCGCAGCGGTCTCGGGTAGCTGCTCCGACCCTTCCTCTCGCTGTGCATAGCGCTGGGCGAGCACCGCACAGACCATCAGCTGGATCTGGTGGAAGATCATCAGCGGCAGGATGATGGTGCCCACCGCACTGGTGGCGAACAGCACCTGCGCCATGGGCACGCCGGTGGCCATGCTCTTCTTCGAGGCGGCGAAGAGGATGGTGATGCGGTCTTCCAGATTGAACCCCAGCCGCTTGCCGAGGAAATGCGTGGCCCAGAGCACGATGGCCAGCAACAGACAGCAGACCAGCGTCAGCGCCAGCAGCCGCGACAGCGGTATCAGTTGCCAGAGCCCCTCGACCACCGCATCGCTGAACGCGGTGTAGACCACCAGCAGGATGGAGCCCTGGTCGACAGATTTCAGCCAGTCCTTGTTGCGCGTCACCCAGGCGCCGATCCAGCGCCGCGCAAACTGCCCGGCGACAAAGGGCACCAGCAGTTGCAGTACGATCTTGCCGATGGAATCGAGCGTCGATCCGGATTCGCCTTCAACGCCCAACAACAGCATCACCAGGATCGGCGTGAGGAAGATGCCGAGCAGGCTGGAGGCTGCCGCACTGCAGATCGCAGCCGGGATGTTGCCACGCGCCAGCGAGGTGAAGGCAATCGCCGACTGCACGGTGGCGGGCAGGGCGCAGAGGTAGAGGATGCCCAGGTACAGCTCGGTGCCGACCAGCGGCGTCAGCAGCGGCTTGAGCGCCAGGCCCAGCAGCGGAAACATCACGAAGGTGCAGGCGAAGACCAGCAGATGCAGACGCCAGTGGCCGGCACCGGCGAGAATCGCTTCGCGCGACAGCTTGGCGCCGTGCATGAAGAACAGCAGGGCGATGGCCAGGGTCGTGGCCCAGCCGAAAATCACCGCCCCCTGGCCTTCGCAGGGCAGGAAGGTAGCGACGGCGATGACCGCCAGCAGGGCGAGGGTGAAGTTATCGAACAGCAGGCGCAGATGGGCCATGGCGAAAAATCCTTGTAGCTTGCAGACAACAGGCCGCGACCTTATCGTGATCGGAATTTTCCGACTAACGCCAAGCAGGCACTAAATGTCGCCAATCGGACAAGAGGCTGCGCTGATCGCCCGCCTCGGTGAGCTCCGGCAACTGCCACGGCCAGTCTATGGGCAGCTCGATTCGCCACCCAACCTCAAGCTCGGCTACCGCCACAGCCACCCCTGGGTGCAGCTGTCCCATGCGGTGGAAGGGGTGCTCGAGGTGCGTACCGACCGTGGCCGCTTCATCGCGCCACCGCTGCGCGCGGTATGGGTTCCGGCCGGCATCACCCATCAGGTGTTCTGCGCGGCGGATACCTGCATCCGCAGCCTGTATATCGACCGTAACGTGGTCGGCGACGCCCCCGAGCGCTGCCGCGTGTTGCAGATCAGCCCGCTGCTGCGTGAGCTGATCCAGCACTTCAGCACGCTGCCCGAAGCCTATCCCGAGGATGGACCGGAAGGCCGTCTGGTGCAGGTGTTGCTGGATCAGCTGGGTTGCGCGCCGGAGATCGAACTGGTGCTGCCGCTGCCAGCCGAACCGCGCCTGCGCCAGCTGTGCAAACGCCTGCAGAACCACCCCGACTCCCGCGAGAGCCTGGCCGACTGGAGCCAGGTGCTGGGTGTCTCGGAACGCACTCTGAGCCGGCTGTTCCTGCGCGAAACCGGCCTGACCTTCCGTGCCTGGCGGCAACGCCTGCGGCTGCTCAGTGCACTGCCGGCGCTGGAGCGTGGCGAGCGGGTCACCGATGTGGCGCTGGGCTGCGGCTACGAATCGCTGTCGGCCTTCATCGCGGCGTTTCGCGAGCAGTTCGGCGCCACGCCCGGAGAATTCTTTCGCGATGCCCGGCGAGAGAATCAGCCATAAGCTTCACGCCAAGGAGGTTCTGCTCTGCTTGGCGTTCAATCATCACTGGAGTCAACCATGTCCATCCGCACCTACCAGAATCACACGCCCAAGCTCGGCGAGCGCGTATTCGTCGACCCCAGCGCCGTGCTGATCGGCGACATCGAGATCGGCGAAGACAGCTCGGTATGGCCGCTGACGGTAATCCGCGGCGATATGCACCGCATCCGCATCGGCGCGCGCAGCAGCATCCAGGACGGCAGCGTGCTGCATATCACCCACGCCGGCCCGTTCAACCCGGATGGTTTCCCGCTGACCATCGGCGACGAAGTCACCGTCGGCCACAAGGTCACCCTGCACGGCTGCACCCTGGGCAACCGCATTCTGGTGGGCATGGGCTCTATCGTCATGGACGGCGTAGTGGTCGAGGATGACGTCATCATCGGAGCCGGTAGCCTGGTACCACCAGGCAAGACGCTGGAAAGCGGCTTTCTCTACGTCGGCAGCCCGGTGAAACAGGCCCGCCCGCTAACCGAGAAGGAGCGCAGCTTCTTCAGTTATACCGCCGGCAACTACGTGAAGTTGAAGAACATGCATATGGCGGAAGGGCCTTACGCTGAGCCTTTATAATTGGCTATGTCTGAGTTAGCTGTTGCATAGCCGCTCGTCCCAGCGCTTCCCTCAAGCAAATCAATGGATTGAGCTGGGTCTTATGACGTTCGAGCAGGCGACGCCATCCCAAGTAATGCGTCAGGTACTTGGTGGCCACACCATGAAAGGGAATCATCCAGCCCTTCAACCGGCTGTCGTAGGCGTTCACGTTCTGGATGTGGAAAGGTCCATCGACCCTGCGCTTCTGGCTAGGATTGATCGGTCGGTG
>JBKEBY010000120.1:0-17743 GCA_047973445.1 Pseudomonas sp.
ACCAGTTGGACAAACTCGATGCCGCGCATGTCGCAGAGCGACTGCGACCGCTGATCGATGCCGATGCGATTCTGTGCTCGGACAGCGCGGCTGTTTATGCCCATGTCGCCAAGGCAGAAGGCATCACTCACCGACCGATCAATCCTAGCCAGAAGCGCAGGGTCGATGGACCTTTCCACATCCAGAACGTGAACGCCTACGACAGCCGGTTGAAGGGCTGGATGATTCCCTTTCATGGTGTGGCCACCAAGTACCTGACGCATTACTTGGGATGGCGTCGCCTGCTCGAACGTCATAATACCCAGCTCAATCCATTGATTTGATTGAGGGAAGCGCTGGGACGAGCTGCTATGCAACAGCTAACTAAGACATATCCTTTCTTAATCCACGCCGAAACGGTCTATGACCCCTCCTCTCCCAGTACCGAATCTCTCGCCCGCGGCACATCGGCGTGCCGTGCGTTTGGCCTGGGAGGTTGGGTTCACGGATGCATGCAACGACGGTGCTGTACGGCCAGGTGCTGGTGGTGTTGGCCATTACCCTGTCCGGGGTGTGGGGTGCCACGCAGTGGACGGCTGCTGCACTTGGCTACCAGGCACGCCTCGGCGCGCCATGGTTCGAACTACTGGGCACGCCGGTCTATCACCCCTGGCGTCTGTTCGAGTGGTGGTTCGTCTTCGATGCCTATGCGCCGGACGTCTTCAACGTCGGCGGCAGCATCGCCGCCTGCAGCAGTCTGCTGGCGTTGGTGGTGGCCATCGGGATGGCGATCTGGCGAGCGCGCCAGGCACGCCGCGTCACCACCTACGGCTCGGCGCGCTGGGCCGATGCGGATGAGGTGCGCAAGGCCGGCCTGACCCAGCCCGCGGGCGTGTTCCTCGGCCAATTCGACGATCAGTACCTGCGCCACGAAGGCCCCGAGCATGTGCTGACCTTTGCGCCGACGCGCTCCGGCAAGGGCGTCGGCCTGGTGGTACCCACCCTGCTCTCCTGGCCTGCCTCAGCAGTCATCCACGACATCAAGGGAGAGAACTGGAGCCTGACTGCGGGCTGGCGTTCGCGCTTCTCCCACTGTCTGTTATTCAACCCCACCGATCTGGCCTCGGCCGCCTACAACCCGCTGCTGGAAGTGCGCCGCGGTGCCCACGAGGTACGCGACGTGCAGAACATCGCCGACATCCTGGTCGACCCGGAGGGAGCGCTGGAGCGGCGCAACCACTGGGAGAAGACCAGCCATGCGCTGCTGGTCGGCGCCATCCTACACGTGCTCTACGCCGGTCAGGACAAGACCCTGCGCGGCGTCGCCAACTTCCTCTCAGATCCGGCCTGCACCTTCGAGCTGACCCTGCACCGGATGATGACCACGCCGCACCTGGGCGATGCGCCCCATCCGGTGGTGGCCTCGGCCGCGCGGGAAGTGCTGAACAAGAGCGACAACGAGCGCTCGGGCGTGCTGTCCACCGCGATGTCGTTCCTCGGCCTGTATCGTGATCCGACAGTGGCCGAGGTCACCTCTCGCTGCGACTGGCGCATCGCCGACCTGATCTCTGCCGAGCATCCGGTGTCGCTGTACCTGGTGGTGCCGCCCTCGGATATCAGTCGCACCAAGCCGCTGATCCGCCTGATCCTCAATCAGGTCGGGCAGCGCCTGACCGAGTCGCTCGACGGTTCTGACGGCATCGAGCGCCGGCACAAACTGCTGCTGATGCTCGATGAGTTTCCGGCGCTGGGACGGCTGGACTTCTTCGAGACAGCGCTGGCCTTCATGGCCGGCTATGGGCTGCGCGCCTTCCTGATCTCGCAGTCGCTAAACCAGATCGACAAGGCCTACGGCCAGAACCACTCGATCCTCGACAACTGCCATGTGCGGGTGACCTTCGCCACCAACGACGAGCGTACCGCCAAGCGCATCTCCGAGACCCTCGGCACTGCCACCGAACTGCGCGCGCAGCGCAACTACGCCGGCCACCGTCTGGCGCCATGGCTGGGCCATCTGATGGTGTCGCGCCAGGAAACCGCACGCCCGCTGCTGACTCCAGGTGAGGTGATGCAACTGCCTAGCGATGAGGCAGTGGTGATGCTTTCGGGCCTCGCACCAATCCGCGCGAAGAAGCTGCGCTACTTCACCGACACCAACTTCCAGAACCGAGTACTGCCAGCGCCGCGCTTGCAGCCAGGCCGCTACGCAGACGCACCGGCACCACGCGCGGACGACTGGAGCGACCTGGATGTGCCTGTGGTCGTTGACGCTTCACCGGCCGGGCTGACCGACGACGAGACCGTCGAGGACGGCGGCCCGCGCCGTCAGCCCGAGCTGGCGGAACTCGCCCAGTTGCCGGATCACGACGAGTTGACCAGCGACCTGCTGCTGCTCGACGAGGACGACATTCCCACGCCCTTCCCCACCCAGCCGGATCCGCGCCTGCAGCGCGTGGCGCGGCTGGCCGCCCTCGACCCTGACGATGGAATAGCCCTATGAGCCGAGCCCGCCTCAACCTGTTTATCCAACCCGAGCATGCCAAGCGCCTGAACGAATTGGCGATCACCAAGGGCGTGTCGAAGTCCTCGATCATCGCTGCGGCGTTAGCCTCCTGGCTGTCACCCGAGTCTGGCGAGCAGCGCGAGGTGGCCATGGCCAAGCGCCTGGACCGGCTATCGCGCCAGTTCGAGCGGCTGGAGCGCGACCAGAACATCCTGATCGAGACCGTGGCGCTCTATGTGCGCTACTACCTCACGGTGAGCACGCCTGTACCCGAGGCTCACCAAGAAGCAGCGCGCGCGCAGGGCAAGCTGCGCTTCAGCCAGTTCGTCGAGCAACTGGGGCGCCACCTGCAGCGCGGACGCAGCTTGGTCAGGGACGTACAGGAGGAGGCTCAGGCAGAGGCTCAGGTCTCGGGAGAGCGTCCATGACTGCCTCCTCCTCCCCTGTGCTGAGTGCAGCGGCAGCTTCTCTGGATCGGCGCACGCGCATGCTGCGAACGGCAATGGGCCCGCTGATCGCTGCCGCCCTGGATGACCCGGACGTGGTCGAGGTGATGCTCAACCCCGATGGCGTACTCTGGCTGGATCGCCTGTCCGCTGGCCGCGCCCATCTGGGTACGCTAGCGGCTGCCGATGGTGAACGGATCATCCGCCTGGTGGCAGCGCATGTCGGCCAAGAGGTACACCGTAACAAGCCGCTGCTGAGTGCCGAGTTGCCCGAGACTGGCGAGCGCTTCGAGGGTGTACTGCCGCCCGTAGTGGCCGGGCCGACCTTCGCTCTGCGCAAACGCGCCGCCGGCGTCATCCCGCTGCACCAGTATGTTGCTGACGGCATACTCAGCGCCGCGCAGGCAGAGCACCTACGCGTGGCCGTGCGTGAGCGGCAGAACATCCTCGTCGCCGGCGGCACCAGCAGCGGCAAGACCACCCTTGCCAATGCACTGCTGGCAGAGGTGGCCGGCAGCGGCGACCGCGTACTGGTGCTGGAGGATACGGTCGAGTTGCAGTGCCCGGCCCTCGATCACGTCGCCCTGCGTACCAAGCCTGGCGTGGTCTCCATGGCTGATCTGGTGCGCAGCACGCTGCGTCTGCGCCCCGATCGCGTGGTGGTCGGCGAGGTGCGCGGCGGCGAGGCGCTGGATCTGGTCAAGGCCTGGGGCACCGGCCATCCCGGCGGCATCGCCACCCTTCATGCCGGCTCCGCGCAGGGTGCGCTGCTGCGCCTGGAGCAACTGATCCTGGAGGTCGCCCTGGCCGCGCCGCGGGCGTTGATCGCCGAGGCGGTCAACCTGGTGGTGTTTCTCGCCGGGCGTGGCCGCACGCGCTATGTCCAGCAGATCGCCCGCGTCACCGGCTATGACGAGCGCGGCTATCAACTCACTTCCATCGCCCCAGCATTCATTCCTTCGCTTACTCAGGAAAACAGCCATGACTGCCTGCCATCCTCGCGTTGCTAATCGTCGCCGCTCCGTCGGTGCCTTGATGCTAGGAGCCCTATGCCTGGGCGCCTCCCTAACGGCTCTCGCAGCCGGCTCCGGAATGCCCTGGGAAGGGCCGCTGCAATCGATCCTTGACTCGGTACAGGGGCCGGTGGCGCGCATCATCGCGGTGATCATCATCATTACCACAGGCCTGACGCTGGCCTTCGGCGATACAAGCGGCGGCTTTCGCAAGCTGATCCAGATCGTCTTTGGCCTGTCGATTGCCTTCGCCGCGTCGTCGTTCTTCCTCAGCTTTTTCAGCTTTGCCGGCGGGGCGGTGATCGCATGAACGGCGAGCGCGAACTCATCCCCGGTTTCGAGGTGCCGCTGCACCGCTCACTGGCCGAGCCGATTCTGCTCGGTGGCGCACCGCGCAACGTGGCGATTCTCAACGGCACTCTTGCGGCAGTGGTAGGCCTGGGCCTGCAGCTGTGGCTGCCGGGCCTGGTGCTGTGGCTGGTTGGCCACTCGCTGGCGGTGTGGGGCGCCCGCCTGGACCCGCAGTTCCTGCAGGTATTCGCACGACACATCAAGCAGCCGTCGCTGCTGGATGTGTGAGGAGGCCGCCATGCTGAACCTCACCGAATACCAGCGCCGCCCCGCCCAGCTTTCAGACTGGCTGCCCTGGGCCGGCCTCGTCGCCCCCGGCGTCGTGTTGAACAAGGACGGTTCACTCCAACGCAGCCTGCGCTTTCGCGGGCCAGACCTGGGCAGCGCCACCCAAGGCGAGCTGGTGGCAACCTCGGCGCGCCTGAACAATGCCCTGCGTCGCCTTGGCTCGGGCTGGGCGCTGTTTATCGAGGCCGAGCGCCTAGCGGCAGCCAACTACCCTGACAACGACTTTCCTGAACCCTTGTCCTGGCTGGTGGACGAGGAGCGCCGTGCCGCCTTCGAGGCGCACGGAAGCCACTTCGAGAGCAGTTATCACCTGACGCTGCTCTACCTGCCGCCGGAGGAATCGCGCTCGCGCGCCGCCGGCCTGCTCTACGAGCACCGGCCACAGCGCGGCGTCGACTGGTGCGAACGGCTGACCGCCTTTGTCGCCGAGACAGATCGTCTCTTCGACCTGCTGGACGGAGTGATGCCAGAGCTCGCCTGGCTCGATGACAGCCAGACGCTGACTTACCTGCATGCCACGATTTCGCCCCATCGCCAGCGGGTGGCTGTACCCGAGGTGCCTTTCCATCTCGATGCTCTGCTGGCCGACAGTCCTTTGACCACGGGCCTGGCGCCACGCCTCGGCGAACAGCACCTGCGCACGCTGTCGGTACGTGGCTTCCCCACCTCGACGTGGCCAGGCGTGCTGGACGACCTCAACCGTCTGGGCTTCGCCTATCGCTGGTCGACCCGCTTTATATGCCTGGACAAGGACGAGGCCGAGAAGGAACTGGTGCGCCTACGCCGGCAGTGGTTCGCGAAACGCAAGGGCGTCCTGGCACTACTGCGCGAAGCAATCTTCCAGCAGGAAAGCCCGCTGCTCGACAGCGATGCGGCGAACAAGGCCAGCGACGCAGACGCGGCGCTGCAGGAACTTGGCGCCGACCAGATCGCCTTCGGCTATGTAACGGCCACGGTGACGGTAAGCGATGCCGACGCCCAGGTCGCCGACGAGAAGCTGCGCCGGGTCGAGCGTGTGATCCAGGGCCGCGGTTTCGTCACCATCGCCGAGAGTCTCAACGCGGTGGAGGCCTGGTTATCGTCGATCCCCGGAAACGCCTACGCCAATGTCCGCCAGCCGCTGATCTCCACGCTCAACCTGGCGCACCTGATGCCGGTCTCGGCAGTCTGGGCCGGCCCGGCGCGCAACGAACATCTGGATGGCCCGCCATTGGTGATCACCCGCACCGATGGCGCAACACCGTTTCGCCTGGTTACCCACGTTGGCGATGTCGGACACACCCTGGTGGCTGGCCCCACGGGCATGGGCAAATCGGTTTTGCTGGCGACCCTGGCTCTGCAGTTTCGACGCTACCCGGGCTCGCGCCTGTTTCTGTTCGATATGGGCCGCTCGCTACGCGCAACGGTGCTGGGCCTGGGTGGCGAGCACTACGATCTCGGCGGCGACGGCGACCTGGCCTTCCAGCCTCTGGCGCGCATTGATCAACCGGGATACCGAACCTGGGCCGCTGAATGGCTGGAGGCGCGCCTGCTGCAGGAAGGCGTGACCGTCGGCCCCGAGCAGAAGGCTGTGCTGTGGACGGCGCTGGACAGCCTGGCCGGCGCGCCCGAGGCACAGCGCACACTGACCGGTTTGTCCGTGCTGTTGCAGGACAACGCCCTGCGCCAGGCACTGCAACCCTACGTGCTGGGCGGTGCGCATGGCGCATTGCTGGATGCCGACCAGGATCGTCTGGGCGGCGCCGACGTGCAGTGTTTCGAGATGGAGGAACTGATGCACAGCAAGGCGGCGGTGGCTGCCGTGCTGAGCTACCTGTTCGCCCGTTTCGAGGAGCGCTTTGACGGCGCGCCGACACTGCTGATCCTCGACGAAGCCTGGCTGTTTCTCGACGATCCGCTGTTCGCGGCGCGCATCCGCCAGTGGCTCAAGACCCTGCGCAAGAAGAACGTCAGCGTCATCTTCGCCACCCAGTCGCTGGCCGACATCAAGGACTCCAGCATCGCTGCGGCAATTATAGAGAGCTGCGCCAGCCGCATCTTCCTGCCCAACCCGCAGGCGGGCGAGCCGCAGATCCGCGGCATCTATCAGAGCTTCGGCCTCAACGACCGGCAGATCGAGATCATCGCCCAGGCCACGCCCAAGCGTGATTACTACTACCAGTCGCGCCTAGGCAACCGCCTGTTCGACCTCGACCTGGGGCCGGTAGCGCTGGCCTTCGCCGCCTCGGCCAGCCCAGCCGAGCAGCGCGAGATCGACCGAATCCAACAGTCGTCCGGCGCAGCCGGTTTCCCCCCTGCCTGGTTGCGTCATCGCGGCCTGGACTGGGCCGCCGACCTGCTCAGCGCTTATCCCTCGTCACGCAAGGAGTGCTTGCCATGAGATCCCCTGTCCACCGTTTTCCCTGCGCAACGCTGCTGGTATTGGGTCTGCTGGCCGTGAAGCCGGTAAACGCTTTCACCGTAATCGATCCGACCAACTTGGTGCAGAACACGCTGACTGCGGTGCGCACCCTGGAGATGGCGAACAACCAGGTTCGGCAGTTACAGAACGAGACCCAAATGCTGCTGAACCAGGCCCGTCACCTGCAGCGTCTGGACTACAACGTGGTCAGCCAGTTACGCGCGAGCTTGGCCAATACCGAGCGACTGCTCGCCGAGGCGCGAGGGCTGGCCTACGAAGTGCAGCGCCTTGATCAGGAGTTCATCCGACTCTATCCGAACGAGTACACCGGCGACGTCAGCAGCCAGCGCCTTGCAGAAGAAGCACGGGAGCGCTGGCAGCAGGGCCTCGACGGGCTGCATACGGCGCTGCGTGTACAGGCTCAGGTGACACAGAGCCTGGCCGAGGATGAAAGCGCCTTGGCCGCTCTGGTTCAGCAAAGCCAGTCGGCGGGTGGTGCCTTGCAGGCTGCCCAGGCTACCAATCAGTTGCTGGCCCTGCAGGCCAAGCAGTCGATCCAGGCGCAGCAGTTGCAGATCACCCAGAACCGTGCAGTCGCCCTGGAGCTTTCCCGTCAGTCTGCAGCGGCCGAGGAGGCGCGCGAACGGCGGCGTCGCTTTATGGGCAACGGCACGCCCTATACCCCCTACCCCGTGCAGTTCTATCGGTAGGGAGGCGACTCCATGAGATTCCTGGCACTGCTGCCGCTGCTGGGGCTGGTCGCCTGCGGGCAGGACGACAACGGGGTCATTGCTCGGCAAGACGACGCGACTGAGCGCTTCTTCTCCGGCTGCGCCCGGCCCGGCGAGTTTCTCCGGCCTACCGACTTGCCCGCGATCCCGCCAAGCTTCGACGAGGACGTGCAATGAACGACGTCAGCGTGATCGACCGTTTCCTCGAGGCGTTCGGGCTGTACATCGACACCGGCTTCGGCCTGCTGGGCGGTGAGATGGCCTTTCTCACCATGACCCTGGTGGTGATCGATATGACCCTGGCCGGGCTCTTCTGGGCCATGGGTGGCGAGGACGTCAGCGCCAAGCTGATCCGCAAGATCCTCTATGTCGGTGCCTTCGCGTTCATCATCGGCAACTTCAATGCCCTGGCGAAGATCGTCTTCAACTCCTTCGCCGGGTTGGGTCTGCTGGCCTCTGGTTCCGGGCTTAGTCAGGCGGAGTTTCTGCAGCCAGAGCGGTTGGCCGCAATTGGCGTTGATGCCGGAGGGCCGCTACTCGAACAGATCAGCAGCCTCAGCGGCTTTCCCGAGGTCTTCAGTAACCTACACAGCATCCTGGTGTTGTTTCTGGCCTGGCTGGTGGTGATCGTCAGCTTCTTTTTCCTGGCCATTCAGCTGTTCGTCACCTTGGTCGAGTTCAAGCTGACCACCCTCGCCGGCTTCGTACTGGTGCCCTTCGCGCTGTGGAACAAGACTGCCTTTCTCGCCGAGAAGGTGCTGGGCAACGTGGTCGCGTCCGGCATCAAGGTGCTGGTGCTGGCGGTGATCGTCGGCATTGGCAGCGGGCTGTTCGCCGAGTTCCAGGCTATGCCGGACGAGCCCTCCATCGACCATGCACTGGTGGTCATGCTCGCCTCGCTGGCCCTGCTCGGCCTGGGCATCTTCGGGCCGGGCATTGCCACCGGCCTGGTCTCCGGCGCACCGCAACTGGGTGCTGGTGCAGCAGCCGGTACTGCTGCAGTGGCCGCAGGTGTCGGCGGCGCGGTATTGGCGGGCGCACGTATGGCACCCGGTGCAGCACGCTTGGCCATGGGCAGCGCTCGTTCTCTGGCAGGGGCCTCTTCCGGCGCTGCAGCAGGTGGCGACCCCGCAGCTTCCGATCCTGCAACAGCCCCTGCCAAACAGCCCGACTGGGCCAGGCGCCTGCAGCGCAGGCAGCAACTCTCACAGGCCACCAGCACGGTCGCCCACACCCTTCGTGGCGGCGATGGAGGTGGTTCATCAACTGGGCCGCAGATCCGCGACCCATCGAATTCGTAAAGGAGGACGAGGATGCGATTCACACGTCCACGGGTGCGCTACAGCGACACTCCTCAACCGGTCACCCCTTACCAGGCCGCGGCACAGGCCTGGGACCTGCGCATGGGCAACAGCCTGGCGCAGGCACGCAACTGGCGGCTGATGGCCTTCGGCTGTCTGGGCCTGGCGCTGCTGATGGCTGGCGGACTTGTCTGGCGTTCGGCGCAGTCAACGGTGACACCCTACGTGGTGGAGGTAGACAACCTCGGCCAGGTGCGCGCCGTCGGCAAAGCCGCCAGTCCCTACCAGCCTCAGGATGCGCAAATTGCCCATCACTTGGCGCGCTTTATCGAGCAGGTGCGCTCGCTATCGATCGATCCGGTGGTGGTGCGGCAGAACTGGCTGGAGGCCTATCAATCCACCACCGACCGCGGCGCCGCCGCCCTCAACGACTATGCCCGCGCCAACGATCCCTTCACCCGGGTCGGCAAGGAGTCGGTATCGGTCGAGGTCACCAGTGTGGTGCGTGCCAGCGACAGCTCGTTCCAAGTGCGCTGGATCGAACGCCGTTTCGTGAATGGTTCGGCCGCCGGCCTGGAGCGCTGGATCGCGGTGATCTCACTGGTGCTGCAGCCTCCACGTACCGAGGAAAAGCTGCGCCGCAACCCGCTCGGCATCTACGTCAACGGCCTGTCCTGGAGCCGTGAACTGGACACTACGGAAGGAGCCAAGAAACCATGAAAACCTCCCTTAACCTCTCAATCTGCCCTCTGCTGCTGAGCATGCTGGCCGGCTGCGCCAGCCAGGAACCGCCAGTGATCTCGCTGGATGAGCCGGTAGAAGCACAGCGCCTGCCGGAGCCGCCCAAGCCCATCGAGGTAGTGGAAGTACCCAAGCCCCTGGCCCTGCCCGACCAGCTCAAACCACTGCCGGAAACTCAGCGCAGCAAGCCGGCCAAGGAACCGGCCGATGAGCGCGTGCGGGTCTCGCGCGCCAATCGCGAGGCTCGGGTGGCACCGAGCCGGGAAGGCTATATCAACGCCATCCAGGTCTGGCCCTACTCCGATGGCGCGTTGTATCAGGTGTACGCCAGCCCGGGTCGGGTGACGGCAATTAACCTGCAGCCCAGTGAGGAACTTGTCACCGTGGCCGCTGGCGACACCGTGCGCTGGATCGTCGGTGACACCACCAGCGGCAGCGGCGATGAGTTGCGCACCAGCGTGCTGATCAAACCGACGCGGGTCGACCTCAAGACCAACCTAGTGATCACCACCACGCGCCGCACCTACCTGATCGAGCTGAGTTCCACCGAGCAGGCCTGGATGGCGTCGGTGTCATGGGACTATCCCAAGGATCGCATGCTCGCCCTGCGACGCCACGCCAACGCTGCCCAAGCTGCGGCACCGGTGGACGCCGGCCTGACGCTGGAGCAGCTGCGCTTTCGTTATGCAATCAGCGGCAGCAATCCGCCCTGGAAACCGCTGCGCGCCTTCGATGACGGCCGTAAGGTGTATATCCAGTTCCCCGCCGGTATCGCCCAGGGCGAGCTGCCGCCGCTGTTCATGATCGGCCCTGAAGGTGACGGGCAGTTGGTCAACTATCGCTTTCGCTCGCCCTACTACATCATCGACCGCCTGTTCGGCGCGGCCGAGCTGCGCCTGGGCGCCGACAAGGGCGACCTAGTGCGGATCGAGCGCACTGACGGCGTGGTACGGAGGCCCTGAGCATGACGGCCGAGAACGACAACCAAACCGCAGCAACCTCGATACCGCCCAAGGAAGCGCCGGAGTCGCTGGAGCTGCGCGCCAAGCCTCGCCCGGTCACCCGCCTCAATCCGCGCATGCTGGCGGTAGTGGTCGGTGGCCTGTCGGCTGCGGTACTCGGAGCCATGCTGTGGTCGCTGCAGCCGCAGCAGCGCCTCCAGGGCGCCGAGCCGAACGAGCTATACAACGTCGACCGCGTGGCACGCTCCGAGGGGCTGGAGCAGTTACCAGCAGACTACTCGCAGCTGCCGCCGCCACCTGAGCCTGAGGTACCGCCACTGGGGCCGCCGCTGCCCGGCGATCTGGGCGGGCCAATCCTCATGGCGGAGCAGCAGGCGCAAGGTTATGGACATGGGCCAGATGCCGCCGAAGCAGAGCGCTTGGCCCTGCTCAAGGAAGCCGAAGAGGCAGCGCAGTCCTCGGTGTTTTTCCAGACCAGCAGCGCGAGGAAATCGAACGCTGCATCGACTGGGAATGCCCAACCCGATCCCATGGCCCTGGGTATGGCGTCGTCAGGCACGGTAGCCGCAACTGCAGGAACGCCGACCCAGCAGGAACGAAACGAGGCGTTTCTCAGTAAATCCGTAAACGCACAAATCCGTAATTCCGGATTGCTGCAGATGCCTGAGTCGCCTTACCAGTTGATGGCCGGTACCGTCATCCCGGCAGCACTGGTAACCGGCATCAAGTCGGATCTACCCGGCGACGTGATCGCCACAGTGACCGAGCCGGTCTATGACAGTGCCACCGGTCAGCACGTGCTGATCCCTCAAGGGGCCCGCCTGCTGGGCCGCTACAACAGCCAGGTGAGCTACGGACAAAGCCGCGTGCAGGTGGTGTGGCAGCGAGTGATCCTGCCGGACACCTCGTCCTTCCAACTCGACAACCTGGTCGGTACCGATGCCGCCGGCTATGCCGGTCTCGAGGATGGCGTCGACTGGCATTGGGATCGGATCGTCGCCGGCGCCGCCATGACCAGCCTGCTGGGTATCGGTGCCGAGTTGGCCGCACCGGCCAGTCGCACCGACGGCGACCGCATCATCATCGCCGGGCGCGACAGCCTGCAGGACACAGTGAATCAGGTCGGCCAGGAGGTCACCCGCCGCAACCTCGACATCCAGCCCACGCTGACCCAGCGCCCTGGCCTGCCCCTGCGCGTGATCGTCAACCGCGATCTGGTACTGCGCCCCTATCAGCCTTTCTCCACTCAACAGAGAACCCCGCAATGAGCATGACCAAGCTGCGCCTCGGCCCACTGCCGAGAACCGAGAACCTGAAGCTGACCTTCACCTGCCCGGCCAACCTGAAGGCCGACCTTGAGCGCTACGCGGCGCTGCACTCACAGACCTACGGTGAAGAAGTCGACGCCCTGACGCTCATTCCGCACATGCTGGAGGCCTTCATGGCGAGGGATCGGGTGTTCAAAAGAACTAACAAGCCTGCACTATCTGCTGCGCCACAAGCCACCGATCCACGCTGAACAGCGGAAAGTGGATTTTCTTATGCACCCAACTGAATTGATAAAAATCCTCAAGATCGTGAGTTTTTTGGTGCTATCGATGGTCCACCGCCATTAATCCTCACGATCATGCGGATTTATGACTGGAACAGACTTATGACAGCACAGTCCGCTTGAGCATTGAAGGCCAGGGCGTGCGGTCTCTCCACCCCAGATCAATCTAGGTCAGGCAAAAAACAATAGGCCATATTTGAACCAATAATAGCCATAATGACGTATAATGGATCTAAAATGAACCATTATACGAGGCTTATCCTTGGCCCTAACCCATTCTCTGCTCGCTCCAGGCGAACTGGCCCAGAAGATCGGCGCCAACGCTCGAGAAGCGCGACTCGCACAGAACCTCTCCCGCAAATCCTTGGCGAAGATGGCGGGTGTTTCAGAATCGACCATCAAGCGATTCGAGTCCACTGGGCAGATCACCCTTGATGCTCTGGTGCTCATCGCTACAGCACTTGGTGCAACACGCCAAATCGCTGAACTGTTCAAGCATGAGCGGCCTGTCTCGCTTGAAGAAATCAAACAAACAGGACGTACCCGGGGGCGCCAATGAAATCCATAAACACCGTAGAGGTATTGCTCGCAGGCACGCCGGTCGGTGAGCTGGTTGCCAGTCGACAGGGTATCTACTTTGCCTATCATCCACAGTGGGTGGCGCAAGGCTTCAATCTGTCACCCCTGAACATGGACTTCACAACCCAACCCCAGAAAGCGGCTGATCCAGTCCTTTTCGCAGGCCTACCAGGCGCGATTGCCGACTCCCTCCCAGACGGATGGGGCATGTTGCTAATGGATCGTTATTTCCTTGCCAATCATGGCATAGACCGTAGACACATTTCTCCGCTCGATCGGCTGGCTTACATGGCAGACAGGGGCATGGGTGCACTGGAATATCGCCCGGTGCTTGAGCACGCCACCGGTGAAGATGATATTGATCTGGCCCAGCTCTACCAGGAGTCCCAGGCGGTCTACGAAGGAGACACCTCGTCCATTCTTGATGCTCTGCGCCTCGCTGGTGGCTCCCCTGCCGGCGCTCGCCCCAAGATCGTCGTTGCACTGTCCCCAGACAGAAAACAATGCAATACATCTTTCCGGCAGCTCCCAGCCGGCTACCAACACTGGCTAGTGAAATTCCGATCACCAACCGAACATCGTGATACCGGCACCATCGAATATGCCTACGCGCTCTTGGCAGAACGTGCTGGAGTGAAGATGGCTGCGAGCGACTTGCTCACAGTCAGCTCTGCAAACGGCACCGAGCGATTCTTTGCTGCCCAACGTTTCGACCGACACGGCAATAGCAAACTCCACATGATGACTGCCAGCGGTATTCTCTATGCAGATCACCGCGTGCCCTCACTGGACTATTCAGATCTCTTGAAAACAACCCACGCGGTCACCAACCATGCAGCGGAGGTAGAGCGCATGGCAAGACTCATGGTTTTTAATGCGCTGACCCACAACCATGATGATCACGCCAAGAACTTCGCATTCCTGCACGACCAAGGACGGTGGACGTTAGCTCCGGCCTATGACCTGACCTATGCCCCTGTCCAGGGATTCGCGGACGAGCACACTACCTCTTTCAACGGCTCCGGACTGGCAACACGTAAAAACCTCAAACAAGTCTGCTCTGCTTTCCGCTATCTGGATCCGGATCTTTACATCGAGCAAACCCTTGATGTGCTCTCCGGGTGGTCTTCAATATGCGCAGAACTTGAGATCGATCCCAATCAGGAGAAAATAATTCAGCGGGCATTCAACGAAATCCGCAAGCGCCTCGACTGACGCTGGCGTCGGTCGACGTCACGGACGTTGAATACACACCAAGGGGCAGGCACATACCTCCGGGTCGACAGGTTTATAAAATCCAGAAAATGCTCACCATCAGTGAGCATTTCCCGCATTTCGTAAACCCAGGCAGCATCAGTCTCAGCGCTCTTGAGGCCCCTTCCACTCCAGCAACGCCTTGAGCGCATCCAGCTCACCAACAAGCTCACGTGCCTGGGCGAGCTTGTCCATAGCAATACATCGCTCGGTTTCGGACAGATTCGATACGGAGCTCTCCGCATCACTGAAAAAAGCCTGGATCCGCTTTATGTCATCCCAATGCTTGATGGCACTCAACAAATCAGTCCTCGCCTGCTCCCTTGCCTCGTTTTGCAGTCGAATCCGTTCTCTCTCCTCACGTCGTCGAATCTGCTCCATCCCCTCCTGTTGCCGAATTCTGGCCTGCTCCTCGGCCTCCTCGACCAATCGGGCAATTACAGGCGCGGCGTCCGTGAGCTGCTGGACGATCTCATCCATCTGGCCACGCAGCGAGCCTTGCTTAGCCTCCTTCCAACTCTGAGACCAATCAGTCCACGGATATGGCGAGAACGCTCTTATACATAGGCGGCCGGTCGCAAAGTCCATGCGCGTCGACCAGTTCCAGGTTGAGCTCAAGCGGCGCATCTGTTGCGACGGTATCTTGGAGGTGGGGATGTACTTGCCATCGATGTAGCGGGCCTCCAGTTCCTCAGTCATCTCAAACAACGTCAGCCCAATGGCAACCGTCCCGACGAAAACCACTGTGGGCTTGGATGGTGACCACAACGCCGGATGCCGGTGCCTTGGCTTCTTGGGTGGGTGTTCATGCTCATCAAACGAGGCCCGGGCATAGGTTCGGTCACTCGGTGCAAACATCACGCGATGGCCGGCAGCCTCCAGCTTGAGAAACAGCTGATTCGCCAGTTTAAGAGCCGGCTCAAGCTGAGGCTTGGTCACCACGACATCCACCAGACGCTGCCTACCTGGCTTGAGGAACCCCTGGTCGATGACTCGCCCCTGCTCAAAGACCTCATACGCCCCCACGACAACAGGGTGCTGCCTTGATCGCGATATGCGGAGCTGTTCGGGTTTGATTTTGCGCGGTGCAGGTGCCTTCGGTACCGGTCGAGAAACAGCACCAAGAGCATCTCCCCTGCGCCAAACCTGCAGGTCACCAGAACCAGCCTCAGGCAGGGGTGGCTGAGGACTAGTTACTCCATTCTCCAGCTTTACCCAGTGCCCACGCGGCGGCCGCGGAACATTCATGCGAGTACAGACGCGCGCCAAGAAGCTGGAAGAAACACGGTGATGATCCGCGATCTTGGTCATGGGAAGCCGCCACACCTCTGCGTACATCTCCTCACGACTGACTGGGCCACCAGGACTGGAACCAGGTTGCTGGGATACCTCTTCGGAAGACACGCATCAATCCTTAAGCCTGATATCACCGTACTAGCCAACGACAGGCCATACGCCACGATCCATCAGGTCAAACCGAGCCAAAACGGTTGTTGTACCAAACCCTCCGCAGCCCCCTCCACCACGTTGTTCGTCCAGCGAGCATCGGACAGCATCTGCAGCACGGATCAGGGCCGATAAGGAGGCGACATTCATGCCCGCATCATCTGAACAGATAGCCGCACGCTTGATCACCTGCCCACCCCGAATCCTGCGAGCCAGTGCGGCCCCCGCCTACCTCGGCATGTGCCGTACAGAATTCAACAAAACCGTCCGGCCTTACGTGCGGGAATTCCGCATTGGAGTGCAAGGCATTGGCTTTGATCGCAAAGAGCTGGATGCCTGGGCAGACGCCTACATCGACCGGGCCATCATTGAAAAGGAAGGTGCCAAGGGACATGATCACTCCCGCAGCGAGCGCCAAGGAGAAAAACCATGGCGCGAAAAACCATTAGCGGCCTCTACAAAAGGAACGGGATCTGGCACATCGACAAGGTCTTCAGAGGTCAGCGAATTCAGGAAAGCACTGGATCAAGCGATAGGAAGGAGGCAGAGCAGTACCTGATACACAAGCTGGAAAAGCTCCGGGAACAGAAGATCTACGGCGTCCGCAAGATCAGAACCTGGCGGGAAGCCGCTACGCGTTACCTGACCGAATTCAAGGATCAGCCGTCGATAGGCCTCACGGCCATCTATCTGGAGCAGTTGGACCCGTATATTGGCGACCAGCCTCTGACTCATGTCGACGACGAGACTCTGGCTCCCTACATAAGGGATCGACTCAAGGGCACCAGAACCAGCGATGGCAAGTTGAAGCCTGGCGTCTCACACCGCACGGTGAACATCGCCCTGGAACGCGTCATACGCATCTTGAATCTATGCGCCCGAAAATGGCGTGATGAGCAGAAGCGTCCCTGGCTCGACGTAGTACCGATGATCACCAAGCTGGAAGAGAGGAAAACCAGACGCATGCCCTACCCGATGTCCTGGGAAGAGCAGTCGATTCTCTTCGCCGAACTGCCTGACCATTTGCGCCGCATGGCCCTGTACAAGGTCAACAGCGGCTCACGCGAACAGGAGGTTGTGAAGCTGCGCTGGGATTGGGAGATACCGATTCCTGAGCTCAACACCAGCGTGTTTCTCATACCGGCGGATTTTGGTGGCCGACATGAGAGCTCCGGGGTCAAGAACGGCGACGAGCGCCTCGTTGTACTCAACAACGTAGCCAAGTCGGTCATCGAGGGACAGCGTGGGCTTGATCCGGTTTGGGTATTTCCTTACGGACAACCCGATCAAAACGGCAAGGCTACTCCCGTTCACCGGATGAACGATTCGGCATGGAAGAAAGCCAGGGTCAGAGCAGCGAAGAAGTTCCAGGAGCGTTTTATGCGCCCTGCCCCAGCTGGATTTGCTTCGATCCGCGTTCACGATCTGAAGCACACTTTCGGCCGAAGACTTCGGGCAGCTGGGGTAACGGAGGACGACAGGAAGGCTCTGCTGGGGCACAAGAACGGTAGCATCACCAGTCACTACTCAGCCGCCGAGTTGGGCAAACTGATCGATGAAGCCAACAGGATTTCGGCCACCGACTCGCGCGGTCCGGCCCTGACAATTTTGAGGAGAATGGCAGGATGAAAAAAAGTCCCGCAAAAGTACCTACGCTTCTACGTGTGACGCGCCCATAAAAAAAGGCAATGTCTGAGTTAGCTGTTGCAACAGGCTAAGCTGATCATGACGTCTCCACATACGGGAGGTGACTCATGAGAGCGAGTCATTTCAACAGCTGGATTGCCCGGCTCTCCCAGCTCAGCCCGGGGCAGCGTGAGCAATTGGCGAGATGCCTTTCGGTATCAGGACCTCTTGCGCAGGATATGATCCCCACGCCCAATAGCTGCCCGCATTGCCAGTCCAGCGAGTTGCGTCCGTGGGGTACCAGCGGCGGCTTGCCCAGATACCGCTGCAAGGCCTGTGGCAAAACCAGCAATCCACTGACGGGCACACCGATGGCGCGACTGCGCAAGCGCGATCTCTGGCACGCCTACGCCGAGGCGTTGACCCAAAGCCTGACGGTGCGTCGGGCGGCGAAACACTGCGGGGTGAACAAGAACACCGCGTTCCTGTGGCGACACCGGTTTCTGGCTCAGATCTCCAAGCACCAGGCCCAGCATGAGTCCGGCATTGTCGAGGCCGATGAAACGTTCT
>JBKEBY010000038.1:0-94797 GCA_047973445.1 Pseudomonas sp.
GCGACTCGGGATCGAGGCTGCCGAAGCCCTCGTCGATGAACAGCGATTCGATCCTGAGCTTGCTCGACGCCATCGAAGCCAGGCCCAGCGCCAGCGCCAGGGAGACGAGAAAGGTCTCGCCGCCGGATAGTGAATGCACCGAGCGCAGCTCGTCGCCCATTTCGGTATCCATCACCAGCAGCCCCAGCGGACTGCCGCCGCGCTTGAGCCGGTAGCGCCGGGCCAGTTGGCGCAGCTGGACATTGGCGTGCTGCACCAGCAGGTCGAGGTTGTAGGCCTGGGCGATTTTGCGGAAGGCGCCGCCGTCACTCGATCCGATCAGTGCAGCGATGCGCGCCCAGCGCTGGTGTTCGGCGCTGGCTGTGTCGATCTGTGTCAGCAGCGCCTGGCTCTGATGGCGGCGATTGTCGTCATCGATCAGCGCCGCGCGGGTTTCGGCGCAGCGCTGGTCGGCATGCTCGCAGCTCATCGCCTGCTCGTCGTATCGCCGTTCCAGTACGTTCGCGTCCGGCACCTCGGGATGTTGTGCCTGGTGTGCAGCGAGGCGCTGGCTGCAGCCTTCCAGGCGCTCGCGGCAGCGGGTTAGGGCTTCGGCATTGTGCTGCAGCCGTTGGCGTGTTTCGGCGAGCAGGCTGTCGTCCATGTGCA
Organism: Pseudomonas sp.; assembly: GCA_047973445.1. Lineage (GTDB taxonomy): Bacteria > Pseudomonadota > Gammaproteobacteria > Pseudomonadales > Pseudomonadaceae > Stutzerimonas. The sequence goes on from JBKEBY010000038.1 coordinate 649, forward strand.
GCAACTGGGCGAATGTGGCGTCGTCCAGTTCAGGATGCGCGGCCCGCCAGGCGGCGAGTTCGTTGCGCAGGTTGGCCTCCTCGCACTGCAACTCGTCGCGACGCTCACGGCAGCTCTGTTGCTCGCTGGTCAGACGGGCCAGTTCGACTCGGGTCTCGTTGAGCTGGCGTTCGCCGTTGGTCTGTAGCTCGCGCGCCGCCTGGGTCGCCGCTTCCAGCTGTTGTTGCCAGAGACTGGCACTGGTCTGCTCGCCGAGGCTGGCGCGCAGGCTTTGCCGGCAGGCTTGCAGCTGGCTCTCGCGATCGGCGAGGCGTGCGGCGCAGGCCGTCTGCTTCTCTTGGAGATGTTGTTGTTCGAGCGCTAGCGCTTTGAGTTTTTCCTGGCGCTGGCGCTGCTCTTCGACCTGTTCCGCCTGGGCCTGCAACTGTTGCAGGCGGGTGGTGATTTCGCCGTCCAGCGCCATGAAGGTCTGCGCCGGGTTCTTGCGCCAGTGCAGCCGTTGCGCGTCCGTCAGCAAGCCGGCGAATGCCGACAGTTCGTCCTCCAGTCGCTGCTCATCGCGGGCGATGGCGTCGCGCTGCTGGGCGAGTTGCTGGGTTGCTTGAGCGCAGGCGTCACGTGCCGTTTGCCAGGCCTGTTGCAGGCCTTCGCTGCGTCGCTGCAATTCGAGCAGTTCGTTCTGCCGCTGGCTGGCGCCGGCGATGCGTTCGCCGAGCGTGCTCAGCTCGGCGCTCAGCCAGCCCGCACGCTCGGCTTCGGGTTGCGCCAGCAGGCTGGCGTACAGAGGCGATGCGTCCAGCTGCGGTGTCAGCATGTCCAGCTCGGCGGTAATTTCCGCCTGGCGCTGCTGGGCCTGCTTGAGATGGGTGGCAAGGACAGTGTGGCGGTCACGCAATTCCTGCAGATGCAGATCCTGTGCTTGCAGGGCCTGGCGGGCGCGTTCGGCCTCGCTTTCGTCCTGCTGATCGAAGGCCGCGAGCAGTGCATCGGCCTGGTGCCAGGGATGCTCGCCACTGCCGCACACCGGGCAGGGTTCACCCGGCACCAGCGCTGCCCGCAATGCCTCGACATTCTCGCTGCGGGCCAGCCGCTGGCGTTCGAGCAGCTCAAGCGTGACCTTGAGCGCCTGCTCGGCCGCATCGCGTTCGCTGCGGGCCTGTTTGCCCGCAGGCACCAGATTTTCCTGCTCGGCCTGCAGGCGGCTGCATTCGCGCTGTAATTCGGCCTGGCGCGCCAGCAGGTTCTGCTGGCTGCTCCAGGCAACCTGCAAGGCTTCGACATCGCGCTCGGCCTGGCGCCATTGCGTCAGTTGCTGGTTGAGCCGAGCGAGTTGCTCCCCCGGTCCGGCTTCGCTGCCGAGCTGTCGTTGCAGCTCATCCAGGGCGGTGCGGGCCTTGTTCTGCTCGGTTTCGGCTGTCTGCGCGCGCTGCTCCAGCCCCGGCAGTTCGGTACGGGCCTGTTGCAGGCGTGCGGCCAGCTGTACGGCTTGTTGCAGGCGCGGCCGATAGCCGTCCCAGGCCGCGCACAGGGGGTGCAGCCCGGCGCTGGTCTCCAGCTGCGCGGTCAGTTCGGCGAGGTGTTGCGCGGCCTGTTGTTGTCGATCGTTCAGCTGCTTGAGACGTGCCTCGGTATCGAGATGGCTCGCCTCGATCTGCGCCGCCTCTTGGCGGATCGGCGTGAGGTCGGCCGTCAGATGCTGCAGGCGTTCCTCGTCGCGACGCGCCTGGGCGAGCCGGGGTTCGGCTTCGCGTTGCGCCTGTTCGGCGCTCTGTAACTGCGCCGCGGCTTGCTGGCAGCCTTGCTCGAGAGCGGCGAGTCGCTCTTGCAGGTGCTCACCAGCGGTCTGATGCCGGACCAGCGTCTCTTCGACCTTGCTCAGCAACTGCTGCAGCTCGTCCTGGCGGATGAAGCGATGACGCTGTGGCGCCAGTTGCTCGAACAGGGCGAGGATGCGGCGGGCGTCGGCCAGGCTTTCCTGCTCTGTTTCGGCTTCCTGCAGCTGCGCCTGAGCGATAGTGCGCTCGCCCTGCAGGCGCATCAGATCGGCCAGCCACTGGCGCTGTTGCTCCAGAGTCTTGAGTTGTTGCTGCGCGCTTTTCAGCGCGTCCTGTTGCTCGCCATGACGGGTTTCGAGTGCTTGCCGTGCCTCGGCGTCCAGTGGCTGCAAACCGCCAAGCTGCTGTTGCAGTTGGGCGAGGGATTCGCGGGTGCGCTTGGCCGCTTCGAACGAGGCTTGACCGAGACGACTGTAAAGGCCGGTGTCGGTGAGCTTTTCCAGCAGGGTGCCGCGCTCGTTGTCGTCGGTCTTGAGGAAGGCTGCGAACTCGCTCTGCGCCAGCAGGACGGCGCGGGTGAATTGCGCCAGGGTCAGGCCCAGGCGGGCTTCGAGCAATTCCTTGAACTCGCGTTTCTTGCCGCTGGCAAGCAACTGCTCGCTGTCCAGGTCCAGCAGGCTCTGGCTGCTGGCCTGCAGGCGCCCGTCGATTTTTTCGCGGGCGCGCTTGACTTCCCAGCGGGCGCGATAACGTCGGTCGTCAATGCCGACAAAATCCACCTCGGCGTAGCCACTGCCACAACCGCGACGCAGCAGGTTGCGTTCGTCGCCACTGCCGATTTCGTCGTGGCCGTCCGGCACCTTGCTCAGCAGCGAGGTGCCGTCCAAGCGCGGTGTGCTGCCGAACAGCGCCAGGCACAAGGCATCGAGAATGGTGCTCTTGCCGGCGCCGGTCGGCCCGGTGATGGCGAACAGCCCGGCGCTGGCGAGGGGTTCGGCGGTGAAGTCGATGACCTGCTCGCCGGCCAGCGAGGCGAGGTTCTTCAGGCGGATGGCGAGGATCTTCATTGCTCCAACTCCTCGCTGGCGAACTCGACCTGCTGCAGCAGCGTGGCGAAGTCGTCCAGCGCCTGTTCGTCCGGCGGGTTGCCGAACTGTTCTTCCCAGGCGCGGGCGAAAAGCTCCTGCGGGTTGATCTGATCCAGCCCGACCAGCACCTCCGATTCCGCTTCGCCACGTCGGCCGGCGTATTCGCTGGCGATGCGCACCAGCCGGCATGCCCTGCCGGTGATCGCCGTCTCGATGCGTTGGCGCAGGTCGGGCAGCGGTTCGTCGAGCAGCACGCGTACTTCCAGCCAGGGAAGGTTCTCGCTGAACAGGCCGATGGCCGGCAGTGCTTCCAGCTGGGTGATCACCTCGGCCAGGGGCGCGCGACCGATGCGGATCATCTCCACCGCACACGGTACCGGCAGGCTTTCGATCTGAGCGAGCTGTTCACCTTCAAAGCTCACCAGCAGCACCTGATGCGGGTAATTCACCTCGGCGAAGGATAGCGGCAATGGCGAGCCGCTGTAGCGAATGCGCGCCTGGCTGGCAACCTGCTGCGGCTTGTGCAGATGGCCGAGGGCGACATAGGCGACGGCCTCGGGAAACAGGCTAGCCGGCAGCGCCTCGGCATTGCCGATGACAATGTTGCGCTCGGATTCCTCCGATACTGCTCCGCCGGCCATGTGCGCGTGACTCATGGCAACCAGTGCCTGGCCGGGCTGACGCAGGGTTTCGGCGGCGGCGATCAGTTGTTTATGCGCCCGACGGATGCCGGCCATGTAGTCGTCACCGACCTCAGCACCGGTAACTTCGGCCGGGCGCAGGAAGGGCAGCGTCAGGCACCAGGCAGCGATCTTGCCGCTGGCGTCGTGCAGCGGTACCAGCAGGCGATCATGGTCGAGTTGGCCGTCATCGATCCAGTTGATGCGGCCGATGGCATGGGCGTTGAGGCGCTTCATCAGCGGGCCGGGTAGTTCGATGCGTCCGCCGGAGTCGTGGTTGCCGGCGATCATGACGATGTCCAGCTGCGGCAGGCGTTCGTGAGCGCGGACGATGAAGTCGTAGAGGCGTTCCTGGGCTTTCAACGGTGGGTTGACGGTGTCGAAGACGTCGCCGGCGATGAGCAGGGCGTCGGCCTGGTGGGCGACGAGCTGGTCGAGGAGCCAGGCGAGGAACTGAGCGTGTTCGTAGTCGCGGTCCTGGCCGTGGAGGGTTTGGCCGAGATGCCAGTCGGAGGTGTGGATCAGGCGCATGGGCTTTGGGTTTCTTTTGCGAGGTGGCTTTGGGCTTTCCGGTATCGGCCCATTGCTGTCGGGGGCTTGAGCATTGGTTTCGCCCTGCTGGGCGAGTCCCTTTTGGCAGTCGCCCCAAAAGGAACCAAAAAGTCTTGCCCCTCCATCCGGGTCTCGCTGCGCGCGACTTCCCTCATTCCTTCGCTACTCCGAGGGTCGCCGTGAAGGGCCATCCTTGGCCCTTCACGGCTTTCGCGGCATCCATGCCGCTCACCCCTCTACGTAGCGACTCCATTCGGCCTTCTGAAAGGGGCGTTTTGAGTCGCCTGTTAGTTCGTGTGAAAGGAGACAAACAAATTGCAGAGCTCCAGGCTCTGGTTGAAAGCTTACAGACGACTCGGACCCCGATCCCCTTCAGGAGGCTGAGTGCAGGCGTTGCGTAGGGGGACGCGAGGCATGGATGCCGAGCGAGGAGTGATGGGCCAGGGATGGCCCTTCGCGACGACCCCCGGAGCAACGCCGGAGCGAGGGGAGTTTTGCGAAGCAAAACCCGGATGTAGGGGTGGCCTTCTTTTTGGTTACTTTTTCTTGGCCAGACAAGGAAAAGTGACGCGCCGTGCAAGGCGCAACCTATACCCCCAGCCGAGGAATGCGCCACGTCGAACACGAACGGCCGGGCCGCACCATGCATAGTCACAGGCCCGCTAAGGATATGCGCCGCTACCACACGTATTTCCTCGAGAATGATTTGAGCGCTCGGGGCTCCGTAGGCCCGATTCGCAACGTCCCATAGGGCCGCCGAAACTACCGGCATTCAACCCATGCTTCAAGCGAACACACGGAGAACGCAGGGCGAAGGAGAGGCCTTCGCGTCAGGAAGGTTGCATTCGTATGACGACCGAGTGGCAGCCGATGAACGGTTGGAGTCTCCAGGTGAAATACAAGGTCATTGAGTTAGGCTCAACGCATGAGACGCTCCATGAAAACCCTCTCTCGTCATCTCGCCGACCACTTCCCCGATGTCTACTCGACGCGTGTCGAGCCCCAGTCCGATGGTTATCTCGTGGTTCGCGTCGGTTTCAGGAGCAGCGGCGTCGTGGCCACTCGCATGATGTCCGGCCGACAGGTGCAGAACGGCCTGTTGGTGGAAACCATGCTCGAAGACATGCGTAACGAGCTGGCGAGATTGCAATAACGAAATCTACCGTTCACTTCACGGGCAGTTCGATCTGCACCTGCAGACCGCCCAGCGGGCTGTCCTGCAGCGACAGCGTGCCGCCCCAGGCGCTGAGAATATCCCGCACGATACCCAATCCCAGACCGTGCCCCTCGGCGCGCTCGTCCAGACGGGTGCCGCGGTCGAGTACCGGCGCGCGCTCGGCTGCGGGGATGCCGGGTCCATCGTCATCCACCCGCAGCCGGTAGCCAGCCGCGCTGCGTTCGATGTTCAGCGCGACCTCCGAATTGGCCCATTTGCAGGCGTTGTCCAGCAGGTTGCCGAGCAGTTCCAGCATGTCTTCGCGATCCCAGGGTAGTCGGCAGTCGCTAGGCGCCGTCCAGCTCAGTTGGATGTCACGCTGATGGATCATGCGCAAGGTATCGAGCAGCGCAGGCAGTTCGGCCGCGCAGTCGAAGTGGGCGCCAGGCAGCACGTCGCCTGCCAGGCGGGCGCGGGTCAGCTCGCGGCCGATGCGCTGCTGGATCTGCCCAAGCTGTTCCTGCAGTGCGGCGTGTAATTGCGGGTGCGCGGCCAGCTCCTCGCGTTGTATCAGGCTGCCCAGCACGGCCAGCGGGGTTTTCAAAGCATGGCCGAGGTTGCCCAGCGCATGCCGCGAACGCTGCAGGGTTTCCTCGGTCTGCGTCAGCAGGTGGTTGATCTGCGCGACCAGCGGTTGCAGCTCCACGGGTGCCTGGCTGTCCAGTTGCTGGCGCTGGCCTTGCTGCAACTGGGCAATCTGCTGGCGTGCACGCTCCAGTGGGCGCAGGGCCAGGGTCATGGCGTAGCGTTGCAGCAGCAGGAATACCAGCAGTGCCACGCCCACCAGGCCCAGCCCGCTCAGGCGTACCCGCGCGAAGCTGTCGAGAATCGGCGTGTAGTCCTGTGCCACGCTGATGAAGATCGGTTGGCCGTTGCGCTTGTACTCGGCACTAAACGCCAGCAGGCGCTGCCGTTGCGGGCCCTCCAGCAGTTCGGTCGCCAGGCCGGAGGTTTCCGGCCATTCGGGAACGGCATCCCAGAGCGAGCGTGAGCGCCAGGTTCGATCCGGCAGTTCGATGCGGAAGTAATGGCCCGAGAAAGGTCGCTGATAGCGTGGATTGAGGCGCTGAGTATCCAGTTTGATGCCGTCCGGGCCCTTGACGATGGCAATCAGCAGGCCTTCGGTTTCTTCGCGCAGGTCGTTCTCCAGGCTGCGCTTGAGGCCCGCCTCGAACAACCACAGGCTGGTTTGCACCAGCAGCAGGGCGACTACCAGCAGCCCGGCGATCAGTCCCAGGCTGAGGCTGCGCTGGATGGACTTCAAACGCTCGCGCCGAAGCGGTAGCCCTGGCCGCGGCGGGTTTCGATCAGTTCGCGGCCGAGCTTGCCGCGCAGGCGGTTGACGTGCACTTCGATGACATTGGAGTCGCGCTCGCTCTCGCCGTCGTAGAGGTGTTCGGTGAGCTGGGTTTTCGACAGCAACTGGCCCGGGTGCAGCATGAAGTAGCGCAGCAGGCGGAATTCGCCGGAGGTCAGCTGGATGTCCTCGCCATTGCGACGGCAGCACTGGCGCGCCTCGTCCAGCTCCAGCCCGCCGGCCTGCAGCAGTGGCTGGTTGGCCAGACCGTGGGCGCGGCGCAGCAGGGCCTGAATGCGCAGGAGCAGTTCGTCGGGATGGAAGGGCTTGGTCAGGTAATCGTCGGCGCCGGCCTTCAGTCCCTCGATGCGCTCGGCCCAGGAGCCGCGCGCGGTGAGGATCAGCACTGGGGTGGCCAGGCCGCGGGCGCGCCAGGCGCGCAGCACCTCGAGCCCCGGTTTGCCGGGCAGGCCCAGGTCGAGGACGATCAGGTCATAGGGTTCGCTGCTGCCCTGATAGTCGGCATCGCGACCATCGGCCAGCCAGTCGGTGGCGTAGCCCTGACGGCCAAGGCTGGCGATCAGTTCGTCGGCCAGTGCTACGTTGTCTTCGACCAGAAGCAGGCGCATCAGTCTTCCTCATCCTTGAGCAGGCGGCCGTCGCGGGCGTCCAGCTCCAGTTCGCGGGCGATGCCGTCGGTGGTGAGCAGTTCGATTTCGTAGATGTAAATGCCGTCGTCCTCTTCCAGTTCCGCTTCCAGCAGGCTGGCTCCGGGATAGCGCGCCATTGCCTGCAGCAGCAGGGTTTCCAGCGGCATGATGAGGCCCTCGCGGCGCAGCCGCAGAGCCTCATCCTGGTCCAGATCGCGACTCGCCACCGGGGTAGCGGCGAGCAGCAGAGCCAGGGGCAGCGTCAGCAGAAGAGGGGTACGCATCAGTCGTCCTGGTGATCCTTCAGCACTTCGCCGGTCTTGGCGTCGAGTTCGATGTCCCATTGCACACCTTTGCCGTCGCGCAATTCAAGCTGATAGACGTAGCGACCGTACTCTTCTTCCAGCTCGGTGTCTTCGATGGTGGAGCCGGGGTGCTTGGCCAGGGCAGCTTCGTTGAGCTTCTCGAAGGACTGGATGGTACCGGCGTCGCGCAGACGAAGGGCTTCGTCCGGGCCGATGTCCTTGGCCAGGGCCAGGTTGGCGGTAACGGCGAGGGTGGCGGCAGTGAACAGCGTAGCGAGCGTTTTCATGATGAGTTTCCTGTGATTGGTTTCGACGCTTCGCAGGTTAAGGGGTGCGGCTTAACTGAAACTGAATGCCGCGCCAGCCACAGGATACTTGTCATTCATTTTCGTTTGCGGTCGTGGCAACAACCCACACTATCGGACTCGGGGCGCCCGCTGGGTGCCACGCCTGAATCATTGTCATAGCGGTCGTGGTGACGTACCCAGTCGGTCAGATTGCCGCGTGGGTGCTCGTTGCGACCGTTGGGCGTCATGTCGAGCAAGACGTAGGTGCCGAGCAGTTCTTCCGCGCCGCGGCCATAAGCAGAGAAAGTATGGAAGATACCGCCTCGCTCATCTCGGTAGAACACGCTGAAACCGGACAGCTCTTCGCAGACGAAAGGTTGCCAGACAAAGTTGTAGAAAACCTTGCCTTCGACAATGTCTCCGGGCTCGAAGGACACGTGAAAGTCCTGGTTGAAGCGATTGCCCGCAGACGATATCCAGCGGAACTGCCAGCCCATGCGACGGCGGAAGGCGTCGAGCTTGTCGAATGGTGCACGTGAAACGACTGCGAAACTCACATCGTGGTGTTCCAGATGCACCAGTGCCCCCTGAATATGATCCATCTCGAACGAGCAGCCGACGCAGCCCTCATTCCAGTCGGGGCCAAACATGAAATGCTTGATGACCAACTGACTGCGCCCGTCGAACAGTTCGCTCAGGTGAACTGGGCCACCAGCGTCATGAAACAGGTAGTCCTGCTCGATACGTCGCCAGGGCAACTGGCGGCGTTTTGCACTGAGTGCATCGCGCTGGCGGGTGACTTCCTTTTCAGCGAGCAGGTGGGCGCTGTGGGCAGCCAGCCAGTCCTGCTCGGAGACAACCTTATGATCGGTCATGGATACCTCCGGTAGCGCGACGACAGGACGTTGCGGCGGGCCATGGTCGCGCGGCAATGACCCCTTGGAACTAGGTCGAATGACGCTCGGCGAAATCGACAGGCCGTACGAATCTCTCGATTGTCCGCCAGCGGTGCAGGGCGCGACATTTGGAACTTCCACATTGCCGTCACGCTCGTAATCAGTACGAGCCGCAACGGTGGCTCACTCTGTTCCTTGTCGCAGAAGGATGACTCAGATGTACAACAAGCCCCTTACCGCCGCGCTCGCCGTTGCAATCCTGGGCTCCGGTGCCGCTTTCGCGGCGGACAAGCCAGGCGCCGACTGGATCACCCTCGAGCAGGCCGTGGAAAGGATCAAGGCCGCGGGGTATACCGAGGTGCACGGCATCGAAGCCGACAACGATGGCTGGGAGGGCGAGGGCCTGAAGCAGGACGGCAAGAAATACGAGTTCAAACTCGATGGCAGGACCGGTGAAGTAGTCAAGGAGAGGGAGGACTGATTCCGGCCTGACGCTTGAAATAGCGCGCTATGCATATCGTTTGGCTTCGGTGTGCATAGCGCGAACAGCGGGTATTATCGGTGACCCTGTTCCATCGCCGGCCGTTCTCGCATCATGTCCGCTTCCAACTCCCGCCCGAGCACCTTGCATCTGCCACCCGGCGAATGGCGCACAGTGCTCGACTGCCTGTGCGATCACTTTCCCGCGATAGACCGGGCGACCTGGCTGGATCGCATGGCGCGTGGCCGTGTGCTGGATGCCCGGCAGCAACCGATCGGCCCGCAGCATGCCTATCAGGTCGGCCTGCGCATCCACTATTTTCGCGAGGTGCCGAACGAGACGCCGGTACCGTTCCAGGAACGCATCCTGCATCTCGACGAGCACCTGCTGGTCGCCGACAAGCCGCACTTCCTCTCGGTGATGCCTGCTGGCGAATATGTCGAGGAGACGCTGCTGGCCCGGCTGTGCAAACGGCTGGGCAACCCGGACCTGGTGCCGATCCACCGCATCGATCGGTTGACCGCCGGGCTGGTGCTGTTCTCGGTCAACCCGCAGAGCCGCGGGGCCTACCAGGCACTGTTCCGCGAACGGGCGATCCTCAAGCGCTACGAGGCAATCTGCCCGGCACTACCGCATCTGCAGTTCCCGCTTCGGCGTCAGCTGCGCATGGTGCCCGGCGAGCTGTTCTTCCTGATGCGTGAAGGGGAGGGCGAACCCAACAGCGAGACGCGCATCGAGGTGCTGGAGCGCCGCGGCGAGTTCTGGCGCTACGCGCTGTTTCCTGTGAGCGGCAAGAAGCACCAGTTGCGGTTGCACATGGCCTCGCTGGGTGCTGGCATCTGTGGCGATCCCTTCTATCCGCGCCTGCTGGAGCGTGACCTGCGCGAACGAGACGACTATTCGCAGCCGCTGAAACTGCTGGCGCGTGGGCTGGCATTCGATGATCCGCTGACCGGCGAGCCGCGTCGCTTCGAGAGCCAGCTGCAGCTGGAGTGGTGACGCCCGGTCGCACCTTTAATGTCCGCCTTCAGTCGTGACGATATCGATCGACCGACGCGACATCGCCATGCCCGAAGGCCCCACCGTCATTCTTCGTCAGCAAGTCTCTGCCTTAACCGGCCAGACCATCGAGCGAGCGCAGGGCTGCGCAAACTCGACAAGGTACTGGGGCTGTCATTGCGCGGCCCAGCCGCCATCCATGTTCCAGGCGGCGCCGCGCACCTGTCGGCCGGCGGCGCTGCAGAGAAACAGCGCCAGTTCGCCCAACTGCTCGGGGGTAACGAATTCCAGCGAAGGTTGCTTCTCAGCCAGCAGTTCATGGCGGGCGCGCTGCATATCGCCGTCGGCCTGGGCGCGCTCGTTGATCTGCTGCTGCACCAGCGGCGTCAATACCCAACCGGGGCAGAGCGCATTGCAGGTGATGTCGGAGGTGGCGGTTTCCAGCGCGACCACCTTGGTCAGGCCGACCACGCCGTGCTTGGCGGCGACGTAGGCGGCCTTCTGCGTCGAACCCACCAGGCCATGCACCGAGGCGATATTGATGATGCGTCCCCAGCCCCGGTGGCGCATGCCCGGCAGTGCCAGGCGGGTGGCATGGAAGACGGCCGACAGGTTGACCGCGATGATCGCGTCCCAGCGCTCCGGCGGGAACTCTTCCACCGGTGCGACGTGCTGGATGCCGGCATTGTTGACCAGGATATCGACCCCGGCGAAATCGTGGGCGGCGTAGGCGAACAGTTCGGCGATCTGCTCGGGACGTGAAAGGTCGGCTGGGTGAAAGCCGACCTTGCCGCCGAATCGCGCCACCTCGGCCAGCGCCGCGTCGCGGTCGCCGAATCCGTTGAGGATCAGGTCGGCACCGGCTTCGGCCATTTTCAGCGCGATGCCCAGGCCGATACCGCTGGTGGAACCGGTGACCAAAGCGGTCTTGCCGTCGAGTCGCATGCTTGTCCCTCCGTTGCCTTGCAGTACAGGATAGGCACTGCGTAGCGTTTCGAGAGGCCCCGATGCCGGTTTTCCTGTTAGTGCTGATGCTGCTGCCTTCGCTGGGTCAGGCGCAGTCGTTGCTGGCGCTGCGAGTCGGCGCTGCCGAACTGCAGGCCGAATATGCCGTCACCGCCCATGAGCGGGCGCGCGGTTTGATGGAGCGCACCGAACTGCCGTCGAATCGCGGCATGCTGTTTCGCTTCGACGATTTCCGTCGCCACTGCCTGTGGATGAAGGACACGCCGCTGCCGCTGTCCGCCGCCTTTCTGGACGAAGCGGGAAGGGTCGTCGATTTGATCGATCTGGAGCCGTTGAACAAGGCGATCCGCTGCTCGCGGGAGCCGGCCCGCTATGCGCTGGAGGTCAACCAGGGCTGGTTCGCGGAGCAGGGGATTGGCGTGGGCGCACGGGTGCAGGGGATTCCGGGCCAGTAGTCCGGCCGCAGGTGGAAAAGGCCATTGGCCGTTTTCCACGTCTGCCGACTCAAGGGGGGATAACGGCGAATCCTTATCCACCGATTGTCACGCGTTCAATCCAGCGGCAATTCCGTGGTCCGCTTCACCTCGCTCATAGCGATGTGCGAATGCGCTTCCTGCACGTGGGGGCGCTGCAGCAACTGGTCGCGCAGGAAGCGTTCATAGCTGTCGATGTCCTTGGCCACCACCTTGAGCAGGTAGTCCGACTCGCCGGCCATGGTGTGGCACTCCAGCACCTCGGGATAGCCCACCACAGCCTGCTCGAATTCGTCCAGATTGCTGCGCCCGTGGGCTGAGAGCTTGATGTTGACGAATACCGTCATGTTCAGCCCGAGCTTCTTGGGGTTGAGCAGGGCTACCTTGCGCTCGATCAGGCCCTCCTCCTGCATGCGGTGGATACGACGCCAGCACGGCGATTGCGACAGTTCCACCTTGTCGGCGATTTCCGCAGCGGAGAGATCGGCGTTGCGTTGCAGCAGTAGGAGGATCTTGCGGTCGATACCGCTCAGGGGAATCTGCATGTTTCTTCCTGTTTTGTTGTTATGGGCGAAACGTTCATGCACAGGATGGCCGTTTCCTTACAAAAGTAGAAAGAAAATCTCCCGCCGTCACGGCCACACTGCAAGTCAAATGCGCCGCGGTGGGGCCACCCCTCGCCGACTGTGCCTAGGCGGGCTGCGTACAACGCCGCCCTGACTCCGATAACAACAAATAGGAGCGCCATATGTCCCTGGCCGAGATCCGTCTGGACGACAAGTACCGCCTTGCAACCGGTCATCTGTACCTCACCGGCACCCAGGCGCTGACCCGCCTGCCGATGTTGCAGCACCAGCGCGACCAGGCCCGTGGCCTGAATACTGGTGGCTTCATTTCCGGCTACCGCGGCTCGCCGCTGGGCGGGCTGGACAAGAGCCTCTGGGAAGCCCGCGACTATCTCAAGCAGAACGCCATCCATTTCCAGCCGGGCCTGAACGAGGAGCTGGCGGCCACCGCCGTGTGGGGCAGCCAGCAGACCAACCTGTTTCCCGGCGCCCGCTACTATGGTGTTTTCGCCATGTGGTACGGCAAGGGGCCGGGTGTCGATCGCGCCGGTGATGTCTTCAAGCATGGCAACGCCGCAGGCGTCTCGCCCAGCGGCGGGGTGCTGCTGCTGGCTGGCGACGACCATGGCTGCAAGTCCTCGACGCTGCCGCACCAGAGCGAACATGCCTTCATCGCCGCCTCGATTCCGGTATTGAATCCGGCCAACGTCCAGGAAATCCTCGACTACGGCATCATCGGCTGGGAACTGTCGCGCTATTCCGGCTGCTGGGTGGCGCTCAAGACCATCGCCGAGAACGTCGATTCCTCCGCCGTGGTGGAGGTCGATCCGCTGCGCGTGCAGACCTGCATCCCCGAGGACTTCGAGCTGCCCGAGGACGGCGTGCACATCCGCTGGCCGGACCCGCCGCTGGCGCAGGAAAAACGTCTCAACCTGTTCAAGATCTACGCCGCTCGGGCTTTTGCGCGCGCCAACCACCTCAACCGGGTGATGCTCGATTCGCCCAATCCGCGTCTGGGGATCATCACCACCGGCAAGTCCTACCTCGACGTGCGCCAGGCGCTGGACGACCTCGGCCTCGACGAGGCACTGTGCGCTCAGGTTGGCCTGCGCGTGCTCAAGGTCGGCATGAGCTGGCCGCTGGATCCGGTCTCGGTGCACGAGTTCGCTCGTGGTCTGGACGAGATCCTGGTGGTCGAGGAAAAGCGCAGCATCATCGAGGACCAGCTCACCGGGCAGCTCTACAACTGGCCGGTGGACAAGCGCCCGAGAGTGGTCGGCGAGTTCGACGAGCAGGGCCGTTCGCTGCTGCCCAACCTCAGCGAACTGACCCCGGCGATGATCGCCCGGGTGGTCGCCAAACGCCTCGCGCCGTTCTACACCAGCGAGAGCATCCTCACCCGCCTGGCCTTTCTCGATGCCAAGGAGAAGGCCCTGGCCGCGCGCAGCTACAGCACCGTACGCACCCCGCACTACTGCTCCGGCTGCCCGCACAACACGTCCACCAAAGTGCCCGAGGGCAGCCGCGCCTCGGCCGGCATCGGTTGTCACTACATGGTGCAGTGGATGGATCGTCGTACCGAGACCTTCACCCAGATGGGCGGCGAGGGCGTCAACTGGATCGGTCAGGCACCGTTCACCGACACCCCGCACATGTTCCAGAACCTCGGCGACGGCACCTATTTCCATTCCGGCAGCCTGGCGGTGCGCGCCGCCGTGGCGGCGGGGGTCAACATCACGTTCAAGATTCTCTACAACGACGCGGTGGCCATGACTGGTGGCCAGCCCATCGACGGAGAACTGCGCGTCGACCAGCTCAGCCGCCAGGTGCATGACGAGGGCGTTCAGCGCATTGCTATCGTCAGCGACGAACCGGACAAGTACCCCAGCCGTGACAGCTTCGCGCCGAATGCCAGCTTTCATCACCGCCGCGAGCTGGACGCCGTGCAGCGTGAGCTGCGCACGTTCAAGGGCGTCTCGGTGATCATCTATGACCAGACCTGTGCCACCGAGAAGCGTCGGCGGCGCAAGCGCGGCAAGCTCGAGGACCCGGCCAAGCGCGTGTTCATCAACCCTGCCGTGTGCGAGGGCTGCGGCGACTGTGGCGAGAAATCCAACTGCCTGTCGGTGCTGCCGCTGGAGACCGAGCTGGGGCGCAAGCGCGAGATCGACCAGAACGCCTGCAACAAGGACTACTCCTGCGTCGAAGGCTTCTGCCCGAGCTTCGTCACTGTGCACGGCGGCCAACTGCGCAAGCCCGAAGCGGTCGCCCACGGTATCGAGGCGGCTGAGTTGCCAGAACCGCAACACCCCTCGCTGGAGCGGCCATGGAACGTGCTGATCCCCGGCGTCGGCGGCAGCGGAGTGACCACTCTCGGCGCGCTGATCGGCATGGCCGCGCACTTGGAGGGTAAGGGCTGCACGGTGCTCGACCAGGCGGGTCTGGCGCAGAAGTTCGGCCCGGTGACTACCCACGTGCGGATCGCCGCCAGGCAGAGTGATATCTACGCCGTACGCATAGCCGCTGGTGAAGCCGACCTACTGCTGGGCTGCGATCTGATCGTCGCGGCCGGTGACGAGGCGCTGACCCGCCTGAACGACAGGATCAGCAATGCCGTGGTGAACAGCTTCGAGGGGGCCACTGCCGAATTCACCCGCAATCCCGACGCCCAGGTACCGGGGACGGCCATGCGCCAGGCGATCGCCGATGCGGTGGGTGCGGAAAAGACTCACTTCGTCGACGCTACCCGGCTGGCCACGCGTTTGATGGGCGACAGCATCGCCACCAACCTGTTTCTGCTCGGCTTCGCCTACCAGCAGGGGCTGCTACCGGTGTCGGCCGAAGCCATCGAGAAGGCCATCGGGCTCAATGACGTGTCCACCGAACTGAACTGCCAGGCCTTCCGCTGGGGGCGCCGCGCAGTGCTCGAACGCGACGCGGTGGAGCGGCTGGCCTGGCCGGCGGAAACCGCCGAGCCTAGTCTGGCCGAGCCAATCTGCAAGACCCTCGAAGAGATAGTCGACTGGCGCGTGGACTTCCTTACCCAATACCAGAACGACGACCTGGCGCGTCGTTATCGCTACCTGGTGGAGCGCGTGCGCGAGGCTGACACGGCCGACGACCTGGCGCTGTCCAAGGCGGTAGCGCGCTATTACTTCAAGCTGCTGGCCTACAAGGACGAGTACGAGGTTGCGCGACTGTACAGCGAGCCGGAATTCCGCCGGCAGCTCGAGGCGCAGTTCGAGGGCGACTACCGGCTGCAGTTCCACCTGGCGCCGGCCTGGCTGGCGAAGGTCGATCCGAAGACCGGCGAGCCGCGCAAGCGCGAATTCGGTCCCTGGATGCTGGATGTTTTCGGTGTGCTGGCAAAGCTGCGCTTCCTGCGCGGGACACCGCTCGATCCGTTCGGCTATGGTCATGACCGCCGGGTGGAGCGCCAGCTGATCGCCGATTACGAGAAGACCGTCGACGACCTCCTGGCCAAGCTCAAACCGACCAACTACCGCACCGCCGTGGCCATCGCCGCGCTGCCGGAGCTGATCCGTGGCTACGGCCCGGTAAAGGAGCGTGCCATCGCCAAGGCTCGTCAGCAGGAGAGGGTGTTGCGTGATCAGCTCGACAAAGGCGATGAGGTGCAGAGCGTACGGCTGTTTCAGCCTGCGGCATGAACGGGTACGGAGGGCTCCCACGGGTTTGGTGTGTGCTGGCTTTTTGTGGGAGCCCCGTCCTCGGGACGAAGCTTTTCAGTGGGCCTGGCGGTAGGGCCCGGACTTCATGACAACGAACGAGGTAAACCATGTCCGTATTCGCGCATCCCGATTTCGACCGCCATGAACAGGTGGTTTTCTGCCATGACAAGGCATCGGGTCTCAAGGCCATCATCGCCATTCATGACACGCGACTCGGCCCTGCGCTGGGCGGTTGCCGGATGTTCCCCTACGCCAATGACGACGACGCCCTGCGCGACGTGCTGCGCCTGTCGCGCGGCATGACGCTCAAATCCTCTCTGGCCGGCCTGGCGCTGGGCGGCGGCAAGGCGGTGATCATCGGCGATCCGCACACGGGCAAGAGTCAGGCGCTACTGCACGCCATGGGTGATTTCGTCGACAGTCTCGGAGGGCGCTACATCACCGCCGCCGACTCGGGTACGGGGGATGCCGAGATGCAGGCTTTCGCCCAGCGCACCCGCCATGTGATGGGCGCGTCGCCACGCACCATCCTGGATGGCAGCATCGCCAGCGGCGACCCCTCGCCCTCTACCGCGCTCGGCGTGTTCGTCGGGCTCCAGGCGGCGGTGCAGCATCGGCTCGGACGTGACGATCTCGCTGGGCTCAAGGTGGCGATCCAGGGCGTCGGCCATGTCGGCCTGGGCCTGGCACGCCATCTCAAGGCGGCTGGCGCCGAGCTGTGGGTGGCGGACATCTTCGATGCCAACGTGCAGCAGGCCATGGATGAACTGGGCGCCAATGTGGTTCGTCCGCAGGATATCTACGGCCTCGACGTCGACGTATTCGCCCCCTGCGCCATGGGCGGCATCCTTAACGAACAGACGCTGGAGGTGCTGCGCGCCCCGGTGATCGCCGGCGCCGCCAACAATCAGCTGGCCTCGCCCGAGATTGGTGCCGAACTGCAGCGGCGCAACCAGCTCTGGGCACCGGACTACGCCATCAACGCTGGCGGCATCATCGATGTCTACTACCAGCGTATTGGTGGCAGCGCTGCGCAGGCTGACGCCCATGTCCAGGGCATCGGCGACACCCTGCAGGAAATCTTTATCCGCTCCGCCGCCAGTGGCGAGCCGACCTCGGTCATCGCCGACCGCCTGGCACTGGAACGCCTGCAGGCTGGTGGCGAGTCGCGGCCCGAAGCGTTCAAGCGCCAGGCCTCCTGACAGTCGTCGGAAGCCGCGTAGGGCAAGGCTTCGCCGTTGCCCTACGCAGGTGATCGATGGCCCGCCAAGGGTGGAAAACGCGCGAAGCGCTTTTCCACCACCCTGTCGTCAGCAGCACGAAGCTCTCAGACCGAACAAGTTCGGCCCTACGGTTTGGTAGCGGACTCGAAAGCACCGCTTGTAGTGGCCGAATTCAATCGATCTTTCCAGGGCTGCGACATCCTGTCGCGCCTGCGTGTCAGCTTTTCGTTACGCCTGGCAAGCTCCGGAGCCAGATTTTCCGCCCGACTCGGTGCTGTAAGGAAAAGCTGACGGCCAGCTCGTGATCGCCAGTCGCCCGGAGACTGGAAACGGGGTTGTCCGGTACCTGGCGCCGGGTTGTGATGAGGCCAGCCAAAGCCTAAACCCTCACAACAATAATCAGGAGGCGAAATGAACGCCGTGAACAAGATCGAGCAGCACAATCCCATTGGCACTGACGGTTTCGAGTTCGTCGAATTCACCGCGCCGAACGCTGAAGGCATCGCGCAGCTGCGTACGCTGTTCACTCAGATGGGCTTCACCGAAACGGCCAAGCACCGCTCCAAGGCCGTCTGGCTGTTCCAGCAGAACGACATCAACATCGTCCTCAATGGCAGCCCCAGCGGTCATGTGCGCGAGTTCGCCGAAAAGCACGGGCCGAGCGCCTGCGCCATGGCGTTCCGGGTTAAGAATGCCGCCCAAGCCGCCGCCTACGTCGAATCCCAGGGCGCGAAGCTGGTGGGAAGCCATGCCAACTTCGGCGAACTGAACATCCCTTGCGTCGAGGGTATCGGCGGCTCGCTGCTGTACCTGGTCGACCGTTACTCCAACGAGAGCGGCGACCGGAGCATCTATGACGTCGACTTCGAATACATCGAGGGCCGCACGCCGAACGACAACGCCGTGGGCCTGACCTGCATCGACCACCTGACCCACAACGTCATGCGCGGACAGATGGACGTCTGGTCCGGCTTCTACGAGCGCATCGCCAACTTCCGCGAGATCCGCTATTTCGATATCGAGGGCAAGCTCACCGGGCTGTTTTCAAGAGCGATGACCGCGCCCTGCGGCAAGATCCGCATCCCGATCAACGAGTCGGCGGACGATAAGTCGCAGATCGAGGAATTCATCCGCGAGTACCACGGTGAGGGCATTCAGCACATCGCGCTCTCCACCGACGATATCTACGAGACGGTCCGGCGCCTGCGCGCCAACGGCGTGGATTTCATGTCCACCCCGGATACCTATTACGAGAAGGTCGACAGCCGCGTGGCGGGCCACGGCGAGCCGCTGGACGAGTTGCGCGAGCTGAACCTGCTGATCGACGGCGCCCCCGGTGATGACGGCATCCTGCTACAGATCTTCACCAATACGGTGATCGGTCCGATCTTCTTCGAGATCATCCAGCGCAAGGGTAACCAGGGTTTCGGCGAAGGCAATTTCAAGGCCCTGTTCGAATCCATCGAGGAGGATCAACTGCGTCGGGGCGTGATCGGCGAATGAGGCGTTCCCTTCGACTGAACCGAAAATCGGAACCGGAGCCCTCATGCTGACCCTCTATTCCTACTGGCGCTCCAGCGCCGCCTATCGTGTGCGCATCGCGCTCAACCTCAAGGGGTTGGCATACGAAACCGTGCCGGTGCACCTGCTCAAGGACGGTGGCCAGCAGCATTCGGCTGACTACAAGGCGCTCAACCCGCAGGAACTGGTGCCCTTGCTGGTCGATGGCCAGGCACGCATCGGCCAGTCCCTGGCGATCATCGAATATCTGGAAGAGATCTTCCCACTGCCGTCGCTGCTGCCCGATGACCCACTCGATCGCGCACGGGTGCGTTCGCTGGCGCTGCATGTCGCCTGCGATGTGCATCCGCTGAACAACTCCCGCGTGCTGCAGTATCTCAGTGGCACGCTGGGCGTCGACGACGAGGCGAAGCAGCAGTGGGTCCGCCACTGGATCGCCACCGGCCTAGCCGGATTCGAGCAGGGGCTTGCCGGCTACGGCGACCAGCTGTCACTCGGCGGGCGGCCCGGTTATCTGGAGGCATGTCTGGTTCCGCAGGTGTACAATGCGCGCCGTTTTGCCTGTGACCTTGGCGCCTACCCGCGCATTTTGCAGATGGTCGCGCACTGCGAAGAGCTGGATGCGTTCCGTAACGCCGCTCCGGAGGTGCAGCCCGACGCCCAATAAGGGTTATCTGCCTTGCATATTCCGTCGTGCCACGAGCGCGGCGGGTTCGATTTCCGTCACAGATAAAAACAAATAGGTGACGCATGACTCGTGAAAAACCCAAGAATCTCTGGCTTTCGCGCTGGGGCTTCGTCCTCGCTGCAACCGGCTCCGCGGTTGGCCTCGGCAATATCTGGAAATTCCCCTACATTACCGGTGAATACGGTGGCGGCGCCTTCGTGCTGATGTATCTGGCTTGCATCCTGGCCATCGGCATTCCGGTGATGATGACCGAGATCGCCATTGGCCGACGCGGTCGCGGCAGCCCTATCGACGCCATCAGCCGTGTGGTTCGCGAAGGTGGCGGCCATCCGGCGTGGAAGGCAGTGGGCAGCATGGCGACGTTGGCCGGCTTCATGATCCTCTGCTTCTACGTCGTGGTGGCAGGTTGGGCCTTCGCCTACACCTGGAAAATGCTCGACGGCTCGCTGGCAGCGAGCAGCGTCGAGGGGCTGGCGCAGGTGTTCGAAGCGCACAACGCCAACCCCTGGGTGCTCGGCGGCTGGAGCGTGCTGGTTGCGCTGCTGACGCTGTGGATCGTTGGCAAGGGCGTGCAGGCCGGGGTCGAGCGGGCCCTTCGCTGGATGATGCCCGGGCTGGCGGTGATGCTGGTGATCCTGGTCGGCTATGCATTCACCAGTGGCGGCTTCGATCAGGGCTTTGCCTTCCTGTTCAGTTTCGACACATCCAAACTCACCGGTGAAGCGCTGCTGGCGGCACTTGGCCACGCGTTCTTCACGTTGAGTCTGGCCTCCGGCGCGATCCTCACTTACGGCTCGTATATTCCTGACGGCCAATCCATCATGCGGACCTCCTTCATGGTCGCCATCATCGATACCTGTGTGGCGCTGCTGGCAGGGCTGGCGATCTTCCCGATCATCTTCGCCAACGGCATGGACCCAAGCGCGGGGCCGGGCCTGATCTTCATGAGCCTGCCGCTGGCCTTCCAGCAGATGCCGTTTGGTACCGCTTTCGGCGTGCTGTTCTTCGCCATGGTATCGATTGCCGCGCTGACCTCGGCGATTTCCATGATCGAGGCGACCGTCGCCTACCTCAACGAGAAACACGGCGTCAGCCGGACCAAGGCGGCCGTCGGCTCTGGCGCGGTGCTGCTGACCA
The DNA here is from genome assembly GCA_047973445.1 of Pseudomonas sp. Classification (GTDB taxonomy): domain Bacteria; phylum Pseudomonadota; class Gammaproteobacteria; order Pseudomonadales; family Pseudomonadaceae; genus Stutzerimonas. Next base: position 21,138 of record JBKEBY010000038.1, read on the forward strand.
TCAGCCTGCTGGCGATGCTGTCGTTCAACGTCGGCGCGGACTGGAAACTGTTCGGCACGACCCTGTTCGATGCGCTCGACTACCTGACCTCGCGCTGGATGATGCCGCTGGGTGGCATCCTGATGAGTGTGCTGGCTGGCTACTGCCTGCGTGCCGAGGTCATGCGCGACGAGCTGGATCTGCCGCCGCTGGGCCATGCGCTGTGGCTGTACATGGTGCGTTACGTCTGCCCGGTGCTGATCATGATGGTGTTCCTGCACGCGCTTGGCTGGCTGGGCTTCGATCCCTTGCTGCGCTGGTACTGGATCGCCGGCGGAATCGGTTTGCTGACGGTGCTCGGCGAGGCCTTGCGACCAAGAGTGATACCGGCGTTGGTTGATCGCTGATACCCATTCGCCCAGAAGAACCAGTCGTGCGTGCGGCTGGTTTTTTCATTCAGGGTAGGAAACATGAGCGCCACGGATAGGCGGTTATTACGCTTGCTTTAAAGTTATCTCCCACGCAGCCGAGAAACTGATCGATATCAGGGACGATTGCACTGGCAGGAGCCACTACGTATCGGTTTGTATGTAAGGGCCCTCTCATGTTCAGTCGTCTCAAGTTCAGCCAGAAAATTCTATTGGCGGCGTGCCTGGTCGTAACCGCTGCGTTTGCGCTGTTCACGCTCTACAACGACTACCAGCAGCGCAATACCATTCGTGCAGGTCTCGAGGGCGACCTGAAGGCGATGGGTGATATCACGGCGCAAAACATCGAGAGTTGGTTGAGTGGCCGTTTGTTATTGATCGAGAGTACGGCGCAAACCATTGCCGCTGACAGCGACTCCCGGAGCGTCCTGCGCTTGCTTGAACAGAGGGCCTTCGCCGAGACGTTTCTGTTCACTTACTTCGGCAGCGCAGAAGGTCAATACCAGATGCGGCCCGAAGACGAGGAGCTGCCTTCGGATTACGATCCTCGTACACGCCCCTGGTATCAAGCGGCGGTATCCGCTGGTGGCCCGATTCTCACCGAACCCTATGCAGACGCCGGTCTGGGTAGCCTGGTCATGACACTGGCTGTTCCCGTTCGCAGCAATGGTCAGACGCTGGGTGTGGTGGGTGGCGACCTCGCGCTCGACACGCTGGTCAAGATTATCAATGCGCTGGATTTCGGCGGCATGGGCCATGCGTTTCTGATCAACGCCAAGGGCGAAGTCCTGGTGCACCCCGACCAGGACATGGTGGGCAAGAGCCTGGACGAACTCTATTCGCGGGACACGCCAAGCCTGGACAGCCGCTACAGCGAAGCCAGCCATGCCGGGAATGCCCGTATTCTCAGCTTCAGCCCGGTCACCGGCCTGCCATCGGTGAAGTGGCATGTCGGCATTTCCCTGGATCGCGACAAGGCCTACGCCAGCTTGACGAGTTTTCGCACCTCGGCGCTGATCGTGACCCTGGTCGCCGTGGTCTTCATCCTGGTGCTGCTGGGCATGCTTATCCGGGTGCTGATGGGGCCGCTCACCGACATGGGCCGCGCAATGGCCAATATTGCAGAAGGCGAGGGCGACCTGACGCGTCGACTCGATGTACATTCGCGCGACGAATTCGGTGAACTGGCGACATCCTTCAACCGCTTCGTCGAGCGTATCCACGGGTCGATCCGCGAGGTCTCGTCCGCGACGCAGGCGGTTCACGAGGTAGCGCAACGCGTGCTCAACGCCTCGAATGCCTCGATGATCAATTCCGACGAGCAGGCCAGCCGCACCAACAGCGTGGCGGCGGCCATCAACGAGTTGGGTGCTGCCGCCCAGGAAATCGCGCGCAACGCGGCCGATGCCTCGCTACAGGCCAGCGGTGCGCGTCAGGATGCCGAGGACGGGCGCGAGGTCGTCCAGCAGAACATCGCCGCCATGCGCGAGCTGTCCGAGAAGATCAGGGCGTCCAGCGCCGAGCTTGAAGCGCTCAATGCGAAGACCGCAGACATCGGGCATATCCTCGAAGTGATCCAGGGCATTTCCGAGCAGACCAACCTGCTGGCCCTCAACGCCGCCATCGAGGCCGCACGGGCAGGCGAGGCCGGTCGAGGCTTCGCGGTGGTGGCGGACGAGGTACGCAACCTTGCCCATCGCACGCAGAGTTCCGCGCAGGAAATCCAGCAGATGATCGAGCAACTGCAGGTCGGTGCGCATGCCTCGGTGGAAAACATGGCCGCCAGCCAGCGGCAGAGCGAGGGCAGCGTCACCATTGCCGACCGGGCTGGCGAGCGCCTGGGCGAAGTCACACAGAGAATCGGCGAGATCGACGGCATGAACCAGTCCGTGGCGACGGCAGCCGAAGAGCAGACCTCGGTGATCGAGTCGCTGAACATCGACATCACCGAGATCAATACCCTCAACCAGGAAGGCGTGGAAAACCTGCAATCCACCCTGCGCGCCTGCAACGACCTGGAACAGCAGGCCGAGCGGCTCAAGCACTTGGTGGGCAGCTTCCGTATTTAGAGGCTATCCCTCTCTGCTGTAGTGAAGAGCGCCTGTTGATGGCAGGTCTGTGATCAATTTCACCGATCTGCCCCGATAAATGGCTTGAGCTGCCACGCCGAATTGCCAAAGAGCAGGCCGGGCTAAGTCGAGTTTTGCTTGATGTCAGTGCATTGAAAAGCACTGACCGCTGAAGCTGGCCGCGGCAGTGCAGCCCCAAGACGCGGTTCGGGAAGGCAGATGCGAATTCGTCAGGAGCCCATTCAGGCTTGCCAGTCGCCGACCATTTCGACGTAGCAATAGCCGCTGACCTCCTCACCGCGCACGGTGCCACTGACCGAACTCGCACCCTCGTAGCGTGCGCCCAGCCCCTTGACCTCCTGTTCGCGCGGTCGTGCGACCACTTCCAGTTGCATATCGAGTGCAGCCACTGACACCCGCCATCGGGTTGGGAACCGAGCATTGGATTGTGGGCTCAGCCAGTAATCGCGGGCACCATCGATGAGAGGAGCCAGGTCGGCGACGACGTGTTTGCCGCCTTCGTCCACTAGCGTCACCCAGGCGTCCGTGCGGCCATCCGGAGCTGTTGCATCCCAGAGACTGAGCTTCCAGCCATTGCTGAGGTTGAGGTCCATCCAGGTCCAGCGGCCCTGGGGCGGGCCAAGCGGTTGCTTCTGCCATTGCCGATCGAACCAGCTCATGCCCGACACTGGGAACTCGCGACCGTCGATGACTATGCGACCTGTGGTCTCCAGCGTTGGGATGGAGTATTGGAAGACGTCCATGCCTAATATGTCGAACCGCCCTGTGCCCTTGTTGTAGAGCGGATGGCCGACAGCCCTCAGAGTCACGTCGATGCTGGCACCCTTCATTTGCGCGCGGACATGCAATTCGTCGAGCGTTCCCGAGAGCGAGCTGTGTGGCGTTTTGACGTGCAGCCGGTCTGAACGGGAACTTGCGCGAAAGATCGGGTGGAAGCCGTGCCGCACCCCGTACCAGCCGGTGGTTTCGTTGGTGATGCTGGCCGCGCTGTCCACGCCCACTGTGATCCCCCCGATACTGAGTGCAAACAGGTGAACGAGATAGTTGAGCGTGTGACCTTCGGATTCAAAGTGGCCGATCGCGAACCACGAATTGATCGTATAGCCTCGCTTGTGCGCCAGGTCTGCCATGACATCTAGGGCTGGAGCGGCACCTGTCGGCGTTGTCGTCAGGTTCTTGGTCAGCAGTGGAGCGGTCATTTGTTTGTTTCCACGTTTATTGTTGGGAACCGGGCGCCAAGCGTGGCGATGCGTAGTACAGGTAAGTGCAACAAAACCTCCCTGATACGGCATTTACTCGGGAAGGATGATGAGACCCAGGATGTGAAATTCATCCATGTCGTGCATGTCGGCCAATTCCTTGATGTTCTGGTCGGGCGTAGCTCTGATGTCGTGCATCTTGAGCTTCGCCAGCAGCGCTCCTTGATCTGTACGTGTCACGTCGGCCAGTGCTGATAGCGGAGCCTCGATGAGTGCATTGGAAATGGGCCACTTCAACTGAGGGGCCGTAATGCGTCCGAAGGAGAACGTCGAGACAACCAGAAGGATGGTGAAGATGGCCGTGTTGGCCCGGCCCCAGTTGGATCGGAGGTGCTTCGCAAGGGGGCGGAAGTTCACTGCGATGTGACCTCCCGCGCCGAGAAGGAAGGGCCATGAGAACCACTCGTGCGCGAAGCTGAGATATCCCGGTACCACGTCAAAAAACATCAGGACGCCAGTGACGGTCATCAGGATGAAGGAGCCGATGGTCAGTGGCGTGGACCAGGTGCGTAAGCCGAAGGGCTTGGCTGTTTTCATTTCCATTTCCTGTCGAAACGGTCGCTGGTGGTTTGTCATGGTGTAAAGACGATGCGCTCGCTGGAAGGGAAAGCCTCGAGCCATGTCTGTTCCACATTGCGAAGTGGCGTAGCCCTCACGTCGATGCGAAACGTGCCGCGTGCGATCTCTTTCGCCAGAGTCGGTAGTTCCATGAGGATCTCGCGACCCGATACCGAGCCGTGCCCGCTACCCACAATCTGGAGATTGGCAGAGCGCAAGAAGGCCCCGGGAATAGTTGCGGCTTCACCACCCATCGAGCCGATGTGAATCCACGTGAGGGGACGGTTGCGATCCGTCCGTCGCCTCAGGATGGTTTCCAGAAAGCGCACCGAGCTTTCTCCCCAGACGAAATCGAGTACTACATCGACGTCGCGTGTAATGGCGTCCACGTCCAGCAGGGCATTCCCCAGCGCCATGGTTTCCGTGGCGCCGAGTGCGAATAGTTCTGCGAGTCTCTGCTCATTGCGACCTACGGCGATTACCTGCGACGCGCCGAGATGTTGAGCGATCTGCACGGCCATGCTGCCTGAGCTTCCGGTGGCGCCGAGAATGAGCACCCTTTGCCCGCGCTGAAACGACACGCGGCAACGTAGCGCGATCCAGGACGCCATGGAGGGGTTCATCGCGCCGGCCATGGTGATTGGGTCGCAGTCATCCGGCAGCTCGATGCTGTGGTCGAGCTCGATAATCGTCTTGTCGGCCATCGTGCCGATCTGGCCGGGGCTCTGCGCGAAGTAGCGCAACTTGCCGTCGCTGCCGCGGCCTACGCCATCCACCCCAGCGATGAGTGGAAGTTCGCCTGTGCTGGAGTAGTGCACGCCTGAAGCTCTCCCGCGGGAGACGTGATGCAGGCCGGCAGCGAGCACATCGACGAGTACTTCTGTAGATCCATTAGGCTTGGGATCAGGAAAGTCGCTGTAGCACGGTGGCTGGTCAAACGAGGTGATGACAGCTGCTTTCACAGGGTTTTCCTAGGGGGAGCATGCAAGTTGATAAGTTCGTATTGCGATCTATATTTTGTGCGTAATGCGAGCTATGTCAAGATCGGCACGATGAAAAACCAGAAAACCATGAAACAGCTTCCCCCGCCCGAAGAAGGATTGGCCGACGTGCTCGTGCCAACTGCCTTTGCCACGATGGCCGTACTCAACAAGATTGGCGCCGAGAACGACCTGTCCCTCACGTTGATCCGCGTCCTGGGCATCCTGTGGGATCGGCGGCCACGCATGGCCGAACTCGCCGACTACCTGGGATTGGAGAAACAGACGATGTCAGGGCTCATTGCCCGAGCGGAAAAGAAGGGGCTCGTGATGCGTGCGCCCAATGCGGAAGACGGCAGGGCGACGGACGTTTTTCTGACAAGCGAAGGGGTCAAGCTCGTCAAACGTCTGCATGTGCAGGCACAGCAGGCATTGGTGCCGCTCACCGAGCAGCTCAGCAGGTCGGATCAACAGCAGCTTCAGGAGCTGCTTCAGCGCATGCTTGACAGTCGGAAGGGTTGAAGGCCGGTTGATTGCCGGGTGAAGCCGGTCCCGGCAGGAGTTACATGGTGCAGGTCGCCATCGGGTAGAGCTGCGCCAGGCCCTTCCGCTTCGCTGAACGGCAACCGGTCAATCCGCGGCTTTCGTCTCAGGCTTTATTCCTGCACTCGCCAGCTCCAGGGCCTGCACGCTGCTGAGTTGACCGTTGGTGCCGTGGTTGGCGTCGGCGTTGATACGCAGGCCGACCTTCAGTCCCTGCGTGGATTCCAGTCTTTCGGCCAGGTCCCGGGCGTTGCCGATCATGCGCCGCTCGGCCATGTGGCGTTGGCGTGGATCGGTCAGCGGATCGTCGGCGGCGGGTTCTTCCGCGCCGCCTACAGTGAGCAGCAGGCGTGCGTCCAGCGGTTGCTGTCGAGCGCGCATTTCGAAGGCTGCCAGCGTGCGTTCGACATACCCCTGATACCACCAGATCGACGGGCTTGCCGCGACGTAGCCGCTGAAGGCCTGCGGCCGGTTGAGTAGCGTATAGAGGGCGAACAGCCCGCCATAGGAATGGCCGAACAGCGTCTGGCGTTGCGGATCGACCGGATGGCGCGCGGCAATCATCGGCTTGAGTTCGCTTTCGAGAAAGTCCAGGAAGCGCTCGGCACCGCCGTAGGGTGGCGGCTCGCGGCCGGGCAGGCGCTGGCGGTCCTCGGCGTCGGGCGTGTAGTCCTCGGCGCGAGCCTTGAAGTCGTAGAGCGCTTCACCCGGATAGCCTACGCCGACCACCAGTACGCTGTTGCGCAGCGCGGGGTCGGGACGGGCTTCCAGCGCCTGGGCCTGGATCGCCAGCGAGGGAAACAGGGCGTTGCCGTCGAGCACGTAGAGCACCGGATAGCCGCCGGGTGGCGGTGCGTGCCGTGGCTGTGAGACGAAGATGCGGTAGTCGCGGCCGGTATGCGTTGAATGCAGGATGCGTTGTTCGGCCTGTGGCAGGGTCACCGGCTGCCAGTCCTGGAGTGTGGATGCTGGTGCCAGCGGCGTAGCCAGTGCGACGATGGTCGCCATGGCGAGCCGCTTCATGGCTGGGTGTCGCCAGCGATTGGCAGCGGGCCGTCCTGCCAGGCGACCTGAAGGGCCTCCTCGCCGGAGAAACGCTCAAGGTGATCGGCGATGACGAAGCACAGGCGCTTTTGCGCCTCGCCGGCCTCGGCCTGGCAGTCGATCAGCAGGCGATCGGCTTCGGCACGCATCCGGCAATCGCCGAAGGCGAAGGCGACCTGCGCATGGGCGGCGTCCGCCTGTACTTCTGCCTTGTGGGCGAAGTGCTTGCACAGGCGGGTCATGTTGCGTGAGGCGCGTGGTGTGGCTACCACGGCGTGGAACTGGGGCATGGGAATCTCCATGATGAAGTCGCCGACGCTATGAGCGTCGGCGACTCGGTGGGTTAGCAGGCTAGAACTCGTAGCGAGCGCCGACCAGGAAGGTACGCGATGGGCCGTAGAAGTTGAAGGTGTTCTGCCCGCCTACGCGCGAATAGTATTCGCGATCGAAGACGTTGTTGACGTCGAACGTGGCGGTCAGTTTGGACGTGAGCGGATACGACAGCTTGGCGTCCATTACGGCGTAACCGGGCGCCTCGATACCGGCCGAACTCTGGAAGTGGCTCATGCCGGTGATGCCGGCACCCAGACCCAGTCCGGTCAGTGGACCACTTTGCAGCTCGTAGTTGCTCCACAGCGAGAACTGGTTTTGTGGCATCAGCAGGAATACTGCTTCGTCATCACCTTCGATGATTTCGGTATCCATGTAGGTATAGCCGCCGATCAGCTCCCAGCCCGGCAGCGGGCTGCCGCTTATCTCGATCTCGCCGCCGCGGATGCGGGCTTCGCCGACACCCACAGACCAACTGCTGCCGGGGTTATTCAGGTCGCTTGCTGCGCGATTTTCGTCGGTCAACTGGAACACCGAGAGCCGGGTGTTGAGCGCGCCGCCGAAGTAGCTGCCCTTGACACCCACCTCGTATTGTTCGCCCTCGCGCGGGTCGATGACATCGCCCTCGCGGTCTACATCTGTCTGCGGCTTGAACACCTTGGAGTAGCTGGCATACAGCGAGTGGTTTTGATCCAGGTCGAAGACCAGGCCACCGTAAGGCGTAACCTTGGCGTTTTCCCGTACGTCCCCGCTGGTTCGCGTGCCGTTGGCCAGTGTAGTGGTGCTGGTGTCGCCGTCGAACCAGCTGACCCGCAGACCGCCGATCAGCGCCAGGCGCTCCACCGGACGGAAGGTCAGTTTGGAGTAGAGGCCGAATTCCGTCTCTTCGCTTTTCACGCGGGTTGTGTAGGGGGAATCTGGCTTGGCTACATTGGATGGCTCATGTCTGTGAATGTTGGTGCTGCCAAGATTCGCCCTGCCGTTATCGTAATCATCTTCGTAGCGCTTGTAGTCGGTGCCGACCACGAATTCGCTGACCTGGCCGAAGGTCTCGAACGGCTGGCTGTAGCTAGCGTCCAGAGCCAGGGAGTTCTGTTCATAGTCGCGGGCAGTACTGGTCAGGGAGGTGTTGCCCGCCGCATCTACGGCCCTGCCGGTGAATGCGTAGAAGTACTCGGTGTCGCGTTGCGAGCCGCGCACGGCAACCCGACCAAAGCCGCCATTGTCGAAACGATGGGTCAGTTCGCCGATGAGGTCGGTGCTCCTGCCGTCGAAGTAGTTCCAGTCCGCGCCGAGGAAGGTATCGCGGTCCAGGTTCAGCAGATTGCCGGAGGTGTCGGTCGGATAACCGTTGTGCGGCGTGATGTCCTTATTCTGATGCAGGAGGGCCAGCGATAGCATGGTGCTGTCGCTCAGATCGAATTCCAGGGCACCGTAGTAGTTCTGTGCGGTGTTCTCGTTGTAGTCCACCTCGCCATTGGTGTCGGCCTGGGCCAGTACGGTGCGGCCGCGCACATTGCCGGAAGGTGTCAGCGCACCCGAAAGATCGGTTTCCAGGTAGCTGGTGTCGAAGCTGCCGTAGCGACCGGTGACGCTGCCCTGGAAGTCACGGGTCGGACGCTTGAGCACCATGTTGACGATGCCGCCCATCTCGCTGGTGCTGTTGAACAGCCCCGACGGGCCGCGCATGATCTCGACCCGATCGAACGGTGCCAGCATGGGGACGGTGCCGGCGATGCTGGCCATGGGGGCGGGCAGGCCGTTGATGTTGAACTCGTCATACTCGTAGCCGCGGGCGTAGATCGAGGAGCGACCGCTGTCATTGGTCAGGGTGCGTAGGCCGGCGGTGTACTTGGCTAGGTCGTCCAAGTTCACGAACTGCCGGTCCTTGATGTAATCGTCGGTGTAGACGGTGATCGATTGCGGGATGTCGCGCAATGCGGCGGGCGTCTTGGTGCCCACGGTCGCCGCTTCCACCGTATAGCCGCCGCTCTCTTCTGAGGATGGCATGTCGTACAGCCGGTTGCCCTCGACGGTGATGCTCTCCAGCTGGACCGGCTCGTCCTGTGGCGCAACGCTCTGGGCCAGGGCGCTCAGCGGGAAGGGCGCGAGCAGGCCGACGAGCAGCCAGTGTCGGGAACGATGGGAGAGGAAGGGGCGGGTGGTTCTGTCCATGCGGCGGCTCCTGTCGCGAGTGGCGGGGCAGGTTGGCAGCTGTCCCGTGAGCGAATAATGATAATGATTTGCATCAAGATGTAACGGCGCGTAGTCTGCCATCACGTCGTGGGCGCGAGCCTTTGCGCTAGCCAATATTTGCTTTGCGATCTGCCATTGCCGGGGATATGCGCCATGCAGCAGCCTGATCACCTCATTCGTAGCGACGAGTTGCCCGTCACCAGCCAGCCGGGTCTGCGCCTGGCGCGGCCCGACGACGATCGCCTGTTCTATGGTCGGATGGGCTGGCTGCAACTGCGCGACGGGCTGTCGCTGCACTGGTCGGATTGCGAGGAGTTGCAGGACTTCGTTACCGAGAACATCGTCAATCCGCGTCTGTCATTCGTGCTGTTTCTCGATGGGCAGAGCGAGGTGAGTTACGGCGACCTGCCGCTCACTTTTGGTCGACCGGACCGCCGCTGCCGTCCCGAGGGGGTGGCCCTGGCGATGAACGAGCCGGTGCTGTTCCGCCGCCAGGCCCGGCGCGGCCAGCGCATCCGCAAACTGGTGATCAGCCTGACGCCTGAGTGGTTCGAGGCTGCCGGAGCCGAGATTGGCGGTGCGACGCAGCGCTTCATGCAGAACCACCTGATGCCGCGGGCCTGGCAGCCTTCGGCGCGCCTGCTGACCCTGGCCGAGCAGATGCTCAATCCGCCCGGTTACGACCCGCTGCTGGAGCGCCTGTATCTGGAAAGCCGGGCGCTGGACATCACTTGCGAAGCGCTGGTCAGCCTTGGTGACCCGCTGCCGAGCGGCGACCTGCGTCCGCACGAGCATCAGCGGGTGCAACGGCTGGTGGAGTTGCTCGACAGCGGCGCGGCGGATGATTGGACGCAGGAGCGTATCGCCCGGGAGATGGGCGTCAATGCCACCACGCTGCAGCGCCAGTTCCGTGCGCTGCATGGCATGACGCTGTTCGAGTACCAGCGCACACGGCGCCTGCTGCAGGCGCGCCAGGCGCTGGAGTGCGATGGCGTCAGCGTGAACGAGGCCGCCTGGCTGGCCGGCTACAACAGCCCGGCCAACTTCGCCACGGCCTTCAAGCGGCAGTTCGGCATCAGCCCCAAACAGGTGCGCGCTCGCATCTGAGGCGGTAACAATTGCAGCGCTAGGGTCTGTTGCCATTTCGTCCGCGGCTCGCGACGAAACGGCAACAGACCCTAGGCTGCTCAGTCCGACACCACCCGGGCGATGGCACGCGCGAGGTCGTCCAGCCGCTCGGCATCCAGCCCGGCGACGTTGGCGCGGCCGCTTTCCACCAGATACACCGCATCCTCGCTGCGCAGGCGTCGCACCTGGGCCGCGGTGAGTCCGGTATAGGAAAACATCCCGCGCTGCACGCCGATATGCGCGAAGCGTTCGGCCAGTCCATAGGGCTGCAGCGCTTCGAGCAGACCATGGCGCAGCCCCGCGATGCGCTGGCGCTTGGCCTGCACTTCGCGCTCCCAGAGCTGGCGCAGCTGCTGGTCTGCAAGGATGGTCGCCACTACGGCGGCGCCGTGGGAAGGTGGCGTGGACCAGAGGTTGCGCGCCAGCGCGGCGAACTGGCTGCGCACGTCCTGCAGCGATGAGGCGTCCGCCGTGATGGCGATCAGCGCGCCGGTGCGTTCGCGATAGAGGCCGAAGTTCTTCGAGCAGGAACTGGTGACCAGCACTTCCGGCAGCGCCTCGACGAACAGTCGTACGGCCCAGGCATCTTCTTCCAGCCCGTCGCCGAAGCCCTGGTAGGCGAAGTCGAACAGCGGTAGCAGCTCGCGTGCGCGCACCACTTCCAGGACCTGGCGCCAGTCGTCGTGGCTCAGGTCGAAGCCGGTCGGGTTGTGGCAGCAGGCATGCAGCAGCACGACGTCGCCGGACGGAATCTTGGTCAGCGTGGCGAGCAGGCCGGCGACATCCAGGTGATTGTCGGCCCCGACATAGGGGTAATGCCGCACCGGCAGACGCGCGGCGGCGAACAGGGTTTCGTGGATCGGCCAGGTCGGGTCGCTGAGCCAGAGGCTGCGGCCCGGCAGGCATCGGGCGATGAAATCCCCCGCCAGTCGCAGTGCGCCGGTACCGCCCGGCGTCTGGGTGCAGCCGGCGCGACCTTCGCTCAGGGCCGGCGAATGCTCGCCCAGCACCAACTGCAGCAGTTGCTCGCCGAACAGCGGGTCGCCATGGCCGCCGATGTAGCTTTTGGTCAGCTCGGTGGCAATCAACCGCTGTTCGGCCAGTTTCACCGCCTGGGGAATCGGCGTGATGCCCTCGGCATCCTTGTAGACACCCACGCCCAAGTCGAGCTTGGCCGGATTGGGATCGGCGCGATAGGCGTCGAGCAAGCCCAGGATGGGGTCACCGGGTACTCGTTCGACCTGGCCGAAATGCCTCACTTGCGTCCCTCCGCCTTGCTCGCCACTTCGTCGGTGCGCGCGGCCATGATGAAGTCGTTGCGGTGCAGGCCCTTGATCGAATGGCTCCACCAGGTGACGGTGACCTTGCCCCATTCGGTGAGCAGGCCTGGGTGGTGGCCCTCGGCTTCGGCGATCTCGCCGACGGCATTGGTGAAGGCCAGCGCGTGCTTGAAGTTCTTGAACAGGAAGATCTTCTCCAGCTCCATGTGGCCGTCGCGGGTTTCGATGTTCCAGTCGGGGATCTGCTTGATCAGCTCGGCCAGTTCGTCATCGCTGACTTTCGGCGCATCGGCTCGGCAGGCTTCGCAATGGGCTTGGTTGAGAGAGGTCATGATCGATCCTTGTGGTGAGGTTGATAAAGCGTAGGGTGGACAACGCCGCAGGCTTGTCCACGCGTCAGGTTCGGTCTGCCACGTTGTGGAGAGGCCTCGTCGTGGACGGTGGATGAGCCATCGGCGTCATCCACCCTACGGGTTAGTGGTGGCCGAACCCGGCGCGTGGAAAATGCTTCGCAGTTTTCCACCCTACGCGGCTTTCGGTGGGAACTTCGGCTGGTGCAGGCCCAACTGCATGGCGCTGCGCACCTGGGCCATGATGTCTTCGTGCGCCACGTCGAACAGACGGCGCAGTTGCGGAAGGACGAAGTACACCGGCTGCAGGATGTCGATGCGGTATGGCGTACGCATGGCTTCGACCACATCGAAGGGCTGATGCTCAGGTTCATCCGAGAGGCAATAGAGCGTCTCCTTTGGCGAGGAGAGGATGCCGCCGCCGTAGATGCGTCGACCGTTCGGCGTATCCACCAGGCCGAATTCGATGGTCATCCAGTACAGCCGCGCCAGGTAGACGCGCTCCTCCTTGCTGGCTCTGAGGCCGAGCTGGCCGTAGGTATGGGTGAACTCGGCGAACCAGGGGTTGGTCAGCAGCGGGCAGTGGCCGAAGATCTCGTGGAAGATGTCCGGTTCCTGCAGGTAGTCCAGTTCTTCCGGCGTGCGGATGAAGGTGGCAACGGGGAAGCGCTTGCTTGCCAGCAGCTCGAAGAAGGTCTGGAAGGGAATCAGCGCCGGGACGCGTGCTACCTGCCAGCCGGTGGTCGCGGCGAGCACGCGGTTGATTTCGTCCAACTGCGGTATGCGCTCGTGGGGGAGGGCAAGCTGTTCGATACCGTCCAGGTATTCCTGACAGGCGCGGCCGTCGAGCAGTTTCAGCTGGCGTTCGATCAGGGTCTGCCAGACGGCGTGCTCGGCGTCCGGGTAGTGGATATGGCCGTGCGCGTCCGGTTCGCGGGCGACGTATTGCGTATGTTTCATCTGACCTCCTGAGCGCGATGGCCGACTGAATCTTGTTATGCCTCCATCTGATACCCCCGTGAGCGCCTTGGGTAGCGCTTTGCAGGCGCTCGTAAGTCGTAATCGCAAGCTGGCCTCGTAAAGAAATGATTACATCCTTCTGTTGCCTCGGGTTGATCGCATGCTTCGGTGGATTGACTGTCAAACAATCTTGACGTAAATCAAGAATGTGCGGCAAATAGTCGCGCCCATAACAACAATCAGGTGCCTGCATGCGAATCAAGATTCTTTGCCAGAACCGTGTCGGTATCCTGCGCGACATGCTCGAGTTGCTGGTGGACTACGGCATCAACGTCGCCCGCGGTGAGGTAGGGGGCGAGCATGGCAACGCCGTCTATCTGCATTGCCCCAACCTGATGAACCTGCAACTGCAGGCGCTGCGACCGAAGATGGAGGCCCTGCAGGGCGTCTTCGAGGTGCGCAAGGTCGGGCTGATGCCCAGCGAGCGGCATTCGCTGGAGCTCAATGCACTGCTCGGCGCCTTGGAATTCCCGGTACTGTCCATCGACATGAATGGCGCCATCGTGGCGGCGAACCGGGCGGCGGCGCAGCTGCTGGGTGTTCGGGTCGACGAGGTGCCGGGCATGAGCCTGTCGCGTTACGCCGAGGATTTCGATCTGCCGGAGCTGGTGCGGGCGAACCGGGCGCGAATCAACGGCCTGCGGGTGACCATCAAGGGTGATGTCTGTCTCGCCGACATCGCCCCGCTGCAAGCGGACAACGACGACAGTGAGGCGCTGGCCGGCGCCGTACTGACGCTGCATCGTGCCGACCGTGTCGGTGAGCGTATCTACCAGGTGCGCAAGCAGGAGCTGCGCGGTTTCGACCGGATCTTTCAGAGCTCCAAGGTGATGATGGCAGTGGTTCGCGAGGCGCGGCGTATGGCGCCTCTGGATGCGCCGCTGCTGATCGAAGGCGAGACTGGCACCGGCAAGGAACTGCTGGCCCGCGCCTGTCATCTGTCCAGCCCGCGCGGCCAGTCGCCGTTCATGGCACTCAACTGTGCCGGCTTGCCCGAGTCCATGGCGGAGACGGAGCTTTTCGGCTATGGCCCCGGTGCCTTCGAGGGCGCGCGGCCGGAGGGCAAGCTCGGCCTGCTGGAGCTGACCGCCGGCGGCACGCTGTTCCTCGACAGCGTCGGTGAAATGAGCCCCCGGCTGCAGGCCAAGCTGGTGCGCTTTCTGCAGGATGGTGGTTTCCGCCGGGTGGGCAGCGACGAGGAAGTCTATCTGGATGTGCGGGTGATCTGCTCGACCCAGGTCGACCTGTCCGAACTTTGCGCCCAGGGGCGCTTCCGCGACGACCTCTATCACCGGCTCAACGTGCTGTCGCTGCACATCCCGCCGCTGCGCGAGTGCCTGGACGGCCTGGAGCCGCTGGCATTGCACTTTCTCGACCAGGCTAGTCGGCAGATCGGCTGTGCGTTACCGCATCTGTCCCCGGCGGCGCTGGAACGGCTGGCCGGCTACCACTGGCCGGGCAACGTGCGGCAACTTGAGAACACGCTGTTCCAGGCGGTATCGCTGTGTGAAGGCGGGGTGATCGAGCCGGCACACATCCGCATGCCGGATTACGGCGCCGCGCAGCCGCTGGGCGAGTTCTCCCTGGACGGCAACCTGGACACCATCGTCGGCCGTTTCGAGAAAACTGTGCTGGAAAGCCTCTACGCCGAATACCCCAGCAGTCGCCTGTTGGGCAAACGCCTCGGCGTGTCGCACACCACCATCGCCAACAAGCTGCGTGGGTATGGGATTGGCAAGGAAACCTGAGACCGTGCCGATGTCGGAAAAAGCTTCGCGCCGGGATCGGCGCTCACGATTGCGGCGTGCATCCGCTGTTCTTTGTGGGCTCCGCGCCCCCACGGCGAAGGGCGTTGCTCAATGCACGGCCTGGGTTACGGCGTCGATCAGTGCCTGCAGGCCGATCGGCTTTCGCAGGTGCAGGTTGAAGCCTGCCGCCCTGGCCTTTTCCACGTCGCGCAGGGTGCCGTAGCCGGTCAGCGCGATGCTGGGGGTATTGGCGTTGGTGGTGCCGCGGCGTATCTCGCTCATCATCCTGTGGCCGTCGACGTTCGGCATGCCGATGTCGGAGAGGATCACGTCGAAGCGCGACTGTTCGGCCAGTTCGATGCCTCGGGTGCCGCCGCCGGCGGTGGTCACGTTCGCGCCTTCGCTTTCCAGCAGCTCGCAGAGGGTGGCGAGGATTTCCGCCGAGTCGTCCACCAACAGGATGTCGATGCCCACCAACGCGCCCAGTTCGTTGACGTTACCCTGGTCGTTGAGGACTAGTTCGGTCTGCAGGTGGATCGGCAGCCAGACGCTGAACCGCGCGCCGCGGTCGGGCCCTTCCGAGAAGGCCTCGATACGGCCGCCATGCGCCTCGATCAGTTGCTTGACCAGTGCCAGACCGATGCCCAGGCCGTGCTTGGATCGTTGGACGTGTTGCATCTCGGCCTGGCCGAACATGTCGAATACCTTGGGCAGGAAGTCGGCGGCTATGCCTTCGCCGGTGTCGATCACGTTCAGTCGCGCCTAGTCGCCGTCGCGCTCGAGTTCCATGCAGATGCGATCGCCAGCCTTGGTGAATTTCCAGGCGTTGTTCAGCAGGTTCCAGATGATCTGTTCCAGCCGCGTCAGATCGGCGCGAATGAACACCGGCTGCTCCGGCCTGAAGCTTTCGAAGGTGACGCCCTCGGTCTGAGCCAGCGGGCTGAACACCGCCTCGATGCTGCCGAGCACATCCTGGTACTGCAGTGTGCTGAAGTTGAGCTTCAGCTTGCCGGTGCGGATGCGCGAGACGTCCATCAGGTCATCGATGATCCGTGACTGGCTGCGCACCGCACTTTGGATCGTCTGTGTGGCCTTGAGCAGGTTCGGCGTGTTCTTGGCCACCTGGGAACGCGCGATCAGGTCGGTATTGAGTTGGATGAGGTTGAGTGGGTGCTTGAGCTCGTGGGAGAGCACGGCGAAGAACTCGTCCTTCTGCTGGCTGGCGGCCTGGATGATTTCCAGTTCGTTCTGCTGGCTGTTGCTGCGCTGTCGATCTTCGGTGATGTCGCGGGCGATCTTGGCGAAGCCGGTGATTTCGCCGTCGTTGCTCACCAGTGGATTGACCAGGCCGCTGAAGAAACAGCGCGTACCGTCCCGGCGCATGTGCCAGCGCTCGTCGGTGGCCTGGCCCTGTTCCAGGGCGCGCTTGCGCTCGGCTTCCGGGATGCCGACCAGACGGTCCTCTTCGGTGTAGATGATCTCGATGTTGTGGCCGATCACTTCTTCTTCGCGATAGCCGAAAATACAGGTGGCGCCGAGATTCCAGCTGGTGATGAGGCCGTCGCAATCCATGGTGATCAGCGCATAGCCCTTGGTGCTTTGTGCCAGCAGCCGTAGATGGTCCTCGCCGGCGCGCAGTTGTTCTTCGGCCTGGCGGCGGTCGGTGATGTCGATGAAAGTCAGCACGGCGCCCTGGATGCGGTCATCCAGCGTGCGGTAGGGCAGGAAGCGCGCCAGGTACCAGTTGTTGCCATCGAGGTTGCAGATCTCACGCTCGACCAGGTGCAGTGCTTCGAAGGCTTGCGTGGCGTCCTGGTAGAGCTGCGGGTAATCGAGGCGGTGGGTGATGTCCAGCAGGGAGCGACCGGCATCGGCGCCGATCACGTTGAAAATGTCCCGTGCGCGCGGGGTGAACCACTTGATGCGCATCTTGCGGTCGACGAACAGGGTGGCGATGTCCGTCGAGGAGATCAGGTTTTGCAGGTCGTCGTTGATCTTGCCGGTTTCGTCGACCTTGGCCTTGAGCTCGAAGTTGACCGTGGTGAGCTCTTCGTTGATCGATTGCAGCTCTTCCTTGCTGGTTTCCTGTTCCTCTGTGGCCGAACGCAGCTCCTCGTTGATCGCCTGCAGTTCTTCGTTCGAGGCGCGCAACTCGTCGCTGGCGGTTTCCGAGTGCTCCATGGTCACCTGCAGCTGTTCCTTGGTCCGCTGCAGCTCGGCTTCCAGCTGGAGCAGCACGCTGTCCTTGAGGTCGGGATTTTCCAGCGTGCTGCCGTCCATGCAGTCTTCGACTTCATCGAAGATCACCAGCGTGTACTTGTCGCCGACTTCGTTGTCCTGGAAGGGCCTCACCACCATGTTCACGTAGCAGGGGCGGTCGTCGCGCTCCAGCTTTACCCGCCGTGCCTCGACACTCTTGCCGGTGTGGCTGGCCTGGCATAGCGCCGTACGCAAATCCGAGCGCAACTGTGGATGGATCAGGGTGATCAGGTTCAGCGAGGGCTCGCCGCCGACGTAGCGCAGGAAATTTCCGGCACGGTCGGACATGTGCACGATTTCCGACTTGCAATCGATGATCACGCTGGGCGGGGCGTACTGTTCGAGGGCGCGTTGGTGTACCTCGGCGAACGAGCGCTTGCGGTCGCGCTGGGGTGGCTGCCTGAGCGGCACCTTGCTCGATGGGGCCTTGACCAGTGCCTGGAAAGGGTAGGCGGACCTGTTGCGAACCCCTGAGCCCAGATGCCTGGCGCGGTAGATGCGATTCTTCTTGTCCACTGGCTCGAACAACTGGCTGCAGGCATCGGCGGTCTCCGAACTGCCGAGGAACAGGTAGCCGCCCGGGTTGAGCGCGAAGTGGAACATGCGCAGTACTTCGACCTGGATGTTCCGGTCCAGGTAGATCATCAGGTTGCGACAGGAGATCAGGTCGAGCCGTGAGAAGGGCGGGTCTCGAAGGATGTCGTGGCGGGTGAAAAGGATGCGCTCGCGCAGCTCCTTGCGCATGCGATAGTGCCCCGGTTCCTTGGTGAAATGCTGCCGCAGGCGGCTTGGCGGCACATCGGTCACTATGGCTTCGGGGTAGAGACCGGAGCGCGCGGCTTCCAGGGCGCGATCGTCGATGTCGGTGGCGAACAGCTGCAGCTGGATTTCGCTGTTGGGCCCGCTCAGCTGTGTCTGTTCGGCGAAGAGCATGCCCAGCGAATAGGCTTCCTCGCCGCTCGCACAGGCGACGGCCCAGATCCGCAGGGACTTGTCCTCGGCCTCGGCCTTCTGCTTGAACAGCGCCGGGACGACGTCGCGCTCCAGCGCTTCGAAGGCCTCCCGGTCGCGGAAGAAATTGGTCACGCCGATCAGCATGTCTGCCAGCAGCGCGGCGGTTTCCTCGGGCTGAGCATGCAGGAACCTGACATAGGCGGGCATGTCGTGCAGTGCGTTGACCTGCAGGCGGCGTTCGATGCGTCGCAGCACCGTGGCTTGCTTGTAATGTTGGAAGTCATGGCCGGTTCGGTTGCGCAGCAGTTCGAGGATCTCGCGCAACGCCAGTTTGTTGGGGCGGGACTGGCTACGCGCATGTTCGTCTTCGATCCGGCCCTGGTCCGTGCCGGCCTGCTCGGTTTCGCCAGGTTGAGGCATCGGGAGGCTGCGGGCGATGAGTGATTCAAGGTTGCCGCCAAGTTCCATCAGGTGCTGGGGCATTTCCGCCACTGGCAGCACGATGTCGACCATGCCGGTTTCGATGGCGTGCAGGGGCATCGAGTCGTGCTCGGCATCCTCCGGGCTCTGTGCCAGGGTCACGCCGCCTTGCTCCTTGATGCGCGACAGGCCGACCGAACCATCCGCTCCGCTACCGGACAGCACGATGCCGATGGCATGGGTGTGATGAACGTCGGCCAGGGCACGGAAGAACAGATCGATGGCCACCTGTGGTCCGCGTGTACGGGAGGGCTTCTGCAGGCGCAGGTAACCGTCGTTCATCGACAGGTCCATCGCCGGCGGAATCACGTAGACGTGGTTGCGCTCGATGGGTACCGGCCCGGTGACCTGCCGCACGGGCATCCGCGTGACCTTCTGGAGGATCTTGTCGGCGCTGCTTTCGTGCCGGGGCGACAGATGCAGGATGATCACGAACGCCATGCCGCAGTCGCTGGGCATGTGTTCGAAGAAGGTCATCAGCGCCTTAAGGCCACCCGCCGAGGCGCCGATACCGACCACGGGATAGTCCAGCGTGCTTCGGGCCAGTTGGATGTTCTTCGGGGTGGAGGGCTCTGGGCCGTTATTCATCGGCATCGGTATTGTTATGTTGTCAATGCAGGTTCGACAGCATAGGTAAAACAGCGGCCCGGTGGCGAGTCTTTATCTCGCGTTCTACAGGTCCTAGCATTCGATGATGTTGACAGCCAGCCCGCCGCGGGCGGTTTCCTTGTACTTGCTCTTCATGTCGGCACCGGTCTGGCGCATCGTGCGGATGACCTTGTCCAGCGAGATGAAGTGGCTGCCGTCGCCGCGCAGGGCCATGCGCGCTGCGTTGATGGCCTTCACCGAACCCATGGCATTGCGTTCGATGCAGGGCACCTGTACCAGGCCGCCGACCGGGTCGCAGGTGAGCCCGAGGTTGTGCTCCATGCCGATCTCGGCGGCGTTCTCCACCTGCTGCGGTGTGCCGCCGAGTACCTCGCACAGCGCGCCGGCAGCCATGGAACAGGCAACACCTACTTCGCCCTGACAACCGACCTCGGCGCCGGAAATCGAGGCGTTCTCCTTGTAGAGCATGCCAATGGCGGCGGCGGTGAGCAGAAAGCGCACCACGCCGTCGTCGTTGGCGCCGGGTACGAAGCGTGCGTAGTAATGCAGCAGTGCCGGGATGATGCCGGCGGCGCCATTGGTCGGAGCGGTCACCACTCGACCGCCGGCGGCGTTTTCCTCGTTGACGGCCAGGGCATAAAGGTTGACCCAGTCGAGTACGTTGAGATTGTCGCGCAGGTTGGCTTCGGGACTTGTGCTGAGCTGGCGGTAGAGCCGGGCGGCGCGGCGCTCCACCTTGAGTCCGCCGGGCAGTCTGCCTTCGGTGCGGCAGCCGGCGCTCACGCAGTCCTGCATGACCTGCCAGATCTGCAGCAGCCGCGCGCGGGTCTGCGCCTCCGGGCGCCAGGCCGCTTCGTTGGCCAGCACCAGCTGACTGATCGACAAGCCATGGGCATCGCACAGTGCCAGCAGCTCGCGAGCGCTGTGGAAGGGATAAGGCAGCGGTGTCTGGTCCTCGACGATGCGGTCGCTGCCCGCCGCCTGCTCGTCGACGACGAAGCCGCCGCCCACCGAGTAATACTCGCGGCTGCGCAGTTGCAGCCCGGCGGTGTCGAAGGCACGGAAGATCATGCCGTTGGGGTGGAAGTCCAGCGGCTTGCGGATCATCGCCAGGTGTTCCTTCTTGACGAAGCGGATCGCCTTTTCTCCCAGCAGACGCAAGCTGCCGCTGTCGCGGATCGCCGCCAGCCGTTCCGGGATGCGGGTGGTATCGACCTGCTCCGGCTGTTCGCCCTCGAGGCCGAGGATCACCGCCTTGTCGCTGCCATGACCCTTGCCGGTGGCGCCGAGCGAGCCGTACAGCTCGACGCGCACGTGCTCGGTCGCG
This sequence comes from Pseudomonas sp., assembly GCA_047973445.1. GTDB lineage: Bacteria > Pseudomonadota > Gammaproteobacteria > Pseudomonadales > Pseudomonadaceae > Stutzerimonas. Next base: position 41,700 of record JBKEBY010000038.1, read on the forward strand.
TCCAGCAGACCGTCCCGCTTCAGGCCGGCGGCAAATCGCGCGGCCGCGCACATGGGGCCGACGGTGTGTGAGCTGGAGGGGCCGATGCCGATCTTGAACAGATCAAAGGTGCTCAGGGACATGAGGGATGCTCGACGATAAGAGCGACAGCCCCAGGGACCACAGGTGCCTGGGGCTGTTATCAGCTTAGACGCTGATTTACTGGGGAACGCTGGCGAGCGCTTCCTGCGTCTTGCGTTCGGCAAAGTAGGCGTTGGTCAGCTTGACCACCACCGGGCTGAGCATCAGCAGCGAGATCAGGTTGGGAATCGCCATCAGACCATTGAGGGTATCGGCCACCAGCCAGGCGAAGTCGAGCTGAGCGATTGCGCCGAAGGGCACAGCCAGCACCCAGACCACTCGGAACGGCCAGACCGCCTTGGTGCCGACCATGAATTCCCAGCATTTCTCGCCGAAGTAGCTCCAGCCGAGGATGGTAGTGAAAGCGAAGACCACCAGTGCAATGGTCAGGATGGCGCCGCCGAAGCCCGGCATCGCCGACTCGAAGGCCGCCGCCGACAACGCCGCACCGCTTTCGCCGCTGGTCCAGACGCCCGAGCAGATGATCGCCAGGCCGGTCATCGAGCAGATGATGATGGTGTCGATGAAGGTACCCAGCATGCCGATCAGACCGGAGCGCACCGGACATTTGCTGGTGCCGGCCGCCTGGGCGATGCCGGCGGTGCCGAGACCTGCCTCGTTGGAGAAGATGCCGCGCGCCACACCGAAGCGGATCGCCGCGATCACCGCCGCGCCGGCAAAGCCGCCGGTGGCCGCCACCGGGTTGAAGGCGGACTGGAAGATCAGCGCGAACGCGCCGGGAATGGCCTCGAAGTTGACCACCAGCACCACCAGGGCGGCGATGATGTAGGCCACGCACATGAAGGGCACCAGCGACGCGGCGACCTTGCCGATGCGCTTGATGCCACCCAGGATCACCAGGCCGACGATGGCCATAGAGACCACGCCGGTGATCCACATCGGCACGCCGAAGGTGGTTTCCATGGCCTGCGCCATGCTGTTGACCTGCACCATGTTGCCGATGCCGAAACCGGCCAGCCCGCCGAAGATGGCGAAGGCGCCGCCCAGCCAGAGCCACTTCTTGCCCAGGCCGTTCTTGATGGCATACATCGGCCCGCCGACATGCTCGCCGCGGTCATCCTTCTCGCGGTAGTGCACGGCCAGCACCACTTCGCAGTATTTGGTGGCCATGCCAACCAGGGCGGTGCACCACATCCAGAACAGCGCGCCCGGCCCGCCGAGGAAGATGGCGGTGGCGACGCCGGCGATATTGCCGGTACCGACAGTAGCCGCCAGGCAGGTCATCAGTGCCTGGAAGGGGCTGATCTCGCCGTCGGCGCCGGGCTCGTTCCTGCGCCCTTGCCACATCAGGCGAAAACCACGGGGAATGGTCCGCCAGGGCATGAACTTGAGGCTGATCATCAGGAACAGCCCGGTGCCGAGGATCAGCACCAGAATCGGTGGGCCCCACACCAGCGCGTTGATTTCATTGACCAGATTATTCAGAAATTGCATGTCGACTCCGTTTGTTGTTTTGGTTTACGGCATGTCGGTGTGCGAAAGACAAGGCACCCATCCGAGGTTCCGGCTGGCCGTGCACCCTTGTTCTTGCAGGGCGGCACGGTCACCATCCGAACCCGTTGTGAATAACAACGCAACAGGGATGCCAGTTTTCCGGAAAACCCTTCTTTATCAATTGATTAAGAATTCTCAGAAATCTCTGGCTCAACCCCTTTGTATTGAATTCGATACAGGAAGGGAGCCAAGTCTTGAACTACTGCTGTCAGACGTTTGTATTCATTTTGATACGCTGTATCTAAAGCGATACATCGTCGCGGCAAATTGGCGCAGCATTGGGTTGATCGTGGACAGGCGCGCGGGGGCGGTTGTTTCCGACGGTGACGTTTACGGAACCGGGAGCCTGACGTTTCGGCCCTCAACCGTGTCCGCCGATACCGTACTTGCGCAGACGCATGGCGATGGCGCTGTGCGAGCTTTTCAGCCGAGCCGCCAGCAGCCGGGTGGAAGGGTAGCTCGCATAAAGCTTTTCCAGGATCGAACGCTCGAAGGCGTCCATGGCCTCGCTCAGGCTGGAGATTTCATCCTCTTCGCGGGCCAGTCGAGTGCGGGCGATATCCAGGTCGTCGAGGCCGATCATGCTGCTGTCGGACATCGCCGCGGCACGGAAGATGATGTTCTGCAATTGCCGCACGTTCCCGGGCCAGGGGTTGCCGAGCAGCACGGGGTAGGTCGAGGGGGCGAGTCGGCACGGTGGGCGCTGGATCTGCGTGCAGGCCTGCAGCAGGAAGTGCCGGGCCAGCAGCAGGATGTCTTCGCCGCGCTCGCGCAGGGGCGGGACGCTCAGGTTGAGCACGTTGAGCCGGTAGAACAGGTCTTCACGGAAGCTGCCTTCGACGACCAGTTGCTCCAGCTCGCGGTGGGTGGCGCTGAGGATGCGTACGTTGACGCGAATCTCGCGTTCGCCGCCGATGCGGCGGAAGCTGCCCTCGCTGAGAAAATGCATCAGCTTGGCCTGCAGGTAGGGCGACATCTCGGCGATTTCATCGAGAAACACCGTGCCGCCGTTGGCCAACTCCAGCAGGCCGGGCTTGCCGCCGCGCTGCGTGCCACTGGCAACGCCCGGCGCGTAGCCGAACAGTTCGCCATCGGCCTGGTTTTCCGCCACGGCCGCGCAACTGAGCGTCAGGAAGGGCGCATTGCTGCGTGGGCTGGCGGCGTGGCAGGCGCGGGCGACCAGTTCCTTGCCGGTACCGGTTTCGCCCTGGATCAGCAGCGGCGCATCGAGTGCCGCCACACGCTTGCCGCGCGCCTTGAGTGTGCGGATGGCCGGCGAGTCGCCGAGCAGCGCCTCGAAACTTTCCGCATGGTGTGGATGCAGCGCAGCCAGGCGCTCGCCGAGGCGGCTGGGTGCATAGAGGGTGAGCAGGGCGCCGGCGGCTGGCTGGGCGCCGTCGGATGCAAGCGTTTCGGCGAGCGGCATCACGTCGATCAGTAGCGACTGGCCGTTGAAGATGATCTCGCGCATGGGCAGGCGAAAGTCCTGTTCGAGCATCGCGGCCTGCAGTTCGGGTGCATCGAACAGCTCGCCGACGAGCTGGCCCTCGGGGTCGCGCCCCACGAGGCCGATCAGCGCGGCGTTGGCCATCAGGATCTTGCCCGCGCCGTCGACCGCCATCAGTGGGTCCGGCATGGCCTGCAGCAGCGCATCGAGCTGCAGGCGCCGCTGCTGGCCGGGCAGCATGCTGACCACCTGGATATCCTGCACACCACGCACGTCGCGTAGCGCCTGGCGCAGCTCGTCGAGCACGTCCGCATCGATCGCGGGTGCGTCGATATAGACGTTGGGTGGCACCATCTCCACGGCATCGAGGTTCAGGTTGCGCGCCACCAGCAGGGCGAGCACTTCCTGGGTGATGCCGATGCGGTCGATGAAGGTAACGTGGATGCGCATTTGTTCTGGCTCTGGTCGAGAGCGGCAGTATGCCTGCTCGTCGGGCCGAAGGCATCGCGTGGCCGTTATCGGCTCGGTCCACCCCAGAGATACTTTTCAGGCCGTTGTGCGTCGACGATCAGACAGTCGATTTCGACTGGACTTGAGGAAGTGGGTTCGTTCATGCGGGCGGACGGACAGTGTGTATACAGTAGAAATGTTGCGCGCTGATAACGTGCGTGCGTCCGAGCAAGTGCGACATGCCGTTTTTGAGAGCTGGTTGGACTTCCGGCGCTTGTGCAGCAGAGCCCGATACCCAAGACTTCCCGTCTTGGCTCGGGGCGACGACAGTGGCGTTCGTAGTTCACGAACCGCATTCCAATAAGGCCAGGCGCCGCCCTTGGGGCAGATCAGGCCGTTCCATCCGAATCCGAACCGTTCACGGCAGTGTGAAACGGTCGCTTCGCAATCCGATAACCGCTCGAACGGTGCTGCCGAGGCGCTGGGTCGAGCTTTTTCCCGTTGGGGGGCAGATGTTCAAATCTTGTGTTGCTGCGCTGGTCGCAGGTCTTTGTCTGGCGAGTACGCCGCTCATGGCGGCCGAGGGCGACGCGATCGTCATCAAGTTCGCCCACGTGGTTACTGATGACACACCCAAGGGCAAGGGTGCGCTGCTGTTCCAGAAGCTGACGCACGAACGTCTGGGCGGCAAGGTGAAGGTCGAGGTCTATCCGAACTCTACGCTGGTTGGTGACGCCGACGAGATGCAGGCCCTGCTCGATGGCCGTGTGCAGTTGCTTGCGCCTTCGCTTTCCAAATTCGACAAGTACACCAAGAAACTGCAGGTGTTCGACCTGCCGTTCCTGTTCGACGACGAGGCGGCCGTCGAGCGCTTCCAGAAGCGCGAGATGAGCCGCGAGCTGCTTCGCTCGATGGCTGATTCCGGCATTTATGGCCTGGCCTACTGGAACAACGGTCTCAAGCAGCTTTCCGCGACCCGAGCGCTGGTCGAACCCAAGGACGCCGCCGGGCTGGCCTTCCGGATTCAGAACTCGGCCGTGCTGGAAGCGCAGTTCTCCGCCGTGGCCGCCAAACCGGTGCGCCTGCCTTTCTCCGAAGTGACCAAGTCGCTGCAGAGCGGCGTCGTGCAGGGTGCCGAGAACCCCTGGTCGAACATCGCCAGCCAGCAGATGCACAAGTTTCAGCCGTACATCACCGAGAGCAATCACGGGGTGCTCAACTACATGGTGGTGACCAATTCGTCGTTCTGGACGAGCATTCCGTTCGCGATACGTTCCGAGCTGGAAGGCATCCTCCTGGAAGTCACGCAGATGGTGAATCGGGAAGCGGCTGCGCTCAATCGACGCGACCGTGAACGCATCCTCGCCAGCGGCAGCAGCCAACTGGTCACGCTGACGCCGGAACAGCGCCAGAAGTGGCGCGATCAGATGGTTCCGGTGTGGAAGGCCTACGAAGAGGAGATCGGTGCCGATGTGATTCGCGCGGCACTGACGGTCAATCGCCGGCGCTGAGCCGCTTCACGACAAGCGCTCGCCGGCGTAGCACGTCGGTGAGCTCTGCCGACCCTGGCGGTCGAGCTGTTCTTCCAGCCATTCGGCCAGCACCCGAGCATTGTTCTGTCGTTCGTCGTGCGCGGCATAGATGAGCGTGACGCGTTCGCGCTCGGCGATCCCCAGCAACGGCCACCAGTACTCCGGGTGTGCCGCAAGTTCCTGACGATAGCGCTCGCGAAAGGCTTCGAAAGTCAGTTCGCCGCTCTTGAACGCCCGCCGTAACTCGGTGGAGGGCGCCAGTTCCTTGTGCCATTGAGTCAGCTTCAGCGCGTCCTTGCGGCAGTTGCGCGGCCAGAGACGATCGACCAGAACCCGCTGGCCATCGTCGGGTGCGGCGCTTTCGTAGGCGCGTTTGCATTGGATCATGTGAGTTCTCCAGCATCCGTCAGTGTAGAAATAACCAGAAGGGTATAAATTACTTGAATAATTGTCATAAATACCGCATTGCTTGTGGTTAATAGGACCTTGTTGTCGATAACTGATTGATGTTAATTGATAAAAATATGGCACGCTTCGTGATGAGGAATGAGCGCAACTCCAAAAATCCAAGGAGCGTTCCGTATGAAAAAGTTGATTCTGTTGGTCAGTGTAATGCTGCTGGCGAATACCGCCGTGCAGGCCGATGAAGTGGTTTCCGTGCAGAAGGACCGCGCGGTGGGCGGTGGCTTCGGTGGTCTCGGCGGGTTCATGCTGGGTGCAGCTGTCGGCGGTCCGATAGGCGCATTGGTAGGTGGCGGCGTGGGCTATTTCACCGGGCAGGGCGTGCAGAAGGCGGCAGGGCTTGAGCATAACCTCTATGTGCTCGCGGATGCCGAGGGTAATACCTCCAGGCTGCGCACCTCGGCCGAAGGCTTCGTGCCGGGTCAGCAGGTCGAGCGTGACGGTTCCCGCCTGGTTGCGGTGCGTCCCTGAGGCGCGGGGCGGCCGGTGGCATCCATTCGGTGGTAGCGCTAGGCTGGCAACCTGAATAAACCAAGGGGCGAAGATGAGCGGTTATTCCCTGTTGCATGTCGTTCATTTGCTGGGCGCGATCTTCTTCATCGGTACGCTGTTCGTCGAGGTGGCCGTGCTGGCCCGCGTGCGCCAGCAGGTCGGCCACGAGGTAATGCAGAGTGTCGACACGGCGGTGGGCGCGCGTCTGCGCGTGGTGCTGCACTGGGTGGTGCTGTTTGTCTACGGCGCGGGAGCCGGCCTGGCCTGGCACTACCGACAGGCCTTGGCCGATCCGTTCTCCAGCAGCTTCGGCACCTTGTTGTCGCTGAAAATCCTGCTCGCCGTCGGCGTCTTCTTCAGCTTTGGCGCGGTGGCCATGCTGCTGCGTGGCGGACGGATGACGCCGGCGCGCTATCGCCTGATCCACTGGGCAATCTTTGCCCAGATGATTGGTATCGTGGTGCTGGCCAAGGCGATGTTCTACCTGCGCTGGTGAGCCGGCCTCTGCTTGCGACAGTCATGGTCGGCGCCTAGGGCCTGTTCCCGTTTCGCTCGCGGCTTGCGCCGAAACGGGAACAGGCCCTAGCATCGCCGATCCTGTTTTTGCCGACATCGCTTATGCCCCCTAAACATCGTCCCGCATCCGGTTTGCCTCGCCGCGTGGCGAAGGCGCGTCCCGCTGAGCCTCGTCTCCTGCTGCTGAACAAGCCGTTCGACGTGCTGACCCAGTTCAACGGTGCCGAAGGGCGCGCCACACTGAAGGATTTCGTGCCGGTGCCGGGCGTCTATCCGGCAGGGCGCCTGGATCGGGATAGTGAGGGACTGTTGCTGCTGACCAATGACGGCCAACTGCAGGCGCGCATCGCCGACCCGAAACACAAGTTGGCCAAGACCTACTGGGTGCAGGTGGAAGGCGAGGCAAGCGAAGAACAACTGCAACGCCTGCGCGAGGGCGTCGAACTCAACGATGGCATGACTCTGCCGGCCGAAGCCCGGCTGCTGGCCGAGCCCGAACTGTGGCCGCGCAATCCGCCGGTGCGTTTTCGCAAGAGCGTGCCCACCAGCTGGCTGGAGTTGGTGATTCGCGAGGGACGCAATCGTCAGGTCAGACGCATGACCGCCGCGGTCGGGCTTCCGACGCTGCGGCTGGTGCGGGTGCGTATCGGCGACTGGACGCTGGAAGGCCTGCAACCGGGGGAGTGGAAGGAAGTGCCGGCCCGCCTGCGCTGAACGGCAGCAGGCGGACCGTACGTTCGTCAGAACAGCAGGAAGGGAAGCACCAGCGGCGGCGCACCCAGCGCCAGGGGCACGATCAGCCGAGGCCGATACGTCAGCAGCAACATCAGCAGTGCCGCCGCGAGGCTGAGGAGGGCGGTCCAGCAGGCCAGACCCACCGACATGCCGAGCGCCATCACTGCGGGGACGATGGCGCAGGTTAGCAGCAGCCAGCCCAGCAGACGCAGCAGCCATGCGGTGCGCTGTGCAGGCTTGCGGTCGAAGACCTGTTCGTGATGACGGGCAAGGCCCAGGCACAGGGCGCTGAAGCCGCTGAAACACAGCACCAGACTCAGACCGATCATGTCGTGCTCGCTTCCGTGGTACGCACGGGGCGCGGTTGGCGTTGCGGGCGCTGGGCGGGCTGATGTCGTGCGAGCTTCCAGGCGGTGTAGCCCAGTAGTGCGGCGCTGGCCAGCAGCGTCAGGTCCATGCCGGCCAGCAGCCAGTCGCCGCGCAACAGTGCCGCCGGCAGGTGGCTGTGTGGCAGCCCCAGGCCGAACACCGGCAGTGCGACGAACAGTACGGCGGCCAGCTGCAACTGTTCGATCCAGGCGCGTTTGTGCGGGCGCAGCAGTGGATGGATCAGGCACAGTGCCCAGGCGATGAAGAAGCTGCGGATTTCCCAGTCGGCACGCTGCGCCAGCGTCGACGGCAACAGGCGGTTGGCCCAGAAATAGATCGCGATGGCCAGCGGCAGGCCGGCGATGGTGCCGACGTTCAGCACTTCCACCAGGCGCTGGCCGAGTGGCGTGCGGCCCAGCTTCTGGCGTTCCGGCAGACGCTTGACCACCCACAGCACCAGGCCGGTGGCGATCATCGCGGTACCCAGCAGGCCGCTGAGGAAGGCGAACCAGCGCAGCGGGGCGCCGGCGAAACGCAACAGGTGCAGGCTGCTGAGCACGTTGTAGGTGGCGCTGATGCCACTTATCTCCGGCGATGGTGGGCTTGCCAGCGGTTCACCGGTGACGCCGTCGAAGCGCTGCCGTTCGCTGGCGCCACGGTCGATCAGGCTGTCGCCGCCACGCTCGCGTAGTTCGATCACGGCTCGCGAGGTACCCGGGTCGCTGATCGAGATACTCGCCACTCCGCGCGGCCAGCGTCGCTCGGCCTGTTCCAGCAAGGGCGCGAGATCAGTCAGCGGCGCAGCTACGAGCGGTACCGACTGTTGTTCGGCAACTGGCGCGCCGCGCCCGCCACGTCCGCCACTCTCGGCGAAGAAGCGCTGGATATCGCCCTGGTAGGCGCTTTCCACGCCCCAGGGCATCAGCATGAACATCAGCAGGAGCAGGCCGCTGTAGGTAATCATCAGGTGGAACGGCAGGGCCAGCACCGCCGTGGCGTTGTGCGCGTCGAGCCAGGAGCGCTGGCCTTTTCTGGGGCGGAAGGTGAAGAAATCCTTGAAGATTTTCTTGTGGGTGATCACCCCGCTGATGATCGCCACCAGCATAACCATGGTGGCGATGCCGACGATCCAGCGCGCTGCCACGCGTGGCAGGCCGTACAGTTCGAAATGGAAGCGGTAGAGGAAACCGCCGCCGCGTGTTTCGCGTACCTGGAGAGGCTCGGCACTCGCGGCATCCAGCACTCGTCGCTGACCGCCGCCCTTGCCGATGCGTTCGCCCCTGTCGAACCATTGCACTTGCAGCGCGGCGTTGCGCTCGCTGGGCAGGCTGATGTTCCACAGCGCGGCGGTCGGGGCCAGCTCCTGCATCTTGTGGACAGCGCGCAGGGCGCTGTCGTCATCAGCTGCCGAGGCGTGCAACTCGGGCTTCATCCAGTAGCTGATTTCTTCCTGGAAGAAGCTCAGGGTGCCGGTGAGAAACACTGCATACAGGAGCCAGCCGAGCAGCAGGCCGGTCCAGGTATGCAGCCAGGCGTTGGCCTGGCGAAAACCCAGGGGCTTCATGGTTGAGCCCCGGTCATCAGCAGATGGGCTGCAGGCAGGCAGCAGAGCGCGCCGGCCACCAGCCAGGCGCGTGTCGCACTGGCGGCTGCGAACGCCCAGATCACCAGGGCGCAATACAGGGCGAACGACGACAGGGTGGCGGCGAGCACTGCCTGCGGTGGTGTCAGTGGCAATGCCAGGGCCAGGCTTGCGGTGGCCAGCGCAGCGAATGCGTAGCCACCGAGAATGGCGAGAATCGTCCGCGAGGCGATGGCCAGACGCTGGCGTAGCCGCGAAGCATCCGTCCATGCAGAGGTGATGCGGGTCAGCGAGAGCATGTCGTGCCCTGCCTGTCTGTCGCGGGGGAGGTTGGAATTTCTGAATAAATAAGAATAATAATCATAATATGTATCAATCATTCCGGTTGGTATTTACTATCCCAGCACTGGCTGACCGGAGCCTGACACCGGTCCGGCCCCGGTAACGCTCATGAAATTGCTTGTCGTTGAAGACCATCCGGCGCTGCGCGGACTGCTGCACAAACATCTGCAGCGTTCCGGTTTCGTCGTCGATACTGCCGAACACGGTCGCCAGGCCCAGGCGATGCTGGGGCTCAGCCGCTATGACGCGATGATCCTCGACCTTGGTCTGCCCGACATGCACGGTCTGTCGCTGCTTGCGGCCCGTAGTGCGACGCGCAACAACGACCTGCCCTGCATCATCCTCACTGCCTGCGACGCGCTGGAAAGCCGCGTCGCGGGCCTCGATGCCGGTGCCGACGATTACCTGCTCAAGCCGTTCGAGATGCCCGAACTGGAGGCGCGCCTGCGTGCGGTGCTGCGCCGCCCCGGCATGCGCAGCGAGCGGCGCATGCGCTTGGGCAATCTCAGCTTCTGTCCGGATACCCGCGACGTGCAGATCGCTCAGCGTCCGCTGCTCCTGTCCAAGCGTGAGGTTGCGCTGCTTGGCGAGCTGTTGCGCAGCGCGCCACGGGTAGTGATCAAGGATCATCTGGAAGAACGCCTGTATTCGCTGGACGCCGCCGTCACGCCGAACGCTATCGAGGCGCTAGTCTCGCGGCTGCGGCGCAAGCTGCTGTCGGCCGGTGCCGACAGCAGCATCGAGACCCTGCGCGGGTTGGGTTATCGGCTGGTGGCGAACGCTTCCTGAACGAGGCCTCGGATCTGCTGCGCGTCGGCCCTGCTGCGTTAAAAACAGGTTCGGAATGCTCATTTACATCCGTAAACTCCGCTTCCTCACCTGTTTTTGCCTTGCATGGCTCTAGCTCGCAAGATCGTGTACAGGCTCTCAGAAGCTCAGCGCCACCCCGACGTTGAGCCGGCGGCCATCCAGGGTCTTGCCGTAATCGGTTCTGGAGATCTCCTTGTCGAAAACGTTGTAGAGCCCGGCATAGACGTCCATGTTCTCGCTCACACGGTACAGACCGCCCAGGTCGACCAGTGTGTAGGCTGGTGTCTGGCCATCTTCTGCGCTTCTGACGGTTTCACTTTTGTATCGGGCTTTGGTCCAGAGGCTCAAAGCTTCGGTGGTGCGCCAGTCCAAGCCGATATTGAACATATGCTTGGACAGATTGTTGAACGGCTGGCCAATATCGTCCGGATTATCCGACTCGGTAATTTCGCTATCGGAGTAGGTGTAATTGGTCTTTAGATCCAGCGACGCCGTCAGCGGTGTATTGAAGAAGGCTTCCACTCCGCGCAGTTCTGCCTTGTCCTGGTTGACGTACTGGCTGATGGTGTTACGTGGTGGAATGTTCAGGCCTGGTGGAATGCACGCCGGTACGCTGGTGGGGCTGGAGCAGAAGTTCGTTTTGTCGATCTTGTCCTCGAACTCGGTGTAGAACACCGTGACGCCCGAGCGGATGCCGTTGGCTGCATCCCACATCAGACCCATCTCGTAGTTGATGCTGTTCTCCGGCTTGAGCGCGGTGTTGCCCATGTCGTAGGAGCGGCCGCGCGCGGCGTTCTCGACGATGCTGCTGTCGGCCTGCTTCAGGGTCGGCGTCTTGTAGCCGCCGCTGACACCGCCCTTGAGCACCCATTCTTCGCTGAAGCGATAGACGCCGTACAGGCGCGGGGTGAACTCCTCGCCGTAGTGTTCGTTCTCGTCGTAGCGCAGGCCGGCGGTCACCGAAAGCGCATCGCTCAGGTAGTACTCGTCCTCGACGAACAGCGCGCGCTGCCAGCGTTCCAGCTCCATGTCGCTGCCGTAGAAGCGGCCGGTGTCGTGGTCGGTGGTTTCCCATTTGTACTCGCCGCCCAGGGTCATGGTGTGACGTTCGAACGGCAGCACGGTCTTGCTGTTGAGCAGGGTGCTGGAATATTCGGAGTAGGCCGCACCGTTTTCGATCTCCACCTCTTCGTTGATGAGGAAGGTGTCGGTACGGAAGTCGTTGCCCCAGTTCAACGCGTGGCTGACGCCGTAATGGGTACGGATGTTGTTCATCTCGCTGGCGGCGCCGCTCTTCTTCTTGGTGCGCTCGTTGTCGCTTTCGCCACGGCCGGCTTCCAGCTGGAAGCTGTGCATGTCGTTGAGCACGATGTCGAGCAGCGCGGTGTTGTCGGTGCTGGTCTTCTGTGCATAGCCGCCTGTGATCTCGTCCTCGTCGCGGTGATTGCGCGAGCCATACAGGCTCAGGGCCAGGTGGTCCTGCAACAGCGGGCCGCTCAGGTAGTAGCGCGCCTGGTTGCCGGGGCCGGCGTCGTTATCCTCGTGCAATAATTTGTCGAAGCTGACCTGGCCCGTCCATTCGCGGGCTGTGGCCTTCTTGGTGATGATGTTGATCACACCGGCCAGCGCGCTGGAACCATACAGCGAGGACATCGGCCCGCGGATCACCTCGATGCGCTCGATGGCCGACATCGGCGGCAACCAGCCGAACTGGGTGGCGCTGCCGAAACCGTTGTAATAGGCCTCGCCGGAAGAGCCCAGCGGTTTGCCGTTGACCAGGAACAGGGTGTACTGCTCACCCAGGCCGCGGATGTTGATCGAGGTCGACTCCAGCTTGCCGCCGGCGCCTCCTTCGATGGACACACCGGGAATGTCCTGCAGCGCATCGGTCACGTCGCGGTAGTATTTGCCTTCCAATTGCTCCTTGCGGATGACCGTGATCGAGGCTGGTGCATCGATCAACTGCTGTTCGTAGCCCGTCGCGGTAACGACGATGTCGTCGAGATTGACGGCCTTGGCGTCGGCGGCCGCAGCGTACGGAGCGGCGCAGGCAGCGATGGCGATGGCAAGTGTGAATCGAAGGAAAAGACGGTGGTGTAAGTGCAGCGCAGGCATGAAGCGAACTCCCGGTATTTCAATTATTAATGGTAATGAATCTCATTATTAAGGGGCGCAACTATGTCATCCCTGTCTGACGTGAACCTGACGGCACCGAAACGGCGCAGCCTGTATCGACGCATCCTGGTCGCACTGCTGGTGGTGTTCATGCTGGGGTTCGGCAATATCGCCGTGCATCTGTACGGCACCCGGGACGAATTGCGGCGCGTGGTGCTGTCGCTCCAGGCGCGGGCGGTCAGCGAGGGGCTGCGCAGTGACAGCGACCTGAGCGCCTTGCCGCGCGACTACGCCGGTGCCGAGCTGGGCTATACCCTGTACTCGGCCGATGGGCAGTTGTTGTGGTTTTCCGACAACATGGAGCGTCCGCGACGACTGCGCACGGCACTGCTGGAGCATGAACCGGGCTGGTGGCGCTGGAGCCCCTACGGCGGGCAGGTGGTCAATGTACCGGTGCGCCTGGAAGACGGAGCCATCCTGATGGTCTCGCGCAATGATGCCGCCGAGCGCGAACTGCTCGACGACCTGCTTCAGGACCGCCTGCGTCAGAGCCTGATGATCATGCTGCCGCTGGGGTTGATCTCGGTCGTGCTGATTCTGCTTCTGCTCGACTGGACATTGCGGCCGGTACGCCGCGCTGCCCTGCTGGCGCGTGGAATCGGCCCGGACGAGCCGCAACGGCGTATTCCGCTCGACGATCTGCCGCGGGAAGTTCATCCGCTGGCCGAGGCGGCGAACAGCGCGCTCGACCGGCTCGCCGCGGCCTACGCCGCCGAGCGGCGCTTCGTCGCCGATGCCGCCCATGAACTGCGTACACCGCTGACGGTGCTGGATCTGCGTCTGCAGGATGCCCGCGAGACGGGGCAACCCGACTGGCCGGCGCTGAACATGGAGATGCGCCAGATGCGCCGGCTGGTGGCGCAACTGCTGGAACTGGCGCGCCAGGATGGCGCCGCCGTGGAGCGCCGCGACGGGCCGCTCCAGCGGGCGAATGTCTCGCGCGTAGCCCGCGAGGCCACGGCGGCGCTGCTACCGCTGTTCGAGGCCCAAGGGCGCAGCATTGAGGTGGACATCGCAGGAGGCCTGGAATGTCGCGGTAATCCCGACCAGTTGCGCGAGGCGCTGGTCAACCTGCTGGAAAACGCTCTGGTGCACGGCGCTGGCGAAGTGCGGCTGACGCTTCATGCACAGGGCGATGAGATGATTCTGGACATTGCCGACCAGGGCGACGGCGTACCCTCCGAGCTGCAGGAGGCGATGTTCCAGCGTTTCCGCAAGGGCCGCCAGGGTAGCGAGGGCACCGGGCTGGGCCTGGCCATCGTCCGACGGATCGTCGAGAACGCCGGCGGGCGGGTGGGATTCGTCAGTGGGCGAGCGAACGTGTTGCGTATCGTATTGGCCCGGGAAGGTACGGCACATCCGACCTGTACATGACTGCCAGACTTCGGCTCGGTCGCGGGCGAGCGTCGACCACCTAGTGCGGAATGCCCTGGGATACTTCGATGATGTAGCCGATGATCGGTTTGGCGAGGAAGGCGAACAGGCACAACCCCAGGCCCAGGAACAGGATCGCGGTACCCAGGCGGCCAGCCTTCGATTTCTTCGCCAGATCCCAGATGATGAAGGCCATGAAGGCGATCAAACCACCGACAAGGGCAATCACCATCCATTTTTCGAATACTTCGGGTTCCACAGGTATCTCCTGACTGACAACACTCGATGCAGCACCGGCAGGCCGGGCGCCGCGGCGTAGTATACGCGTGCACCGAAACGGCAAAAGGGGCAGTGCGTTTGCCGTGTGTTTCTGCGCCGCGAGATCAGTAATAGGACTTGATGATCTCTATGCCCTTGCCGAGCACGTCGGTCCAGGCCAGCTGATCCTGCTGCTCCAGCTCCGGATCATGCTGACGTATGGTCTGCAGCAGGGATTCAAGCCAGATGTCGTAAAGCTGCGGATGAATGTCGAAGCCTTCGCGCGAATGACTCTTGCCAAGGGCGCGAAGTTTGGTGTCCGGCATACCGCGCGCGAACAGCACCAGGTTGAGAATGCCGGCTCGCAGTAGATGCTTCTGTGCCGTCATGTCGCTCTGGGCGAACTTCTCCCGCACAGCGGGCGAGCTGGCCAGAAAGGTCGTATAGAAGTCGTCGAAGAAGCCAGGGCTCGCGCAGCAGCGGCCGTAGCTTTGCATGACGCGATTGGTGTTTTTCATGGGCATTCCTGTGGCTGAAGAAGGCGCGCCTGCTGCGGCGCGAGGCGATAGGCTGCTCGATCGCCCAGCGGAGGCTGTCCGTGGGCGGGCCGGCAGAGGGGCGCGGATTATAGGAAGTAACCCTTCGAAATGCCTGGGTAAGAGGTGTGAGCTGTGTCTCAGCCTCGCAAGTGCTCCAGCGGCAGTTCGGTACTGGAAACCACCTGACGTAGCACGAAGCTCGAACGCACGCTGGAAACGCCTTCGATGCGGGTCAGGGTGCCCAGCAGGAATTGCTGGTAGTGATCCATGTCGGGCACTACTACCTTCAACTGGTAGTCGGCGTCCATGCCGGTGACCAGGCTGCATTCGAGTACCTGGGGGCATTTGCCGATCACGGCTTCGAAATGCTCGAAGCGCTCCGGTGTATGGCGATCCATGCCGATCAGCACGTAGGCGGTCAGCGTCAGGCCGAGCTGCTTGCGGTCCAGCAGGGCGACCTGGCGCGCGATATAGCCATCGTCTTCGAGTTGCTTGACCCGCCGAGAGCAGGGCGAGGGCGAAAGCCCGATGCGTTCGGCCAGGTCCTGGTTGGAGATGCGTGCGTCATGCTGCAATTCGGCGAGGATGCGCAGGTCGTAGCGGTCAAGTTTGCTCATTTTGATAGCCGTGCGTTGTTTGGTTGCGGCAAATAATCATGTGTTTTGCATTAATTGCGCAAGAGGGGCTGTTATCAGCAATATTCGCAAACATCTTTCGCCTGGCCGGGCGTAAGCTTTATCCAACTTCAGCCCCCGGCAAGAACGGTCCTGGCAAGCGATCCCGCCACGACTGCCGAAGACCTTACCCAGGTCAACGGTCCGGGCCCCCGGCACTCACGAGGCGCCGCGAGAAGAAGCCGTTACCATCGGCTGACCGAATCGAAAAGACCACGCCTTGGCGTGGTCTTTTTCGTTGTGGGTCATGAAGGCAGGTCTGGCAGCGTTTGCTGCTTCTTAGAGCCTGTTCACGATCTGCTGCGCGTCGGCCCAGCTGCGTTAAAAACAGGCTCGGAATGCTCATTTACATCAATAAACTCCGCTTCCTCGCCTGTTTTTGCCTTGCAGGACTCTAGCTCGCTAGATCGTGAACAGGCTCTTATCGATAACCAGGCGTAATCTCCAGCGGATCGGCATGCACCAGCACCTCCGCCTGCGGATAGTGGCTGCTGATTGTCTCTTCGGCTGCCACGCACAGGTCGTGAGCACGCGAAAGTGGCAACTCGCCAGGGAGTTCCAGATGCAGCTGGACGAACCAGCGGGTACCCGAGATGCGTGTGCGAAAGTCATGGCAGCCATGCACGCCGGGTATGTCGCGAACCAGTTGCTGCATGTGCTCGCTGATCTCGGGCGACAGCTCAGTGTCCATCAGCACCGCGCCGGCTTCGCGCACGATGCTCACCGCGCTCCACAGGATGTAGAACGCGATGCCGATGCCGAACAGCGCGTCCAGGCGTTCCCAGCCGAAACCGGCAAGCACCAAGGCGAGCAGGATGCTGGTGTTGAGCAGCAGGTCGGAGCGGTAATGCAGCGAATCGGCACGAATCGCCGTGGAGCCGGTCACTTTCACCACATGCCGCTGGTAACCGAGCAGCAAGGCGGTCATCGCCAGCGACAGTAGCATCACAGCGATACCCACGCCCTGGGCGCCCAGCGGCTGTGGATGCAGCAGGCGGTCGACGCCCTGCACCCCAACCAGGATCGCGCTGACGCAGATGAATGCTGCCTGGCCAAGCCCGGCCAGTGCCTCGGCCTTGCCGTGGCCGTAGCGGTGATCGTCATCGGCCGGGCGTAGCGAGTAGTGCACGGCCAGCAGGTTGAGCAGCGAGGCGGCGCCATCGAGCAGCGAGTCGGTCAGGCCCGCCAGCAGGCTCACCGAGCCGCTCAGCCACCAGGCCACCGCCTTGCTCAGGGCCAGCAGTATTGCAGTCGCCAGCGCCGCGCTGGTGGCGCGGCGCAGCAGTCGGGCGTGTTCGGCGTTGATGCTCATCGTGTTTGGATGTCGGCCATCAGGCTGCCGATCGCAGGCCGAAGGCGGCGAGCTGTTCAATGTTGCCGCTGTGCTGGATCAGACGCGGATCGTCCAGCGGCAGGCTGTGGCCGGTCTGCTCTTCGATGATCGCCTTCAGGCGCAGCATGTCGATCTGGCCGTCGGCACCGATGGCTTTGTGCAGTGTCTCGGGCGCCACGCTGTAGTTCTCGTCGGGGAAATAGATGGCGCCGGTGGCAAAGTCGATGCCGAAGGCGATCAGCCCTGGGATGACATAGAACAGCAGCCCCACCGCATTCAGCGCGGCGATGGCGGGGTCGATTTTGCCATCGATCTGCCCCCGGCGGTCGGGATAGAACAGCGTGCCGCAGGCGGCCAACTGGGTAAACAGGGAGACGGCCAGCACGCCGCCGATGACACGGGAACGAGTACGCATAGGGACCTCCATGGAAAGTGGCGCAACTATACAAGCACGGCGTTGATATTTCGCTGATATCAGACAGATCCGATGCTGCCCTGTTCGGCCAGCGGCTTTATCATCCCGCGCCCTTATAATCGCCGCCTCGACCGCGGAGTAGCCATGACCCCCTTGCCCATCGAACAGGCGCTGCCGGCCCTACGCCAGGCGCTGCATCAGCGTGACGAAGCTGTGCTGGAGGCGCCGCCCGGCGCCGGCAAGACCACCCGCGTGCCGCTGGCGCTGCTGGATGAAAGCTGGCTGGCCGGGCAGGGCATCCTGATGCTCGAACCGCGGCGGTTGGCGGCCCGGGCGGCTGCCGAGCGGCTGGCCAGCCAACTGGGGGAAAAGGTCGGAGAAACAGTGGGCTATCGCATCCGCCTCGACAGCAAGGTCGGCCCCAGAACCCGCATCGAGGTGGTTACCGAGGGTATTCTCGCCCGTCGCCTGCAGGACGACCCGGGCCTGGAAGGCGTCGGTCTGGTGATCTTCGACGAGTTTCACGAGCGCAGTCTGGATGCCGACCTGGCGCTGGCGCTCACGCTCAACGCGCGCCTGTTGCTGCGCGACGAGCCGCTAAAGCTGCTGTTGATGTCGGCGACGCTGGAAGGTGAGCGGCTGTCGAGCCTGTTGAGCGACGCGCTCGTGGTGCGCAGTGAAGGGCGCATGTTCCCGGTGGCACAGCGCTGGGCGCAGCCGTTTCAGACTGGCGAGCGGATCGAGCTGCGGGTGCTGCAGGCAGTGTTGCAGGCGCTGGACGAAGAGCTGGGCAGCCTGCTGGTGTTCCTGCCGGGCCAGGCCGAAATCCGTAGGGTCAACGAGGCGCTGGCCGAGTCGCTGGAAGGGCGCAGCGACATCCAGCTTTGCCCGCTGCACGGCGAGCTGGATCTGGCAGACCAGCGCGCGGCCATCGAGCCCGCGCCTGCAGGTATGCGCAAGGTGGTACTGTCCACCAACATTGCCGAGACCAGCCTGACCATCGAGGGCGTGCGGGTGGTGATCGACGCCGGGCTGGCGCGCGTGCCGCGCTTCGACCCCGGTAGCGGCATGACGCGCCTCGAGACGCGGCGCATCTCCCGCGCTTCCGCGACGCAGCGCGCCGGTCGTGCCGGGCGGCTGGAACCGGGTGTCTGCTATAGGCTCTGGTCGGAAGATCAGCATGCGCAGCTGGCCGCCTACGACGAGGCAGAAATCCTCCAGGCTGATCTGGCGGGCGTGGCCTTGCAACTTGTGCGCTGGGGCGTCGAGCCGGACGAGCTGGTCTGGCTGGATCGGCCACCGGCTGCCGCCTACGCCCAGGCGCAGGCGCTGCTCGAACGCCTCGGTGCACTGGCCCGTAACGCCCGTGGTGGCTGGCAACTGACCGAGCATGGGCAGGCCATGGCCGAGTTGCCGGCCCATCCGCGCATCGCCCACCTGCTGTTGCGTGGTCATGGCCTGGGTCTGGGCCGGCTGGCGGCCGATCTGGCGGCGCTGCTGGTCGAACGGGATATCCAGCACGGCGGCGGTTGCGATATTGCCAATCGCCTCGGGCTGCTCGAAACGCGGGCCGGACGCCACGCCGGTGCGCAACGCGTGCGACAGCTGGCGCGGCAGTTTCGCAGCCTGCTGCGCGGCTCCGGGGGGACGGCCCCGGCGGATGGCGATGACGCGCGCTGGCTCGGCGCACTGCTGGCGTTCGCCTATCCCGACCGGATTGCGCAGCAGCGCCGTGAAGGTGGCGGCGAATATCGCCTGTCTAACGGACGCGCGGCGATCTTCGCCGAGCCCGATGCGCTGATGAAGGAGCCCTGGCTGGTGGTTGCCGAACTGGGCAGTCGTCAGGGCCAGCGTGAAGAGCGTATTTACCGCGCCGCCGCACTGGACCCGCAGATGTTCGAGCGGACGCTCGCCGAGCTGGTCAGTCCGCGTGACGAGCTGGATTGGGACGAGCGTGAAGGCGTGCTGCGTGCCGAGCGCCAGCGCCGTATCGGCGAGCTGGTGCTGACGCGCGAACCGTTGGCTCGGTTGGACGAAGAGGGTCGCAGTGGTGCCTTGCTGGGACTGGTGCGACGCAAGGGTCTCGAACTGCTCCCCTGGACGCCGGAACTGCGCCAGTGGCAGTCGCGCATCGCGTTGCTACGGCAGCTGGATCTTGCGGACGGCGGGACCAGTCAATGGCCGGATGTCAGCGATGCCGCGCTGCTCGATCAAATGGACGACTGGCTGCTGCCTTACCTGGGCAAGGTCTCGCGATTGGCGCATTTCGCCCAGCTGGACCTGAAGGCCATGCTCGCCACGCTGCTGCCTTGGCCATTACCGCAACGGCTCGACGAGCAGGCGCCGACATCCGTCAGGGTGCCTTCAGGCTCGCAGATCAGGCTCGACTACAGCGAGTCGCCGCCAGTGTTGGCGGTACGGCTGCAGGAACTGTTCGGCCTGGCGCAGACGCCACGGATCGCTGGTGGCCGGCTGACTGTCAAACTGCATCTGCTCTCGCCCGCGCGCCGGCCAGTGCAGGTCACTCAGGACCTGGCGAGCTTCTGGCAGAACACCTATGCCGAGGTCCGCAAGGATTTGAAGGGGCGCTATCCCAAGCATTACTGGCCGGACGACCCGCTGATCGCCGAGCCTACCGCACGCGCCAAGCCGCGCGGGCACTAGTCGCCTGCCCGAAGACCCCGGCCGAGATCACAGATATTTCAGCCAGGCGATGTCCCGGCGCCGAGCCTTGAGGCGCGCGAACCAGCGTACCGGCGGATAGAGCACGACGATCAGCACCACTGAGCAGAGCCAAAGCGCGGCCACTGAATCGAAGCCGAAATGTTGCCCCTGGTTCAGCCCCCAGATCGATGTGGCGAGCAGATACAGCAGTTTCAGCACGTACAGGTGCAGCAGGTAGAAGAACATCGGCGCCGCGCCAAATACCGCCAGCGGGCGGACCAATGGTGACTGCCCGCGACGTTCAAGCCATACCAGCAGCAGGAGCCCGACTCCCAGCGTCAGTGCGAGGAACAGCAGCGACGGTGGGTACTTGGTGATGTTGAAGAAGCTCATCAGCGTCTGCACCGCGCTCTCGCCGCTGGCCCAGGGCGCGTCGCCATAGCCGTTGCACAGCCGCAGCAGCAGAAAGGTTCCCAGCGCGCCCGCCGCCCAGAGCGACAGTTTGCGCTGGCGGCTCGACGTGTCCACTGCGTTGCCGAACCAGGGGCCGGCGGCATACCCCAGCGCGATCACGCCGATCCAGGGCAGGAGGGGATAGGAGGTGCGCAGGCGCAGGGAATGGCCCACGTCTATCCAGCCGCGATCATGCAGTATCGACCATGGCACGTAAGCCCAGTGTCCCGGCACGAAATGCACGGCATCCAGCAGGTTGTGCCCAGCTACCAGCAGCAGGCCGAGCGCGACCAGCACGCCCCGCGGCAGCCACACCAGCAGCGCGAGCGCCAGCATGCTCAGCCCGATGACCCAGATCACCTGCAGGTAGATCACGCCGGGCGGGAACTGGAACGTCCAGGCGAAGTTCACCAGGGTGATTTCCAGCACGACGAGAAACAGCCCACGCTTGAACAGAAAACTGGAAACCGAGGTCCGGCCGTCGTGCTTTGTCCCGTAGAGAAACGCTGACGTACCGGTAAGGAAAACGAAGACCGGCGCGCAGAGATGGGCCAGCAGGCGGCTGGCGAACAGTGCGGGGGCCGTCTGACTCACGTCCATGGGGTCGTTCACCTGCATGTGCAGGTAGAAGGTTTCGCGGACGTGATCAAGCAGCATGAAGAGGATTACCAGTCCGCGCAGGGCGTCGATGGACTGGAGCCGAGTGGAAGCCGGTACTGACATTTACATCCTTAACTGACGCAATTTCGTGAATCGATAACCCTGCCTGCCCAGTCCCGCCTTGCAAGCGGTTCTGTTCACAAGAAATAGAAATAATATAACATTATGGCTCTGCCGAGTCAGACCATACCGGCGCTATCCACAGTGCCATGGCCACCCGAATCACTCCTGCAATAAATCCAAGGGAAGAAAATGAAGAACGAACGCGTCATTCCGGCCGTGCTGGTCGCGCTTGTCAGCACGGTCAGCCATGCCGCACCGACTGGAGAGTCCACGATTACCTTGGGCGAGTCCTACGTCTACTCCAACTCCGGTGGCTTGCAGCAGATCGGCAGCAGCGTACTGACCTCGGTGGATGTTCTCGGCGGCGACATGCTGGAAGACAAGAACGTGATGAACAGCTGGGAGCTTCTGGGCCAGATGCCCGGCATTCAGCTCACGGAAACCCGCCAGGGCGCCGAGTCGGGCAAGGCCACCTTCCGCGCCTTCAATGGCGAGGGCTATATCAACGGCATCAAGACATTGATCGACGGCGTTCCGAGCAACGTCAACAGTGGCAACCAGCGTTTCATCGACATGGTGTTCCCGCTCGACCTCGAGTACATCGAGGTGGTCCGCGGCACAAACGATCCACGCTACGGCTTGCACAACATTGGCGGCAACATCAACTTCGTCACCCGCCAGGGCGGGAATTACACCGACGGCCGACTGACCTACGGCAGCTTCGATTTTCGAGAGGTGCAGCTTGCGCTGGGGCGCGAGTCCGATAACTTCGCTCAGAATTACTTCCTCGCCCGGCAGGATTCGAACGGCTATCGCGACCACGACCGCTCGGAGAAGTACGTCCTCGGCGGCAAATGGTTCTACACCGACGATGCGGGCCTGTTCAAGCTGGGGCTGGTGACCCGGCTGTACCACCATGAAGCCGAGGAGGCCGGCTTTCTGACCCGTGAAGAGCTTCGCGCCAGCCGGACCGATTCCTCCGCGAAGAACGCCAACGACGGCGACGACCGGGACATGAAGCAGGTTGCCGTGCATCTGGACTGGCAACTGCGTGACGATCTGGCCCTGAGCAGCAAGCTGTACCACAACCGCTACGAGGATGACCGCAAGGTTACCTTCACTTCCTACCCGCTCGGCAACGCGCCGCGCCAGCGCCGGCAGTGGGATGAGCGACAGACCGGTCTGCTGAGCTCGCTGACCTGGCAGGCGTCCGGCTGGCTGACGCTCGATGGCGGCATCAACCTTGAACACCAGGACAACGAGTATCACCGTTATCGCTATGCCTTCGACGTGCCGACTGACTTTTCAACGCCGGAGCTCATCCAGAACGACGACGAATACACCCTCGACAACGGGGGCGCTTACGTCCAGGCGGTAATCGAGCCGATCGATTCGCTGAAGATCATCCCGGCGTACCGGGTGGACAGGTTCTCCGGCGAGACACACCTGCCAAACGGCGTGGACGCAGACCTCCAGGACTATGGCTGGATCAAGCAACCCAAGCTGAGCGTGGTGTATAGCCTGACGCCGGATCTGAACCTGTACGCCAACTGGGGCAGAACCTTTCAGATTCTCACCGGGTCGAGCGAGCCGGCCTACATGACACCCGGTCAGGCCGCCTTCAGACCCTCGATCAACACCGGCAAGGAGTTCGGGGTTAAGTTCAGGCCGTTGGATGGAGCCGAGGCGCGCGTAGCGCTCTGGCAGCAGGACGCCACCGACGAGGTGGCGAACATGCCGAGCACCGGCACCACCGTCGGCCTTGGCAAGACGCGCCGGCGGGGCATCGATATGCAGGTGACCTCCTACATCAACGAACAGTGGACCGTCTGGGCCTCCCACGCCATTCAGGAGGCCAAGGTGGTCAGTGCCTATACGGCCGGTGGTCAGTCGCTGGCGGGCAAGGAAGTCTTTTCGACCCCGCGCTACATCTCCAACCTGGGCATGGAATACCAGCCCAACCGCCAATGGCGCTTCGGCCTGCAGGCCAGGGCGCAGGGCGACTACTACATCGACGAGCTGAACGAACAGGGCAAGTACGGCGGTTTTGCAGTGCTGGATGCCAGCGTGCGATATGCATTGTCCGAAACCGCCAGCCTCGACCTGCAGATGAAGAACCTGACGGACCGCGAGTACGAATACGTGTGGTACGACAATTTCTTCTGGGGTGGCGACGACCAGCCCATGTTCTCGCCCGCACCTGGGCGCACTGCCTACCTGTCCATGAACCTGAAGATATAAAGCGGCACCAGGGCACGCGCGGAGCAACTCACCGGTTGGCGGCGGCTGGCTGCGCCTCGGTATCGTCGCGAAGGGGCCAGCCAGGGATGGCGACCATCAGTTCTTCGTAGGCTTGATCCAGGGCATCACGCAGGGCTTCGTTGCCGGGGGAGTAGCGCGAGATGATGAAGCGGACTGGCACCTGCTTGATGGTGATCGAAGGCAGCGGCTCCATACCCAGTTGCTGCCGTGCGTGTTCCACGGGTATCTCGTAGTCGAGCAGGAAGTCGCCCCGCTGGTGTTCCAGCATACGCAGCCCGGAAAGGTGGCTGGCGGTGTGATGCAGGCGAATCTTGCGTTGCGGATCGTTGAGAATCCGGTTAATGCGTGGCCAGTAATCGTAACCGCCGATCAGAATCACGCCTCGTCCCGTCAGCTCTGTCAGGGCGTTCGCCAGGCTCGGAGCGGGCGTGTCGCGACGGTGATACAGGTTGAGGTCGATTCTGGTGAGGTCGTGACGTGTCTCGATGGTATGTGCGGCCAGTTCAGGCTTACCCGCCGCGCCGAGCCAGAGATCGATGGAACCATCCTTCAGCCTGGTATAGAGGCGGGCGCAGGGCAGTGCGCGAAACGAAGCCTTATAACCCGCCTGCTGCAGGACGCGCCGCGTGACCTCCACCACGCGCCCTTGCGCCTGGCCCTGCGCATCGCTGTAGATCGCGGGCGGAAACTCCAAGAAGCCTACAGTCAAGGTTGGTCGCTCATCCGCCGCGCTACCGGCCAAGCAGGCCGCGCTGAACAGCAAGGCAGCGAGCAATGTGGAGATTCTGATCAAGGGGAGCTCCGTCGTCCCGGTAATTGGTTGAGCGATCGAACCACCCGCCGGTCATGGGCCGGGAAAAGGGTGATACCTCGGCCTATGCTGAAACCGAGGGGGGGCAAGCCTAACAGGCCAAACCGACCCCAATGTGTGATCGGATCAAGGAGCTACGTATGCGACGCAAGGTTTTTGCCAGCAGGATTTTCGATCGCAAGGTGGTGTTGATTACCGGTGGCTGCGCCGGCATCGGTCGTGCTTTGGCCGAACGCATGGCTCAGGCTGGTGCCAGGCTGGTGATTTTCGATCTGGATCGGAATGCACTGGACGGTCTGGTGCAGCATCTGGTCGATCATCACAACGCCGATGTGCTGGGGTTGCGCTGCGACGTATCCGATAGCATGGCGGTGCAGCAGGCGGTGGCACTGGCGCTGGAGCGCTTCGGCGGCATCGACGTGCTGATCAACAATGCTGGCATCACCCATCGCAGTCGCGTGGCGGACACCAGCCTGGCGGTGTTCGAGCGAATCATGGCGGTGAATTTCTACGGTGCGCTGCACTGCACCCAGGCGACATTGCCCAGCCTGGTGGCCCGGCGCGGGCAGATTATCGTGCTCAGCTCGTTGTCGCAGTATGCGCCGGTGCCCGACCGCGCCGCGTACAACGCCAGCAAACACGCGCTGCACGGCCTGTTCGAAACCCTGCGCGGTGAGCTGGACGGCACTGGAGTCCATGTGATGATGGTCTGCCCCGGCTATACCGCCACCGACCTGCGCAAGAACGTGCTGGTCGGCGACGGCTCCACCGCACCGCAACCGGTCCTGGCCCCCGGACGCGTGGCTTCACCGCAGGACGTGGCCGAGGCGATCTACCAGGGAGCGCTCAAGCGCCGGCGCTTGCTGGTGCTTTCCAACCTCGACTGGCGCGCACGGATGGTCGCCCGCTGCTTTCCCCGGCTGTTCGAGCAATTGCTGCTGCCGCGCCTGACCGGCAGCCGGATGTCACGGGGCGTCGGCTAGGGTCTGCTCCCGTTTCGTCGCACTCCGCGTACGAAACGGGAACAGACCCTATGGGCTGTTGCCGTAGAGCTCTTGCATCAACTGCACGTCCCAATAGGCGGCTTCGATCTTGTGTCCGTCCAGGTCGCGGACGAAGCAGCCGTAGTAAGGCGCGCCGTATTCCTCGCGTGGCCCCGGAGCACCTTCGTCCGCTGCGCCAGCGTTCAATGCGGCGCGGTGAAAGGCATCGACCGATGCCTTGTCCTCGGCGAAGAAACCCACGTGCGTGCCATTGCCGATGCTGGCCGGCCGGCCATCGATGGGCGTCTGCAGCCAGAACTCCGGGTATTCACGGCCCCAGGCCAGTGCGCCGGGGTGGGAGAGGATGCGCGTGCAGCCCAGCGTAGCCAGCACCGCGTCGTAAAAGGCCACGGCCTCGTCGAAACGGTTACTGCCGAGGGATACGTGGGAAAGGATGCTGAGGTTTTGGTCGGCCATGGCAGTGTTCTCGCGGGAAATGGAACATCAATAGACCCTAGCTGACCGCTCGCGTTTCTCCCGTTAACGCTGTTCGTCCCGTGTAATGGCCTGCGCGCTGCAGAGCATGAAGCAGCGAAACAGCACCACGGTCGCCAGCAGCTGGATCAGCCCGACGGCGCTGTCGACCAGTATCGCCTGTGCCGGGGGCGGTGGTTCGCCGGCCCAGAACTGTGCGGCGATCCAGGCTTCCAGAAGCCACAGCGGCAGCAGCACGGCGAGGCTGCAGCCGAGGATCAGCAGGAAGTGACCGCGGGTCTGCTGGAAGCTGGCCTTCAGCGCTGCCAGCGGCGTCATGCCGTGCAGCACCAGCAGATATTCGGCGAAGGCAATCTTCACCATCACCCAGAGGCCTGGCAGCACGAACAGTGATGCGCCGAGCACGATCAGCAGCGTACCCAGCGCGGCCAATACTGCCAGCGCCGGCCATATCGGCAGCGTTCGCGCCAGCACTTCGCGCACGTTGGGCTCATGGCCACGGCTGCGGGCGTCGAGGAACAGGATCAGGGCGCCGACGTAAAGCGGATAGAAGATGATTCCCGTCAGCAGTTCCTGCGCCGGCAGTGCGTCCTTGCCCAGCCAGTGATCGACCGCCAGCTTGGCGCAGCTCTCGAGCACGATCAGTGGCAGGCAGAGCCGGGCGATGGCGGTCAGGTTGCGGGAATAGAAATACCAGGCGTCGCGCAGGATGGTCAGAACGTTCACGTGCAAGACAGTCTCGAGAAACAGGCCCGCACTTTAGCCCAAGAGGGTAGCGGGAGACATGTTCGATTTTGCCATCCATACTGGCGCTTTCCTCGATTCGGGCAGTTGCGTGAAGAAGATCGCCCTGTTTGCAGATGTGCAGAACCTCTATTACACGGTGCGTCAGGCCCATGGTTGCCACTTCGACTATGCGGCGTTGTGGGCCGATGTGAGCGCCCGCGGCGAGATTGTCGAGGCCTATGCCTACGCGATCGATCGCGGCGACGCCAAACAGCAGCAGTTCCAGCAGATCCTGCGCAATCTCGGTTTCACCGTGAAGCTCAAGCCCTATATCCAGCGCAGCGACGGCTCGGCCAAGGGCGACTGGGATGTGGGTATCACCATCGACGTGCTGGATGTCGTCGCGCGCGTGGATGAAGTGGTACTGGCCTCCGGCGATGGCGATTTCGACCTGCTGCTCGAACGGGTGCGAGCCGGTGGCGTCGAAGCCACCGCCTACGGCGTGCCCGGCCTGACCGCACAATCGCTGATTCGCGCCGCCACGCGCTATGTGCCCATCGAGGGTCGCTTACTGTTGCGCTAGGGGCTGTTGCAGCACCCCATGAGCCTGAGGTGGAAGGCAATCGCTGTAACCGCACGCTCATTGGCTTCCAGCTTCCAGCTTCCAGCTTCCAGCTGGTTTTTCCGCGTAAACTGCCACCTCGTTTTCACCCTTCCGGTTTCCGCCATGACTTTCAGATCCCTGGGCCTGATCGAGCCGCTGCTGCGCACGCTCGAATCCCTCGACTACACCACGCCGACTCCGGTCCAGGCCAAGGCGATTCCCGCCGTGCTCAAAGGTCGCGACCTGATGGCGGCGGCGCAGACCGGCACCGGCAAGACCGCCGGATTCGCCTTGCCGCTGCTGCAGCGTCTGGCCCAGGAAGGTGCGCCGGTCGCGAGCAATTCGGTACGTGCGCTGGTGCTGGTGCCGACCCGCGAACTGGCCGAGCAGGTACACGAGAGTTTTCGCGCTTATGGACAGAACCTGCCGCTGCGCACCTACGCGGTGTACGGCGGCGTCAGCATCAACCCGCAGATGATGGCGTTGCGCAAGGGTGTCGACGTGCTGGCGGCCACGCCCGGTCGGTTGCTCGATCTGTACCGGCAGAACGCGGTGAAGTTCGCTCAGGTGCAGGCGCTGGTGCTGGACGAGGCCGACCGCATGCTCGACCTCGGTTTCTCCCAGGAGCTGACCGACCTGTTCTGCGCCTTGCCGCGCAAGCGCCAGACATTGCTGTTTTCCGCCACTTTCTCCGAACCCATCCGCCAGCTGGCCGGCGAGTTGCTGCGCGACCCGCTGTCCATCGAGGTCAGCCCGCGCAATACCGCAGCCAAGACGGTCAAGCAGTGGCTGGTGCCGGTGGACAAGAAGCGCAAGAGCGAACTCTTCCTGCATCTGCTGGCGAAAAAACGCTGGGGCCAGGTGCTGGTGTTCGTCAAGACGCGCAAGGGCGTCGACGAGCTGGTGGCGCAGTTGCAGGCTCAGGGCATCGCCAGCGACGCCATCCACGGCGATCGGCCGCAGGCCTCGCGGCTGCGCGCGCTGGAGCGCTTCAAGGCCGGCGAGGTGCAGATCCTGGTGGCCACCGACGTGGCCGCGCGCGGGCTGGATATCCATGACCTGCCGCAGGTGGTCAACTTCGACCTGCCGATCGTCGCCGAGGACTATGTGCACCGCATCGGCCGTACCGGCCGCGCCGGCGCCACGGGTGAGGCGATCTCGCTGGTCGCCGCCGACGAGGTAGATCAGCTCGCCGCCATCGAGACCCTGATCAGCCAGATCCTGCCGCGCCACGACGAGCCAGGCTTCGTGTCCGATCATCGGGTACCTGTCACCCAGCCCGGCGGGCAGATCGTCAAGAAGCCGAAGAAACCCAAGAAGCCCAAGGACGGCGCCGGCAAGGGCAGGATTCACCTGGGCAACTGGTTCGACGAAGGTGAAAAACCCAACGCCACACCGGTCCGCAAGGTGCCGAGCCTGGGCGGGGCGAGGCCGGGGAAAAAGCGCTGAAGCGCGACCGAAACTGAACGCTGGGTAAGCGATAAGGCTGGCGCGGGCAACAATGCCGCAGCTAGGGTTCACGCTCGACGCAAACGAAGAGGAGTGGTTGCATGTTGAAGCTCTGGGGTCGGATCAATTCCACCAACGTGAAGAAGGCCCTCTGGTGCCTTGAAGAACTTGGCGTTCCCTATAGCCGAGTCGACGCCGGTGGCGCCTTCGGTATCGTCGGCGAGCCGGGCTATGCGGAAAAGACCCCGAACCGCCTGGTGCCCTGCCTGGAAGATGGTGAGCTGGTGTTGTGGGAGTCCAACGCCATCGCTCGCTACCTGGCGGCGCAATACGGTGAGCCCGCGTTGTGGAGCCCCGATCCGCGTCAGCGGGCGGAGGCGGACAAGTGGATGGACTGGACCACCTCGTCCTTGGCGGCACCTTTCCGGGTGGTGTTCTGGAGCATGGTACGCACCCCCGCCGAACAGCGCGACATGGCCGCGGTAGAGGTGGCGCTGGCCGAATGCGGCAAACTGCTCGCCATCGTCGATCGCGCGCTGGCCGAGCAGTCGTATCTGTCCGGCGCGGATTTCGGCATGGGCGACATTCCGCTCGGCTGCTTCGCCTACGCCTGGTTCGAGATGCCCATCGAGCGCCCCGAACTGCCCCACCTGCAGGCCTGGTACCAGCGTTTGCGGCAGCGTCCGGCCTATCAGCGCGCGGTGATGACGCCGCTGACCTGAGCCCACCCGTCAGCTCAGCCAGCCGTGACCGTCATGCTGCCGTCGGCCATGACCTCCGTGGCCACCATGAAGCTGGCGCGCTCCGAGGCGAGAGAGGCCGCCGCGGCAGCGATCTCCTTCGGCTGCGGGGGTTCTACGCCAGTTAGTCTTCGTCGAGATGGTGGCTGCGCTGGCACTGACCCGATGCGATGAATCGTTGATCGTCATTTCGGCAAGAGCGCCCATTCGGCGGCCATGCGCGCGTGGATGGTTGTGGTATCGAACAGCGGAACGCTGGAGTCTTGCTGCGCGACCAGGAGCGAGATTTCCGTACAACCAAGCACTATCCCTTCGG
Source organism: Pseudomonas sp. (assembly GCA_047973445.1). Taxonomy (GTDB): domain Bacteria; phylum Pseudomonadota; class Gammaproteobacteria; order Pseudomonadales; family Pseudomonadaceae; genus Stutzerimonas. Next base: position 71,066 of record JBKEBY010000038.1, read on the forward strand.
CGCCCTGGTCGACGAGTTCGGCCATGATTCGCCGATATTCATCGCGCGATGCCTCAACGACCCGTCCAAGACACAGCTCTTCGTAGATGACGCGGTGAGTGATGTCACGGTCGTTCTTGCTGGGTATCAGCACCTGAAGACCGTGCCGTTCGCGAAGCCGGTCCTTGTAGAACGCCTGCTCCATGGTGAACCGCGTGCCGAGCAAGCCGACCGTCGACAGCCCGGCGTCCTTGATGGCCTCGGCAGTGGGGTCCGCTATGTGGAATAGCGGTATGCGAACCGCTGCTTCGATGGCGGGCGCAACCTTGTGCATGGTGTTGGTACAGAGCACCAGAAAGTCTGCGCCGGCCAACTCCAGCGCTCGCGCGGCGCAGGCCAGCAATTCACCGGCGGCCTCCCAGTCGCCCGAGTGCTGCAGCCGTTCAATCTCGTGGAAATCGACGCTGTACAGCACTACTTTCGCAGAGTGCAGTCCGCCCAGACGCTCCTTGATCGCCTAGTTGATCTGGCGGTAGTAGGGAATCGTCGACTCCCAGCTCATTCCGCCGATAAGGCCTATGGTCTTCAATTCATCGTTCCTTCAGCGCTGGGTTCTCAAGTGTTTGGCGACGTCTTATCACTCAATGATGATTCGAGCGAGACCGACTTGTTCTGGAGTTGCCGCTCGCTCGACGACGGATTGCCCGGACATGCGGAGCGATCGAGTCGCATAAGTGCGTCACCTACGCCTGTCGTTGAAACGAGCAAGCCTTTCCTGCCGTAGTTGCCAGTGCACATACCGCACGGCGAAACTCTCGCACGTTACGTTGAGATGCTCGGGAGCACTGCATGCACGGCGAGATGTATTACTACGAACCCGCCCATGGCCATGGGCTGCCCCATGATCCGTTCAATGCCATCGTAGGCCCGCGGCCCATCGGCTGGATCTCGTCGCAGGATGCCGAAGGTCGGTTGAACCTCGCGCCCTACAGCTTCTTCAATGCCTTCAACTACACACCGCCGATCATTGGTTTTTCCAGCGTCGGCCGGAAGGACAGCTTGAACAATATCGAGGCGACCGGTGAGTTCTGCTGGAACCTGGCGACCCGGCCGCTGGCCGAGGCGATGAACCAGAGCTGCGCCGCCGTCGCGCCCGAGGTGGATGAGTTCGCCCTGGGCGGACTGACACCAGTGGCCTCCAGGTTGGTCGCTGTCCCCCGCGTGCTGGAAAGCCCGGTGTCCTTCGAGTGCAAGGTGACCCAGATCATCCAGCTGAAGGGCGCGGACAAGACGCCGGTACCGAGCTGGCTGGTACTCGGCGAAGTGGTGGCGGTGCATATCGCCCAGGCGCTGCTGGTCGATGGTGTTTACGACACGGCCGCGGCGGAACCGATACTGCGCGGCGGTGGGCCAGCGGATTATTTCCAGCTGGGCCGCGAGGCGAGCTTCAAGATGTACCGGCCCACGTGACGAGTCGTCTCGCAGGCGGCTCGGCGTGCCGGTAGCGCCTGCTATCGTCTCCAGACTGATCGTCTCTCGACAGGAGGTGCAGCATGGCGCGATTCACCGGCGGCTGCTTGTGCGGCGGCGTGCGGATAGTGGCGACGGGGCGCCCCTATCGTGTAGGCCTGTGCCACTGTCTCGACTGCCGTAAGCATCATGGCGCGCTGTTCTATGCGGCCGCGGTGTTTCCGCAGGAGGCAGTGAGCATCGAGGGCGAAACCCGCGACTACGCCGGGCGCCATTTCTGCCCGCGTTGTGGTTCGTCGCTGTTCGCCCGTAGCGCGGATGAAATCGAAGTGCATCTGGGCGCTCTGGATGCACCGGACCAACTGATGCCGACATACGAAAGCTGGACCCGTCGCCGTGAGTCCTGGCTGCCGCCGTTTCCGCTCGCCAAACAGTACGAGCGGGATCGTGAGGGCTCGGGCCGTTCGGAAGAGTAGCGCCAGCCTGTTAACGTCGCTCCAGCCAGCGCAACATCCCTTCGGCCGCGGCGCGGCCCGTGGCGAAACAGGCGGTGAGCAGATAGCCGCCGGTGGGTGCTTCCCAGTCGAGCATTTCGCCCGCACAGAACACGCCGGGCAGTTGGCGCAGCATCAGGTTTTCGTCCAGTGCCTCGAAGGGCACGCCGCCGGCGCTGCTGATGGCTTCGTCCAGCGGGCGCGGGCGGGCGAGGTGGATGGGCAGGGCCTTGATGGCGGCGGCAAGCACTTGTGGGTCATGGAAGGTCTCGGCAACGGTCAGTTCGCGTAGCAAGGCGGCCTTGGCGCCGTCGAGCTTCAACTGGCGATGCAGGTGCTTGGCCATGGATTGCGATCCGCGCGGCCTGGCCAGGGCGGCGGCGATCTGCGCCTGGGAGCGATCCGGCAGCAGGTCCAGCAGCAGGGTTGCCGAGCCCGTTGTGTTGATACATTCACGGATGTCCGCCGACAACGCATAGACCAGGCTGCCTTCGATGCCGGTCGCGGTAAGGACGAATTCGCCCCTTCGCGGGGTTACGCCGGGCAAGGCCAGGCTGACGGTCTTCAGCGGCGCGCCGGCGAATTTCTCCACAAGATGCTGGCTCCAGCCTGCAACCTCGAACCCGCAATTGGCTGGTTGCAGCGGCGCGATGGCGACGCTGCGAGCTTGCAACAGAGGCACCCAGGCGCCATCGGAACCCAGTCGCGCCCAACTGCCGCCGCCCAAGGCGAGCAGGGCGGCAGTCGGGTTCAGCAGCGACTCGCCTCCTGCTCTTGCGATGCGTAACTGGCCGTCTTCGCTCCAGCCCAGCCAGCGCTGACGAGTATGGATCTGCACGCCGCTGTCGCGCAGGCGCTTGAGCCACGCACGCAGTAAGGGCGCGGCTTTCATATCGGTGGGGAATACGCGGCCGGAGCTGCCGACGAAGGTATCGATGCCCAGGCCGTGGATCCATTCGCGCAGCGCAGCCGGGCCGAAGGCGTCCAGCAATGGACGCAAATGATCGGCGCGCTGGCGATAGCGACTGACGAATGTGGCGTAATTCTCTGCATGGGTGATGTTCATGCCGCCGACACCGGCCAGCAGGAACTTGCGTCCGACCGAGGGCATGGCGTCATAGAGATCGACTGCGATGCCGGCCTGGCTCAGCACTTCGGCGGCCATCAGTCCGGCGGGTCCGCCGCCGATGATGGCGATGCGAGTAGCAGCTTGGGTCATGACGGCAGCCGGGCAGTTGCGAAGGGCGAGCATTGTAGCGACTGCGCCGGAGCGGGTCATGGGCAGTGGGCGAGCGGGGCGCGCTCCTTATCCTGGCTGCCTCCTATCACACCGACTGCGTGCATGGTGCTCTGCGCCCATCGCGGACTTCAGGGCAAACCCGGGCGGCGCAGTCCGTCGCGGCTCATGTTGTCGGTGCAGTAGCTCCCGGTCTAGGCCTGCGCGAGAATGTCAGCTGTACGCGGTTCGGGGTGCAAAATTGTGGCTTGCGTGGTCAAACTGCTGTCGACCAGATGATCGCGCAGCAGCCTGAACTTCTGTCGAAAAACGATGCATCGATGGCAGCGGCAGCCTCGGTAGCGCGCAAACGGTGCCCGTAGCCGATTCAGTCGACGTACCTCAAGGGGGCAACATGCAAGAACGGATAGCACTGGAAACACCCCGTCTGCATCTGCGTTCCTGGCGCGATGCCGATCTTGATCCGCTGGAGCGGATGTGCGCTGATCCGCAGGTGATGCGCTACTTTCCAGAATTGTTGTCACGTGACGAGTGCGCGGCGGCGATGGCGCGCTGCCGCTTGCATTTTGCCCTCCATGGTTTCGGCTTCTGGGCGCTGGAACGCAAGGACGATGGGTGCTTCATCGGCATGGTTGGACTCGCCTGGTGCGAGCTGCCGTTGCCGTTCTGCCCAACGGTGGAAATCGGCTGGCGGCTGGCCGCTGACCAGTGGAGACAGGGGTTGGCCAGGGAGGCGGCCGACGCCGCGCTTGCCTGCGCTTTCGAGCGACTGCAACTGGCCGAGGTGATTGCCTTCACGGCGCAACTCAACGAGCGTTCGCGCGGTTTGATGGAGGCGCTGGGCATGCAGCATGAGCCGCAGGACGACTTCGAGCATCCAGCGCTGGCCGAAGGTCACCCGTTGCGCCCACACGTGCTGTATCGGCTGCGGCGTGCCGACTGGGCTGATGGTCGAAGCTGAGCGTCGTCGCTGGAGCCCACCTGCTTTAAACCGTAAAATCGCCGCCTTTGCCTGAAAAGGGCCCTGCCTGAAAGGAAATTCGCATGACCGAGACACTCGATACCCTGGTGAGCCTGTTGTCGCTGGAGCGGATCGAGGAAAACCTGTTCCGTGGCAACAGCCAGGACCTGGGCTTTCCGCAGCTTTTCGGCGGCCAGGTGATCGGGCAGGCGTTGTCGGCGGCGAGCCAGACGGTGGCGCCAGAGCGGCATGTGCACTCGATGCACGGTTATTTCCTGCGCCCCGGTGATTCCCATCAGCCGGTGGTTTACGACGTCGATCGGGTCCGCGACGGCGGTAGTTTCTCCACCCGTCGCGTCAGCGCGATTCAGAAAGGGCAGACCATCTTCACCTGCAGCGCCTCGTTCCAGGCGGAGGAAACCGGCTTCGAGCACCAGCTGCCGATGCCCGATGTGGTGGGGCCGGAGAGCCTGCTAAGCGAATGGGAGCTGCTGCACAAGCTGGAGTCCATGGTGCCCCAGCGCGTGGTGGAAAAGCTGCGCCGGCCCAAGCCCATCGAAATTCGCCCGGTGACCCTGCAGGACCCAGCCAATCCGCAGCCGATCGAACCGATCCGGCACCTTTGGTTTCGCGCTGATGGCAAGCTGCCGGACAACCCGGCGCTGCACAAATATCTGATGGCCTATGCCTCGGATTTCAGTTTCATCGGCACGGCGTTGCAACCCCACGGCGTCACCTCCTGGAGCAAGTTCATCCAGCTGGCGAGCCTCGATCATGCCATCTGGTTCCACCGCGAGGTGCGTGCCGACGATTGGCTGCTGTATTCCATGGACAGCCCCTGGGCCGGCAACGCTCGTGGCTTCGCCCGCGGCAGCATCTTCAACCGTGCTGGTGAGCTGGTCGCCTCGGTGGCCCAGGAAGGCCTGATCCGCGTACGCGAGGACTGGAAGTGACACTGGCTGCCGCGCGGCACTGGGTGTTCGACATGGACGGCACCCTGACCATCGCCGTGCATGACTTCCCGGCGATCAAGCGCGCGCTGGATATCCCGCCGGAAGACGACATCCTTCATCACCTCGCCGCCTTGCCGGCTGATGAGGCCGCGGCCAAGCGCGCCTGGTTGCTGGAACACGAGCGCGAGCTGGCCTATGCCGCAAGCCCCGCACCGGGTGCGCTCGAGTTGCTGCATGAACTGCGTGATCGCGGTTGCCGGCTCGGTGTGCTGACGCGCAACGCCCATGAACTGGCGCTGGTGACCTTGCAGGCCGTGGGCATGGGCGACTGCTTCACCAGCGAGGACATTCTCGGTCGCGACGAAGCGCCACCCAAGCCGGACCCCGGCGGTCTGCTGCATCTGGCGGACAAGTGGCAGGTCGCACCGCAGACGCTGGTGATGGTCGGCGACTACCGCTTTGATCTGGAATGTGCGAAAGCAGCCGGAGCCCGCGGTGTGCTGGTCAACCTGCCGGACAATCTCTGGCCTGAGCTGACCGAATGGCATGCCCGCGATTGCCTGGAGCTCAGGCGGATGCTGGCTGGATAGAGCAGGTCGGACCTAGCGTCGGATTATGCCTTTGGCTATCCAGGCCAGGGTCTGATCTGGCCTTGTGTGGTAGCGAATAGACACCCTTGTAGGTCGGATTAGCCGAAGGCGTAATCCGACGAGCAGTTGCCTCAGTAAATCGCCTGATACAGCTTGCGGCGGTAGGTGGTAACCAGCGGGTGGTCGTTGCCCAGCAGGTCGAATACCTGCAGCAGCGTCTTGTGCGGCAAGCCGTCGGCGTAGCTGCGGTTGCGCACGAAGAGCCGGAGCAGAGCATCCAGCGCGGTGTCGTACTGCTGGCGGGCCAGTTGCTGGATGGCGAGCTGATAGGTCGCCTCGTCGTCCTCGCCGTTCTGCGCCAGGCGACTCTTGAGGTCGGCGACTTCCGGCAGGTCTTTGGCCTGGCGCAGGAAGGTCAACTGTGCGCGTGCAGCGGCCAGCGCCTGCTTGTGCTCGTCGCCCTTGACCGCGCCCAGCACCGTCTCGGCCTCGCCCAGTTCGCCTCGCTCGGCCAGGCAGCGCGCGTAGAGAATCAGCGCCGCAGCGTTTTCGTTATCGTCGGTGAGCAGTTGTTTGAGCAGGTTTTCCGCCTCGCCGATGCGGCCCTCGGCGAACAGTGCCTGGGCGCTTTCCAGCAGGTCCGCCTCGGGCGTGGCCGGCTGCTGGACGTGGGGTTCGAGCATGGCGCGGATGGCGGCTTCGGGCTGGGCACCGGCGAAGCCGTCTACCGGCTGGCCGTCCTTGAACAGCACCACGGTGGGCAGGCTGCGCACGCCGAAGCGGGCGACCACTTCCTGTTCGATATCGCAGTTGACCTTGGCCAGCAGCAGCTCGCCCTGGTACTCCTCGGTGATCTTCGCCAGCACCGGCATCAGCGCCTTGCACGGCGCACACCATTCGGCCCAGAAATCCACCAGCACCGGCTTGTGAAAGGAGTTCTCCAGGACCAGCTGCTCGAAGTTGCTGGCGGTGACGTCGAAGATGAAGGGAGTCTGGCTCATCAGGGTTCTCGAATGGGCGCGTGTGAAGGTGCCATGTTAAGTGGGGGCGACCACTACGGGAAGCAAGGGGTGAAGGTGGCTCGGCATCAGCGGAATGTCCGCGCAAAGTGCGCCGTAGACGGCTAGAATCCGCACCACCTTTTCTCGGTGCGGCGATTGCAGTCGCGCAAAAGGAGTCAATGATGTCCGCTCTGTCCGATTTCCGGGCGCGCTATCTCGTGCGCTTCTGGTCGCCTTTGCCCGCGCTCGTCGCGCTGGGTGTCGCTTCCGCCTACTACTTCGCAATCACCGGGACCTTCTGGGCCGTGACCGGCGAGTTCACCCGCTGGGGCGGGCACGTGCTGGCCTGGTTCGGGTTCCAGCCGCAGGAGTGGAGCTATTTCAAGCTGATCGGCCTGCAGGGCACGCCGCTGGATCGCATCGATGGCGTGATGATCATCGGCATGCTGCTCGGCGCGCTGTGCACGGCGCTCTGGGCGAACAACGTCAGCCTGCGCTGGCCCACCAGCAAGCGCCGTCTGGCGCAGGGACTGATCGGCGGGATCATCGCCGGTTTCGGCGCCCGTCTGGCCATGGGTTGCAACCTGGCGGCGTTCTTCACCGGTATTCCGATGTTTTCCCTGCACGCCTGGGCGTTCATGCTGGCCACGGTCGGCGGCGCCTGGGTCGGGGTGAAGATCTGCCTGCTGCCGTTCCTGCGCGTACCACTGAAGGTGGGGAGCCAGGCCAGTTCGCTGTTCGCCGATGCGCAGGCGCGGGAAAAGCGCAACCGCCTGCAGGTGCGCCTGGGCGTGGCGGTGGGGGTCATCGCCGTGGCATTCGCCGCCTAGCGTTTCGGCGTGTCGATCGCGCTGGGTATGGCGGTGCTGTTCGGCGTGGTGTTCGGTGGCCTGATCGAACGTGCGCAGATCTGCTTCACCAGCGCCGCGCGTGATCTCTGGACCACCGGGCGTACCCAGATCGCCTACGGCATTCTGCTGGGCATGGCCGTGGCCTGCGTCGGCACCTTCGGCGCCATCATGCTGGGGGCCGATGCGAAGATCTTCTGGATGGGACCGAATGCGGTGATCGGCGGCCTGCTGTTCGGGATCGGCATCGTCCTGGCCGGTGGCTGCGAAACCGGCTGGATGTACCGGGCCATGGAGGGGCAGGTGCATTTCTGGGTGGTCGGCATCGGCAACGTGATCGGCGGCACGCTGGTGGCGGTGTACTGGGACGAGCTGGGCACCTCGCTGGCGCTGCCCTATCCGAAGATCGATCTGCTGGAAAGCATGGGGCCGGGCACCGGCCTGCTGTTCAGCTTCGCCGGCCTGGCACTGGCCATGTGGCTGGTCCATCTCAATGCCCGCCGTTTCCAACCCAAGAGGAGTGCTGCCCGTGAGCCAGCCCAAACCGAATCTCTCGCTTGATCTGCGGGGAGAACACTGCCCCTACAACGCCATCGCCACGCTGGAAACCCTGGAAACCATGCTGCCGGGGCAGTTGCTGGAGGTGGTGACCGACTGCTCGCAATCGGTACAGGGCATTCCCGAGGACGCCAAGCTCAAGGGTTACAACTGCCTGGCCGTGGAGCAGCATGGTCCGCTGTTCCGCTTTCTGATCGAAGTGCCGGCCTGAGCCGACCTCAGTCCGGGGCGGCTGCGGAGCGCAGCGGCCAGCTGCCCAGTTCGCTATAGCGCACGCCATCCATGGTGTTCTGCGACCGATAGAGCACGAAGCGCTCGGCCTTCCAGCCGAAGGTTGCGGCGTCGCCATGCGCTTGCGTGGGGGCTTGGCGCGCCAGCGTCATATGCGGCAGGTAAGGGCGGCTGTCGAGCACGATGCCCAGCGCACCCAGGCGCTCGGCAAGGCTGCCGGCCAACTGCAGCAGGGCGGGCGGTGCTTCGCTCGGCGCCAAGCAGGCGAAACCTTTGCCGAGGGTGATCAGGCGGTTCAGGGTCAGCTCGAAGCTGTCACTTGTGACTCCGGTGGCCAGATGTCGCAGCGCATCCAGGCGTGCTGCCGGCTGCGCGCCGAGGAAGGCCAGGGTCAGGTGCAGGTTTTCCAGCGCCACCGGGCGCCCGCCCAGCGCCTGTCGGTCGCGCCAGCTGCAGATGGCCGCCGCCTGCTCGTGTGGGCAGGGCAGGGCGAAGAACAGACGCAGGGTATCTTCAGTCGCCATTTTCAGCTCACCCTCCAGGGCTTGAGAGCGGTGCGGTGAGCGCTCCGCTTTCGTGGGAGTGCTGCCCTCGGCGCGAGGCTTCTGGCTTTGCTGGCAGGCTTGCGTCTGCATTCGCCGCGGGACGCGGCTCCCACGGTGGTGCGGTCGGGGCTTTGCTTTGTGGGAGTGCCGCCCTCGGCGCGAAGCTTTTGAGGCTTCTTTTTGAAAGTCGCATGAACCATGGCGCCTCCCCGATCTCAAGCCCGCCGGGCGTGATACAGGCTGACCCGGCGGAATTCGGCGGGTTCGGCGAGATCCGGCCAGGTGCAGGCGTCGAGGATGTCGAGGCGCTCGTACAGCGGATGCTGGAAATCACGCACCCGCGAATCGGCCACCAGCACCTCGCGGCCGCGGCTGAGGAACTGATCCAGCAGCGGCAGGTTGGCGCGGTCGTAGAGCACGTCGGCGACGATGATCAGGTCGAAGCGGTCGGCCTCGGCGAAGAAATCCTCCGAATAACCCAGCGTCACCCCATTGAGCGCCGCATTGGCGCGGCAGGCCTGCAGCGCCAGCGGGTCGAGGTCGCAGGCCACCACTTCGGCCGCGCCGGCCCTGGCCGCCGCGATGGCCGCCACACCCGAGCCGGCACCGAAATCCAGCACGCGCTTGCCGCGAGCCCATTCGGGGTGTTCGGCCAGCCAGCGCGCCAGCACCAGGCCGCTGGCCCAGCAGAAACTCCAATAGGGTGGCTCGTCGAGAATCCGCCGGGTTTCCTCGGGGCTGAAGGCGCGATCCATGTTGGCCGGGTCGATCAGCCACAGGCGAAGGTCGGTACCTGGCAAGGTTTCGATGCACAGGCGGGCATCGCCCAGCAGTTCGCCAAGAGCGCCTTCGAGGGTTACCGGTGCGTTCATGGCGCTGGCACCAGCCGCAGCGGCCCCAGTGCCTGGCTTGCCGGGCTGTGAATCTGCCGAGGAGGCAGGCGCATGATTAGCTGGCCGTCCTGGGTCACCCGACCGCGCAGTTCCACGCGCTGGCCGGCGGGAAAACTGTCGGGGTTGAACTGCAGGATGAACGGCAGCGCCGAGCCGCGACCGCTCAGCAGCAGGTTGCTCAGCAGGCGATCCGGTTGGTCGCGGCGATCGACCTCCAGCAGCGCCAGCTCCACCTCGCTGCCTTCGGGGGCACCGATCAGCGTACCGCTCAATTCATTGAGCAGCTTCGAGTGCGGGGCTTTGCTCAGCTCGACGGGCTGGGTGGCTTCTGGCTCGCTGGCGGGCTGGCTCGAACAGCCTGCAAGCAGGGCTACGAATGCGAGCGAAACTAGGGAACGTAACGGCACGGACGGCTCCTCGGGGCGGGTGAACGGGCGCCTGTATAGCAGCAAGTCCGTCAGCTTGTCTTGCCGGTCGGATGCGCTACCATGGCCCTCTTTCACGTCTGACCAGCCCAACTCATGCATTGTCCCTTCTGCGTTGCACATGACACCAAGGTCATCGATTCGCGCCTGGTCGCCGAGGGCGATCAGGTCCGTCGCCGGCGCGAATGCCTGGCCTGCGGCGAGCGCTTTACGACCTTCGAAACCGCCGAACTGGTGATGCCGCGGCTGATCAAGCAGGACGGCAGTCGCCAGCCCTTCGACGAAGACAAGCTGCGTGCCGGCATGCAGCGCGCGCTGGAGAAACGCCCGGTCAGCGTCGAGCGGCTGGAAGCGGCCATTGCGCATATCAAGCATCAGCTGCGCGCCACCGGTGAGCGCGAAATCAAGTCGCTGGTGGTCGGCGAGCTGGTGATGGCCGAGCTGCAGAAACTCGATGAGATCGCCTACATCCGTTTCGCCTCCGTCTATCGCCGCTTCCAGGATCTGAACGAATTCCGCGAGGAGATCGAGCGTCTGTCCCGCGAACCTGCGAAGCACGACTGACCACCACCGACCACGCCTGGATGGCCCGCGCGCTGCAACTGCCGCGCAAGGGACTGTATTCCACCCACCCGAATCCCCGTCTCGGCTGCATCATCGTGCGTGACGGTGAGCGGGTCGGCGAGGGCTGGCACGTGCGTGCCGGCGAACCTCACGCCGAGGTGCATGCGCTGCGCCAGGCCGGCGATCGCGCCCGCGGCGCCACGGCTTATGTGACCCTCGAGCCCTGCAGCCACCATGGCCGCACGCCGCCCTGCGCCGAGGCGCTGGTCAAGGCCGGTGTGGCGCGGGTGGTCGCAGCCATGCGCGATCCCAATCCGCTGGTGGCCGGGCGCGGGCTGGAGCGCCTGCGCAGTGTCGGCATCGAGGTGGCCAGCGGCGTGCTGGAAGGCGAAGCGCGAGAGCTGAACATCGGCTTCGTCAAGCGCATGGAGCACGGCCTGCCGTATCTGCGTGCCAAGCTGGCGATGAGCCTGGACGGCGGTACCGCAATGGCCAGCGGCGAGAGCCAGTGGATCACCGGCCCGGCGGCGCGCGCCGAAGTGCAACGCTTGCGCGCCCGCTCCAGCGTGGTGCTGACCGGCGCCGATACGGTGCTGATGGACGACGCGCGGCTTACGGTGCGCGCTGCCGAGCTGGGGCTGGACGCCGAACAGACTGATCTGGCCCTGCAGCGCCCGCCGCTGCGGGTGCTGGTCGATGGGCGCCAGCGGGTGCCGCTGGATGCGCCGTTCTTCCAGGCTGGACCGGCGCTGGTCGCTTCTGCATCGATCGCGCGCGCCGAGACGTATCGCGCAGCGGGGCATGAGTTGCTGGCGCTGGCCAATGCCGAGGGGCGCGTCGATCTGCCGGCACTGCTTGCGGCGCTGGCCGAGCGTGGTGCCAACGAAGTCCTGCTCGAGGCCGGCCCGCGCCTGGCGGGCGCCTTCGCCGCGCTGGGGCTGATCGACGAATACCAGATATTCGTCGCGGCGAAATTCCTCGGCTCGTCCGCGCGGCCACTGCTGGATCTGCCGCTGGAGCGCATGAGCGAGGCGCGGGAGTTGAAGATCCTCGACATCCGTGCGGTAGGTGACGACTGGAAGATCTGCGCCGTGCCGAGCGCTGCGCAAGCGAAGCCCGACTGATTCGCCATCGTCATAGCCGTTGCCTCTGATCGCCATAGCCAGCGCAAAATCCCTCGTACGCTGCAAATCGGGCGCGTTTGTGGTAAAAACTGCGCCGGGCCGCGACAGGCCCAACGTTCTCAGGGCGGGGTGAAACTCCCCACCGGCGGTAATGGCCTCGGCCTAGCCCGCGAGCGCTTGTCGGTTGTAACAGACAAGGTCAGCAGACCCGGTGCGATTCCGGGGCCGACGGTAATCAGGCTTCCTTGGCTTGTAAGTCCGGATGAGAGAGAGCGGGATACCTTGACGTGCGCCGTTCGTGCGCGCGCTGCATCCCTTTCGATCTGCAACGCCCTGTTTTTCTCAAAACAGGAGTTCGTCATGTTCACAGGAATAATCGAAGCCATCGGCACCATCCGTGCGCTCACGCCCAAGGGTGGCGACGTGCGGGTACTGGTCGAGACCGGCAAGCTGGATCTGGGCGACGTCAAGCTCGGCGACAGCATCGCCGTCAACGGTGTCTGTCTGACGGCGGTGGAGCTGCCGGGCAACGGCTTCTGGGCCGACGTCAGCCGCGAAACCCTGGCGCGCACGGCCTTCATCGATCTCAAGGCGGGCAGCAAGGTCAATCTGGAAAAGGCCCTGACGCCTACCAGCCGCCTCGGCGGGCACCTGGTCAGCGGCCACGTGGATGGCGTCGGCGAGATCGTCGCGCGCGAGGAAAACGCCCGCGCCGTGCAGTTCCGCATCCGCGCGCCGCGCGAGCTGGCCAAGTACATCGCCTTCAAGGGCTCGATCACCGTCGATGGCACCAGCCTTACGGTGAATGCGGTCAATGGCGCCGAGTTCGAGCTGACCATAGTGCCGCACACGCTGGCCGAAACCATCATGGCCGACTACCGGCCCGGGCGGCAGGTGAATCTCGAAGTGGATCTGCTGGCGCGTTACCTGGAGCGCCTGCTGCAGGGCGACAAGGCAGCCGAGCCGACATCCGGCGGCATCAGCGAAGGTTTTCTGGCCGAACACGGCTACCTGAAGAATTAAGGAATGGCGACGATGGCACTCAATACCGTAGACGAACTGCTCGAAGACATCCGCGCCGGCAAGATGGTCATCCTCATGGATGACGAGGATCGCGAGAACGAAGGCGACCTGATCATGGCCGCCGAATGCTGCCAGGCCGAGCACATCAACTTCATGGCGCGCTTCGCCCGTGGCCTGATCTGCATGCCCATGAGCAAGGAGCGCTGCGAAACCCTGCAACTGCCGCTGATGGCGGCGCGCAACGGTTCCGGCTTCGGCACCAAGTTCACCGTCTCCATCGAGGCGGCCGAAGGCGTGACCACTGGCATCTCAGCTGCCGACCGCGCACGCACCGTGCAGGCCGCCGCGGCGAAAGGCGCCAAGGCCGAAGACATCGTCAGCCCCGGCCACATCTTCCCGCTGATGGCCCAGCCTGGCGGTGTGCTGGCCCGTGCCGGCCACACCGAGGCTGCATGCGACCTGGCGCGCATGGCCGGCTTCGATGCCAGCGGCGTGATCTGCGAGATCATGAACGACGACGGCACCATGGCCCGCCGCCCGGAGCTGGAAGCCTTCGCCGAGCTGCATGGCATCAAGATCGGCACCATCGCCGACCTGATCCATTACCGGATGATCCACGAGCGCACCATCGAGCGTGTTTCCGAGCAGCCGCTGGACACCGAGCTGGGCCAGTTCAATCTGGTGACCTACCGCGACAGCGTCGAGGACACCGTGCACATGGCGCTGACCATGGGCGATATCGGCCCCGAGCAGCCCACCCTGGTGCGCGTGCACAACATGGAGCCGCTACGCGACCTGATGCTGGTCAACGTGCCGGGGCGCTGGAGCCTGCGCGCGGCCATGGGCGAAGTGGCCAAGGCCGGCAGCGGCGTGGTGCTCCTGCTGGGCAACCCGCTCACCGGGCCGCAGCTGCTGGCCCAGCTCAACCGTCAGGTGCCGCCGACGCCGGCGATCTATAGCACGGTGGGTGCCGGTTCGCAGATTCTGCGCGACCTCGGTGTGCGCAAGATGCGCCTGATGAGTTCGCCGATGAAGTTCAACGCGATATCCGGCTTCGATCTGGAAGTTGTAGAATACCTGCCCGCTGAGTAGGACTGCCGCGCTACTGCGCTTGGACATACTGCGTTGAAAACAGGCTCGGCTTGCTCATTTACGGTTAGTAAACTCCGCCGCCTCGCCTTGTCTGTCCTGCGCTCGTGACGCGCTACCTTGCTCGGGCTGCAGATTTTTTTGGGCTAGCCTGTTTCTGGCTCACCCAAGCTCTTTAACGTTATACGAGACCTGTTCCATGACCCTGAAGACCATCGAAGGTACCTTCATCGCCCCGCAAGGGAAATTCGCCTTGGTAATCGGCCGCTTCAACAGCTTCGTCGTCGAAAGCCTGGTTAGCGGCGCCGTCGATGCGCTGGTACGCCATGGCGTGAACGAGGACGACATCACCCTCATCCGCGCACCGGGTGCCTTCGAGATCCCGCTGGTTGCACAGAAGGTCGCCCAGCAGGGCGAGTACGACGCCATCATCGCCCTGGGCGCGGTCATTCGTGGCGGCACTCCGCACTTCGAATACGTCGCCGGCGAATGCACCAAGGGCCTGGCTCAGGTCTCCATGGAGTTCGGCGTGCCGGTGGCCTTCGGTGTACTGACCGTCGATTCCATCGAGCAGGCCATCGAGCGTTCCGGCACCAAGGCCGGCAACAAGGGCGCCGAGGCTGCACTGTCCGCACTGGAAATGGTAAGCCTGCTGGCGCAGCTGGAGGCCAAGTGAGCCTCAATCGCGACGACAGCCAGGAACCCCAGCCCAAGGCCAAGGGCAAGATCGCCACGCGCCGCGTAGCGCGTAGCCTGGCGATGCAGGCGCTGTACCAGTGGCACATGGCGGGCCAGAACCTGAACGAGATCGAGGCGCAGTTTCGCGTCGACAATGATTTCTCGGGTGTCGATGGCGCCTATTTTCACGAGCTGCTGACAGGCGTCGCCCGCGCCAAGGGCGAAGTCGACGGTGCCATCGTGCCCCATCTCGACCGCCCGCTGGACGAGCTCGACCCTGTGGAGCTGGCCATTCTGCGCCTCTCCACCTACGAGCTGATGCAGCGCATCGACGTGCCCTATCGTGTGGTGATCAACGAAGGCATCGAGCTGGCCAAGGTGTTCGGCGCCACCGACGGACACAAGTTCGTCAACGGCGTGCTGGACAAGCTGGCG
The DNA here is from genome assembly GCA_047973445.1 of Pseudomonas sp. Lineage (GTDB taxonomy): Bacteria > Pseudomonadota > Gammaproteobacteria > Pseudomonadales > Pseudomonadaceae > Stutzerimonas. The sequence goes on from JBKEBY010000038.1 coordinate 86,164, forward strand.
CCCAGTCTGCGCAGCGCCGAAATCCGCGCCCGCAAGCCCTGATCCGATCCCGATGGGTGAGTTCGAGCTGATCCGTCACTACTTCGCCGCCGCCGCTTGCGCCAGGGCTGGCGGCGATGTCGTGTTGGGCATCGGCGACGATTGCGCCTTGCTCGCCGTTCCCGCTGGCGAGCAGCTGATGATATCCACCGACACCCTCGTCGCCGGTGTGCATTTTCCCGACCCCTGCGATCCCTGCCTGCTTGGCCAGCGTGCACTGGCGGTTTCCACCAGTGACCTGGCGGCCATGGGAGCGACGCCCATCGGTTTTACCCTTGCCCTGTCCCTGCCGGCGGCTGAACCCGGCTGGTTGGAGGCGTTCGCCTGCGGACTGGACATCATGGCTGCCGCGTGCGACATGCGCCTGATCGGTGGCGACACCACGCGCGGCCCGATGAGCATGACCCTGACTGTATTCGGTCGCGTGCCGGCGGGCCGGGCATTGCTGCGCAGCGGTGCCCGCGTGGGCGACCTGCTCTGTGTCGGCGGTACGCTTGGCGATGCTGCGGGCGCGTTGCCTCTGGTGCTGGGTGAGCGCGAGGGCGCTAGCGCCGAAGCTTCGGTTCTACTCGACCGTTACTGGTCGCCACAGCCGCAACTGGCGTTGGGCCAGGCCTTGCGTGGCAAGGCTACGGCGGCATTGGACATTTCCGATGGCCTGCTGGCCGATTGCGGCCACATCGCCGCTGCCTCTTCCGTGGGGCTCGCTATCGAGCAGGCCCAGGTGCCGCTGTCCGATGCCCTGGTGCGCTGCGCGGGTCGGGAGCGAGCCTTGCAGTGCGGTCTGGCGGGCGGTGACGACTATGTGCTGGCCTTCGCTTTGCCGAAAGAAGAACTGCCGGGGCTGCTGGCCGATGGCTGGCCGGTTCGGGTGATTGGCCGCGTCGAGGCGGGTGAGGGTGTGCGGCTGCTGGATGCCAACGGCAGGGACGTACCCATCGACCGCCAGGGTTACAACCATTTCAATGCCTGAGCACGTTTCGCCGCTCGGCCAGCCCAGAGAGGACAGCCGTCTTGACTGATTCCCTGCAACCCGCCACCGAGGCGATGCCATTGTCGGTATGGAGCAATCCCTGGCACAACCTGGCCTTCGGTTTTGGCTCCGGTACCTTGCCGAAGGCGCCCGGTACCTGGGGTTCGTTGCTGGCGCTGGCCTTCGTGCCGCTGTGGCAGACCCTGCCAGGCTGGGCCTACGGGCTGCTGATCGTCGCCAGCATGCTGTTCGGTATCTGGCTGTGCGGCAAGGTCGCGCAGGACCTGGGCGTGCACGACCACGAAGGCATCGTCTGGGATGAATTCGCCGGTATCTGGATCACCTTCTGGCTGGTGCCTGCCGGTTGGTACTGGCTGCTGCTTGGCTTCGTCGTGTTTCGCGTGCTTGATATCGTCAAGCCCTGGCCGCTCAGCTGGATCGACCGCAATGTGACCGGTGGCCTGGGCATCATGCTCGACGACATCCTCGCCGGCTTCGCTGCCTGTGGCCTGGTGCATCTGGCAGTACTGATGTTCGGCTGAGCCTCGGACTGTGCGGCGGGTCGCCGTAACCAGCACACGGCCCGTGGAAAAATGCCGTTCCGCCCGGTTCTTCAGGAATTTTCGCCGATGCGCTTTCTCGCCCTGCTGCTGACCGCTACGTTGTCGCTGATCACCACCGCCGTTATCGCCGCGCCACGAGTGCAGGTGGTGGGTTTGTTTCCCGGTGCTGCGGTGCTGAATGTCGATGGCCAGCGCAAACTGGTGCGGGTGGGACAGACGGGGCCGGGTGGTGTCGTGGTGGTCAGCGCCGACTCACGGGGCGCCGTGCTGCGGGTCGAGGGCGTCGAGCGTAGCTACGGTCTTAGCCGGGAGCTCAGCTCGGGTTTCGCCGAGCCCGAGCGTAAGCAGCTGAGCATCGCCAAGGGACAGGGTGGCCACTACTGGATCGCCGGCTCGATCAACGGCCAGTCGGTGCAGTTCCTCGTGGACACTGGCGCTACCTCGGTGGCCATCAATGAAAACCAGGCGCGCCGCCTGGGCATCGACTATCGCGTCGACGGCAGGCAGATCGTGGTCGGCACCGCCAGCGGCACGGCAAAGGCCTGGAAGGTGCACCTCCACAGCGTCAAGGTCGGCGCCATCGACGTGATGGGCGTGGAGGCGGTGGTGGTGGAAGGCGCGTCGCCCACCGAGGCGCTGCTGGGCATGAGCTTCCTCGGACGCGTCAGCTGGCGCGAGGACCAGGGCGTGCTGAGGCTCGAGTCGAAGATATAAGGGAAGCAGCTGTAAGTCTGAAGCTAGAAGCTTGAAGTAACGGCGTAGCAGGCGGTGTATCGGTTTCAGCTCGCGCACACTAGCTTCCAGCTTCCAGCTTCCAGCTTCCAGCTTCCAGCTTCCATGCTGTTATAATGTCCGCTTTTCCCCTTCTGGAGGTCCTCCGGTGTCTGTCGTGTTCGTCGCCGCTTCCCAATTGCCGACGCCGTTCGGTGTGTTCACCATGCATGGCTTTCTCGATCAGGACACCGGCAAGGAGCATGTCGTACTGACGATGGGCGATGTCGCCGATGGCCAGCCTGTGCTGGGTCGCCTGCATTCGGAGTGTCTGACCGGCGATGCGCTGTTCAGCCTGCGTTGCGATTGCGGCTTCCAGCTGGAGGCGGCGCTGAAGGCCATTGCCGACGAGGGGCGTGGTGCGCTGCTCTATCTGCGCCAGGAAGGTCGCGGCATTGGTCTGCTGAACAAGATTCGCGCCTACGAGCTGCAGGATCAGGGCGCCGATACCGTCGAAGCCAACGAGCGCCTGGGTTTCGCGCCGGACATGCGTGACTACGCGATCTGCCTGCCAATGCTGGAACACCTGGGCATTTCCGAAATCAAGCTGATGACCAACAATCCGCGCAAGGTCAAGGCACTGCAGGGTTTTGGCATTCGTATCGCCGAGCGCAAGCCGCTGCAGATCGCGCATAACCCGCACAACCGCAAATACCTGGCTACCAAGGCTGGCAAGCTGGGTCACCTGCTTGGCGAAATCCATCAGGGTGAAGCCGAGCAATCATGAAGCGTACCGAAGAAAGGACCCGACTGAATCGGTTGTGGTGGTTCTGGCTGGCGTTGTGCCTGCTGCCCTGGCTGTTGCTGGGGCCCATCGACTTCAATCTCGGCCTGCCGCCCATTGCGATCTTCATCACAGGCCTGTTCGCCCTGTTTCCGAGCCTCAAGGCCTTTTCGTCGTTCAAGCGTGCGCTCTTCGCGCTAGAGGAGCGTGACCAGGCCGGCGAGCGTGAGCGCTGGGCCGCCTTGCAGAAGGCTCAGGTACTGGGCCTGTACTGGGCAGCCCTGCCGGCCTGGCTGGCGGCGTTGGGTTCGCTCTCGGGCCTGGGCGGTGTGGCTTGTCTGCTGCTGGTCTTCGGTAGCCTGATGACCTTCTTCCTGTACCGCATTCCGAAGCAGGTGCTGTGAGCGGCGCGAGCACGCTCAGAGCATCAGGCAACGCGGAAAGGGTGGCACCTATCTCGGCTGGATGATCGGCGGTTGCACGCTGAAATCCACATGCACCTCGACCTGGAACACCTTGGCCAGGTGTTCCGGCGTCAGCACCTCTTGCGGCGTGCCGCTGCGATAAAGACGGCCCTGATGCATCAGGCACAGACGGTCGCAGTAGCGGGCGGCCAGCGCCAGATCGTGGATCGACACCAGCACGCCGCGCCCTTCGCCGGCGTAGTTCCTGAGCAGTTCGAGAATATGCCGCTGGTAGTACAGGTCGAGGCTGGCTACCGGCTCGTCGGCAATCAGCACCCGGGGCTCGCCGGCCAGCACGCGGGCCAGCCAGACGCGCGTTTGCTCGCCCCCGGAGAGCTGGTCGATACGCCGGTCATGCCACTGCCAGACGCCGGCCTGGTGCATGGCATGGTGAATCTTGTCCGCATCTTCGTCGCCCCAGGGCAGACGACCAAGGGCGACGATGTTCGCTACGTTCAGGGCCCAGGCGCTCTGACTGGCCTGTGGCAGCAGCGCCATCTGACGCGCCCGTTCATTGGCGCTGAGGCGCTGGCTGGGCTGACCGCCGATAAACACTTTGCCGCGATACCGTTGCACGCCGGCCAGACAGTTGAGCAGGGTGGATTTGCCCGAGCCGTTGGGGCCGATGATGCCCAGCACTTCACCGGTCGCCAGGGATAGATCGACGCCCTGCAGACGTTCGTCCACGCTCAGTTCGTGGGCACGGATCAGCTCCATTTCTGCCGCTCCCGCCAGACCAGCCAGATGAACAGTGGCGCCCCGATCAGCGAAGTGAGCACCCCCAGTTTGAGTTCGCGCCCTGGTGGCAACAGCCGAACCACCAGGTCGGCGCAGAGCACTAGTGTGGCGCCGGCCAGCATCGAAGGGATCAACAGACGATCAGGGCGATGATTGACCAGCGGGCGAACCAGGTGCGGCACGATCAGCCCGACGAACCCGATCGCACCGGCCACCGCTACCGCCGCGCCGACCAGCACCGCCGCGCCGAGGACAATCAGTCGGCTGCCGCGTTTCACGTTCAGCCCCAGGCTCTGCGCGGTGCGTTCACCGAGGCTCAGGCCGTACAGCAACGGACGTTGACGCAGAATCAGGACGCCACCGATCAGCAATGCCGGCAGCAGGATGCGCAGGTGATCCAGCCCACGCTCGGACACCGAACCCAGCAGCCAGAACACCAGTTCCTGCATGGCGAAGGGATTGGGCGCGAAATTGAGCACCATCGCCAGCGCGGCGCCGCTGATGGTGGATATCGCCAGCCCGGCCATGATCACCATCGAGGGCCGCGAGGAGCCGGCCAGGGCCAGCATCAGGACCAGGGCGATGCCGGCGCCGAGCAGCCCGGCCAGCGCCGGCGCCATCTCGCCGGCGAAGGACAGCAGGCCGAAGTAGAACACCGCCGCCGCGCCGAGCGCCGCGCCCTGGCTGGCGCCGATCAGACCGGGGTCGGCCAGCGGATTGCGCAGCAGCCCCTGCAACGCGGCGCCGGAGAGGCCCAGGGCTGCGCCGACGCAGATGGCCAGCAGGGTGCGCGGCAGGCGGATATCGCCGATCACGATGGCTTGGAGCGTGTCTGCTCCGCGCAACCAGTCGAGCAGACCGCCGACTGTGCTGACCGACGTCGAGCCCAGGCTCAGCGAGAGCAGGGCAGCGATCAGCAGCAAGCCGCCGAGCAATGGCGTGATCAGTCGAGCCATTGGTGCAGTTGTCCTATCAGTTCCCAGGTCCATGGCCCCGGACATTGCCAGCGCCAGAATTCGCTGGTCAGCCAGCGCTCTGCGGGCACGGCACTGGCCAGCGCTGGGTGTTCGGCGAATTGGTTGGCCAGCGCGCGATGCTTGGGCGCAGCCCAAAGAATCGCATCCGGCGGGTCGCTGGCGATCTGTTCGAGATCCAGGTGCTGGTATCCGGGCTCGGTCAGGTAGTTGGTCCAGCCGGCGTGTTCGAGAATTTCATGTTCCAGCGTGCCTTGTCCGGTGCCGATAGCGTTGGCGCCGAGCAGCAGCAGGCGCTGCGGTTTGGCAGGGTGGGGCATCGGATCGGGCACCGCACTCGCGAGGGTTTCCGGCAGTTGCAGTGCGCGCAGGAACTGCTTTTCGTATTCCACCACCTGCTCCAGAGAGCGCGGTAACGGCAGCACCTCGACCTGTACGCCCAGGGTCTCCAGGCGCTGACGAATCAGCGTCGCCGAATACTGGCCGGACAGCACCAGGTCGGGACGCAGGGCGACGATCTGCTCCAGGCTGCCATCGTGCACGGGCCACTCGGGACCGATCCAGTCGATGGGATAACGGCGTTGCAACTGCGACAGGGCCACGACATTGTCCCGGTCCGCATGATGGGCGATCAGCCAGTCCGCGCACAGGCCGAGGGAGAGGATGCGTTGGGGAGCGGCTGTGGCCATCCACGGCAACAGCAGAAACAGGGTCAGCAGAAGGCGAATGGGATGATGGTGCATGAGAGGCACGTATTTCAGTGAATGTCAGCAGGCAGAGAGATGATCATTGGGTGTCCGATCCTGCTTCTTCCGCTTGGGCGCCACGGCAGTCCGTGGCGCCTCGGCAGGAGCATTCAGAAGCGGTAACCGACGCTCAGTTGTACCTCCTCTTCGGGAGCAGGATAGCGACTGGCGGCGGTTGCGAAGGCATCGTAGCGCTTGCCGGTCAGGTTGTTGATTCGTAGTTTGGTGTTGAACTGCTTGTATTCATAGGCCAGTGCGGCATTGACCAAGGTGTAGCTGCCGGCCTTCTGCTGGATATTGGCATCGTCACCCGAGTAATAGCGCTTGCCGGTGTATACCGCTTCTACGTAGCTCCGCAGCCCCGGCAGGATTTCATAGCTCACGTGGGCACTGGCGCTGTGGCGCGACACCCAAGGCACATCATTGCCTTTGAAGCTGCCATCGCGATACTCGGAGTCGGTGAAGCTGTATTGACCACCGATACTCAGGTCAGAGGTGAGCTGGCGTTGGGCTTCGAGCAGAACGCCCTTGCGCAGGGTCTTGTCCAGGTTGATGTTGGCGCCATCGGACCAGGGACTATAGGGGCCGATCGCGGTTGGGTCATACATCAACTCATCTTCCAGCTCCAGGCGATACAGCGTCAGCCGGTATTGCTGAATGGCGTCGTTCCATTCGACGCCGCTTTCCCAGGATTCGCCAGTCTGCGGTTTGAGGAAGGTGACATCTGGCGAGGTAAAACCGTTTTCGTCGACATTGGCCCAGCGCAGAACGTCCTCGCGCCTGATGAATACGCGGGTCTGCTCGTTGGCTTGCCAGCTCAGGCCGATACTGCTGCTGCCCTCTCGGTCACGATGCGCTCGGCTGGAAGCGGTACTTTCGTCATCCGCTTCGCTAGCGCGGTAACCGATCACCAGATTCAATCCATTCCCGAGATCCTGGCTGAACTGTGTGTACCAGTCGCGCAGGGTCTGTTGTGCGAGGGTGTCGCCCCAAGAAGCCTGGTTCTCGTAGTCGCTGGTGATGTGGTCATGGCCCAGCAGCCATTCAGCTTGCCCGAGAGGCGAATCGAATCGGGCGGTAAGACGCGGGCTGATGGTTTCGATACGGGTGCCCTGGGTGAATTCAGCGCCGGGGCCGAAGCTGCCGACGCCGTCCTGGTCGCTGTGGCTGTAGTCCAGGTGCGCGCTCCAGACCTCATTCAGGCGCTGCTCCAGCGCTAGACGGTGCACCTGGCTCTTGCTGTCGTTCCACGATTGCGAATCGCTGAACTTACGATCTGCTCGGCGTTGCGCTAGCGATATGCTGTCGGGGTAAAGCAGCTCATCATCCACCGTCTGGTATTCGTAGAGCGCATGGCCGTTGTCATGGTCATAACGCAGGCGGGCGAAGGCATTGCTGTAGTTGGCGTTGTTATGGTCGCGGTAATTGTCGTTGCTACGAGATTCGCCGCTTGCATACAGCGAGAAACCACCGCCGAGCTGCTGATGCATGTGCCCACGAAAGGCCTCAAGATCATGGCTGCCTCGGCTGGCTTCGACATAGGCCTCGTTGCTGGATGGGGTGCGCGTGATGATGTTGATGACACCGCCCACGGCCTGATCGCCATAGAGAACGGTTCCGGCGCCACGAATGATCTCGATCCGCTCGATATTCGCCAGCGGGACGCTGTTCAGGTCAGCGCTGGCCAGGGTCGACTGATTCAGGCGGCGACCATCGACCAGGACCAGGGTGTTGTTTGCGGCATTTTCGCCAAAACCGCGCAGGCTGATGGCGGCGCGGTTACCGTCACCCATGGTGTCGCGAATCTGCAGGCCGGCCTGGCTGCGCAGTACATCGAGCAGGTCGCTGCTGGCACTGGCCTCGATCTGCTCGCGGTCGATCACCGCTACGCTGGCTGGGGTCGGGGCTTTCAGGCCGGTCGCGCGGGTAATCACCATGGGCGGCAATTGCGTGCTGGATGACGTTTCATCTGCAGCAAGCGCCAGGCCGGGTGTCAGGGCGATGGCCAGGGCCAAACGGGACAGTTTCATCAGTAAGAAATCCTCAAAAGATCGAAGCACTTTTGAGGAGGGCAGGAACAAGCGTGGAATCCGGGATTACAGGCAGCCGCGCTTGACGGTGCTGCCCTCCGCAACACCAGTCGAATCCGCTCAGGCCGGTCTCCGGGCTCTCGACTCGCATCGCGCTCGCCTTCCCATGCCGGGGCACAGTGGCGTTTGAGCGAACGGCGATCCCGGGGATCGCGGTCGATTACCGTTGCGGGGGCAGCGCCGGGATTGTTCGCTTGAACGCACCGGCTTCCCGTTTAATGCGCGCCTTGGGTGGCACACCTGAAAGGAAAACGCGCGCACCATAGCCGGCGGTAGGCCTGGGCGCAATGACTACGTCAGGATTGGGGCAGCAAAATGAGATCGCCATGGTCCACCGCCAGCCTGAACGCGGCCTCCAGCGTCTGGCCTGCGACCAGATGATGCAGGGCGCGGATAGGTCCGGCATGGGTCAGCACTATTGCATCCGTGTCGCCCAGGTCGGCCAGAAAGGCCCGCAGGCGCGCCAGCAGTTCGGGCAGGCTTTCGCCCCGCGGCGGCGCGACCGTCTGCCAGTTGTCGCCCCAGTGGCGTGCTTCGGGCGAGTTCAGTTCC
>JBKEBY010000030.1:0-23670 GCA_047973445.1 Pseudomonas sp.
AGCACCACCATGGCCGTCATCAGCTTGGTCACCGAAGCGATGGGCACCACCAGATCGGGGTTGCTGGCGAAGAGTACCTGGCTGGTTTTCAGATCCACCAACAGAGCGCTGCCCGAGGCAAGTTCCTGCTGAACCATGGCCGGAGCGGCCTACACAAAAGAGCTGGTAAAGGCACTGCTGCAGGCCAGCAGCAGGCCAAAAATCGAATGACGAAGCTTCACTGAAAAGGCACCGGAAAAAAGGCGAACTTAAATGAAAAAGCGCCGTGCAGTATACGGAAAAGCGCACTCCGTCACGGCAACGCTGCGCGACTTTCGTGTGTGTCGAGTGTAGAAGAGAATTTCCACGCCGCCGCTCTACCGCACCTTCAACGTTCGAGGCTGTCCAACTTCCAGTCGTCAACCAGGGGAGAACGCACATGTCCCGCTTCAGCAGCACACCCACGACCCGTAACGATATCGAACGTGAAATCCAGAGCCTGATGAGCGCGCTGGACGAGCTCAGGCACGATGCAACCCGTGGCTCGCGCCATCGACTCGACGACCTGCGCTCACGCGTCGAGTCACTTTGGCACGACGCCAACTGGGATGAGCATTGCCAGGAGCTGTCCCGCCGCAGTCGCCAGGCCGCACGCATGGCAACCGACTGCGCACGCAAGCATCCCTTGAGTACCCTGGCACTGGCCGCTGGCACAGTGGCGCTGATCGGTTACCTGGCCACGCGCCGCTAACAGGACGTCCCGCCCATGTTCAACACCGAAACGCCGCACCCCAAGTTCGCCCTGTACGGGGCACATTCCAGCCTCGGCAGCGCCGTGCTGTGCGAACTGCTGAGCCGCCAGCACGAGGCCGTTGCCTTGATCAACGACTTCAATTCGATTGCCGCCCGGCCAGGGCTGCGTGCGAAGGCCGGCGATCTGTTCGATGCGGCCAGCGTATCGCGCAGCGTTGCCGGCATGGACGGGGTGATCTGCCTGTTCGACAGTCCCTCGGTTCCCACCGCCCCGAATGCCACCCTGGTGGGCCAACCACAGGATCTGTATCAGGCGGTGTGTACCTTGCTCCTCGGGATGACCGAAGTCGGCGTCGAGCGCCTGCTGCTGGTGGCCGACTTCAACGCCCATGCCGAGGAATCGGAGCTTGACGCTGCCTTGCAGCTCATCGCCTCGCATCCCCTGAAGTGGACCCTGGTGGATGTCAGTACGGCGGAGGAGGACCTGTCCATCGAGGACTTCAGCAATATCGAAGGGTTGCCCAGCAACGATCCGCGGTCGAAATTGCGCCGTATCGCCGCGGCAATGGTCGATGAACTGGTGCGCCCGCAGCACCTGCATCAGCAGGTGCAGTTTCGCCTCTGAACGCCATTCAGCCCTTGAGCTGAAAGCGCAGTTCAGCCAGCACCGGCGCCGACTCCGGTCGTACCCCGCGCCACAGCTCAAAGGCCGCCGCAGCCTGCTCGACCAGCATGCCCAGGCCGTCGCGTACGCTGGCACCATGTGCCGCCGCCCACGCGCAGAAGGGTGTGGGTTCAGCCCCGTACATCATGTCGTAGCAGAAGCTTTGCCCGGCCTCGATCAGCCCGTCAGCCAGCGGTGGCAGCTCGCCAGCAAGGCTGGCCGAAGTGCCATTGACGATCACATCGAAGCGGCCTTCCAGTTGCTCGAAGGCGCTCGCGCTCACCGTGCCCAGCTCGGCGAATTCGGTGGCCAACCGCTCGGCCTTCACCAGGGTGCGATTGGCAATCACCAGTGCGCCGGGACGCTGAGCCAGCAGCGGCTCGAGCACGCCACGCACCGCGCCGCCAGCGCCCAGCAGCAGGACACGCTTACCCTGCAGGACAACGTCGGCGTTATCCCGCAGATCGCGGACCAGGCCGATGCCGTCGGTGTTGTCACCCAGCAGCCTGCCATCGTCGAGCTTGTGCAGCGTGTTCACCGCCCCGGCACGACGCGCACGCTCGGTCAGTTGGTCGGCCAACTGCCAGGCCTCTTCCTTGAAAGGCACGGTGACATTGGCACCCCGCCCGTCCACGAAAAATCGCCGCGCGAAGCCGGCGAAGCCCTCCAGCGGCACCAGCAGCGGCTCATAGCTGAGCGACTGGCCTGTCTGCTCGGCGAACAGCCGATGAATCTGCGGCGACTTGGTGTGGCCGATGGGATTGCCGAATACGCCGTAGCGGTCCATGAGAGTCCTTAGCTGGAGGCTTGAAGCTGGAAGCTTGAAGCTTGAAGCTTGAAGCTTTTTACTTCCAGCTTCCAGCTTCCAGCTTCAGGCTTGCTGTCCGAGCCAGTCGCGATCCTGCAGGAAGTATTCGGTCAGCCGCGCTTCCGGCGTGCCAGGCTCGGGCTGCTTGTCGTAACCCCAGCTGACCTTCGGCGGCAGCGACATGAGAATTGACTCGGTACGTCCGCCCGATTGCAGACCGAACAGTGTCCCGCGGTCGTAGACCAGGTTGTATTCCACGTAGCGGCCGCGACGCAGCATCTGGAACTCGCGCTCACGTTCACCGAAGGCCGTGGCCTTGCGCTTGCGCACTATGGGCAGGTAGGCGTCCAGATAGGCATCGCCGACCGCACGCATAAAGGCGAAGCTGGTGTCGAAATCCCACTGATTGAGGTCGTCGAAGAACAGTCCACCGACGCCGCGCGGCTCGTTGCGATGTTTGATGTGGAAGTAGCGGTCGCACCATTCCTTGTAGCGCGGATAGACGTCAGCGCCGAATGGCGCGCAGGCATCACGGGCGACCCGGTGCCAGTGCACGCAATCTTCATCAAAGCCGTAGTAGGGCGTCAGGTCGAAGCCGCCACCGAACCACCAGACCGGCTCTTCGCCTTCCTTCTCGGCGATGAAGAAACGCACGTTGGCGTGGGAGGTCGGCACGTAGGGGTTGTGCGGATGGATCACCAGCGACACGCCCAGCGCCTCGAAGCCGCGCCCTGCCAGTTCGGGACGATGGGCACTGGCCGAAGGCGGCAGGCCGGCGCCGTGTACGTGGGAGAAGTTCACCCCGCCCTTTTCGATCAGCGCGCCGCTCTCGATCACTCGTGTCCGCCCACCGCCGCCGCCAGGGCGGGTCCAGGCATCCTCGACGAAACGTGCATCGCCGTCTTCGACTTCCAGCGCGGAGCAGATACGGTCCTGCAGGTCGAGCAGGTAGGCTTTGACGGCTTCGGTTCGGTCGTTCACGAAATCACCTTGGCAAAAAGGACAGCGATACATCCCTGACGAATGCAGGAATGAGCGAAAGATGCGCAAGCATAGCATTCGCCCGGTTGACGAATTCCGACCAGGGCGCTTGGATAGGCTCCTCTTATGTCCGGCCAGGAGCCCCTCATGTCGCAGCGCATCCAGTTCAGCCAGCACGGTGGTCCCGAGGTTCTCGAACAGGTCGAGGTCGAGGTACCCGTCCCCGCAGCCGGTGAAGTTCGCGTGCGCAACCACGCCATCGGCCTGAATTTCATCGACACCTATTTCCGCAGCGGTCTCTATGCGCCGCCAAGCCTGCCGTCGGGTCTGGGCACCGAAGGCGCTGGCGTGATCGAGGCGGTGGGCGAGGGCGTCGATCATTGGCAGGTCGGCGAGCGCGTCGCCTACGCCACCGGTCCGTTGGGTGCCTACGGCGAGCATCACGTGCTGCCGGCGCGGCATCTGGTGAAACTGCCGGATGCGATTGGCTTCGAGCAGGCGGCGGCCGTCATGCTCAAGGGCCTGACCACACAGTACCTGCTGCGCCAGGTGCACCCGCTGCAGGCCGGCGAAACCATTCTCTTTCATGCCGCGGCCGGCGGCGTCGGCTCAATTGCCTGCCAGTGGGCGAAGGCGCTGGGCGCCCGGTTGATCGGTGTGGTCGGCTCGGCGGAGAAGGCCGAGCGCGCCAAGGCACTGGGCGCCTGGGCCACCATCGATCGCACCCGCGAGGACGTGGTGCAGCGCGTGCTGGAGCTGACCGATGGACAGAAGTGCCCGGTGGTCTACGACTCGGTGGGCAAGAGCAGCTGGGAGATCTCGCTGGACTGCGTCGCCCCCCGTGGGCTACTGGTCAGCTTCGGCAACGCCTCGGGCGCGGTGACCGGCGTCAATCTAGGCGTGCTGGCGCAGAAGGGTTCTCTATTCGTCACCCGACCGATCCTGGCCGGGTATGCGGACACCGCGCCACGGCTGCAGGCAATGGCGGCCGAGCTGTTCGAGATGATCGCCAGCGGCAAGATCGAAGTCGAGATCGGCCAGCGCTTCGCGCTTGGCGAAGCCGCCGAAGCACAGCGTTTGCTGGCCGAGGGCCGCACCACAGGGTCGACGATTCTACTGCCATAAAATTGAACTGCAGGGCCGAATTCATTCGGCCCTGTGAGACCCCAACCGTTTCTAGCTCGCCCGAATGACTTCGCCGCTGCGCACATCGCGAATCGTGCTGGGGTTGCGCCGCCCGCCCAACGGGCCGTCGAGGACGGCGTCGAGCTGGCGGGGGAAGTACTGCTCCACACGCAAACGCGAGCGCGCGGAAGGGCGACCGGCAGGATTGGCCGAGGTGGACACCAGCGGACCGGTAAGCGCACAGAGCCGGGCCACCAACGGATGGTCGGTCACTCGCAGTGCCACGGTATCGTGCTTGCCGGTGATCCAGCCGGGCAAGCGCTGGCGGTGCGGCACCAGCCAGGTGTTGGGTCCAGGCCAACTGCCAGCCAGGCGATCCAGCCAGCGCTCCGGCAGATCCTCGAGAAGGAAGTCGAACTGTTCGATGCTGTCGGCGATCAGGATCAGGCCTTTCTCCACCGGTCGCTCCTTGAGCGCCAGCAGGCGATGTACCGCTTCGCTGTCCCAGGGGTCGCACCCCAACCCCCAGACCGCCTCAGTGGGATAGGCAATCACACCGCCGGCCCACACTACACGAGCCGCTTGCTGTATGCGCCAATTGCCGACCATCACGACCTCTACTGAAAACGGAACCGGTGCAGTTTACCTGAGCCTGATCCGTGGCAGGGCTCAACCGGCGCGGGCGCTCCACTGGCCGTTCTCACACGCCACCCGCCCCTCGATTTCCAGTTCGGTCAGCTCCGCCAGCACCTGCGCCAACGACTGACCAAGCGCCTGGGCCAGGGCTTCGCTGCTCATCGGTGCAGCCAGCAGCTGATCGAGCAACCGGTGGCCGTGCCGGCGCTCGGGCTCCTCCGCCTGCGGGGCCGGTGCAAGTTGTTGCCAGCCACGCAGGGCCTGGAGGATATCCTCGACGCTCTCGACCAGCGTCGCGCCCTGACGGATCAGCTGGTGGCAGCCGCGGGCACCCGGATGGTGGATCGAACCCGGAATGGCGTAGACCTCGCGCCCCTGCTCGGCGGCCAGGCGGGCGGTGATCAGCGAGCCGCTGGAAGGACTTGCCTCGACCACCAGCACGCCCAGCGACAGCCCACTAATGATTCTGTTGCGACGAGGAAAGTTGGCCGCCTGCGGTGGGCAATCCAGCGGCAATTCGGACACCAACGCGCCACCGCCTTCGACGATATTGGCGGCCAGACCGGTATGCCGTGCCGGATAGAGCCGCTGCAGCCCGGTGCCCAGTACCGCGACGGTTTGACCACCAGCATCCAGCGCGCCCTGATGCGCGGCGCCATCGATACCCAGTGCCAGGCCGCTGGTGATGACGAAACCGGCGCCACCCAGGCTACGAGCGAAGCTTCGCGCGTTGTCCATACCCGGGCGTGAGGCGCGACGGCTGCCCACGATGGCCAGTTGCGGGCGCTCCAGCAGTGCCGGCTCTCCCTCGACGAACAACAGCGGCGGCGCGTCCGGCAGCTCGGCCAGCAGCGCGGGGTAGCCTGGATCGTCCCACATCAGCAGATGGTGGCCGGGCTGTTCCAGCCAGGCCAACGCAGCGGCCGCACGCTCTCGGATCGCTTCGCTGCGTCTTGGTTCGGCGCAACTGTTCGGCAGGCCCAGGGAACGCCAGGCACCGGCCGGGGCACTGAGCGCGGAAGAGGCATCGGGGAAGGCGCTGAGCAGCTTGTGCAGGCGACGCGGTCCGAGATCTGGCAGCAGATACAAGCGCAGCCGCGCTTCGAGCTCGGCGGGGGAAATGGCGGGCATATGACGTCCTTGTCCAGTGTGCCGCATCCTTGCAGCACCTCAGCAACGAAAGCCCCGTATTGGCGGGGCTGGTGAATCAGGGATTACGCACCTTGTCCTGCACCGCCAGCGAGCGCGTGGCTTGCAGCACCAGGCCGTAGCTGAGTTTCTCGTAGGTGCGGAACACCATCAGCAGCCCGGCGCGCTCATCCGGGATCTTGACGTTCTCGCCGGTGACTCGGTCGCGTACGGTTTCGCCGGTCTTGTAGACCGCCAGTACGTTGCCGTCCTTGATGCCGTCACGAGCACCCTTGTTGAGAGTAACCACATCGAACTGGCCAATCTGGGTCACACCACGCGGCACGTCGAGAATCACGCCCTTGATCTCGCCTTCCGGCTCGCTGGGCATGAAGGTGGAGTTTACTGCGCGCTCTTCGTTGGGGAACAGGCGGTCGCCAATACGGGCTTCCTGCGTCACGCGGGTCAGCATCATGGTGGCGATGTCGCCTTCCATATCGAGGATTTCGGCAGTGCCGACGTCATCGGCGTTGATGCCAAGGAACTCCTCGGTGTCCGGGTCGAAGTAGGTCTTGCCCTGGCGGAAGATGCCGTACACCGCCATGCCGTCCTCGAACGCCCCACGTCCGTAGATGCGGTCGCCCGAGCCACTGATGACGCGCTCGGCGTTACCGGCGACGATATAGGGTGCGGCCTCGAACTGCTCGGCGCTGTCGATGATGCGGTTACTCAGCAGGAAGCTGTTGATGGCTTCCAGCGGAATGGTCGGGATGGCTTCGGCCATCGGCGTAGTGCGCACCGTAGGGGAGAGCTTGATAGTGCCGCGCGAAGCGCCGCGGTTGAGCGTCAGCCGCGGCTGGCCGTCGATGTAGACCAGGCTGAGATTGTCGCCGGGGTAGATCAGGTGCGGGTTTTCAATCTGCGGGTTGGCATGCCACAGTTCGGGCCACTTCCAGGGTTCACGCAGAAAGCGCCCGGAAATGTCCCAGAGCGTATCGCCCTTCACCACGGTGTACTGCTCGGGGTGGTCATCCTTGAGCTGAACGGCAGCGTGGGCAATACCGCCAACAGCCACCAGCAGCAGGGCGAGTAGTGATTTCCTCATGTGGTGAATCCCTTTATGATGTGCCTTCACGTAAAGCGCCCTAGCGCCGCAGAAACCCTTGTGGAAAGCGGCGTTAGCCGTTTACAAGCTGCCCGGCATCTTAGCAGCGGCTTTTGAATTTATTCCATAAGTGCATCACAAACGCATATGGCGATTCTGAACATCCTTGAGTTTCCCGATACGCGCCTGCGCACCATCGCCAAACCGGTGGACGTGGTCGACGACGGCATTCGCCTACTGATCGACGACATGTTCGAGACCATGTACGACGCTCCCGGCATCGGTCTGGCTGCAACCCAGATCAACGTGCACAAGCGCGTGGTGGTGATGGACCTGTCCGAGGACAAGAGCGAGCCACGGGTCTTCATCAATCCCGAGTTCGAATTCCTTACCGACGAGATGGACCAGTACCAGGAAGGCTGCCTGTCGGTACCCGGCTTCTACGAGAACGTCAACCGGCCGCAGAAGGTCCGTGTCAAGGCGCTGGACCGCGATGGCCAGCCCTTCGAGCTTATCGCCGAAGGCCTGCTTGCCGTGTGCATCCAGCACGAGTGCGATCACCTCAACGGCAAGCTGTTCGTCGACTACCTGTCCAATCTCAAGCGCGACCGGATCAAGAAAAAGCTGGAAAAGATCCACCGCCAGCAAGCTTGATTCCCCAAACGCCAAAGGCTTGCGACAGCAAGCCTTTTTTATTGATGGATCTTCACATGCGCATCGTTTTCGCCGGCACCCCGGAATTCGCCGCCCAGCATCTGCAAGCCCTGCTCGATGCAGGCCATTGCATCGTGGCCGTCTACACCCAGCCGGATCGTCCCGCCGGGCGCGGCCAGAAACTGATGCCCAGCCCGGTCAAGCAGCTCGCCGTTCGCCACGACATTCCCGTGCATCAGCCACAGACCCTGCGCAACCCCGATGCCCAGGCGGAGCTGGCCGCGCTGCAGGCGGATCTGATGGTGGTGGTCGCCTATGGCCTGATCCTGCCGCAGGCGGTGCTCGACATGCCGCGCCTGGGCTGTATCAACAGCCACGCCTCGCTGCTGCCACGCTGGCGCGGTGCGGCACCGATCCAGCGTGCCATCGAGGCGGGGGATGCCGAGTCCGGAGTCACCGTGATGCAGATGGAGGCCGGCCTGGACACCGGGCCGATGCTGCTCGAGGTCGCGACACCAATCAGCGCCGAGGACACTGGCGGCAGTCTGCATGATCGACTCGCCGTGCTCGGCTCGCAGGCGGTGGTCGAGGCGGTTGGCAAACTGCAGGCCGGTACGCTGCAAGGCGAAGCGCAGAACGACGCCCTGGCGACCTACGCGCACAAGCTGAACAAGGAGGAAGCACGCATCGACTGGACGCGCCCGGCCGTCGAACTGGAGCGTCTGATACGCGCCTTCCATCCCTGGCCGATCTGCCACGCCAGTCTCGAAGGCGCAGCAGTGAAGATTCATGCCGCTCGGGTCGGCACGGGGCAGGGCCGGGCTGGCCAGATCATCGCCGCCGACAAGGACGGAATGGAAGTCGCCTGCGGTCAAGGCTCGCTGTGCCTGACTCGCCTGCAACTGGCGGGCGGTAAGCCGCTGGGCTTCGGCGATCTGTACAACAGCCGGCGCGAGCAGTTCGCACCAGGCAAGACGTTCGAATGATGGCGATGAATCCGCGACTGGCAGCCGCCCGCGCCCTGGCCACGGTACTCGCCGGCAAGGCATCACTGGGCAGCAGCCTGCCGGATGTGCTGGGCAAGGTCGAAGCGCGTGACCGTGGCCTGACCCAGGAGCTGGCATTCGGCGCCGCACGCTGGCAACCGCGCCTGGCTGGGCTGGCCGCCAGGCTGCTGCAGAAACCCTTCAAGGCCGCCGACCGCGATGTCGAAGCACTGCTGCTGATCGGCCTATACCAACTGTTCTACACCCGCATTCCGCCCCATGCGGCCATCGGCGAAACTGTCGGCTGCGTCGACAAGCTGAAGAAGCCCTGGGCCAAGGGTCTGCTCAATGCCGTGTTGCGCCGCGCTCAGCGCGAGGGCGAGGCACTGCTGGCCGAGCTGGAACACGACCCGGTGATCCGCGTGGCGCACCCGCGCTGGCTGCAGAAATCACTCAAGGCGCATTGGCCGGAGCACTGGGAAGCTATCTGCGCTGCCAATAACATCCATCCGCCGATGATGCTACGGGTCAACCGTCGTCAACTCGGCCGCGATGCCTACCTCGATGAGTTGCGCGTCGCCGGCATCGAAGCCTTTGCTTGCCCGTTCAGCAAGGATGGTATTCGCCTGGCCACCCCCTGTGATGTCCAGCAATTGCCCGGTTTCGCCGAAGGGCGAGTCAGCGTGCAGGACGAAGCGGCGCAGCTGGCCGCCTCGCTGCTGGAGCTCAAGCCCGGCCAGCGCGTGCTGGACGCCTGTTGTGCGCCTGGCGGCAAGACCTGCCACATCCTCGAGCATGAGCCGGGCCTGACCGAAGTCGTCGCCCTTGATCTGGAGCCCAAGCGCCTGCAACGCGTGCGGGAGAATCTGGAGCGCCTGCAACTCGAGGCCACGCTGACGGCGGCCGACGCCCGCGACACCGATCGCTGGTGGGATGGAAAACCCTTCCAGCGCATCCTGCTGGATGCGCCCTGTTCGGCCACCGGTGTGATTCGTCGCCATCCGGACATCAAGCTGGCCCGCCAGGCAGAGGACATCGCACCGCTGGCTACGCTGCAGGGCGAGATGCTCGATGCGCTCTGGCCCACGCTGGAGGTCGGCGGCGTGCTGCTGTATGCAACCTGCTCGGTGCTGCCAACGGAGAACTGCGAGGTGATCGAGGCCTTCCTGGCCCGCATGCCTGGGGCCCGCGAGCTGGATCTGGCCGGCGATTTCGGGGTCAAGCAGCGCCACGGTCGTCAGTTGCTACCGCAGGAAGGCGGCCACGACGGCTTCTACTATGCCAAGCTGATCAAGGTCGCGGCCGAATCCGGCACGGCGAAAACAAGCGTTCCAAAGACATAACAAGAACCGGGCGAACGACCGCCCCGGTACGACGGCAGCACCGTCAGGAGTGACAAGGTGAAGATCATCATTCTCGGTGCCGGCCAGGTAGGCGGCACCCTTGCCGAAAACCTCGCCAGCGAAGCCAACGACATCACCGTGGTGGACACTGACGCGGATCGCCTGCGCGACCTTGGCGATCGCCTGGACATCCGCACGGTGTTTGGTCGTGCATCCTTTCCAACCGTCCTGCGCCAGGCCGGGGCCGACGATGCCGACATGCTGGTAGCGGTGACCAACAGCGACGAGACCAACATGGTCGCCTGCCAGGTCGCCTACACCCTGTTCAACACCCCAACCAAGATCGCCCGCGTGCGCGAACCGGCCTACCTGACCCGCACCGGGCTGTTCGCCAACGAGGCGATTCCGGTGGACGTGCTGATCAGTCCCGAACAGGTGGTGACCAACTACATCAAACGCCTGATCGAACATCCCGGCTCACTGCAGGTGATCGACTTCGCCGACGGCAAGGCGCAGCTGGTGGGCGTGCGCGCCTACTATGGTGGCCCGTTGGTGGGCCAGGAGCTGTGCCAGATCCGCAAGCACATGCCCAACGTCGATACGCGGGTGGCTGCGATCTTCCGCCGCAACCAAGCGATCCTGCCACAGGGCGACACCGTGATCGAACCCGACGACGAGGTGTTCTTCATAGCCGCCAAGGGGCATATCCGCGCAGTAATGAGCGAGATGCGCCGGCTCGACGAGAATTACAAACGCATCGTCATCGCCGGAGGTGGCCATATCGGCGAGCGCCTGGCCGAAGCCATCGAGAGCCGCTACCAGGTGAAGATCATCGAGATGAACCCGGCCCGCTGCCGCTATCTCTCGGATACGCTGGACAGCACCGTCATCCTGCAGGGCAGCGCTTCGGATCGGGACCTGCTGATCGAGGAAAACATCAGTGATGCCGATGTATTTCTGGCGCTGACCAACGATGACGAGGCCAACATCATGTCGTCCCTGCTGGCCAAGCGTCTCGGCGCACGCAAGGTGATGTGCATCATCAATAACCCAGCCTACGTCGACCTGGTGCATGGCGGCGAAATAGACATCGCCATCAGCCCCCAACTGGCCACCATCGGCACGTTGCTGACCCACGTGCGGCGCGGCGACATCGTCAGCGCGCACTCGCTACGCCGCGGCGCCGCCGAAGCCATCGAGGTGATCGCCCATGGCGATGCCCGTTCCAGCAAGGTGATCGGCCGACCGATAGGCAAAATCATGCTGCCGCCGGGCACCACCATCGGCGCGGTGATTCGCGACGAACAGGTGCTGATCGCCCACGACAGCACGGTGATCGAGTCCGGTGATCACGTCATCCTCTTCCTCGTCGACAAGAAGCATATCCGCGATGTGGAACGGTTGTTCCAGGCCGGCCTGACCTTCTTCTGAGCCGCGCTCGACGCCGGCCGGGCAAAGCGCCGGCTGGCGGACCGAAGCGGCAGTCGAATATTTCCGCGAACCAAATTCCCGCCAGATAAGTCAATAATTGCGGCTATTCGCTTCCATTAGCCGCTGGATTTCCGTTTGCCGGCCAGCTTTTGTATCCTCCGGGTCAGGAGCAAAAGCGGCTCCTTCCCAGACAGCCAAAGATAGAGTGAGGCGTTCAACCGCGAAAACATCTGTCGTGGATGCTGCATCGACAACCCCAGAACTGCCTCCTAGCCATAAGGTCGGCCGCTGGCCGGCCCCTAGAACAACACAGGAGAAACACCCATGAGGAACCATGCCATCTCACCCATTTCCCGGCTTCTGATCGGCTGTACAGCCCTCGCCAGTATCACGATCAGCAGCCTGACCCAGGCCGATACCCTGGGCAAAATCAAGGAAAACAGCAGCGCCCGCATCGGCTATGCCAACGAAACACCCTTCGCTTACACCGCCCTCGATGGCAGCGTCACTGGCGAGTCGCCCGAAATCGTCGAGAAGATTTTCCAGCAGATGGGCATCAAGACCATCAAACCCGTTCTCACCGAGTGGGGCTCGCTGATCCCCGGCCTGCGCGCCAGCCGCTTCGACCTCATCGCCGCCGGCATGTACATCACGCCCGAGCGCTGCAAACAGGTTCTATTCACCGATCCGCATTATCAGTTGTCCGATACCCTGCTGGTGAAGGCCGGCAATCCGAAGAACCTGCGCAGCTACGCCGATATCGCCAACGATCCCGAGGCCAAGCTTGCGATCATGTCCGGCACCGTCAACCTGGCCTATGCACGTGAAGCCGGCATTAAGGACTCGCAGATCGTCCAGGTGCCCGACACCACCTCGCAACTGCAGGCTGTGCGCACCGGTCGCGCCGATGCCGCGATCGGCACCCAGCTGACCATGAAGGGCTTGGCCGAGAAGGCCGGCGACCAGGTCGAAGCTACCACCGACTTCAAGGACGACCCCGCCCACACTGGCTACGGCGCGCTGGCTTTCCGTCCTGCGGACAAGGCGCTGCGTGATGCAGTCAATGCCGAGTTGAAGAATTGGCTGGGTAGCGACGAGCACCTGAAAACCATCGAACCCTTCGGTTTCGACCGCTCGAACATCACCAACAAGACGGCCGAGGAGCTCTGTTCCGCCTGACGGAACGCGGCTGACCGCGTGGCCTGCGGGCTCCGCGGCATGCCACGGAACTGCGTTTGATTCCCGACTGTAGAAACGCTTCGCCTTCATCTGCCCGCATCGCTTTTTCAGCGGTGCGCTTGGCGGTGGTTGCGCGCACGGCCTTCTGCAGCGCGTTTCACCCCGGTCTCTCTTGGCCTGAAAGGCTGTTGGAAAACGTAGGCGAGGCAGGCAAGACAAGGCAAAAACAGGCGAGGACGCGGAGTTTAGTTGTTCTAAATGAGCAGTCCGAGCCTGTTTTTAACGCAGTACTGCCAACGCAGGTAGTTTTCCAACAGCCTGCTACCGGACAATCCCATGAATGAACTACTCCCCCTGATGCTGGAGGGTGCCTGGGTGACCGTGCAGGTCACCTTCTTCGGTTCCCTGCTGGCCATCACCGTCGCCCTGATCGCCGCATTCGGGCGCCTGTCACCGATCGCCCCGCTGCGCTGGCTGGCGGTCACCTATATCGAGCTCTTTCGCGGCAGTTCTCTGCTGGTGCAATTATTCTGGCTGTATTTCGTGTTGCCGATGCCGCCGTTCAACATCAGCCTCAGCGCCTTTCAGGTCGCCGTCATCGGGCTGGGCCTCAACATCGGCTCCTACGGCGCGGAAGTGCTGCGCGGCGCTATCCGCTCGGTGCACGAAGGCCAGTACGAAGCCTGCCAGGCGCTGAACATGACGGCCTGGCAGCGCACGCGGCGCATCATCCTGCCGCAGGCGCTGCTGGCGGCGATCCCACCGGGCACCAACCTGCTGATCGAGCTGCTGAAGAACACCTCGCTGGTGTCGCTGATCACCCTGTCGGACCTGGCATTCCGCGCGCGCCAGCTGGATCAGGCGACGCTGATGACCCTGGAAATCTTCGGCCTGGCGCTGCTGATGTACTTCGTTCTCGCGCAGCTCATCAACTTCTCCATGCGGGCGCTGGAACGGCGGCTCTCCCGTGGCCGGATGCGCGGAGGCCTGTCATGAATTTCTTCGACTGGGAGTTCGCCTGGGCCATCCTGCCGCGCTTGCTGGATGCTTCACTCAAGACCATCGGCATCACCCTGGCCGGCTTCTGCATCGCCATCGTACTTGGGCTGTTCCTTGCCGTCGGCCGCCGCAGCCGTCAGCGCTGGCTGTCCTGGCCGGTGACCGGGCTGATCGAGTTCATCCGCAGCACACCTTTGCTGATCCAGGTCTATTTCCTGTTCTTCGTGGCCCCCGCCTACGGCCTCAACCTGACGGCATTGCAGGCGGGCATCATCGGCATCGCCCTGCATTACGCCTGCTACACCGCCGAGGTCTACCGCGCCGGACTCGATGCGGTGCCGCGCGCGCAGTGGGAAGCGGTCACAGCACTGAACATGAAGGCCGTCACCGCCTACCGCAAGATCATCCTGCCCCAGGCGCTGCGGCCGATCCTGCCGGCGCTGGGCAACTACCTGATTTCGATGCTCAAGGACACACCCGTGCTGTCCGCCATCACCGTGGTGGAAATCATGCAGCGGGCCAAGAACATCGGTTCCGAACATTTCCGCTACCTGGAGCCGATCACCATGGTCGGCCTGTTCTTCCTCATTCTCAGTCTCGGCCTCGCCTGGTTCGTGCGCCGTCTGGAAAACCGCATGGAGCTCGCCCGATGAACCTATCGATGCCCAATCCCGTCCAGCCCACCGAAGCCAGCGTCGAAGAGCCGATGGTGCAATTTCGTGGCGTGACCAAGCGCTATGGCGACCTGACCGTGCTCGACCATCTGGATCTGGATGTCCAGGCCGGCGAGAAGGTTGCCATCATCGGCCCGAGCGGCTCCGGAAAATCCACCCTGTTGCGCGCGTTGATGACCCTGGAGGACATCGACGAAGGCGTGATCATGGTCGATGGCGAGCCGCTAACCCACATGCCCGGCGCCGGCGGCCAACTGGTGCCTGCTAGTGCACGGCATCAGCGCAGCGTGCGCGGCAAAGTCGGCATGGTGTTCCAGAGCTTCAACCTGTTTCCGCACATGAATACCCTGCAGAACGTGATGGAAGCGCCTGTGCAGGTACTCGGCCTGCCGAAGGCGCAAGCGCGCGAGCGGGCCGAGGAACTGCTGGCCATGGTCGGCCTGGAGGACAAGCTCGATCACTATCCCTCGCAACTGTCCGGCGGCCAGCAACAGCGGGTGGCCATCGCCCGCGCGCTGGCGATGCGGCCGAAGGTGATGCTGTTCGACGAGGTCACCTCGGCGCTCGACCCGGAACTGTGCGGGGAAGTGCTGAACGTGATTCGCCGGCTCGGGGATGCCCACAGCCTGACGATGCTGATGGTGACCCACCAGATGGGATTCGCCCGGGAGTTCGCCGACCGCGTATGCTTCTTCAATGAGGGGCGCATTCATGAGCAGGGCAGCCCCGACGAGCTGTTCGGCAATCCGCAGCAGGAGCGTACCCAGGCGTTTCTCAGTGCGGTCAACGAGGCGCACTGAAAACAGCTGCAGGCGTGGCCGATCACACGACCGACGACTTGCAATGTCGCGAAGGAGATCACCGATGCTTGAATCGCTGGAAAAGATGCTGGCGCAGGGCATGGACAACCCCATGCTGCGCTTCGGCCTGGGCAAGGGCTATCTGGACGCCGGCGATGCCGAAAAGGCTGCTGCACACCTGCAGCGTTGCGTCGAACTGGACGCCCGATACTCAGCTGCCTGGAAGCTGCTCGGCAAGGCCTTGCAGAGCATCGGTGACCTGGAGGGCGCCCGAACCGCCTGGGAAAAGGGTCTGGTTGCCGCGCAGGCCCATGGCGACAAGCAGGCCGAGAAGGAGATGACGGTGTTCCTGCGCAAGCTGGACAAGGCACCCCGCCCCTGATTTCACGTGTCTGGCTTGTATTGCGCTTCGGAAACGCGCCGGTCGTTGCGTAGGGCGGCCCTACGGCAACGATCAATCCGCCAGGATAAACCGCAGTCCTACGCCTTCGGCGTCCACCCGCATCACTTCCATTTGCAGCTCGGGGGCGGGGATGGGCAGATCCTGCACCTGACCACGGACGATGGCACCCGGCTGCAACGAGACCAGATCGGGGTGCTTGACGTAGACCCCGCTGTCCGAGAGGTCGCGAGTCTGTGCCAGCACATCGCCGAAGGATTCGTGGCTGATGCGGATTCGGCATTTCATGCTGGCGCGTGGGTGCATGCGTTGGTTGGTCACGGATCCCTCCTGGTTTATTTATTATTTTTCCTGGGTCAGTACCAACGAGCCTCGCCGGCCGGACGCTTCTTGAAGCGCTTCATGGTCCACATGTACTGGCTCGGCCAGCGGCGCACGTAACTTTCGATCACGCGGCTCATCGAGGCAACGGCGGCGTCGATATCCTCGCTGTACATCTCCTGCGGCGCGGCTTCGAGAATCACCTTGAAGCCCGAGCCATCCTCCAGCCGCAGGGCGTGAAGGAACACGCCCACCGCCTTGCCGCCAGTGAGCATACCGGGCACGAATTTGCTGGTCAGCGCCTGGGTGGCAAAGAAGGAGACGAAAACCCCGGCGCCCTCGCTGGGCTCGGGATCGGCCGGGATACCCACCGAACCGCCACGACGCACTTCCTTGATCACGCTGATGATGCCCTCACGGGTTGAAGGCGCAACCCGGTTGCCCAACTGCACCCGCTGCCGTTGCAGCAGATCGTCCACCGCCTTCAACTTCGGCGGACGGTAGAAAATGATCGGTTTGCATTGCGCACAATAGAAGTGGTTGAGCACTTCCCAGTTGCCCAGGTGGCTGGTGATACCAACCACGCCCTTGCCGGAAGCCAGCGCCTGTTCCAACACCTCCAGGCCTTCCACTTCCTTGATCAGGTGCAGTGTCTTGTCCGCCGGCCAGATCCAGGCACAGGCGCTCTCGGTGAAGGTCTTGCCGATATCCTTGAGGCTGCGGCCGACCAGTTGCTCCAGTTCGGCCTCGCCCAGTTCGGGAAAGCACTTGCGCAGGTTGATGCGCGCCACCTCGCGCGAGCGGTTGGGCAGTTTCCACATCAGCCAGCCGATCAGCGCACCCATACGCTGTACCATCGACCAGGGCAGCAGGGCGAACAGTCGTAGAAACCCGACTATCAGCGCACCTTTGAACTTGTCCAAGGATCTCTCCCGAGAAAAAACAAAGTCGCTAGTGTACCCGCATCGATGGACCCGACGTTGCCGACACATCGACCAGTTGCGCGTGACGATGGCAATCGAGGGTGTGGTCCATGACCAGGCCACAGGCCTGCATGTAGGCGTAGCAGATGGTCGGGCCGACGAAACTGAAACCGACCTTCTTCAGGGCGCGGCTCATGGTCTCGGCTTCGGCGGTGACCGCCGGCACCTGTTCGCGCGATGCGTATCGATTGACCAATGGCCGGTCGCCCACGAAGGACCAGATGAATCCCACCGGGTCCTCCAGTTGCAGCCAGGCCTGGGCGTTGTTGCGTGCCGCTTCGAGCTTGCGACGGTTACGGATGATGCCGGGGTCCTGCATGAGCTGGTCGATCTCGGCGTCGGTCATCCGCGCCAGGCGCTGCGGATCGAAGCCGAACAGCACTTCGCGGTAGCGTTCGCGCTTCTTCAGCACCGTGATCCACGACAGTCCGGCCTGAAACGCCTCGAGCAGCAGAAACTCGAACAGCACATCCGGGTCGCGGGTCGGCACGCCCCATTCGTGATCGTGGTAGTCGATATACAGCGGATCGTCGCTGCACCAGGCACAACGCTGCATGGGCTCGTCCTGAAAGGGTGAATGGCTCATCGAAAGCATCTTCCAAACGCAGCAGGCAGCGTCGGGAAAGCCTGCGAATCGGGTATACTCCGAGGCTTTCTGTCGAAGCCCAGCACAGGTGAAATTTTGACTCAGCCTACGCCTGCCGTGCGCACCTTCCAAGACCTGATCCTCGCCCTGCAAAGCTACTGGGCCGAGCAGGGCTGCGTGGTCCTGCAGCCCTATGACATGGAAATGGGCGCCGGTACCTTCCACACCGCCACCTTCCTGCGTGCCATCGGTCCCGAGACTTGGAACGCTGCCTACGTCCAGCCTTCGCGCCGCCCGGCCGACGGCCGTTATGGCGAGAACCCCAACCGCCTGCAGCATTACTACCAGTTCCAGGTGGTCCTCAAGCCCAACCCGGACAACATCCAGGACCTGTACCTGGAATCGCTGCGCCGCATCGGCGTCGACACCTCGGTGCATGACGTGCGCTTCGTCGAGGACAACTGGGAATCGCCGACCCTCGGCGCATGGGGCCTGGGCTGGGAAGTCTGGCTGAACGGCATGGAAGTCACCCAGTTCACCTATTTCCAGCAGGTCGGCGGCCTTGAGTGCTACCCGGTCACTGGCGAGATCACCTACGGCCTGGAACGCCTGGCCATGTACCTGCAGGGCGTTGATTCGGTCTATGACCTAATCTGGACCGACGGTCCCTTCGGCACCGTGACCTACGGTGATGTGTTCCACCAGAACGAGGTGGAGCAGTCGACCTACAACTTCGAACACGCCAACGTCGAAAAACTGTTCGAGCTGTTCGACTTCTACGAGTCCGAAGCCAACCGCCTGATCGAACTGGAGCTTCCGCTGCCCACCTACGAGATGGTGCTCAAGGCCTCACACACCTTCAACCTGCTCGATGCGCGCCGGGCCATTTCGGTCACCGCGCGCCAGCAGTACATCCTGCGTGTGCGTACCCTGGCCCGTGCCGTGGCGCAGAGTTACCTACAGGCGCGCGCCAAGCTGGGCTTTCCCATGGCCACACCCGACCTGCGTGACGAAGTACTGGCCAAGCTGGAGGCAGCAGAATGAGTGCACAAGATTTCCTGGTCGAGCTGGGCACCGAAGAGCTGCCACCCAAGGCTCTGGGCAAACTGGCCGAAGCCTTTCGCAGCGGTATCGAAAAGGGCCTGAAAGAAGCCGGCCTGAGCCACACGCGAGTGCAGGCCTATGCCGCCCCGCGTCGCCTGGCCGTACTGGTCGAACAGCTGGCGACCCAGCAGCCTGATCGCAGCGTCAACCTCGACGGCCCGCCGATTCAGGCAGCCTTCGACGCCGAGGGCGAGCCGACCCAGGCCGCGCTGGGCTTTGCCCGCAAGTGCGGTGTCGAGCTGGCGCAGATCGATTGCAGCGGTCCCAAGCTGAAATTCAGCCGCACCATCGAAGGCCTGCCGGCGGCCGAGTTGCTGCCCGGCATCGTCGAGGCCTCGCTGAACGAACTGCCGATTCCCAAGCGCATGCGCTGGGCCGCGCGCAAGGATGAGTTCGTGCGTCCGACGCAGTGGCTGGTAATGCTCTTCGGTGAGCAGGTCATCGATTGCGAGATCCTAGCCCAGCGCGCCGGTCGCGAATCCCGTGGCCACCGCTTCCACAGCCCGGCGCCCGTGCGCATCAGCCAGCCGTCCAGCTATCTGGAAGACCTGCGTGGTGCTCATGTGATCGCCGACTTCGCCGAACGCCGCGCGCTGATCGCCAAACGCGTGGAACAGCTGGCGAGCGAACAGAGCGGCAGCGCCATCGTGCCACCGGAACTGCTCGACGAAGTGACCGCGTTGGTGGAATGGCCGGTGCCGCTGGTCTGCTCGTTCGAGGAACGCTTCCTCGAAGTGCCGCAGGAAGCACTGATCACCACCATGCAGGACAACCAGAAGTATTTCTGCCTGCTGGATGCAGACGGCAAGCTGCTGCCGCGCTTCATCACCGTGGCCAACATCGAATCGAAGGACCCGGCGCAGATCGTCGCCGGCAACGAGAAGGTAGTGCGTCCGCGCCTGACCGACGCCGAGTTCTTCTTCAAACAGGACAAGAAGCAGCGACTGGAAAGCTTCAACGAGCGCCTGCGCAACGTGGTTTTCCAGGCCCAACTTGGCAGCGTCTACGACAAGGCCGTGCGGGTTTCCCGACTCGCGGCGTTCATCGCAGAGAACACCGCAGGCGATGTCCAGCAAGCGGCGCGCGCCGGCCTGCTGAGTAAGTGCGACCTCGCGACGGAGATGGTCGGCGAGTTCCCGGAGATGCAGGGCATCGCCGGCTATTACTATGCGTTGAACGACGGTGAGCCACAGGACGTCGCCCTGGCGCTGAACGAACAGTACATGCCTCGCGGTGCCGGCGCCGAGCTGCCGAGCACCCGCACGGGCGCCATTCTCGCCGTGGCGGACAAGCTCGACACCCTCGTCGGCATCTTCGGCATCGGCATGCTGCCCACCGGCAGCAAGGACCCCTACGCACTGCGTCGTGCGGCGCTGGGCATCCTGCGCATCCTGATCGAGAAGCAACTGGACCTGGATCTGGTCAAGGCGGTGGATTTCGCCATCGCGCAGTTTGGCAGCCAAGTGAAGGCCAGCGGGCTTTCCGAGCAAGTGCTGGCGTTCGTTTTCGAGCGCCTGCGTGCGCGTTACGAGGACGAGGGCGTCGAGGTGGCGACCTACCTGTCGGTTCGCGCCGTCGCGCCAGCTTCTGCGCTGGATTTCGATCAGCGCGTACAGGCTGTACAGGCGTTTCGCAAGCTGCCGGAAGCTGAAGCCCTGGCCGCGGCCAACAAGCGCGTCTCCAACCTGCTAGGCAAGTTCGAGGCGAAGCTGCCGGAAACCGTCGAGCCACGCTGGTTCGATAACGCTACCGAGTTCTCGCTGTATTCGGCGGTTCAGCAGGCCGAACAGGCCGTGCAGCCGCTGGCCGAAGCACGCCAGTACCGCGAAGCGCTCGAGCGCCTGGCACACCTGCGCGCGCCGGTGGATGCTTTCTTCGAGGCGGTACTGGTCAATGCCGAGGACGCTTCGGTACGTGCCAACCGCTATGCCCTGCTGGCTCGTTTGCGAGGACTGTTCCTTGGCGTCGCCGATATTTCCGCACTTGGCTAAGCCGTTGAAGCTGATCGTGCTCGACCGCGACGGCGTCATCAACGAGGACTCCGATGCCTACGTGAAGACCCTGGAGGAATGGATTCCGATCCCCGGGTCGCTGCAGGCCATAGCCCGCCTGAGCCAGGCGGGCTGGACGGTGGCGGTGGCCACCAATCAGTCCGGGCTTGCACGTGGCATGTTCAACGCCTCCACCCTCGAGGACATGCATTTCAAGATGCAGCAACTGGTGATGGAGGAGGGTGGGCGCATCGACCTGATCGTGCACTGCCCGCACGGACCGGACGATGGCTGCGAATGCCGCAAACCCAAGCCCGGTCTGTTTCGTACCATCGCCGAGCATTTCGGTCTGGCCGACCTGAAAGACGTGCCCGTCGTCGGCGACAGCCACCGCGACCTGCATGCCGGGCTGATGCTCGGCGGCACACCCTATCTGGTCCGGACCGGCAAGGGCCTGCGCACCCTGGAAGGGACGCTGCCCTCCGGTACCCAGATCTTCGATGACCTGGCAGCGGTTGTCGATCACCTGCTCGAGAAATCTCGATGAGCTTCCTGTATCCCCTGCGCATCGCGCTGTTCTACTTCCTCCTGGCCTTCAGCGCATTCGCTTGGTGTCTGGTGTGCCTGGTCTGCGCACCGTTCATGTCGTTCCGTATGCGCTATCGCTTCGTGGTGCAGAACTGGTGTCGCTGTGCCGTCTGGTTGGGCCGGTGGCTGATCGGCCTGCGCTACGAAGTACAAGGTACGGAGAACATTCCGCCGCGGCCCTGCGTGATCCTCGCCAAGCACCAGAGCACCTGGGAAACCTTCTTTCTCTCGGCTTATTTCGAGCCCCTTACTCAAGTGCTCAAGCGCGAGCTGCTG
This sequence comes from Pseudomonas sp., assembly GCA_047973445.1. GTDB lineage: Bacteria > Pseudomonadota > Gammaproteobacteria > Pseudomonadales > Pseudomonadaceae > Stutzerimonas. The sequence goes on from JBKEBY010000030.1 coordinate 21,495, forward strand.
CGGGTGCCGTTCTTCGGCTGGGCAATGATGCTGGTTAGGCCGATCGCCATCGACCGCGACAATCCCAAAGCGGCGTTGCGCCAGGTGGCCAAGGAGGGTCATGAGCGCCTGGAGCAGGGCGCCTGGGTTTTGATCTTCCCAGAGGGCACGCGCGTACCGGTTGGGCAGCAGGGCAAGTTTTCCCGCAGCGGCGCGGCACTGGCGGCCAATGCCGGTCTGCCGATATTACCGATTGCCCACAATGCGGGCATGTTCTGGCCCAAGGCGGGCTGGGGCAAACGTCCCGGAACCATCCAGGTATGCATTGGTCCGGCCATGCATGCCGACAGCGAGGCACCGCGTGCCATCGCCGAGCTCAATCAGCGCGCCGAAGACTGGATCAACGCCCAGGTACAGATCCTGGAGCAACAGGCCCGCAACGCAAGCTGATCAATTCATCACCGGGCAGAGCAGGGATGCTGCCCCGGACACCACCGAGAACCTGGTTACGTGCAGCACATTCCCAACGAACAGCTGGCGGGCGAATGGCGCCGCCTGTTAGGTCAATTCTCGTCCGAGGCAGCCGCAGTCCTGCATGGCGTCGCCGAGCAGAGCAACGGGGATCTGGCCACCCATTTCTACGAGCAGATGCTTGCCGATCCCCACGCCGCGGTATTCCTGTCCCACGAACAGGTCCAGAACCGGCTCAGCCACTCCATGCAGCGCTGGGTGCTTACGGTGCTCACCTCCAGGCCGGAGGACGACCTCGAAGCAGTCATCGATCTGCAGCGGACTATCGGCGACGTCCACGCTCGCATCGAGATTCCGGTCAGTCTGGTACTGCGTGGCGCGCGCTATCTGAAGGGGCGGCTGCGCCGTCTTATCGAACGGCAGGCGGCGGAAGCCGTCACTCGGCGCGACGCCGCCCGCCTGGGTGCCGACATCATCGACCTGGCTGTCGAGGTCATCTGCTTCGCCTACTCGCAATCTCATGACCGCAATTCACGTGCCGAGGAGGCTTATCGACTATTCGCGGTTTCACAGAACCAGGGGGCCGAGAAAGAACGCCAGCGCGCCGCCTTGCTGGATTGGGAGAACCAACTGATGTTCGATCTGGCCGTCGGCAGAGGCTATGAAAGCCTGCCACGCCTAGCGAGCTCCGAGTTCGGCCTGTGGTTCCGCCACAAGGCTTCCCATGCATTTCAGGGTACGCCCGAGTCAGCCAGCATTCTCGACTACATCATGCAGATCGACCTCGAACTGCAAGCCCTGGCCGAGGCCGGAAAAGAGCAGAACAGCCTGGGTAGCCTGCACCGCGTTCGCGAGCAGACCCGTTCAATCCGCTTTCTGCTCGATAGCTTGTTCGAGCAGGCCAACGAGCTGGAAGCCGGTCGCGATGTGCTGACGCGCCTGCTCAACCGCAAGTTCCTGCCGGTGGTGATGACCAAGGAGATGCTCTACAGCCGTCAGGCAGGAGGCTCATTCGGTGTCCTGATCGTCGATGTCGATCACTTCAAGCATATCAATGATGCTCACGGCCATGACGGCGGTGACCAGGTCTTGCAACAGGTAGCGACGACCCTGTCGAATAATACCCGTGGCGGCGATTATGCATTCCGCCTGGGCGGCGAGGAGTTCCTGCTGGTACTGGTGGACATCGATGCACAAAAGATCACCCAGGCTGCGGAAAAGCTGCGTCAACGCATCGCCGAGGACAGCTTTCGTCTACTCCAGGGCGTACAGATCAAGGTAACCGTCAGCATCGGTATCGCCGTGCATGATGGCCATCCTGACTACGAGCGATTATTGCGGCGCGCCGACCAGGCGCTCTATGAAGCCAAGAACTCCGGCCGGAACCGCTGCGTATTGGCACGGAACGACTAGGCCACAGTTTTCCCCGGAATGACGCAAAAAAGGGAGCGAACCTCACGGCCGCTCCCTTTCTTTTTGGCTATGTCTGAGTTAGCTGTTGCATAGCCGCTCGTCCCAGCGCTTCCCTCAAGCAAATCAATGGATTGAGCTGGGTCTTATGACGTTCGAGCAGGCGACGCCATCCCAAGTAATGCGTCAGGTACTTGGTGGCCACACCATGAAAGGGAATCATCCAGCCCTTCAACCGGCTGTCGTAGGCGTTCACGTTCTGGATGTGGAAAGGTCCATCGACCCTGCGCTTCTGGCTAGGATTGATCGGTCGGTG